>NC_010528.1:731250-1462500 GCF_000069785.1 Cupriavidus taiwanensis LMG 19424 | reverse complement strand
CTCGCCGACATGGGCATGCAGGATCGAGGACAGGAACACAAAGCCGTGCTGGCATCCGGCTATGCTCGCCGGCAGCGCGATGACGCGTGGCAAGGCTCTTGGCGCCTGCACGATCGCATTGCCGGAGCTGCGGCCGAAGGCGTCCTTCCCCTCGAGCTCCACGGCGAAGTTCAGGCTCTTGTTCAGCACGCGTGGAAAGGGATGCGCCGGATCCAGCCGGATCGGCGTCAGGACCGGCATCAGCTCGGCAAAGAAGAACGCGCGGATCCAGGCCTTCTGCTCGGCGTTCCACGATGGCCGTCGCAGAAAGCAGATCTGCTCCTGCGCCATGGCGGGAATCAGCACGTCGTTGAACAGCCGGTACTGTTGCTCGACCAGCTCCCGCACCCGCCGGTTGACCGCGGCATAGACTGCCTGCGGCGTCATCCCGTCCGGGCCGACCACCGGCGACGACAGTGCGCACTGCTCCTTCAACCCCGCCACCCGGACTTCATAGAACTCGTCCAGGTTGCTGCTGAAGGTGCACAGGGCCCGCAGGCGCTCGAGCAGCGGCATGGCGGGATCGGCCGCCTGCTGCAGGACGCGGTCAAAGAACGCCAGCTGGCTGAGTTCGGGGTGGATATAACGTGCATTGCCATTGGACAGGGTCGCCGAGTCCGCCTGCTCGCCCGTGCGCCCTTCCCCGCGCCGGTCCGCCGACTCGTCCTGCATGGAGCTGGATTCGTTTGTCATGATGCCGTGCCAAGGAGAAACCGTGTTCAGATTCTAGCTGGCGTAACGCGCATATCGGTGCGATTCCGCTTGCGGGGTTGGCGAAGGATGGCCTGCATTGGCATATCCCGGCAATGCCTCTTTGCTGGCCGTGTGATGCGTGCTGCCATCAGGCCGTCTGCAAGGCGCCGCCGCGCGCCATGCGGCGGATCGCTTGCGGCGGTTGGCCGAACGCCCTCAGGAAGGCCCGCCGCATGCGCTCGGGATCGCCGAAACCGGTATCCCGGGCCACGACATCGATGGGATGGCGTCCGCTTTCCATCATCAGCCGCGCCGCTTCCACGCGCAGGCGCTCGACCGCCTTTGCCGGACTCTGGCCCGTTTCGTCGCGGAATGCGCGGGAGAACTGCCGGGCGCTGAGGTGCGCGGCTTGCGCAAGCTGCTCCACCGACAGTTCTTGCTTGAGGTTCTGCCGCGCAAAATCCAGCGCGCCACGAATGCGATCCGAGCGCGGCTCCAGTTCCAGCAGCGCTGAAAACTGTGACTGGCCGCCGGCGCGGCGATGGTATACGACCAGCCCCCTGGCAACGTCCCGCGCGATCGCGGCACCCGCGTCTTTCTCCACCATCGCCAGCGCCAGGTCGATGCAGGCCGACATGCCGGCCGAGGTCCAGACCGGGCCATCGATAATGAAGATGCGGTCCTCCTCCACGCTGATGTCCGGGAAGCGGCGCCGCAACTGCTCCGCGTAATACCAGTGCGTCGTGGCACGGCGGCCAGCCAGCAAGCCGGCCTCCGCCAGGGTGAAGGCGCCGGTACACGTCGCGCCGATCCGCCGCGAGGTCCGTGCCGCCCGCTGCAGGAACTTCACCAGCGCCGGCGGCGCGGGCAGGACGTCATTGTCTCCCACTACCAGGACGGTATCGAAGCGACGCCTGCCAAAGGGTTCGGTACTGACGGAAAAGCCCCCGGAAGTCGACACCGGTCCGCCATGTTCGGACAGCAGGTGGACCTGGTAGAGCGGCACGTCGAGGTACCGGTTGGCGAACTCCAGCACCGTCGACACCGCCAGGTTCAGCGCCTGGAAGCCGGGATAGAGGGCAAGGGCCACATGTTGCATGGTGAACTCCTCATGGCAGTGGAAGGCACATTCCCTGTCATGGCATAAACGGTGGGATCCATGACATTGTTGCCATCGCCATTGTGCACCTGATCTTCCATGTCGCGCTATCGCGCCTGCAAGCCCGGGTCGAGCGCTGGGTCCGTTGATGCGCCGCCTGGCGGACGTCATGCGTTTGCGCAAGCGCTGACCGCGGCGGCCGGCCGCTGGTGCCGGCAAGCAACGCCGCGGGTGGCCTGCTCAATGGCCCGCGCTCTGGCCGCCGTCGACATGCAGGATCTCGCCGGTGACGAAGGGCGCCGAATCGAGATACAGCACGGCATCGACAATGTCGCGCATCTCGCCCATATGGCCCACCGGGTGCAGCGCGCTCAGCGCCGCGTGCGTTTCGGGCGGATGCATCGGCGACTTGATGATGCCGGGCGAGACCGCATTGGCGCGGATGCCTGTCCTGGCGTATTCGATGGCCAGCGACCGCGTTGCGGCGTTCAGTCCGCCCTTGGTCAGCGAGGCCAGCACCGACGGCACGCCCTGGATGGCATGGTCGGCCAGGCTGGTGGTGATGCTGACCACGTGGCCACTGCGCTGTTTCTCCATCTCGGCAATGGCGAGCTGCGTGATATGGAAGAAGCCGGCCAGGTTGATCCCGGTGACGGTCGCATAGTCCTCGCCGGTATAGCTGGTGAAGGGCTTGGCGACGAAGACGCCGGCATTGTTGACCAGCGTATCGATGCGGCCGAACCTCGCCACCGCCTCGGCAATGACGCGGCGCGCCGTCGCGGGATCGGCGATATCGCCGGCGACTGCCAGGATCTCCGCGTCGTCCGACGGCCTGATGCTGCGCGCCGTCGCCACCACGCGGTGGCCGCGCTCGCGGAAGCCCTTGACCAGTTCGGCGCCAATGCCCTGCGATGCGCCCGTGATGACTACGACTTTCTTTGCTGTGCTCATGTCTGGTACCTCGATATCGTGGGATTCGGCCTTGCCGCCGATCGGGCCGGCGGCTCCGATGGGTTCCAATCTAGGCAAATCTCCCGCGCCTTCGAAGACCTCGCGAGAACAAACAGTTGTGCGCCGGCAGTACAAATGCGGGCGACGGCAGGACACCCGAACGCCGCGCGGTTGGCGCCTGCGCCGGCATGCGCCCGCACCATCGACTTCTGCGGACGACGCCCCTATGATCCTCGGATCGATCGACTCGACAGGCCGCCCCGCCAGCGGCTACCCGACATGAAACGGCAATTCGACGACCTTCAGCTTGGCAGCATCGAACTGTTCTGCCTGGCGGCGGAGCTGGGCAGCTTCACCGCGGCGGCCGTGGCCGCCGGCGTGACGCCACCCGCAGTCAGCCGCACCGTCCAGCGGCTGGAGGAACGCCTTGGGGTCCGCCTGTTCGTGCGCACCACGCGGCAGATCAGGCTGACTGACGAGGGGCGGGTGTACTTTGAGCAAAGCCGCGGCGCGCTGGCGCAGCTGCTGGACGCCGAGCGCCAGATCAGCGGCCAGCAACGGGCACCCGCCGGCCGCTTGCGGATCAGCCTGCCGACGCCTTATGCCCACTATCGCGTGCTGCCGGTGCTGCCGGCATTCCGGGAGCAGTACCCGGAAGTCGAGATCGACGTGCACATCAGCAACCGCAACGTCGACTTCGCCGACGACACCTATGACCTTTCGGTGCGGGGACGGGCACCGGACGACTCGAACCTGATCGCGCGCAAGCTCGAGGACGCCGAACTGGTGGTCGTGGCGGCGCCGGGATACCTGCGCCGCGCCGGTACGCCGCAGTCGCCGGAGGACCTGCTCAGGCACGAGTGCATCCAGTTCGAGCGTCCCAGCAGCGGCCGCAGGATTCCCTGGACGCTGCGGATCCATGGCGAGGAAACCGATGTCGTGACGGCCGGCTCCTACGCGGTGTCCGAGGACATTCTCGGCGGGGCAACCCTGGTGCGCGCCGGCGCCGGGCTGTTCCAGACTTACCGCTTCGTGGTGGAACAGGACCTGCGCGACGGCGCGCTGGTGGAGGTGATGCGGGATTACGGCGGCAGTTCGCGGCCTTTTGTGCTGCTGTACCCGTCGGCGCGGCACGTCACACGCCGGGTACGGGTGTTCGTCGACTTCCTCGTCGAGAAGTTCTCGGCTTAGCGCGACGCAAGGACTATGCGGGCCGGACCTGTGCTATGACGACGAGTATCACGGCGGCGTTGCCCGGCTGCTGCAAGTGCGAAGAGATGGTGCGCGCATGGCCGGCTTTTTCCGCCAGCACGTCACGGAACAGGTCGGACGCCCCGTCGAGGACCGCCGGCTGCCCGAACCAGCCTGGCGCACTGGCGATGTGGCCGTCCACGCGGACGATGTGGTCCAGGCGATCGAAGCCGTCCAGGTAGGCATCGATCTGTGCCAGCACGTTGAGCGCCGCCAGCTCGGCCGCGCTTCTGCCCTGCTCGACGGTCAGCTCAGCACCGATCTGGCCCTGCCAGATCACCTTGCCATCCTGCAGCGGCAACTGTCCCGAGATAAACAGCAGGTCGCCGGCCTGGCTGACCGCGGTATAGCTGCCCAGGGGTTGCGGGGGCGGCGGCAAGACAAGGCCGCGCGCGGCGAGGCGTTCACGAATCGACATATCGGCTCCAGTCAGGCCCGCTCACACAAGGCGTCCCGGACAGGACGCCCCAGGGCCCATGCGACCCACTCTATGCGACCCCCGCCATCGGATAAAGGCATCACCAGGAACAGCAATTGGTACTGCGGGGAACAAATGCTGCGCCGCCGGGGGGCTGAGCGGGAACCGCGCAGCCGGCCACTCTGGTTATACTTGGCCTGGTTTTGCTCCTGCTCGGTTTTTCCCCGCAATTCCACCAAAGTTCTCCGGAGCCACGCCATGCGAACCGGGCATTGCGCCAGCCGATCACGGCATGGCTTCCCAGAGACGAGGTTGCGCAAACACTATCGCGCGCTCCCGGCAATTGCCGTGGCCTTCGCCACGGCGTGCGGGGCACAGGATTTCGATGCCATCGAACGGCCGTTGTGGGAAGTCGGGCTTGGGGTCGGCGGCATCACCCTGCCGCACTACCGCGGCTCGGACGCACGCGCCAACCTGTTGTTTCCGGTCCCCTACTTCGTATACCGCGGCGAGCATTTGCGGGCAGACCGCAACGGGGTGCGCGGCAAGCTGTTCGACAGCGACCGGATCGAGATAAATGTCAGCCTCGGCCTCTCGCTACCCGTCGAAAGCAGCGAGGATGCGGCGCGCCGCGGTATGCCGGACCTCAAGCCCGCCGTCGAAATCGGTCCTTCGCTGGCGCTCACGCTTTGGCGATCCGCTCAGGACCGTACCCGGCTGGACCTGCGCCTTCCCATACGGCTGGCGGTGACGGTGGAATCGTCGCCCAAGGCGATTGGCTGGATCTTCTCGCCGCACCTGAACCTGGACGTTGCCAACGTTGGCGGCCTGCCCGGCTGGAACCTGGGCCTGATGGCGGGGCCGCTGTTCTCGACCGCGCGTTACAACCAGTATTTCTATTCCGTCGAAGAACAGTTCGCGACCGCGGCGCGTCCGGCCTATATCGCCCAGGCCGGCTATTCCGGCAGCATGGCGCTGGCTTCGTTGTCCAGGCGGTTCCGTCATGTCTGGTTCGGCGCCTTCGTCCGCTACGACCGGCTGGATGGTGCCCGCTTCGAGAGCAGTCCTCTGGTGCGCCAGAAGGACGCCCTGGCCGCCGGACTGGCACTGAGCTGGATCTTCGGCCAGTCGTCGACGTACGTACCGAGCCGCGAATAGCGCCACCGGCGGGTCGGCACATCGCGCGGCTGCCGCCGGCGGATCCTGGATTCGTGATTCAGGGCCCCGGACCGTGACCGGCCCGGGGCACGGCTGCGCTAGTTCACCGGGGTGAAGATCGGCGCACCCTGCTTCTTGAGCAGGAACACGACAAACTTTGCCGGCTTGGTCTTGCTGGCATTGCGACCGACGGTGTGGAGATCGTCCGGGCCTTCATAGAAGGTCTCGCCCGCCTTCAGCGTGACTTCCTTGCCGCCCTTCACGCCCATCACGATGCTGCCCTCGAGCACATAGACGAACGCATGCGCGTCATGGCGATGCACCGGGTCGAAGCCGCCGGGCGGGTACTCCACGGTGATCATCTGGACTTCCTTGCCCGCATAGTCGGGCAACGCCTTCGTGGCCAGCGACTGGACCACCACCTCCGGCGGCGCGGCGTGGGCCAGCGGCGCCGACATCAGCAGCACCAGGCTTGCCGCCATGGCAATCGACCGTGTCATGGCATTACTCCAGATTGGCCTTGTCCAGCCCGAACGCCTTGTCGGAAGAACCGGGGACCATGCGGAACGCTACGTTCAAGCGGTTCCACGTATTGATGGTGCCCACCAGGAAAGTCAGGTCGGACAGCTCCTTCTCGGAATACTGCGTGCGAACGCGCTCGTAGACATCGTCCGGCACGCCTTGCGCGGGCAGCTGGGTCAGGGCCTCGGTCCAGGCCAGCGCGGCGCGCTCGCGCGCCGAGAACAGCGTCGATTCGCGCCAGATCGCCACGTGATGCAGCCGGAGCTCGCGCTCGCCGTGGATCTTGGCCATCTTGATGTGCATGTCGACGCAGAACGCGCAACCGTTGAGCTGCGAAGCGCGAATCTCCACGAGTTCGCGAATGTGCTGCTCGATCGTCGTTTTCTGGAAAAGGCTGTTCAGCTCCATGAGCTTCTTGGACAGCTCCGGGGACTGCTGGAAGTAGTTGAGACGCTGCGTCATGATCTCTCTCCTGCTGAGATGGCGGGAATGCCCGGCGGACCCGCGCCGGACGTCGCGCGGGTACCGCTTGCAACGAATCGTAGCCGTGGGCCGGCGGCACCGGTAGTTCCGCCGAGGGACACGCACTGTTACC
This sequence comes from Cupriavidus taiwanensis LMG 19424, assembly GCF_000069785.1. Taxonomy (NCBI): domain Bacteria; kingdom Pseudomonadati; phylum Pseudomonadota; class Betaproteobacteria; order Burkholderiales; family Burkholderiaceae; genus Cupriavidus; species Cupriavidus taiwanensis. The sequence continues at coordinate 1,455,774 of NC_010528.1, read as the reverse complement.
GTGCCGACACCAATCGTCCGGCACGATGGCATTCCCGCAGCGCAGGCCTGGCCGGCAGACCACCCGCCTTCCGCGCCGGCCCTATCGGGCTGCGTTGGCTTCGCGCTCGAACTCGCGGATCACCGGGTTGCCCAGGATGGCATCCCGGCCCGCTTCGATCAGGCGATCGACATCCTTCTCGGGCAACCGAAGCCGGGTCGGCAGCTCGTTCAGGCTTGCAGATCGCGCCGGGTCGAGGGCGTCGAAGGCAATTCGCGTAACGAAGAACTCGACGTCGTCGCAGCGCCAGCCTGGACGGCGCTCGGCAATCGCCTGCTGCCGGACAAACGGCATGGCGCACCGATACGCGACGAGGTCGTTGCGCCACTGGCGCATCATGGGAACGAAGGCGTCATAGCTCATGCGCACGTTGGTGGCCATTGCCGCATCGATCGACGCGTTGGCGACTTCGATTCCCGACGGGCCATCCTGGCGCCGGTTCCAGTCGCCACGCGGACCCTGGCCGGCGTCCACCACGACGAACAGCAGCCGCCGCACATGGATCGCGTCGTTCTCGCTCATGGGCCCATAAGCCGTGCCCAGCAGCAAACGGGATTGGAAAATGGTGGCCAGGCCATAGTTGTCGGTCACGCCACCGTCGACCAGCTTGATGTACTTGCCCTTCGACAGGTCCCGGTGGCCGCGCACGGCAGCCGCCAGCGCGCCAAGCAGCAGCGATTGCCCGGGCGCATGGGCATGGTCAAGGTTCGGCAGCGGCGCACGGCATGCGTCGGTGTGCTTTTCCAGCACGATGGGCGCGAAGAACAGCGGCACCGCCATGGAGGCGGCGACGGCCTCGGACACGGGAAAGCTGGCGAGATCGCTGCAAAGCGCATCGAATGCCAGCTGGCTGAACGGAAACGCGACCCGGTAATAGACGTTGGTGGCGTTGATCCACACCAGAGGCTTGCCGCGCCGGAACATGTCGGCGTAGGTGGCTCCCTTGAACACGTCTTCGTCCAGCCATGCCTGAAGATCTTCCCGGTTGTTGAGTCCCCCGGCAAACAGCCGCGCAATGTTGAGGGGATTCAGCAGGCTGAAGCGAAGCCGGGCCTCTCCGTCCTTCAACAGCACCGATCGGAACGTCGCCAGGCTGTCCTTGCCGTGCAGGCCGAAGTATGCGGCGGTGAGCGAGCCGCCGGAAACGCTGCTGATGAAGGCGACGTCGTCGAGCAAGGAAGCGCCGCCGGGAGCTCGCATGGCGTCCAGCCCCTGCAGCGCGCCGAAGGCGAAGGCCGCGGCCCGCGTGCCGCCGCCGGAGAAGGCCATGGCGATGGTCGTCGGCCCGGCGACGTCGGTGGGCTCGCGCAGGGGGACGGTTGCGCTGGCCGCCGTCGGCTGGGGCAGATTGCGGGGGACATTGTGCGAAAGCGAGCCGCAGGCACCGACTCCCGCAAGCCACAGCAGCATCAGCGCCCGGCAGGCTCTTTGCCAAGTGCCGCGCCCGCTACCCGGCGTGCCGGTTGGCCCGGTCAGGCAGTGCTTGCGGCGGAGAGTGCGGTCAGGGCGAGACATGCCTGGTGTGGCGCAGCCGGCGGGATGGAAAGGTGGCGATGCGTTGCCGCATGCATCCGTTGGCCAGGATGCCTCACCATGATATGGCATCACTGCGGGGACGGCACGTAGCCGGATTAGCGACCGGAGCGACCGGAGCGGCTTCGGATGTAGGGAAGGCCCCCATTCTTGCAGATCAGAATCCATCGTCCGCTATGCGTTTTGAAGATACCAGATGTGGGAATTATTGAATTTACGGCGGCGCGGCCGCTTCTTACACTCCTCCAGACAAATAAAACATCCGGAGACAGACATCGTGAATGCGACAATACTCGCCAGACCGCACCAGGCCGCAACGCGGCAGCGACTGGCCGGCAACGGCGGCAGCCTCGACACGGCGCCGTCTGCCTGAGCGCGATCCGGGCACTGCGACGCCCGCCGATACCGATTGGCTTGGCGGCCTCCTATCGCATGGCCCGTACCAGTACTCCCTTGTAGCGCACCCGTCCGGTCACGCCACCGCGGCGGCCAGGCCATATGGCCCAACATCCCCCGAGCACTGAAGCATGAGCACTGAAAATTCACTGCAGTTCGCCCTGGAGCCCCATCCCGGCCCCACCCCCGCCGACCAGATCGCCTCCAGCCTGGAGAATCCCGTCTTCGGCCGCGTGTTCACGGATCACATGGTCACGATCCGCTGGACCGACGGTCGCGGCTGGCATGACGCCAGGGTGGAAGCACGCCGTCCTTTCCAGATCGACCCCGCCTGCGCCGTGCTGCACTACGCGCAGGAAATCTTCGAGGGCATGAAGGCATACCGTGGCGAAGGCGGCAAGATCTCGCTGTTCCGGCCACTGGAGAACGCCAGGCGCTTTCGCGCCTCCGCTGCCCGCATGTCGATGGCCGACCTGCCCGAGGCCACCTTCCTGCAAGCCGTGGAAGCGCTCGTCGACATTGACCGCGCCTGGATTCCCGGCAGCCAGGGCAGCCTCTACCTGCGCCCGTTCATGTTCGCCTCGGAGAATTTCCTCGGGGTGCGCGCCTCCGCCGAATTCATTTTCTGCGTGATCGCGTGTCCGGTCGGCCCGTATTTCAAGCCAGGCAAGTCGGCGGTAACGGTCTGGGTCTCGGACCAATACACCCGCGCGGCTTCCGGCGGCACCGGCGCCGCCAAATGCGGCGGCAATTATGCAGCCAGCCTGATCGCGCAGACCGAGGCCGCGGCCAAGGGCTGCGACCAGGTGGTGTTCCTTGACGCCGCGGAGCACCGCTGGATCGAAGAGCTCGGCGGCATGAACGTGTTCTTCGTGATGGATGACGGCTCCCTGCGCACGCCCCCCTTGAAAGGGACCATCCTGCCAGGCATTACCCGCGCTTCGATCATCGAGCTGGCCCGCCACGAGGGCATTGCGGTCAACGAAACGCCATACGACTTCGCTTCGTGGCGCGCCGATGCAGCCAGTGGCCGGGTCAGGGAAACCTTCGCCTGCGGCACCGCCGCGGTCGTCACCGCCATCGGGCAGGTGCGTCACGCCGGCGGCGAATTCACCATCGGCAACGGCGGCGAAGGCGAAGTCACGCAACGGCTCCGTGCCTTGCTGACCGGCATCCAGCGCGGCAGCATCGCCGACCCGTTCGGATGGGTGCATCACGTCGCTTGAGATCGGCGTGACTGACGCTGGCGGCGAGCAAGCAATCGGAGGGCAACGCTCGCCGCGTTGACTTGGCTTGACGTCTGCCCCCGCTTCGGCGGTCTGGGGCAATTCCACAAAAATTACCGGGACCGGCGCGCGACCTGCGTGCCGGCGAGCCGTGCCGCCTACCCGTCGGCACGCTGCCCGGATGCCAGCGCACCGCATGCCGCGCCGCCATCTCCGGCGCGGATCCGTGCGCGCGCGGCACAACCCATGCAGGAGATCCCTATATGAGCTTGTTCCGAACCAAGGATATCGACGCCATGCTGGCGCAGAGACACGTCGCCGCCCTGAAAAAGGTGCTAGGTCCGGTCGACCTGGTGCTGATGGGCATCGGCGCCATCATCGGCACCGGCATTTTCGTGCTGACCGGCACCGGCGCGCTGACCGCGGGGCCGGCGCTGACGGTGTCGTTCGTGATCGCGGCGCTGGCGTGCGGCTTTGCCGCGCTGTGCTACGCGGAGTTCGCTTCGGCGATCCCGGTGTCGGGCTCGATCTATACCTACAGCTACGCCACGCTGGGCGAGATCGTGGCATGGATGATCGGCTGGGACCTGCTGCTGGAATACGGGCTGGCGACGTCCGCGGTGTCGGTGGGCTGGTCGGGCTATTTCCAGTCGCTGATGGCGGGCTTCGGCATGAAGCTGCCGGCGGCGCTGACCGCGGCGCCGGGCTCGGTGCCGGGCGTGCACACCGTGCTGAACCTGCCGGCGTGCCTGATCATGCTGGCCATCACCTGGGTGGTGTCCTACGGCGTGCGCGAGTCCGCGCGCGTCAACAACCTGATGGTGGCGGTGAAGATCGGCGTGGTGTTGCTGTTTATCGCGGTGGGCGTATGGCACGTGCAGCCGGCCAACTGGCAGCCGTTCGCGCCGTTCGGCTTCACCGGCATCTTCAATGCGGCGGCGCTGGTGTTCTTCGCGTTTATCGGCTTCGATGCCGTGACGTCGGCGGCGGAAGAGGTGCGCAACCCGCGCCGCGACCTGCCGATCGGCATCATCGGCTCGCTCGCGGTCTGCACCGTGCTGTACGTGGTGGTCGCGGCGATCATGACCGGCATCGTGCCGTTCGCGAAGTTTGCCGGCGTGGACCACCCGGTCTCGCTGGCGCTGCAGTTCGCCGGGCAGAACTGGGTGGCGGGCTTTGTCGACCTGGGCGCGATCCTGGGCATGACCACGGTGATCCTGGTGATGACCTACGGCCAGACCCGCGTGATCTTCGCCATGTCGCGCGACGGGCTGCTGCCCGAGCGCCTGTCATCGGTGCACCCGGTGCACGCCACGCCGTACTTCGCCACCTGGACCGTCGGCCTGGTGTTTGCCGCAATTGCCGCCTTCGTGCCGCTGAACGTGCTGGCGGAACTGATCAATATCGGCACGCTGGCCGCGTTTACGCTGATCTCGGTGGCGGTGCTGGTGCTGCGCAAGACCCGGCCCGATCTGCCGCGCGCATTCCGTTGCCCGGGCGTGCCGGTGGTGCCGCTGCTGTCGATCGGCTTCTGCCTGTTCCTGATGGCGCATCTGCAGGCGCTGACCTGGGCTGCGTTCCTGGTGTGGCTGGCGCTGGGGCTGGTGATCTACTTCGCCTATGCGCGGCGCAATGCCGTGCTGCACGGTGGTGCCTGACCGCCCAAGCCCGGTGGGGTCTTCGGACCCATCGGCCATGCAAGCTGTTATATTGGGAGCAATCATTTCCTAATTGGCAAAGCCACCAGCATGTCCGCAAGCCAGTCCCACAACCCCACACGCCCGCGCAGCAGGGGCCGCCCGCGCGAGTTCAGCCTCGACCAGGCACTGGATCGGGCCGTGCGCGTGTTCAGTGAACGCGGTTACCACGGCGCTTCGATCAGCGATCTCACCCGCGCCATGCGCCTCGCCCAAGGCAGTCTCTACAAGGCGTTCAAGGATAAGCAATCGCTGTTCCTGGCGGCGTTTGATCGCTACCGCTCCCTGCGCTCGGAGACACTGCAGCGCGCCATCGATAACGCCGGCACCGGGCTGGATCGCCTGCGCGCCACCCTGGCCTTCTACGCCGAATCCGCGCAGGGCGCGGCTGGCCGGCAAGGTTGCCTGGTCGTCGCCAGCACGGTGGAACTGTGTGCGTTCGACAAACCCGTCGCCCGCCATATCGCCGCCGCGCTGTCGCGCAACGAGGCGTTTCTGGCCGAACTGATCCGCCAGGGCCAGGAAGACGGCTCGATCCCGGCCCATGTGAATGTCGAAGCGACTGCGCAGGTGCTGCTGTGCCTGACGCAAGGCATGCGCGTGGTCGGCAAGACCGGGCGCAGCCGGGAGCAGATGCAGGCCGTGGTGGACGCTGCGCTCAAGGTATTAACCTGAAATTTTTTTGGCTATTTAGGAAACATTCATTCCCTTTTGACCAAGGAGGACTTGCCATGAAGATCGCTTTTCTCGGCCTCGGCACGATGGGCCTGCCAATGGCCGCCAATTTGCTCAAGGCCGGCTACGCGGTGCGTGGCTGGAATCGCTCGCCCATGCCGGTGGCGAGATTGGCAGCGCTCGGCGCGCAGAGCGCCGCCACACCTGTCGAGGCGGTGGCCGATGCGGACGTGCTGATCTCGATGCTGGCCGACGATGCAGCCACCCGTGCCACGCTACTGGATGCGCAGGCACTGCGCGCGCTCAGGCGGGGAGCGATCCATGTCAACATGGCCACGATATCGGTGGCGCTGGCAGCCGAGCTGGCCGCCTTACACCAGTCGCAAGGCGTGGACTACGTTGCCGCGCCGGTGCTCGGACGGGTAAACGTCGCGGAAGCAGGCCAGCTCAACATCCTGGTGGCCGGCAAGGCAGAAGCCATTGCAAGCGTGCAACCGCTGCTGGATGTACTCGGTCAAAAGACCTGGCAGCTCGGGGAGCGGCCGGAACAGGCCAATGCGGCCAAGCTAGCCGTTAACTTCATGATCGCCAGCGCCATTGGCACGATGGGCGAAGCCGTGGCCCTGGCGCACGGCCATGGGGTGGATAAGGCCGGCTTCCTGGAGCTGGTCACGTCCACGGCCTTCGCCGCCCCCGTCTACAAGGGGTATGGGCAGGCCATCGCCGAAGAACGCTTCGAGCCGGCAGGATTCAAGCTCGCGCTCGGCCTCAAGGATGTGCGCCTGGCGCTGGAAGCCGCGGAACAGGCCAACGTTCCGCTTCCGCTGGCGAGTACGCTGCGCGATACCCATATCGAAAGCCTTGCGCATGGCGACGGCCACCTGGATTGGGCGGCACTGTCGCGCACGTCCGCACGCCGTGCCGCGCAGGCCTGAACCGCCACCGTACCTGTGACCGCATCGCGGCAACCATCGCAGTGCGGTGGATGGCTAGCGCCACGTCGACATGTTTGCTGGCCTTTCACGCCATGATATTGACGCCGCCATCCACATACAGGGTCTCGCCCGACAGCCGCCTGGCGTACGGCGTCGCCAGGAAGGCGCAGGTGTACCCGACGTCCATGACGTCGACCAGTTCGCCCAGCGGAGCGCGTTCCACAGCGTCAGCGAGCATCAGATCGAAGCCCTTCAGCCCGGACGCAGCGCGAGTCTGCAGTGGTCCTGGCGAGATTGCATGCACGCGAATGCCGCGCGGGCCCAGCTCGTATGCCAGATAGCGTGACACGGCTTCCAGGGCGGCCTTCACCGGACCCATGACGTTGTAGTTCGGCACCACCTTGTTGGCGCCGTGATAGCTCATGGTGAACATCGTGCCACCGTTGCCCATCAGGGGCGCTGCCAGGCGGGCCATACGCACGAAGGAATGGCAGGACACATCCATTGCCTTGGCAAAGCCCTCTGCCGAACAGTTGAGCAGGCCACCCTGCAGATCGTCCTTCGGCGCCCAGGCAATCGAATGCACGAGGATATCCAGCCCTCCCCACTGGTCCCCGATGCGCGCAAACAACGCGTCCATTTCGGCCGGGTTCGTGACATCCAGCGGCATGAAGATGGAAGCGTCCAGCTCCTGCGCCACCGGCTCGACAAACTGGCGCGCCTTTTCGCCGGGATAGGTCACGGCGATCTCCGCTCCCAGTTCACGGAAGGCTTTGGCGCACCCATAGGCAATGGAATGCTCATTCGCTATCCCGCACACAAGCGCGCGGGTGTTGGCGAGGATCGGCTGTTTCTCGGCTGTCATGTCACTTTCCCGATGGGTTCGTTGCTGCGGTGGCGCCACCGATGCCCATGCCCGTTACCAGTCCGGGTCGCTGGCCCGGTCATCGGTCCTGTGCCGCGAGGATCTCCCTGGTATGCCTGGCAATCATCAGCTCCTCGTTGGTCGGGACGACCCACACCGGGACTCGGCTCGAAGCCAGGCTGATGCGCGGCCCGTCGCTGTCGTTCGCCGCGGCATCGATGCTCACGCCGAGCCATGCCGCGAGCTGGCAGACGCGCTCGCGGATCGGCGCAGCATGCTCGCCAATGCCTGCGGTAAACACCAGCGCATCCAATCCCTGCGCGGCAGCGGCCAGCGAGCCAAGCTCCCTGGCAATGCGGTAGGTGTACAACTCGATGGCAAAGCGGGCGCGCGGATCGTCGCTGGCGAGCAGCGCGCGCATATCGCTCGACACGCCGGAGACGCCGAGCAGGCCGGACTTGCGGTAGATCAGGTCCTCGATGGCCCGCGCCTCCATGCCGAGTTCGCTGATCAGGTACAAGATCACCCCTGGATCGAGACTGCCGCTGCGGGTTCCCATCGGCAAGCCATCCACCGCGGTAAAGCCCATGGTGCTGGCCACGCTGCGGCCTCCCACCAGCGCGCACATGCTGCTGCCGTTGCCGAGGTGGGCCACGACCGTGCGCCCTGCCGCCGCGGCAGCGTCGACGCTCGGCAGCACCCCGGCGATGTACTCGTAGGAAAGCCCGTGGAAGCCGTAGCGCCGGACGCCGCGGCCGGTCACTTCGGCAGGCAGCGCGAATGCCTGTGCCACCTCCGGCTGTGCCCGGTGGAAAGCGGTATCGAAACAGGCGACTTGCGGCAGCTCCGGACGCCGCTCGGCGAGGATCCGGATCGGCTTGAGGTTGTGGGGCTGGTGCAGCGGGGCAAGCGGGCACAGCGTGTCAAGTTCCGCCAGCAGCGCCTCGGTGACCCGCGCAGGCCGGGTAAGACGCACGCCCCCATGGACGACCCGGTGCCCCACCGCGCTCAGCGAATGCCCTTCGCCGTGGGCGCGCAAAAAATCTGCCAGGAAGGCGATGGCCCCTTCGTGCCCGAGTTCGCTGCCGGCATCCCACTGCCTGGCCTCGATTTCGGCGCCCGTCCCGTCCATCGCGCGGAATGCCGGTGCCGTGTAAAGCCCGTCGATGCTGCCGCGCAGGACCAGTCTCAAGGCGTCGTCATGGGTATCGTAGGCACAGTACTTGATGCTCGACGAACCCGCATTCAGGACCAGGATCAGTTCGGCCATGGCATCACCCCGCCACCTGGCCGGATTCGCGGCGCGCCCTGGCCACCAGCGCGGCCACGGCGCAGGAGGCCAGCCGTGTCGTGACCGAGTCGGCACGGCTGGTCAGAATAATCGGCACCCGCGCGCCCAGCACGATGCCCGCGGCGTCGGCGCCGGCCAGGAAAGTCAGGCTCTTGGCGAGCATGTTGCCGGCGTCCAGGTCCGGCACCAGCAACACATTGGCGCGCCCCGCCACCGGCGAATCGATCTTCTTGATCCGCGCCGCAGCCAGGTTGATGGCATTGTCCAGCGCAAGCGGACCATCGACCACCGCGCCGGTGATCTGATGGCGGTCGACCATCTTGCATAGCGCGGCGGCATCGAGCGTGGACGGCACCTTGGGGTTGACCGTTTCCATTGCCGACAGGATTGCCACGCGCACCTCATCGACCCGCAGCGCGTGGGCCAGGTCGATGGCGTTCTGCAGGATGTCGGCCTTCTCGGCGAGCGTCGGCGCGATATTGACTGCGGCGTCCGTGACGATCAGGGCGTCTGCATGCCCCGGCACATCCATCACGAAGCAGTGGCTGATGCGCCGCGCCGTGCGCAAACCGCTGTCGCCCTTGACCACCGCCCCCATCAGCTCGTCGGTGTGCAGGCTGCCCTTCATCAGGGCCTCGGCCTTGCTTTCGCGCACCAGCTGCACGGCGGCGGCCGCTGACGCATGGCTGTGCTCGGCATCGACGATCGGGTACTCGCGGATGTCGATGCCGGCGGCCCGGGCGGCGTCCTCGATGCGGGCACGCGGTCCGACCAGAATCGGCGCGATCAGGCCCAGCCGTGCGGCCTCCACCGCGCCTTCGAGCGAAGCCTGGTCGCACGGATGCGCCACCGCGGTAGGCGTGGCCGGCATGGTCTTGCAGTAGTCAATCAGACGCTGGTACTTCTCATGCCTGGCGTTCACGGTTTGCTCCTGCGTCAGGATCATCGGTTCCGGCCGCCGGCGCTGAAGGCGACCCCCAGTGCGCTAGGACGCGCGCTTGAGCGCGCGTTCCGGCCTGGCTTCCAGCACCGCGCGGATCTTTTCAAGCATGGTTGCCTGCTCCGCCGTGGGCGTGGCGCCAAGCAGCCGCGCATCGGTACGCAGCTTCTCCGCCAGCGTCCGCAGCCGCTGCCCGTCGGCCTGGTGCCTGAGCAGCGTCGGCAGGGTCTTGAGCGCCTGGTCGGGCGCGTACCGCGCGATCAGTTCCTGCTGGCCGCGGATCTTGCGCCAGGCGTCCGGCGCAAGATCGGGCAGCAGGTCCGCATAGTCCGTCACCAGTTCCTTGCCCAGCTCCAGCCGGGACAGTGGCAAGGGCTCGCCCTTGCGGCTCAGCAGGCAGGCGAGCCGGGCGATGGCCTCGGCGTATCCGCCACGCGCCACCGCGGCCAGCGCCGCCTTGACCTCCGGCAGCTCCTCCGGCGCGGTAGCGGCTGTTGCGCCGGCGCGGGCGGCAGGCTCGCTCCTTGCCAGGAACGGGAACAGGTTGGCGTACACATTGAAGAAGGTGTACTCGGTCATCGCATCGCGCACGGCCCGGTAGGCGTCCAGGCTGGCGCTGAGGATTTCCGCGCCCGCTTCTTCCTGCTGCCGGAGCGGGTGGTCTGGCTGCAGTGCCTGCCGGTTGGCCCTGACCGCGTCCGCAGCCGGCTTGAGCCACGCCATCCACGGGTTCAGGTCCGAGAACAGCCAGTTCTGCATGCGCAGCGGATGGAATTCGCGCTGCACCCGTGCTGTCATCTCGTTGGACACCGCCTGGACATAGGGCTGCGCAAACAGTTCGTAGGCGCGTTGCGTGAAGTCAGACAGGTTCGCGACCGCCTCGAACGGCTTCTCGTCCACCCGTTCGAAGCGGTTGAGCCTGCTGGCAATCTCCTCGAGCGAATGTTCCTCGAACTCGACCTCGTACTCCACGCCTTCGCTGCCCTTGCGCTCCTGGATCCGCATGGCGTAGAGCCCCGGCGGCAGCAGCTCGATGCTCTTGAGCACCGAGACGATCTGCGCGTGCTCCTTCTGCGCGACCTTGCCGGAGACGAAGATGCCGAGGTGGCCGACACTCTCGTGCATCATGCCGACAATGACCTGACCGCGCGCCTTGATCTCCTCGGTGCTGCCATAGATGTCCGCGACCCAGTTGAAGGCCTGCTGAGGGGGCGTGATGTTGTCGCCCAACGAGGCAAACAGCACGATCGGCGAGCGGATCTCGCGCAGATCGAACGCCTTGCCGCCGGCCCCCTTGACATCACCGCCCCAGAGCTTGTTGCCGACGAACAGATTGCGCGTGATCCATTCGATCTCCTCGCGGTTCATAAGGTAGTAGCCGCCCCACCAGCGCTCGAATTCCAGGAAGCGCGGCGGCTCGGTATCGACCTTCCTGTACAGGTTGTAGTACTTGTCCCAGAGACTATTGGCCGGATTCAGGTTCTCGAAATTCTGCACCAGCCAGGCGCCGTCGAACTTGCCGTTACCGAGGTCGGCCGTATACGAAGCCAGCCAGGTCCCGCCCAGCAATCCGCCGGAATAGCGCATCGGGTTATCGCCTTCGCCTTCGCTCCAGGCACCACTCCAGTACGACATTGGCGCGCCGTTGATGACGATGGGCCCGGTGTCGTCCGGGTCAGAGGCGCCGAGCATCATCGCGGCCCAGCCCCCCTGGCAATTGCCGATGATGGCTGGCTTGGCACTGTGCGGATGCAGCGCGCGCACGCGCTTGATGAACTGTTGCTCGGCCTCGCACACGTCCAGCAGGGTCTGCCCGGGCTCCGGGTCGCGGAAGAAGATGACGAAATAAACGGGGTGGCCGGCACGCAGCGCGACGCCCACCTGCGAGTCGTCCTTGAAGCCGCCGATGCCCGGACCATGGCCAGCGCGCGGATCGATGATGACATAGGGGCGGCGGCTGTCATCAATGGTCACGCCGTCGGGTGGCGTGATCTTCAGCAGTGCGTAGTTGACGGGCCGTTCGAACTTGCGCCCATCCAGGATGGTTTCATAGCCGAAATGCAGGACCGGCCTGAGCCCCTGCATGGTGTTCTCGACAAAGTTGTTGCCCCGTTGCCGCAGCGTGTCCCAGAACAGGACGGCACGCTGCATGCTGTCGACGGCATAGGCATAGCCGCTCATCGGATCCAGGCCGCCTCCCTGGATGGCCGGGCCGCCCGAAGCGTCGGCCGCCTGCCGCACACGGCCGCTATAGACCTCCTGTGCATGCCTCAGGCGCTTCTGCAGCACCATGCCGGTCTTGAGACCCACTTCGCGCGCGCGCACCAGTTGCTTTGCCGCATCCATACTGTCCTCCGCTGGAATCTGTCACACTGCGCGCCAGCAAGGCGAGCTGGCACCGGTCCGGCTACCGGGCAGCGGCAGGCTGCACCGACACGGCAACGGCTTCGGTATAGACCGCTTCGACCCGGTCGCCTCTCTTGATGCCGTTCATGCGCTCCGGATCCCCCACCAGCAGGACCATGGTGCGTCCCTTCGGCCCCTTCAGGGTAACGGACCTGGCGGTGGTGTCGAAGTCGATCACGTCCGCCGTGATAGTCACTTCCCTGCCGATCGTGCCGCCCGGCTTGGCACCCGGCGCGGCGCGCTCGGAGATCTTGCGCTCATGCACGGCGAGCGGCCCGCTGCCCTTCTTGAGGCTCAGGGCAAGCGCTTCCCTGTACGCGATCGTGACGGTATCGCCGACCTTGAGCTGCTCGAAGTTGCGCGCCTCCGGCCCCACGACCAGATCGGTGGTCTTGCCGTCCGCCGACTTGAGCGACACCGTCCGTGTCGGCGCATCGATCTTGACGATGCGGGCAGTCAGCGTGGCGGTGCCGGTCGCGATGGCCCCTTCGGGCGTTTGCGCGACATCCACGCGGGTTTCGGTTTGCGCCGATGCGATAGCGCTGGCCGCGGTCATCACAACCGCAACCAGCAGTGTGCTGGGTTTCATGTTGGCTCCCTCCTGTCAGTATTGCTGAACGCGCCGCGCTGCCCGATGCCGACGCTTCAGTTGAAGCGCTCTCTCAGCACCAGCGCAGAAATCTTGTGGCCTCTCCAAAACATGTCGTGGATACGCTCGCGCAGCTTTTCCAGTGTGTCGTCGTCGAGCGTATCGAAGGTCAGCCGCACCGCAGGCCTGGTGCCGTCGCCTGCCACGTGTTCAATGCTGGTGTATTGCGGGAGCCCGTATTTCACGAGAAAGGAGCCGATTTCCTCATCCGTGGCTGCTGCGTCCAGGTTTCCAAGCAAGAGAATAGACATGACTCATCTCCGAAGATGGGCACGAATCTGAAGACGCAGCCGGCAGCATCGCCGACGGCTTTCGCAGTGTGTCCGCTTTTGTCCACGCCGATTCACGAACTCTAGCTTCTGTCCTGCGCAAAACAGAACTGAATCTTTTTCGATAAGCAGTAAGAAGATTTTTTACCTACACGACTGATGTCCGACACACCCGTCGCGCGAATGCGGATCACGGTCAACTGAGTAAAGCGGATCCTAGCCTGTCGGCAAAGGAATTTTCGCGAGCGCGATGTGTTGGCGGGAAAGGCATGGGGCTTTCGTCACCCGATGCTGAGGAGGACCCATGCAGGCTCCTGTGCCTGATGGTGAAACAGGTATAAAAAAAGGACCTAGATCGCTCTAAGTCCTTGATTTACCGGCCTCGCGGTGGTGGGTGCTGAGGGGTTCGAACCCCCGACCTACGCCTTGTAAGGGCGCCGCTCTACCAACTGAGCTAAGCACCCGCTCGGCCATCGCAGGCTGTCTGCCTGCCACGTGCTGAACGCTCCGCACCTCGCGGCAGTTGCCGTGGTTTGCGTTGCGAGGGCGCAAGTTTAATACAGGTGATTTCGGTTTGCCAAGGGCGCCAGGACAAAAAAACGCCGCGGGGCATTGCTGCCCTGCGGCGCTTCGTTCATGCGGCTGAGGCGGCGTCAGTGATGCAGGCGCTCGACCTTCGCCGTGGCCTTGTCCGCCACCTCGGCGGGCTTGGCGTCCTCTTCCGGCAGGGCCTCGGGCTTGCGCTCGAGCGCCAGTTCCAGCACCTTGTCGATCCAGCGCACCGGCACGATCTCGATGGCGTTCTTGACGTTGTCCGGGATCTCGGCCAGGTCCTTGACGTTCTCCTCCGGGATCAGCACCAGCTTGATGCCGCCACGGTGGGCCGCCAGCAGCTTCTCCTTGAGGCCGCCGATCGGCAGCACCTCGCCGCGCAGGGTGATCTCGCCGGTCATGGCGACATCCGCGCGCACCGGGATGCCGGTCAGCACCGACACCAGCGCCGTGGTCATGGCGCCACCTGCCGACGGGCCGTCCTTGGGCGTGGCGCCTTCGGGCACGTGGATGTGGATGTCGCGCTTCTCGAACATCTCATCGGTGATGCCCAGGCGGCGTGCCCGCGAACGCACCACCGAACGCGCGGCCTCGACCGACTCTTTCATCACGTCGCCCAGCGAACCGGTACGGGTGATGTTGCCCTTGCCCGGCATGATCGCGGCTTCGATGGTCAGCAGGTCCCCGCCCACCTCGGTCCACGCCAGGCCGGTCACCTGGCCAACCTGGTTTTCCTTGCCGGCCAGGCCGAAGTCGTACTTGCGCACGCCCAGGAATTTGTCCAGGTTCTCCGAATCGACCTTGATCGTGCCCGACTCCTTCTTCAGCAGCAGCAGCTTGACCACCTTGCGGGCGATCTTGGACACCTCGCGTTCCAGCGAACGCACGCCCGCTTCGCGCGTGTAGTAGCGGATGATGTCGCGGATCGCGCTTTCGGTGACCTCGATCTCGCCGGCCTTCAGACCATTGTTCTTGATCTGCTTGGGCAGCAGGTAGCGCTGGGCGATATTGACCTTCTCGTCCTCGGTGTAACCCGACAGGCGGATCACTTCCATACGGTCGAGCAGCGGCGGCGGGATGTTCAGCGAGTTCGACGTCGCCACGAACATCACGTCGGACAGGTCGAAGTCCACCTCGATGTAGTGGTCCTGGAACGTGTGGTTCTGTTCCGGGTCCAGCACCTCGAGCAGCGCCGACGACGGATCACCGCGGAAATCCATGCCCATCTTGTCGATCTCGTCGAGCAGGAAGAGCGGATTGCGCACGCCGACCTTGGACAGGCTCTGCAGGATCTTGCCCGGCATCGAGCCGATGTAGGTACGGCGGTGGCCGCGGATCTCGGCCTCGTCACGCACGCCACCCAGCGCCATGCGCACGAACTTGCGGTTCGTCGCGCGCGCCACCGACTGGCCGAGCGAGGTCTTGCCCACGCCGGGCGGCCCGACCAGGCAGAGGATGGGTGCCTTCACCTTGTCCACGCGCTGTTGCACCGCGAGGTACTCGAGAATGCGTTCCTTGACCTTCTCCAGGCCGTAGTGGTCTTCATCCAGCACGCGCTCGGCGTTGGCGAGGTCGTTGTTGACCTTGCTCTTCTTGCGCCACGGCAGGTTCACCAGCGTGTCGATGTAGTTGCGCACGACGGTGGCTTCGGCCGACATCGGCGACATCAGCTTGAGCTTCTTGAATTCGGCGTCGGCCTTCTTCTTGGCTTCCTTCGGCATGCGCGCAGCCTTGATGCGCTTGTCGAGTTCTTCCAGGTCGGCGCCTTCTTCGCCCTCGCCCAGTTCCTTCTGGATGGCCTTGACCTGCTCGTTCAGGTAGTACTCGCGCTGGCTCTTTTCCATCTGGCGCTTGACGCGGCCACGGATGCGCTTTTCGACCTGAAGGATGTCGATCTCGCCCTCGAGCTGCGACAGCAGGCTTTCCAGGCGCTCGGTCACATTGACCATCTCCAGGATCTTCTGCTTCTGCTCGAGCTTGATCGGCAGGTGCGCGGCGATGGTGTCGGCCAGGCGCCCTGCCTCGTCGATGCCCGACAGCGAGGTCAGGATCTCCGGCGGGATCTTCTTGTTGAGCTTCACGTACTGGTCGAACTGCGACACGATGGCGCGGCGCAGGGCCTCGGTCTCGGCGCTTTCGCCCGGTGCGGGCGGCACGGGCACGGCTTCGCACATGAAGTGCGAATCGTCCTCGCTCACCTCGCGGATATTGGCACGCTGCGTACCTTCGACCAGCACCTTCACGGTACCGTCGGGCAGCTTCAGCATTTGCAGGATATTGGCGATGCAGCCGACCTCGTACAGGTCGTCGGCGGTCGGCTCGTCCTTGGCCGCCGTCTTCTGGGCCACGAGCATGATGCTCTTGCCCGCCTCCATCGCAGTCTCAAGCGCCTTGATGGACTTTGGGCGTCCCACGAACAGCGGGATCACCATGTGCGGAAACACCACCACGTCGCGCAGCGGCAACAGTGGCAGGCGAATCGGCTCGGCCGGGAGGAGTTGTGTTCCGGACATCATTTTCCCCAAGTCAGTCATTTAAGGCGTAAATTGGGCCGCCTGAATCGATTACAAGATACGTGCCAATCGATTCCTCAAGGCAGGCAGATGCCGCTACCTGCACTTGGTGGCCCCTCTGAAACAGCATACCCGCGTTTCCTCCCTCTCGTCGGTAGAAATAAACAAAAAAAGCCGCTCGCTTCTACGCGAACGGCCTTTCCGCCTGCTGCCGGTGTGGTGCCGACCACTTACCACGCTGGCAGGCCTCGCGTCAGTTGGACCCTGCCACCTTGGGCTGCTGTTCCTCATACATCAGCAGCGGTGGTGCGTCGCCGTTGATCGTATTCTCATCGATCACCACCTTTTGCACGCCCTTGTAATTAGGCAGGTCATACATGACGTCCATCAGGGACTGCTCCAGGATCGAGCGCAGGCCGCGGGCGCCGGTCTTGCGGCGGATCGCCTTGCGTGCGATGGCGCTCAGCGCGCCCGGACGGATTTCCAGCTCGACGCCTTCCATCGCCAGCAGCTTCTGGTACTGCTTGACCAGCGCATTCTTGGGCTCGACCAGGATCTGCATCAGGGCAGCCTCGTCCAGCTTGGCCAGCGTCGCCACCACCGGCAGGCGGCCGATCAGTTCGGGGATCAGGCCGAACTTGATCAGGTCTTCCGGCTCGGTCTGGGGCAGCACCTCGCTGACGTCGCGCTCTTCCTTGCTCTTGACCTGCGCGGCAAAGCCGATGCCGGTCTTGTCCGAGCGCTGCATGATGACCTTTTCCAGGCCATCGAAGGCGCCGCCGCAGATGAACAGGATGTTGGTCGTGTCCACCTGCAGGAAGTCCTGGTTCGGGTGCTTGCGACCCCCTTGCGGCGGCACCGATGCCATGGTGCCCTCGATCAGCTTGAGCAGGGCCTGCTGCACGCCTTCGCCGGACACGTCGCGCGTGATCGACGGGTTGTCCGACTTGCGCGAGATCTTGTCGATCTCGTCAATGTAGACAATGCCGCGCTGCGCCTTCTCGACTTCGTAATTGCAGTTCTGCAGCAGCTTCTGGATGATGTTCTCGACATCCTCGCCCACGTAGCCGGCTTCGGTCAGCGTGGTCGCGTCGGCGATCACGAACGGCACGTTCAGCAGGCGCGCCAGCGTCTGCGCGAGCAGCGTCTTGCCGGAGCCGGTGGGTCCGATCAGCAGGATGTTGCTCTTGGACAGCTCGACATCGTCCTTCTTGCCGAGGTGCTTGAGGCGCTTGTAGTGGTTGTAGACCGCCACGGCCAGGATCTTCTTGGCCTGTTCCTGGCCAATCACATACTGGTCCAGGCTTTCGCGGATCTCGTGGGGCGTGGGCAGGTCGGAGCGCGCGGCCGCGGCGGCGTCTTTCTCGGATGCCGTGGCCTCGTCGCGAATGATCTCGTTGCACAGGTCGATGCATTCGTCGCAAATGAACACCGACGGGCCGGCAATCAGCTTCTTGACCTCATGCTGGCTCTTGCCGCAGAAGGAGCAGTACAGAAGCTTTTCGCTGGATGAACCTTTTTTGTCCGCCATAGGAATCAGTCACTTTTGCAGTGCGCACACCGCGGAGCGACAGGCTCCTCGGCGATACGCTTCAAACGCATCATACGCCAAAACAATTGGCACCACCGGCGGCTCCCCCCGGCTGTGGGGCGAAGACCCCGTTTCACAGGTTCCGATGCAAAAAACGAGGCACGGGGCCTCGTTCCGGTGTAGCCTTCGCCATTTGGGCCCAGCCAGCGTGGCAAGCCGCCGTTCCACGATAGGCCACGGCGGCGCGCCGCATCAGCCGCGGCGGGCGAGAACCTTGTCGATCAGGCCGTAGTCGACCGCCTGGTCGCCGCTCATGAAGTTGTCGCGATCGGTATCGCGGGCAATCTTCTCGACCGGCTGGCCCGTCACTTCCGACAGGATGGTGTTGAGCCGCTCGCGCAGGTACAGGATCTCGCGCGCCTGAATCTCGATGTCCGAGGCCTGGCCGCGTGCGCCGCCCAGCGGCTGGTGGATCATGATGCGCGAATTGGGCAGCGCCGAACGCTTGCCCTTGGCGCCCGCCGCCAGCAGGAAGGCACCCATGCTCGCCGCCATGCCCATGCACAGCGTGGACACGTCGGGCTTGATGAACTGCATGGTGTCGTAGATCGCCAGACCCGCCGACACCGAACCGCCCGGCGAGTTGATGTACAGCGACACGTCCTTGTCGGGGTTCTCGCTTTCCAGGAACAGCAGCTGTGCCACCACCAGGTTGGCGGTCTGGTCGTTGACCTCGCCCACCATGAACACCACGCGCTCCTTCAGCAGGCGCGAGTAGATGTCATAGGCGCGCTCGCCCCGGCCGGACTGCTCGACGACCATCGGCACCAGCCCCAGGCCCTGGGTTTCCAGTGCCGAAGCCTGCGTGGTGGCGAGACGGTCAAGCAAATCATTGCGGGTCATGCATGTTCTCCATGGATTCGTCGGATCGCAAGGCAATCCGGGGTAACTCGGGAAGTCCCTGCCCCGCGCCGTGGCGCGGGGCTGCCGGTCCCTTCCGGCCTCAGGCTTGCTGCGCGTTGCCTTCGGCGGTGAGTTCCTCGAAGGACACCTTCTTGTCGGTGACCTTGGCCTTGTCGCACACGAAATTTACCACGT
Organism: Cupriavidus taiwanensis LMG 19424; assembly: GCF_000069785.1. Lineage (NCBI taxonomy): Bacteria > Pseudomonadati > Pseudomonadota > Betaproteobacteria > Burkholderiales > Burkholderiaceae > Cupriavidus > Cupriavidus taiwanensis. The sequence goes on along the minus strand of NC_010528.1, from coordinate 1,437,159 downwards.
TGTTTTCGAGCACGTAGGCTTCCATTTCGGCCAGGCGCTGCTGGTCGCCGTAGTACCAGCGCATGACTTCCTTGGGGTCCTCGTAGCTCTTGGCGAAGTCCTCGATCTCGGCCTTGATCTGGTCGGCCTTGGCTTCCAGGCCGTTGGCCTTGACGATCTCGGCCAGGATCAGGCCCAGCTTGACGCGGCGCTCGGCCTGCTGCGCGAACATCTCGGCCGGGATCGGCATGTCCTTGGCGTTGGGCATGCCACGCTGCTCCAGGTCGCGGCGGGCCATCTCGACCAGGCGCTCCTGGTCCTGCTCGATCAGGGCCTTGGGCACGTCCAGCTCGCTGGCCTTCAGCAGCGCTTCCATGACCTGGTCCTTCAGCATGGCGTGCGTGCGGCGCTTCACTTCGCGCTCGAGGTTTTCGCGGATGTCGGCGCGCATCTTCTCGACGCTGCCGTCGGCGATGCCCAGCGACTTGGCGAAGGCTTCATTCACTTCCGGCAGGTGGGCCCACTCGACCTTCTTCAGGGTCACGGTGAACTCGGCGGTCTTGCCAGCCACTTCCTTGCCGTGATAGTCGGCCGGGAATGCCAGCGGGAAGGTCTTGCTTTCGCCGACCTTCAGGCCCAGGGTGGCCTGCTCGAACTCGGGCAGCATGCGGCCTTCGCCCAGCACGAACGGGAAGTCCTCGGCCTTGCCGCCGGCGAATTCCACGCCGTCGATCTTGCCGACGAAGTCCACGGTCACGCGGTCGCCGTTCTGCGCGGTCACGTCGGCACCGCCGTCGCCATGCTCGCCGGATTCGCCGCGGGCGTGGTAGTGCACGCGCTGCTTGCGCAGGATGTCGATGGTCTTGTCGACTTCGGCGTCGGTGATCTCGGTGCTGGTGCGGGTGACTTCAGCCGCCGACAGGTCGCCGATGGTCACTTCCGGGTACACCTCGAAGGTGGCGTCGAATGCCACTTCATCCTCGCCCACGCCTTCGTTCTTGATCTCGAACTTGGGCTGGCCGGCAACCTTGACGTCCTGTTCCTTGGTGATGTCGAAGAACTTGCGCGCGGCCTTGTCGAAGCGGACTTCGAACTCGACCTGCTGGCCGTACTGCTTCTCGACCATCTTCATCGGCACCTTGCCCGGACGGAAGCCCGACATCTTCACGGTCTTCGACAGGCGAACCAGGCGCTCCTGCTTTTCCTTCTCCACTTCGGCCTTGGGGATGGCCAGGGTCACCTTGCGGTCCAGCTTGCCGAGGTTCTCAATCACGTTCGACATGGTCGTAGATCCAATCCAGAAATGTAGTTGTGTTCGTAGGTGCTGCCGTCTTGTACGCGTACCGCCCGCTTTACCGCCACGGCGCCGTCACCACAGGACGGCCAGGGCAGCGCACCGGCGAACGGAAAGCTCCGCGCAAACGGAAAACGGGGATTATCGCACGGTTTTGATTCGCTTCCGGCAGATTTTGCCCGGAACGCGCCCCAACCATGCAGCGTCGCTGCGCCACGCTACGCTGCCTGCCCATGGCGCAGCGCGCGCAGCAGCAGGCGTGCCGGATCCACCGCATCGGCCAGGTCCGCCTCCAGCGGCAGGGGCTCGCCCTCGATCTGGCTGGCCAGCAGTTCCGCGCCCAGCGCAGCCCAGGTGAGGCCGCGCGAGGCATAGGCAAGCGCCGCATAAAGCCCGGGCAGGCGCGGCATGTCGCGCAGGTGCGCGCCGCGCAGCGACGCGGCCTGTGCCACCGCGGCGGCCTCGTCGGGCACTTGCCCGATCAGCGGCAGCCGGTTGTGCGTGACCGTGCGCACGCCGACATAGCCCGACACATCGGCGGGATCGATTTCGGCCACCGCGCCGGCCCGGTCCGGCAGCAGGCCGGCCAGCCTGCCAAGGTTGGCGGCGTGGACCGCCGGCTGCGCCACCAGGGGACCGATGTCTTCGTCATAGCTCGAGCCGACGCGGCCGCTGCCGTCGGCGGCACGCGGCAGCAGGTAACCCGCGCCGGTCACCACGCAGTCGGGCCAGCCGCCGAGCGCGTCGACCTGCGCGGCCGCCAGCGTGGTCAGTTGCCCGCGCACGCGGCGCAGGCTCCAGTGTTGCTGCGGCAGCAGTTGCTGCGCCTCATGTGCATTGGCCAACACCAGCACCGCTGCCGACGCCAGCACGGTGCCGTCCGGCGCGAGCGCGCGCCATTGCCCGTCGACGAGCGCGATCGCGCCGACCCGGCAGCCGAAGCGCGCCGTCACCGCATCACCGGCACGCGCCAGCTGCGCCGCGCAGATGTCCGGCGGCGCGACCCACCCGCCCTGCGGGAACCACAGGCCGCCGCGCGGCACGCCGGCGTGGTGCGCGGCAGCCGCCTCGGCGGCGCTCATCCAGCGCACGAATTCCGGCGGCAGGCCCATCGCTGCCAGCGCGGCACGCTGCGCCTCGCCTTCGGCCTCGTCCTCGCCGATCTGCAGCACGCCGCAGCCTTGCCAGCCAACCGGATGCCCGGCTTCGGCCAGCGCCGCCCAGGCGCGCAGCGCGTACTGGTTGCCGGCACGCGACAGCCGCGACAGCAGGCTGTCGTCGGCCGACACGTGCGCATGCATGGCCGCGGCGCGATGCGCCGAGGTCTGCCGCGCCGGCCCGTCATGGGCATCGAACAGGGTCACGCGCCAGCCGCGCGCGGCCAGCCGCTCGGCCACGGCGCAGCCCGCCAGTCCGGCGCCGACCACGATGGCATGCCGCTCGGCCCATTGCGCGGGCTGCGGCGGCGCGTGGCGGCGCGATTTCCATTGCGGGCGAAAGTGCGCCACGGTCATGTCGCGCTTGCCGCCAAAGCCGGCCGCCTTGCTGACCTCGAAGCCGACTGCCTTCAGCCCCCGCCGCACGAAACCCGCGGCGGTATATGTCGCCAGCGTGGCGCCGGGGCGCGCCAGCCGCGCCAGGCCGCGGAACACCGGTGGCGACCACATATCGGCATTGCGCGCCGGCGAGAAGCCGTCGAGGTAGAAGGCATCGGCACCGGCGGCCAGGCGCGGCAGCATGGTCTCGGCATCGCCCAGTGCCAGCGTCAGCACCACGCGGCCCTGGTCGAACGCCAGCCGGTGCAAGCCCGGCAGCGCCAGCGGCCACTGCGCCTGCAGCGCCTGCGCCAGCGGCTGCAGCCCGTCCAGGCCAGCATGCAATTGCGCCAGCCCTTCGCGCGTAAACGGATGCTTTTCGATCGAGACGAAATGCAGCGTGCCGCAGCGCTGCGGGTCGTCGCGCCACGCCTGCCAGGTCGCCAGGAAATTCAGGCCCTGGCCGAAGCCGGTCTCGACGATGACGAACTGCCGTTGCCCGACCCACGCACCGGGCAAGCCATTGCCGCCGAGGAAGACATGGGCGGCCTGCGCCAGGCCGCCTTCGGTGCTGTGGTAGACGTCGTCGTAACGGGGCGAATACGGGGTGCCCTGGGCAGACAGGATGGGCTCGGCGGGCTCGAGTGCGCGCGGCATGGGACAGGAAACTCGAAAGCGGAATGCCCCCGACGGAGCGTCAGGAGCGTGGCAGGGGCGACTCGCGGCGGATGGTAGCATAGCGGCCTTCCCGCGGACGCCGCCGTCTGCCCCGATCTTGCGCCGCCAGGGTGCCCTGCTCCACATGCTCAGCTATCGTCACGCCTTCCATGCCGGCAATCACGCCGATGTCCTAAAGCACGCCGTCGTGGTGCAACTGCTCGCGCACCTGGCGCAGAAGGACAAGGCATTCTGGTACATCGACACCCATGCCGGCGCCGGCCTTTATGCGCTGGACCACGCCTACGCGCAGAAGAAGGCCGAGTTCGAGACCGGCATCGCGCCGCTGTGGCGCGCCGCCGCGAGCGGCACTGAACTCCCGGCGATGCTGGACGAATACCTGGACCAGGTGCGCGCGCTCAATCCGGACGGCAGCCTGCGCCACTACCCGGGCTCGCCGTGGCTGGCCTGGCAGATGCTGCGCGAGCACGACCGCTTGCGCCTGTTCGAGCTGCACAGCACCGAGATCCAGGTCTTGCGCGACAACTTCCGCGGCGCCGGGCGCCGCGTGATGCTGTACGACGGCGACGGCTTCGGCGGCATCAAGGCCATCCTGCCCCCGCCCCCGCGGCGCGCACTGGTGCTGGTCGATCCTTCCTACGAAGACAAGCAGGACTACGCGCGCACCGTGCAAACCGTGCGCGACGGGCTGGAACGTTTTGCCACCGGCGTCTATGCGGTCTGGTACCCGCAGGTGCAGCGGCGCGAAGCGGTGCAGTTGCCGGTGCAGCTCAAGGGCCTGCCGCTCAAGAGCTGGCTCCATGTGACCCTGACGGTCAAGCGCCCGGTCGAAGGCGGCCTGGGGCTGCACGGCAGCGGCATGTTCATCGTCAACCCGCCGTGGCGGCTGCAGGAAGCGCTGCAGCAGGCCATGCCGGTACTGGTCGGCCTGCTCGGGCAGGACGACGGCGCCGGGTTTACGCTCGAAGCCGAGGAGCGCTGAGCCGCCGCACCAGCCAGTCCAGCGCGATGGCCGCGGCCACGCCGACGGCGTCGGCAAAGAGGTCGAGCCAGTCGGCCTCGCGGTAGCCGGTCTGTCCCTGCAGCAGCTCGATCAGGCCGCCATACGCGACCAGGCCCAGCCATAGCGGCCAGCCGCGCCCGGCGTAGGCGCGTCCGCCCAGCACGCCCAGCATCGCGAATCCGAGCGCATGGTTGGCCTTGTCCCAGCCGGTGGTTGGCAGCGGCTGCGTCGGCGGCATCAGCGACAGCGCCAGCACAGCGGCGGCACAAGCCCAGAACAGCAGGCGCCAGTGCAGCGGGGTCGGGGTCGGAACGGCAAGCATGGGCGGGACGAAGGTCGGCAAAGCCGACAATATAGCCGCACGGGCCAGCCACCGGCGCACAGGCGCCACGGGGCTGGATTCCCCCCGCGCCTTGCGCTACAATCCGCAACCTCGTTGCACTGCGGACTGCCGACGGCAGCTCCGGCAAGCATGCGGGCAAAGGCGGGCACTTCCAGCCGCCTTTTTTGCTTTCATATCCGGCAACGAGCATCGCGGCCGCCCGCCTCCGGGCAGCGCCGCAAGGACCGCGAGGGTGGCGAAATTGGTAGACGCACCAGGTTTAGGTCCTGACGCCAGCAATGGTGTAGGGGTTCGAGTCCCCTCCCTCGCACCACCCGCCTTGCAAGTGGCGGGGTGACAACCTTCCCCCTTCAGAATTCGATCGGCCCATGCGGCAAGCGGCTGCGTGCCTAGCGCTGCCGTGTGCGTTGGCGGCGCTTGCCACGGGTGGTAGAACACCTGAGTGGCACCGCCTTTCGCGGACCCTTGCGGCGATCTATGCTGAAGATGTCGGGGCCGCCGTGCGCACGTTGCAGGTGGTGTCCGGCATCATCACCTCAGCCCTGATCGGAGGGCATATGAAATTCCCTGCCTTGCTGTTGGCAGCGTCGATGGCCGCTGGCTGGACATCGCTCGCACACGCCGCCGGATGCCAGTACGACATGCAGTGCAAAGGTGAGCGGATCTGCCACCAGGGGCAATGCGTCTACCCTGAAGTGGAAGAGTCGGCCGAGGCAGGCGGGCCGTCCAAGACTGGCGCTTCGGCTTCCGCTTCCGCTGCCCCTGCCGCCACCGCGGCGGAGGTCACCCCGGTTCCGACCACATCGGTGACGTCCAGCGCTCCCGCCACCCTGACCGGCACCACCGTCAAGCGCAGCCCCGCCCCGCCACCGCCGCGCGGATGCTGCACGGTGGCCGGCAAGCTGAAGCTGTCGCCGGCCTCGGCTTCGGACACCAGCCTGGCCAGCGGCGATGCCTGCCAGGGGCTGACCGCCTCCGGCAAGCCGGTTCCCGGCACGATCTGCAACTAGGCGCAGCCCCCGGCCGGGGCAGGACCATGACGCGGGCCGTCACACGGCCACGGAGCCAGGCCCGTCTTCGGGGCGCCTGACGCGGAACCATGCCGCGTACAGCGCTGGCAGGAACAGCAGCGTCAGCACCGTGGCGATGATCAGCCCGCCCATGATGGCCACCGCCATCGGCCCCCAGAACATCGAGCGCGACAGCGGGATCATCGCCAGCACGGCCGCGGCCGCCGTCAGGATGATCGGGCGGAAACGGCGCACCGCGGCTTCGACGATGGCGGTCCACTGCGGCACGCCGGCGCGGATGTCCTGCTCGATCTGGTCGACCAGAATCACCGAGTTTCGGATGATCATGCCCAGCAGCGCGGTGATGCCCAGCTGCGCCACGAAGCCCATCGGCGCCCGCAGCAGCAACAGCGTGGCCGCGGCGCCGATCAGCCCGAGCGGGCCGGTCAGGAACACCATGGCCGCGCGCGAGAAGCTGTGGAGCTGCAGCATCAGCAGCGTGAAGATGATGAAGATGCACAGCGGCAGCTGCGCCGCGATCGAAGCACCGGCCTTGCCGCTCTCTTCTTCCGCGCCCGCCACGGTGATGCGGTAGCCCGGCGGCAACTGCGCCCGCAGCGCGTCCAGCTTCGGGTTGATCTGCGCGGTGACGGTGGGGCCCTGGATGCCGTCGACCACGTCGGCCTGCACCGTCACGCCGAAATCGCGGTTCTCGCGCCAGACCACGCCGGGCTCGGAGCGCAGCGTCACGCGTGCCACCTGCGTCAGCGGCACCACGCGGCCGGTGTTGGTCGGCACCAGCATGTTGTTCAGGTCCGAGATCGCGTCGCGCTCATTGCGCGGCGTGCGCATCAGGATCTCGATCAGCTTGTCGCCGTCGCGGTACTGCCCCACCGGCACGCCGCTCAGCACCGTCTGCGTGACGCGGGCGATGGCCTGGGTCGTTACACCAAGCGCGCGCGCCTTGTCCTGGTCGATCTCCAGGCGCAGCATCTTGACGTTCTCGTTCCAGTTGTCGTTGACGCCGACGGTGTTGGGGTTGGCGCGCATCTCGGCCTTGACCTGGTCGGCCAGCCGGCGCACGCCGGCGGCATCCGGCCCGATCACGCGGAACTGCACCGGATACGCCACCGGCGGCCCGTTGGGCAGCAGCTTGACGCGTCCGCGCAGGTACGGGAACTCGGCGTCGAGCAAATGGATGACGCGGCGGCGCAGCGCGTCGCGCACTTCGGTGCTGGCCGGCATCACGATCACCTGCGCCACGTTGGACTGAGGGAAGATCTGGTCCAGCGGCAGGTAGAAGCGCGGCGCGCCGGTGCCGACGAAGGTGGTCAGGCTGGCGACGTCGCGGTCCTTGCCGATCCGTTGCTCGAAGCGCTTGGCTTCGGTCTCCATCTGGGCAAAGCTGGTGCCTTCCGGCATCCACAGTTCGACCATCAGCTCCGGCCGGCTGGAATCCGGAAAGAACTGCTTCTCGACGAACTTGAAGGCGTAGAGACCCAGCCCGAACGCCACCAGCGTGATTGCGATCACCAGCTTGCGCCAGGCGACACACCAGTCCACCAGCCGGCGGAAGCGCGCGTAGAACGGCGTGTCGAAGACCTCGTGGGCCTCGCCCGCGCCCGCGCCGCGCGTCTTGAGCAGCAGGTAGCCCAGGTAGGGCGTGAAATAGACCGCGGCCAGCCACGACAGCACCAGCGCCAGCGCCGTCACCGCGAAGATGGCGAAGGTGTACTCGCCCACGGTCGAGCGCGCCAGCCCCACCGGCAGGAAGCCGGCCGCGGTGATCAGCGTGCCGGTCAGCATCGGCATCGCCGTCGAGGTATAGGCGAAGGTGGCGGCCTCCATCTTGGAGAAGCCCTCTTCCAGCTTGCGCACCATCATCTCGACCGCGATGATGGCGTCGTCGACCAGCAGGCCCAGCGCTACGATCAGCGCGCCCAGCGAGATCTTGTGCAGGCCGATGCCGAAGATGTTCATGAACAGGAACGTCACCGCCAGCACCAGCGGGATGGTCAGCGCCACCACCAGGCCGGGGCGCACGTCGAGCCGCAGCGGTCGCGTGTGCAGGCCGAGCGAAACAAAGCTGACCGCCAGCACGATCACCACCGCCTCGATCAGCACCCGCACGAACTCGCCGACCGAGCGCTGCACCGCCTGGGGCTGGTCCTGTACCTGGTCCATCTCGATGCCCACCGGCAGCTGGCCGCGCAGCCGCTCGAAGGCGGCGCGCAGGTTCTTGCCCAGCTCGATGATGTCGCCGCCCTTCTGCATCGAAATGCCCAGCCCGATCACGTCCTTGCCGTTGAAGCGCATGCGCTGCTGGGTGGGGTCGATATAGCCGCGGTAGACGTGCGCGATGTCGCCCAGGCGGATATTGGCGATGCCGTTGGGCCCGCGCAGCACCAGGTTCTCCAGGTCTTCCACGCTGGCGAACTGGCCCGACAGGCGCACCTGCAGGTTGTCGGTCGGGGTCACCAGCACGCCGCTGCCGGTCAGGTTGTTCTGCTGCGAGATCTGGTCGGCGATGGCGTTGATGTCCAGCCCCAGCTGGGCAAAGCGGGCCTGGTTGAATTCGATGTAGACCTTCTCGTCCTGCAGGCCGATCAGCGACACCTTGGCTACCGACGGCACGCGCAGCAGTTCCTGGCGCACCAGGTCGGCATATTCGCGCAGCTCCTTGTAATTGAAGCCATCGGCCGAGAGCGCGTAGATGGTGCCGTAGACGTCGCCGAACTCGTCGTTGAAGAACGGCCCCCGCACGCCGGCCGGCAAGGTCTGCTGGATATCGCCGATCTTCTTGCGCACGGTGTACCAGATCTGCGCCGTCTCCTTGGCCGGCGAGGTGTCCTTGAGCTGGAAGATCACCGTGGTCTCGCCGGGCTTGGAGAAACTGCGGATCTTGTCCGCATAGGGCACTTCCTGCAGCTGGCGTTCGATCTTGTCGGTGACCTGGACCGCGATCTGCTCGGCGGTGGCGCCTGGCCAGAAGGCCTGCACCACCATCACGCGGAAGGTAAACGGCGGGTCCTCGTCCTGGCCCAGCTGGAAAAACGCCAGCAGGCCGCCGAGCAGCAGCACCACCAGCAGGTAACGGGTCAGGGGCTGGTGTTCGAGCGCCCAGCGCGACAGGTTGAAGCGGGAATGGTCCATCCGCTCACCCCTGCTTCGGGGTAGCGGCTGCCGCCGACGCCGGCGCGACCATTTGCAGCGGTCGCACCTTCTGGCCTGGGCGCAGCAGGTGCACGCCCGCGGTGACGATGGTCTGGCCCGGGGCCAGGCCCTGGCGCACTTCGATCTCATTGCCGAAGGCCTCGCCCAGCGTCACCGCCACCGGCTTGACCGTGCCGGAGGGGGCATCGTAGACCCAGACCATGTCGCGACCCTGCTCCTGCAGCAGCGCGGTCAGTGGCACGCGCAGCGCCGGCGCGGCACCGTTGCGCACGAAGGTCACCACCGCGGTCATGCCCAGCTTGAGGTCGGCGGGCGGGTTGGGCACGCTCACGCGGGTGGCATAGGTGCGCGTGACCGGGTCCGCCGCTGCGGCGATCTCGCGCACGCGGCCGGGCAGCGCGCGCTGCGGCTCGGCCCAGGTATGGACGGTCACGTCAGTCAGCCCGCGCAGCAGGCCGACCTGGTCCTCGGGCAGGCCGATGGCCACCTCCTTCTCGGCGGTCTGCGCCACCCGCACCACCGGCTGGCCCGGGGTGACCACCTGGCCCACCTCGGCGTCGATGGCGGTGACCACGCCGTCGGCGTCGGCATGCAGCACGGCATAGGCAGTCTGGTTGGACTGGCTGCGCAGCCCGGCCTGGGCCTGGCGCAGGCGCGCTTCGGCGGCATCGAAGCTGGCCTGGCGCCGGTGCTGCTCGGCGGCGCTGATAAAGCCCTTGGCGAACAGGTCGTTGTAGCGCTTCAGGTCCGCCGCGGCGAGGTCGCGGTCGGTGCGGGCGGCCTCGAACTGGGCGCGCGAACCGGCCTCGGCCAGCGACAGGTCGGCGGGATCGAGCCGGGCCAGCGGCTGGCCCTTGCTGACCACGGCGCCGACATCGACCAGCCTGGCCGCGATCTTGCCGCCGACGCGGAAGCCGAGCCGCGACTCGACGCGCGGGCGCACGTCGCCGGAAAACTCGAAGGCGGTCTTGCCACTGTGCGGGCTGAGTTGCATCATGCGCACCGGGCGGATCTCCGGCGCCGACTCCGGCGGCTTGCCGCAGCCGCCCAGCACCAGCGCACCGACCAGTGACAGCGCCGCCACGGCCATGCCATCGCAGCGCCTGGCCTGCCGCAGCAGCTTCATGACGACGGGGGTGACAGGGGGGGCGGAGGTATCCGCGGCCGCAAGTTCCGGCACATGGCAAAGCACTGGCATCGGTAGGCAACGAGTCGGGATGGACGGGACAGACCAGGCGGGCCACGCTCGGCCCCTTCGCGCCGGGCCATGTAGCGGCTGAATGTGGCGGGCAGAGGCGGCAGCCTGACGGTGGCCGGCGCACGGCCGGAAAGCCGGCACAGGCACTAAATAACTTGCCGGTCAGTAATATAACGACCGCCCCGGGGTGCGTCAAACGGCAGGCGACGAAACGCCTGGAAGGAACCTTCAGCGGCGCGCCACGGCCGCGAACCGCGCCAGGCGGCCCCGGGGGCCATTCGCCCGCGGTGCTACAATCGGCGCGCCGCGACGCGGCTGACACTCGTCGGCCCGGCAGCCCCGCTATTCCGCGGGTTCCCCGCGGTTTCCCCATTTTCGACCCGAGACCGGCGTGACGCCCGATCAGTATTGCCAAGAGAAAGTCGCCCAGAGCGGCTCGAGCTTCTATTACAGCTTCCTGTTCCTGCCGGCCGAGCGGCGCCGTGCCATTACCGCGCTGTACGCATGGTGCCGCGAGGTCGACGACGTGGTCGACGACACCCATGACGCCGGCCTGGCCCACCAGCAGCTCGACTGGTGGCGTGCCGAGCTGCGCCGCCTGTTCGACGGCGCGCCAACCCACCCGACCACCCAGGCCCTGCAGCCGCATGTCGCCAGCGCCGGCCTGAGCCAGGCCGAGATGGCCGAGGTGCTGGAAGGCATGGAAATGGACCTGACGCAGACCCGCTACCTGGACGAGGCCGGCCTGTCCCGCTACTGCCACTGCGTGGCCGGCGTGGTGGGCACGCTCAGCGCGCGCCTGTTCGGCTACACCGATCCGCAGACGCTGGTCTTTGCCGAAAAGCTTGGCCAGTCGCTGCAGCTGGTCAATATCCTGCGCGATGTCGGCGAGGATGCCCGGCGCGGGCGCATCTACCTGCCGGTCAATACGCTGCAGCAGTTCCAGGTGCCGGCCTCCGAAATCCTCAAGGGCGAGCATTCCGGGCGCTTTGTCGCCCTGATGCAGTACCACGCCGGGCGGGCACGCGCGCTGTACCAGGAGGCGCTGGCGCTGCTGCCCCGGCAGGACCGCCGCGCCCAGCGCGCCGGCCTGCTGATGGGCGCGATCTACCATGCGCTGCTCGATGAACTGGAAGCCAGCCAGTTCCAGGTACTGAACCAGCGCATCGCGCTGACACCGCTGCGCAAGCTGTGGATCGCCTGGAAAACCTGGGTCCGCAACAGCTAGCGCGCCGTCCACGCCCGCCATTCCCGACCTCTTTGCCCCTTAGCCGTACCGCCATGACGCAACCCGCTTCCGCTTCTCTCGGCGACACCATCCTCGCCCATGCCGACGAACTGGCCCGCTTCTCCGACATGGAGGGCGGACTGACCTGCGCGTACCTGACCCCGGCCCACCGCGCGGCACAGGACCTGCTGGCGCAGTGGATGGCGGCCGCCGGCATGCAGGTGCGCATCGATGCCATCGGCAATGTCATCGGCCGCTATGCCGCCGACCCCGCGGCTGGCGACGCCCGCGTGCTGATGACCGGTTCACACTTCGATACCGTGCGCAATGGCGGGCGCTATGACGGCCGGCTTGGCATCCTGCTGCCCATCGCCGTTATCGGCGCGCTGAACCAGGCCGGCATCCGCCTGCCCTATCACGTCGACGTGGTGGCCTTTGCCGAGGAGGAAGGGCTGCGCTTCAAGACCAGTTTTCTTGCCAGCAGCGTGCTGGCCGGGCGCTTCGACCCCGCCCTGCTAGAGCGCCAGGATACTGACGGTGTGACCCTGCGCGAGGCGCTGGCGGTATCCGGCCTGCCCGGCGCCGGCGACCTGCAGGCGCTGCGCGCCGCAGCGCTCGACCCGGCGTCGCTGCTGGGTTTTGTCGAAGTGCATATCGAACAAGGGCCGGTGCTGCTGCACCATGGCCTGCCGCTGGGCGTGGTCACGCAGATTGCCGGCAGCAGCCGTTTCTCGGTCCGCGTCGAAGGCCTTGCCAGCCATGCCGGCACCACGCCGATGGGCATGCGCCGCGACGCCGCGGCGGGCGCGGCGGAGATGATCCTGCTGGTCGAGCAGCGCTGCGCGGCGGCGCCGACGCTGGTCGGCACGGTGGGCCAGCTGCAGGTGCCGGACGGGTCAAGCAATGTCATCCCGGCGGCCTGCACGTTCTCGATGGACATCCGCGCCGGCGAGGACGGCATCCGCGAGGCCGCCATCGCCGACATCGTCGCCGGTATCGCGCAGATTGCCGCGCGTCGCGGGCTGACCGCGCAGGTGGAGCGCGTGCCGCCGGTCAACAACGCGCCGTGCGCGCGCTGGCTGATGGATCAGTTCGGGGCGGTGCTGAAGAAGCGCGGGCTGCAGGCGTTCGAGCTGCCGTCCGGCGCCGGCCATGATGCCATGATGATGCAGCGGGTCACCGACGTGGCCATGTTGTTCGTGCGCTGCGGCAACGGCGGCATCAGCCACAACCCGCTGGAGACCATCACCGCCGACGATGCGCAGCTGGCCGCCGAAGTGTTTGTGGACTTCCTGCGCCACTTCCAGCCGCGCGGCTAGCCGCCCTGGTAGATGTCGCGTCCGAAGTCGTAGAGATTCTTGCGCAGCCTGCGGCGCTCGTCTGGCGACAGGCGCGAGCCGCCGCGATCGTCGCCGCGCCGGCGCTCCGCTTCGCGCTGCTCGGCACGATGGCGCTCGGCCCGGGCGCGGGCCTCGCGCTGGCTGTTTGCCGGATCGCTAGCCTGAGCCGACGGGTAGCGCTTGAGCAAGTGCGCCATCCCGGCCGATTGCGCCAGCGCCGTCCCGGGCGGCAGGCACAGCGCCAGCACGGCCAGCGCCAGCGCAAGGCATGCGCCGGCGATACCTTGCTGCGGATGCCCGTGCCGGGTTCGGTTCACTTTCATTGATAATGGCGGTCTTGGCTTCGCGATCGGGCAGCGGTTGGACTGCCCTGAAGCCCGGAATTCCGGTACCCCGTCCGCTGCCGCGCCCTCTGCAAGCATTGCGCCAGCGGGCGCTGGGCAGGCTGGCGGAAGCCGTGGACCGTCCGGCGGAAATGCGCGGAAAACTGCCGGGCAAGGCGCCGAAAAGGATGGATTGCGCAGTGTAATCGCCCGATTGATGCACGCTGCCATACCACGGGGTAAAGTATGTAACGTTTTGTTAAGCCATTTTGAGCGAAAGCGATAGTCGCTAAGATACCGCCATGGAAAATACCAGCCACAAGATTCTTGTCGTCGACGATGACCCGCGTCTGCGCGATCTGCTGCGCCGCTATCTGGGCGAACAGGGTTTTACCGTGCTGGTGGCGGAGAACGCCACCGCGATGAACAAGCTCTGGCTGCGCGAGCGTTTCGACCTGCTGGTGCTGGACCTGATGATGCCCGGCGAGGACGGCCTGTCGATCTGCCGCCGGCTGCGCGGCGCCAACGACCAGACCCCGATCATCATGCTCACCGCCAAGGGCGAGGACGTGGACCGCATCGTCGGCCTGGAGATGGGCGCCGACGATTACCTGCCCAAGCCGTTCAACCCGCGCGAGCTGATCGCGCGCATCCACGCGGTGCTGCGCCGCAAGGGCCCGGCCGAGGTGCCCGGCGCCCCGTCGGAAACGCCCGAGACCTTCGCCTTCGGCGATTTCGTGCTGAACCTGGCCACGCGCACGCTGACCAAGAACGACGAGGAAATCACGCTGACCACCGGCGAGTTCTCGGTGCTCAAGGTGTTCGCCCGCCATCCACGCCAGCCGCTGTCGCGCGAAAAGCTGATGGAAATGGCGCGCGGCCGCGAATATGAAGTGTTCGACCGCAGCCTGGACGTGCAGATCTCGCGCCTGCGCAAGCTGATCGAGCCGGATCCCAGCAACCCGCGATTCATCCAGACGGTGTGGGGCCTGGGCTATGTCTTCATTCCCGATGGCGTGAAATAACCGATTGCGGCCGCTGTTCCTATCGTGGCGACCGTAATCGGCCGTACCGCAACGCGGTTCTTTGGTTCGCTGTTCTGGCGGACCTTCATGCTGATCGCCCTGCTGCTGGCCATCTCGCTGGGGATCTGGTTCCAGAGCTATCGGCTGTTCGAACGCGCCCCGCGCGCGCAGCAGATCGCCATGCAGGTGGTCAGCGTGGTCAAGCTCACGCGCGCCGCGCTGCTCTACTCCGACCCCGCGCGGCGCCGCTTCCTGCTGCTCGACCTGGTGCAGAACGAAGGCATCAAGGTCTATCCGCGCGAGCAGGACGACGACTTCGCCGCGCCCACCGCCAACCCGTTCCTGACCTCGCTGGTGCAGCAGGAGATCCGCAGCCGCCTGGGCGAGGACACCGTGCTGGCCACCACCGTCAACGACATCCCCGGCGTATGGGTCAGCTTCGAGATCGAGGGCGACGACTACTGGGTGGCGATCAGCCCGGAACGCTTCGAGCGCGTGCCCGGCATCCAGTGGCTGTGGTGGAGTATCGCCGCGCTACTGCTGTCGATCATCGGCGCGGCGTTTATCACGGCGCGCGTCAACTACCCGCTCAAGCGGCTGGCCAACGCCGCGCGCGCCATCGGCGCGGGCGGCGACCCGCCGCCGCTGCCCGAGCACGGCGCCAGCGAAGTGGCGCTGGCCAACCACAGCTTCAACCAGATGGTGCGCGACCTGCGCCAGCTCGACGACGACCGCGTGGTGATGCTGGCCGGCATCTCGCACGACCTGCGCACGCCGCTGACGCGGCTGCGGCTGGAAACCGAGATGTCGCCGATGGACACCCCCACGCGCGACGCCATGATCGCCGACATCGAGCAGATGGACGCGATCATCGGCCAGTTCCTCAATTACGCCCGCCCGCCGCTGGAGACGGTCGAGCCGGTGGACCTGTCGGCGCTGGTGCACGATGCCGTCGGCGTCTATGCCGCGCACGACGACGTGCGCGTGCATGTGCGCGCGAAGGAGCCGGTGATGGCGGTGGCCAACCGCATGGAAGTGCAGCGCATCCTCGACAACCTGGTCGAGAACGCGCGCCGCTACGCCAAGGACGAGCAGACCGGCATGGCCGTGGTCGAGATCTCCACGCGCGTCGACGACAAGGAAGCCGTGCTGACCGTGGCCGACCACGGCAAGGGCGTGCCCGATGGCCAGCTGTCGCTGCTGACGCGGCCCTTCTACCGGCTCGACGCCGCGCGCAGCGAAGCCAAGGGCGCCGGCCTGGGCATGTCGATCGTCAACCGCATCATGCAGCGCAACGGCGGCCGGCTGCTGCTTGCCAACCGCGCCGCGCCGGCCACGGGGCTGGTGGTGAGCGCGTGTTTCCGGCGCGCCTGAACGGCGCACGGCATCGCATGCGCGATGCCCTGACAGGTTTTCGACAGCCGCTGATAGCCTTCTGAAAGGCATTTGACAGGTCAATGACAGGGGGGCGGCGCACACTGGCGCCCGTCATCAGGCCCGCGGCATCTCCGTTCCCCATGTGGCGCCGCCCGCGCGCCTGGCTGATACCTCCCGACAATCAAGCCGCCGGATCGCACCGGCGGTGCCTGAGAGACAGCCATGTCAGAGACCACCGCAGCGTCCGCCGGCTCGCAGCACGGGTTCCGCACCGTGTTCCGTGTCGTCAGCGGCAACTTCCTGGAAATGTATGACTTCATGGTGTACGGCTTCTATGCCGCGGCCATTGCCAGGACGTTCTTCCCCAGCGGCAACGAATTCGCCTCGCTGATGCTTTCGCTCGCCACGTTCGGGGCAGGCTTCCTGATGCGGCCGCTGGGTGCGATCGTGCTGGGCGCATACATCGACCATCACGGCCGCCGCAAGGGCCTGATCCTGACCCTGGTGCTGATGGCCATGGGCACGCTGCTGATCGCCTGCGTGCCGGGCTATGCCACCATCGGCGTGGCCGCGCCGCTGCTGGTGCTGGCCGGCCGCCTGCTGCAGGGCTTTTCCGCCGGGGTGGAGCTCGGCGGGGTCTCGGTCTACCTGTCCGAGATCGCCAAACCCGGGCGCAAGGGCTTCTATGTCGCGTGGCAGTCGGGCAGCCAGCAGGTCGCGGTGATCTTCGCCGGCCTGCTCGGCGTGATCCTGCACGCCACGCTGGCACCGGCGCAGATGGATGAATGGGGCTGGCGCATTCCGTTCCTGGTCGGCTGCCTGATCGTGCCGTTCCTGTTCCTGATCCGCCGTTCGCTCGAAGAGACCGAGGCCTTCAAGGCGCGCAAGCACCGCCCGGCGATCGGCGAGATCTACCGCTCGATGCTGGAAAACTGGCGCATCATCCTGGCCGGCTGCATGATGGTCGTGATGACCACGGTGTCGTTCTACATGATCACCGCGTACACGCCGACCTTCGGCAAGACCGTGCTGAAGCTGGACGACACCGACAACCTGATCGTCACCATGTGCGTGGGCCTGTCCAATTTCATCTGGCTGCCGCTGATGGGCGCGCTGTCGGACCGCGTCGGGCGCAGGCCGCTGCTGCTGTGCTTCACGGCGGCGACACTGCTGACGGCCTACCCGGCGGTGTCGTGGCTGGTTGCCGAGCCGTCGTTCGCGCGGCTGCTGATGGTGGAGCTGTGGCTGTCGTTCCTGTATGGCAGCTATAACGGCGCGATGGTGGTGGCACTGACCGAGATCATGCCGCCCGCGGTGCGCACCACCGGCTTCTCGCTGGCCTACAGCCTGGCCACCGCGCTGTTCGGCGGCTTCACGCCGGCTATCTCGACCTACCTGATCCACGCCACCGGCAACAAGGCGGCGCCGGGACTGTGGCTGATGTTCGCCGCGCTGTGCGGGCTGGTCGCGACGCTGGTGATCTTCCGCGCGCGCCGCACCGGGGTGGCCATGCAGGCGGCTTGATTTCTGCGCGATCGTCACCAAGTTCGCACTTGCGGCGTCATCGCGCATGGCATACTGGCCCATCGCCTCGGCGGCGCGCTGGCGTGCGACACACTACATGCCCTGCCTATCGGGCTCTTTGAGAATATCAATTAGCCCCGGCCCGGATGATGACGCATAATCACGTTTTGTCGCGGTACGCCGCCGCAAGCAGCCGTATCACCGGTCCCACGCCGGGCACGCGGCAGCGGCACCGCTCTCATTGCAACCGTATCAGGAGAAGTCTATGAAGACCGTTGGTGACAAGCTCGAAGCCTTCCACGTCGTCGGTGTCAAGCCGGGTTTCAACAATCACGAAGAGAACGGCCAGTCGGCTTTCGAAGACATCACTGAAAAGTCGTTCGAAGGCAAGTGGAAGATCATCTACTTCTACCCGAAGGACTTCACCTTCGTGTGCCCGACCGAAATCGTCGCCTTCGCCAAGCTGAACGGCGACTTCGCCGACCGCGATGCGATCGTGCTGGGCGGCTCGACCGACAACGAGTTCGTCAAGCTGGCATGGCGCCGCGAACACAAGGACCTGAACAAGCTGAACCAGTGGCAATTCGCCGACGTGACCGGTTCGCTGATCGACCAGCTGGGCGTGCGTGACCACGCCGCCGGCGTGGCCCTGCGCGCGACCTTCATCGTCGACCCGGACAACGTGATTCAGCACGTTTCGGTGAACAACCTGAACGTGGGCCGCAACCCGGACGAAGTCCTGCGTATCCTGGACGGCCTGCAGACGGACGAGCTGTGCCCGTGCAACCGTGCCGTTGGTGGCGCCACGCTGTAATTTTTCTGCCAGTCGCCAGACGCCGTGGCGATCCGCGGGGGGCCCTGCCCTCCGCATCGAAACCCGCATGCGCGGGTTTTTTGAGCCCTGATCGATAGGAGAAATAAATGGAATTCCTCAGCACGATTAAGAACCTCATTCCCGATTACGCCAAGGACATCCGCCTGAACGTCGACGGCACCATTGCCCGCTCCTCGCTGGAAGGCAACGATGCGGTGGGCGTGGCGCTGGCGGCGGCATTCGCGGCGCAGAGCAAGGTGCTGGTGGATGCCATCCGCAATGCCGGCGTGCTGTCGCCCGACGAAACCAACGGCGCGCTGACCGCGGCCGCGCTGATGGGCATGAACAACACCTGGTACCCGTATGTCGAGATGGCCGACGACCCGGACCTGGCCAGCCAGCCCGCCGGGCTGCGCATGAACGCCTACGCCACGCATGGCGGCGTGGACAAGCGCCGCTTCGAGATGTACGCGCTGGCCGCATCGATCGTCGGCAAGTGCCATTTCTGCGTAAAGTCCCACTACCAGTTGCTGAAGAACGAACAGGGCATGACCGCGCAGCAGCTGCGCGACGTCGGCCGCATCGCCGCGGTGATCGTGGCGGCCGCCAACGTGATTGCAGCCCAGTAAATGGCACAGTCAGGGTCCCGGTAAGCGGCCCAGCAAGGCATCTGCGCGCCCCCGCGCCCTTCCCCTGGCAGCCCGGCAACGGGCGCCGTAGCACAACAGCCGGCAGCTTCCCATCGGAAATTGCCGGCTGTTCCCATCCTGCAACCGTGATGGCCCCGTCCTGCGCGGGCGCGGCGATCCGCCTACAATCCAGGCAGGATACGCACTTTCAGCCTGCCATGACCCTGCCTTCGCCGACTTCCCCCCGCTTCCATTACCGCCTGGCAGCGGTGCATGACTGGGGCGATATCGCCGCCGTCACGCAACAGGCCTACGGGCAATACGAGCTGGCCATCATGGAAGATTGCCGCGCCTCGTTCCAGCGCGGCATGCAGGCCGTGCTGGCGACCAGCCACCCCGACATGGAATGGTGGGTGGCGGAGACCGATCACGGCATCATGGGCGCCGTGCTGTTCTGCCACCCGGGCGCGACGTTGCCGGCACTGGACGGCAGCACCATCACCCTGACCCAGCCCGAAGCACGGCTGCTGTCGGTCAGCCCGCAGGCGCGCGGCCTGGGGCTGGGCCGCACGCTGATGCAGATCTGCATCCAGCGCGCGCGCGATATCGGCGCGTCGACGCTGGTGGTGCGCACCATGCCGGAAATGGCGTCCGCCAACCGGCTGTGCCAGCAAATGGGATTCACCAAGCGCACCGAGGCGGGCGCGCGCAGCGGCGCGATGGCGCGGCTGATCGACTACACCTACGCCATCCCGCCCGAAGACACCACGGCGGACACGCCCCGCGCCTGAGCTCAGTCCTGCGCGTCCGCCACCGAGGCGCGCCAGAGCAGCACCGCGGCCTGCGCCACGATGCCTTCCTGGCGGCCTTCGAAGCCCAGCTTCTCGTTGGTTTTGGCCTTGACGTTGCAGCGCCCGCGCGCAATCGCCAGGTCTTCGGCCAGGTTGGCCACCATGGCGCCAATATGCGGCGCCAGCTTGGGCGCCTGCGCAATGACCGTGGCGTCGACGTTGCCGATCTCGTAGCCGGCCTCGCGCACGCGACGCGCCGCCTCGCGCAGCAGCGCGCGGCTGTCGGCACCGGCGAACTGTGCGTCCGTGTCGGGAAAATGGCGCCCGATATCGCCCAGCGCCGCGGCACCGAACAGCGCATCGGTCACCGCGTGCAGCAGCGCGTCGGCATCGGAATGGCCCAGCAGGCCACGGTCGTGCGGGATCTCGACCCCGCCCAGGATCAGTTTGCGGCCGGGCACCAGCGCGTGGACGTCATAGCCCTGTCCCACCCGGATATCGAAAGGCATCATGCGGTCATGCTCCTTTGGCGTGGCTGCCCAGCAGCACTTCGGCCAGCGCGAAGTCCTCCGGGTAGGTCACCTTGAAATTGCGCAGCGAGCCGTTCACCAGCCGCGGATGCAGGCCCAGGCGCTCGATCGCGCTGGCCTCGTCGGTCACCACCGCGCCGGCCGCCATGGCGTCCTGCAGCGCCTGGCGCAGCACGCCCAGGCGGAACATCTGCGGCGTCTGCGCCTGCCACAATCCTTCGCGCGGCACGGTGGCGCCGATGCGGGCGTCATCCTGGGCCCGCTTCAGCGTATCCGGCACCGGCACGGCCAGGATGCCGCCAATGGCGGCGTCCGGATCATCGTCGCCGTCGCTTTCCACCGCGCGTACCAGCGCGTGGATCATCGCCGGGGTCAGGCCCGGGCGCGCGGCATCGTGCACCAGCACCCAGTCGGCGTCGGTCGCGCCCAGCTGCGCCAGGTGGTGCAGGCCGGCCAGCACCGACGCATGGCGGCTGTCGCCGCCGACAAAGGCGGTATCGAAGCGCAGCCCGGCAAACGCGGCCGCGCCGAAGCGCGATTCCAGCGGCATGTCGTCGGGTGCCAGCACCAGCGCGGTGGCGCTGATGGCGTCGCACGCCGAGAACGCCGCCAGCGCGTACCAGATCATCGGCCGGCCGGCCACGGTCTGGTATTGCTTGGGCACGGCGCCGCCGGCGCGGCTGCCGGTACCGGCACAGGGAATCAGGGCAAAGCGGCGAGCGGACACAGGATCGGCGTGGAGTGAAAGAAGCGCTGGCAGCCCGCCGGCCCGGACCAATGCTTTGACAAAGGGGCGGCAGCGGGACAACCGGTGCGCATTCTATAATACGGCCCTTGCCCGTCGCCATGCCGCGTCGCCGTTACCGGCAGGGCGCCACCGGCACCTGGAGTCCCCTGTTCCGACCCCCGCCCGCAATGCCGGCGGGGTGTCGTCGTTTTTGAACGCCCCCTGCCGACATGCCTGACGCCACGCCCGCCTTTCCCTTTGTCAACCTGCCGCTGGTCAAGCCGGGGCTGCGCCACAGCGTGGCGGGCCTGCGCGGCTCGGCCGATGCGCTGGCGGTGGCCGCTTATGCGCGCCAGCACCACGAGCGCGCGCCGATGCTGGCAGTGGTGTGCTCGCATGCCGTCGATGCGCAGCGCCTGGCCGAGGAAATCCCGTGGTTCGCGCCGGAGTTGCGCGTGCGCCTGCTGCCCGACTGGGAAACCCTGCCCTACGACAGCTTTTCGCCGCACCAGGACCTGGTCTCCGAACGGCTGGCGACGCTGCACGACATCCAGACCGGCCAGTGCGACGTGATGCTGGTGCCCGCCACCACCGCGCTGTACCGGCTGGCGCCGCCGGCCTTCCTGGCCGCTTACACCTTCTTCTTCAAGCAGGGCGAGCGGCTCGACGAGGCCGCGCTCAAGGCGCAGTTCACGCTGGCCGGCTACGAGCATGTCAGCGCGGTGATGCGGCCCGGCGAATACAGCGTGCGCGGCGGCCTGATCGACCTGTATCCGATGGGCTCGGCGCTGCCGTACCGCATCGACCTGTTCGGCGACGAGATCGAGACCATCCGCGCCTTCGATCCCGACACGCAGCGCAGCCTGTATCCGGTCAAGGAAGTGCGGCTGCTGCCCGGGCGCGAATTCCCGCTCGACGAAGCCGCGCGCACCGCCTTCCGCGGCCGCTGGCGCGAGGTGTTCGAGGGCGACCCGACCAAGTCGCCGATCTACAAGGACATCGGCAACGGCGTGCCGTCGGCCGGCATCGAGTATTACCTGCCGCTGTTCTTCGAGCACAGCGCCACCGTGTTCGATTTCCTGCCCGCCGACACGCAGCTGGTGTTCGCCGGCAATGTCGACGAGGCCATCCGCCGCTTCTGGGCCGACACCACCCAGCGCTACAACTTCATGCGGCACGACCGCGAGCGCCCGCTGCTGCCGCCGGCGGACCTGTTCCTGTCCGAGGAGCAGTTCTTCGTCGCGGCCAAGCCGATGGCGCGGCTGGTGCTGCAGGGGGAAGCCGGCGCGGATCAACCGGCGTTCTCGGCCATCCTGCCGGATGTCGCGGTCAACCGTCGCGCCGAAGACCCGCTGGTCAATCTAGAGTCGCTGCTGCTCGACAAGCAGACCCGCGTGCTGATGTGCGCCGACTCCGCCGGGCGGCGCGAGACGCTGCTGCAGCTTTTTGCCGAAAGCGGCCTGCGTCCGCATCCGGTCGAAGACTTTGCCGCGTTCCTGACCGGCGACGCGCATTTCTCCATCGCAGTGGCGCCGCTGCAGAGCGGCTTCGCGCTGCCGCAGGCACGGCTGGCCTTCGTCACCGAAGCCGAGTTGTACGCCGGCACCGCGCGCCGCACCGGCCGCCGCAAGCAGGAACAGGCTTCCGCCGTCGATTCGATGGTGCGCGACCTGGCCGAGCTGAAGATCGGCGACCCCGTGGTGCACAGCGAGCACGGCATCGGCCGCTACCAGGGCCTGGTGACGCTGGACATGGGCCAGGGCGACGAGGAATTCCTGCACCTGGACTACGACAAGGGCAGCAAGCTGTACGTGCCGGTGCACCAGTTGCACGTGATCTCGCGCTATTCGGGCGCCGATCCCGATACCGCCCCGCTGCACCACCTGGGCTCGGGCCAGTGGGACAAGGCCAAGCGCCGCGCCGCGCAGCAGATCCGCGATACCGCCGCCGAACTGCTCAACCTGTACGCGCGCCGCGCCGCGCGCGAGGGTTTCGCCTTCCCGCTGTCGCCCAAGGACTACGAGACCTTCGCCGAGAGCTTCGGCTTCGAGGAAACCCCCGACCAGGCCGCCGCGATCGCCGCGGTGATCGCCGACATGACCTCGGGCAAGCCGATGGACCGGCTGGTCTGCGGCGATGTCGGCTTCGGCAAGACCGAGGTCGCGCTGCGCGCGGCCTTCGTCGCGGTGCTGGGCGGCAAGCAGGTGGCGATGCTGGCGCCGACCACGCTGCTGGCCGAGCAGCATTTCCAGACGCTGTCCGACCGCTTTGCGGAATGGCCGGTGCGCATCGTCGAGCTGTCGCGCTTCAAGACCAAGAAGGAGATCGACGCGGCGATCAAGCAGATCAACGAGGGCAGCGTCGACATCGTCATCGGCACCCACAAGATCCTGTCCGACCAGGTGAAATTCCAGCGCCTGGGCCTGGTCATCATCGACGAGGAACACCGCTTCGGCGTGCGCCAGAAGGAAGCGCTGAAGTCGCTGCGCGCCGAGGTCGACGTGCTGACGCTGACCGCCACGCCGATCCCGCGCACGCTGGGCATGGCGCTGGAAGGCCTGCGCGATTTCTCGGTCATCGCCACCGCGCCGCAGAAGCGGCTGGCGATCAAGACCTTCGTGCGGCGCGAGGAAGACGGCGTGATCCGCGAGGCCATCCTGCGCGAGCTCAAGCGCGGCGGGCAGGTCTACTTCCTGCACAACGAAGTCGAGACCATCGAGAACAAGCGCGCCAGGCTGGCCGAGCTGGTGCCCGAGGCGCGCATCGCGGTCGCGCACGGCCAGATGCACGAGCGCGAGCTGGAGCGCGTGATGCGCGACTTCGTCTCGCGCCGCGACAACATCCTGCTGTGCACCACCATCATCGAGACCGGCATCGACGTGCCGACCGCCAACACCATCCTGATCCACCGCGCCGACAAGTTCGGGCTGGCGCAGCTGCACCAGCTGCGCGGCCGCGTCGGGCGTTCGCACCACCAGGCCTATGCCTACCTGCTGGTGCATGATGTCGACGGCCTGACCAAGCAGGCGCAGCGCCGGCTCGAGGCGATCCAGCAAATGGAGGAACTGGGCTCGGGCTTCTACCTGGCCATGCACGACCTGGAAATCCGCGGCGCCGGCGAGGTGCTGGGCGACAAGCAGTCGGGCGAGATCCACGAGATCGGCTTCCAGCTCTACACCGACATGCTCAACCACGCGGTCAAGGCGTTGAAGGCCGGCAAGGAGCCCGACCTGATGGCGCCGCTGGCCGCCACCACCGAGATCAACCTGGGCACGCCCGCGCTGCTGCCTAACGATTACTGCGCCGACGTGCACGAGCGCCTGTCGCTGTACAAGCGGCTGGCCAACTGCGAAACCCCGGAGCGCGTCGACGATATCCAGGAAGAGCTGGTCGACCGCTTCGGCCGTCTGCCGGCGCAGGCGCAGGCGCTGGTCGAGACCCACCGGCTGCGCATCGCCGCGGCGCCGCTGGGCGTGCGCAAGATCGACGCCGGCGAAGCCACCATCAGCGTGCAGTTCGTGCCCAACCCGCCGATCGACGCAATGCGCATCATCGACCTGGTGCAGAAGAACCGCCATATCAAGCTGGCGGGACAAGACAAGCTGCGCATCGAGGCCAAGATGCCCGACGTGGCGGTGCGCGCGCAGACCATCAAGCATACGCTGCGGCAACTGGCGTAAGGCCATGCTGATCGCGCATGGACGCGGCGCGCGGCCGGGTGTAGCATCGATTCCTTAACAAGTTAGCGATATCGCCCCATGCCCACCCAAGCCGCCCCCGCCGGATCCGCCGGCCAGCCCGTTACCGAACCCGCCGCGCGCGGCAGCGCGCTGGAATGGACCCAGCGGCTGGTCGCCTATGACACCACCAGCCGCCATTCCAACCTGGGCCTGATCGAGTCGGTGCGGGACCATTTCCTGGCCAAGGGGTTGAAGCCGCATCTGAGCTATAACCCGCAACGGGACAAGGCCAACCTGTTCGTCACCGTGCCCGCGGCCAATGGCGACACCAACGGTGGCATCGTGCTGTCGGGCCATACCGACGTGGTGCCGGTGGACGGGCAGGCATGGACCACCGACCCGTTCAAGCCGGTGGTGCGCGACGGCAAGCTGTACGGCCGCGGCACCTGCGACATGAAGGGCTTTATCGGCACCAGTCTGTCGCTGCTGCCGGCCATTCTCGACGCCCGGCTGCGCGAGCCGGTGCACTACGCGCTGTCGTTCGACGAAGAGATCGGCTGCATGGGCGCGCCCTACCTGCTGGCCGAACTGCGCGAGCGCGGCGTGACGCCCGGCGGCTGCATCGTCGGCGAGCCGACCAGCATGCGCGTGATCGTCGCGCACAAGGGCATCAACGCCTACCGCTGCTGCGTGCGCGGCCAGGCCGCGCATTCGTCGCTGACGCCGCGCGGCGTCAATGCCATCGAATACGCGGCGCGGCTGATCTGCTTCATCCGCGACATCGCCGACGAGTTCAAGGCCAACGGCCCCTACGACCGGGCCTTCGACGTGCCCTACACCACCGCGCAGACCGGCACCATCCAGGGTGGCATTGCGCTCAACACGATCCCGGCGCTGTGCGAGTTCGTGTTCGAGTTCCGCAACCTGCCCGGCGTCGATCCGGAAGCGATCTACGCGCGCATCCACGGCTATGCCAACGACGTGCTGCTGCCGAAAATGCGCGCCGAGCACGCCGACGCCGACCTGACGCTGAGCAAGATCGCCGCCGCGCCGTCGCTCGACGTGGCCGAGCAGGAAGCGATCACGCAGCTGGTACGCGCGCTGACCGCGGACCGCGACACCAACAAGGTGGCCTACGGCACCGAGGCGGGACTGTTCCAGCGCGCGGGCATTCCTGCGGTGGTGTGCGGGCCCGGCGATATCCAGCAGGCGCACAAGCCGGACGAGTTCGTTGCGCTGGAGCAGCTGGCCGCGTGCGAGGCGTTCCTGCACAAGGTGGTGGACAGCCTGCGCGTGAGCTGACGGCCGGCGTATCGAAACCTTGCTCCCCTCGCCCGCTTGCGGGAGAGGGGATGGGGGAGGGGCCGGCGTTTCCACAAAGTTGCGCGCATCGCATCGAGATGCGCCTGCCCTCTCCCCCGCCCCTCTCCCAAAGGGAGAGGGCAGACCCCACTCCGCTTTCGTTGGCGCATGGCTTTTCGCAGCGCGCCAACTACACCGCCAGCATCAAACCAACAACAACGAAGGAGATCCTGCATGGCCGCACGTCGCACCGCTTCCCGTTCCACCCCCCCCCGCTTCACCCTCGCCGGCCTGGCCCTGGCCGCCGGCCTGCTGTGCCACGCCGCACAGGCGCAGGTGCCGGCCGCACCGACCGCGCCCCTCGGCGCCGATGCGCTGCACGCCCAGATCGAGACCCGCGCCAAGGCCGTCGAAAAGCAGCTGATCGCCTGGCGCCGCGATATCCACCAGCATCCGGAGCTGGGCAACTACGAGACCCGTACGGCAAAGCTGGTGGCTGACCACCTGCGCAAGCTCGGCATGGAGGTGAAGACCGGCGTGGCCAAGACCGGCGTGGTCGGTCTGCTCAAGGGCGGCAAGCCTGGCCCGGTGGTGGCGCTGCGCGCCGACATGGACGCGCTGCCGGTGAAGGAGCGCGTCGACGTGCCGTTTGCATCGAAGGCCAAGGGCCAGTACCTGGGCAAGGAAGTCGACGTGATGCACGCCTGCGGCCATGACACGCATGTGGCGATTCTCATGGCCACGGCCGAAGTGCTGGCCGGCATGAAAGACCAGCTGCCCGGCACGGTCAAGTTCATCTTCCAGCCGGCAGAGGAAAGCCCTGCCGACTTCGAGCCCAATGGCTCGAACATGTGGGGCGCCAAGCAGATGGTGGCCGAGGGCGTGCTCGACAACCCCAGGGTCGACGCCATCTTCGGGCTGCACGTCACCAGCGGCATCGAGTCGGGCAAGCTCGGCTGGCGCAGTGGCGCCTCGATGGCGGCGGCCGACCAGTTCTGGATCGACGTCAAGGGCCGCCAGACGCATGGCGCGCGGCCGTGGGGCGGGATCGACCCGATCGTGGTGGCATCGCAGATCGTGATGGGCCTGCAGACCATCCAGAGCCGCCAGGTCAATGCCATGCTGGAGCCGTCTGTGATCACCGTGGGCACCTTCCACGGCGGCAACCGCATGAATATCGTGCCGGAGAAGGTCGAGATGATGGGCACCATCCGTACCTATGACGAAGGCATGAAAAAGGACATCCATGCCCGCATGAAGCGCACCACCGAGGCCATTGCCTCCAGCGCCGGGGCCGAGGCGAATTTCCGCGTGGTCGAGCTGTACAACGCCACCATCAACCAGCCGGCGCTGACCGAGAAGATGGCGCCCACGCTGCAGCGCGTCGCCGGCGACGGCAACTGGATGATCACGCCCAAGGCCACCGCGTCGGAGGACTTTTCGTTCTACCAAGAGAAGGTGCCGGGCTTGTTCTTCAATCTCGGCGTGACGCCCAAGGGGCAGGACGTGACCAAGGCACCGTCGAATCACTCGCCGGAGTTCTATGTGGATGAGCCGGCGCTGATCAACGGCGTGCGCGCGCTGTCCAGCCTGACCGTGGACTACATGGTGATGGCGCAGCGCTGATTCGCCCGGGGGCGCCGCGGGGGGCTACAATAGCGCCTTTGCCGCGTAGCAGCCCCCCCGCCTTGCCGACGACCGCGCAAGCGCCCGATTTTCGCCCGTCATGCCCCTGATCCTGCAGAGCCTCGCCCCGCTGTCCCCCGCCGACCTCGACACCGCCCGCACCCTGGCCCGCGCTTCCGCGCTGGTGCCGCGCAGCGACACCGTGGCCGTGGCCGAGGACTGCGCGCCGCTGACGCCGGCGCTGCGCGACGCGCTCGACGACTTCTGCGGCCCGCGCGCGATCGACTGGGCGGTGGTGCCGGCCGGGCGCAAGCTGTCCGACTTCCGCCTGGTGGCGATGGACATGGACTCGACCCTGATCACGATCGAGTGCATCGACGAGATCGCCGACTTCTGCGGGCTCAAGGCCGAGGTCTCCGCCATCACCGAAGCCGCCATGCGCGGCGAGATCACCGACTTCAACGAAAGCCTGCGCCGCCGCGTGGCGCTGCTCAAGGGGCTGGACGCCGCCGTGCTGGACCGGGTCTACGCCGAGCGCCTGCGGCTGTCGCCGGGCGCCGAACGCATGCTGCAGACGGTGCAGGCGCTGGGCCTGAAGACGCTGCTGGTCTCCGGCGGCTTCGTGCACTTCACCGACCAGCTCAAGCCCCGCCTGAAGCTGGATTTCACCCGCGCCAACACGCTGGAGATTGTCGACGGCAAGCTGACCGGCAACGTCGTCGGCGAGATCGTCAACGCCGAGGTCAAGGCCCGCACGGTACAGGAAGTCTGCGCCCAGATCGGCGCCACGCCGGACCAGGCCATCGTCATGGGCGATGGCTCGAACGACCTGAAGATGATGGCCGTGGCCGGACTGTCGGTGGCATTCCGCGCCAAGCCGGTGGTGCGCGCGCAGGCCAGCGTCGCGTTCAATCATGTCGGGCTCGACGGCCTGCTGGCGCTCTTCCCGCATTGAGCCCCGCCGCGGGCCCAATGCCGTTCAGTTAAGGTATCAGACACTACCGTCATTCCCGCGCAGGCGGGAATCCAGCGTCTTTTAATGTCGCTGGGTTCCCGCCTGCGCGGGAACGACTGTAGGCCGAGCCGGTGCTTGCGCACACAAATGCGAATCATTATTATTAATGTTTCGTTGATCTGACATTGCCCCATGCAAGTTCTGGCCGTCCTTCTTGGCCTGGCTGCGGCCGCGTGCCTGTACCTGGCCGCGCCCAACCAGGCGTTGCTGCCGCCCGGCACCCTGAGCCGCCCGCGGCTGGCGGGCTGGCTCGGGCTGGCCCTGACAGGTGCCAGCACCTGGCTGTGGAGCCTCACCGACGGCTGGCCCGTGGCCGTCGCCGCCAGCCTGGTCACGGTACCTTGCGCCCTGTCGGTGTGGCCGTTCATCGGCACCTACGCGGCACGCAAGCGCCACGGCGCGCGGGAGCGGCAAGCATGAGCGCGGACACCTCCGGCATGGGCACCAAGTGGCTGGCCGGCACGCTGCTCGGCCTGCCGCTGGCGATGGTGCTGTGCACGCTGGCGATCCTGGCCCTGCCGGGCGGCTGGCAGACCGGCATCGTCGCGGCCGTGACGGCCTGCCTGCCGGGGTGGGTAGCGATCATCAGCGCCAGCCTGCTGTTCCGTTCCAGCCGCAGTGCGTGGCTGTGGCTGGGCCTCGCCAACCTGCTCGGCTTCGGCGCACTGTGGGCGCTGCGCCTGTCCGGCCTGGCGCCGGCCGCGCTGGCCACCCTGCCCGCCCCCTGAGACTGCCATCATGAAAACCGCAACCCTGCGCCTGTACCAGACGCTGCACACCTGGGTCGGCCTGATGGCCGGCTGGGCCCTGTTTATCGCCTTCTTTGCCGGCGCCATCACCGTGTTCCACCACGAGCTGCACGTCTGGCAGTCGTCATCGCGGCTCAAGGGCAGCGCGCCGGTCGAGGCAAAGGCCGACCCGGCCGCGGTCGACCGCTTCATGCAGAAGCTGGTCGCGACCCATCCCGAAGCCGCGGCCAGTGCCTACGTGATCATGCCGTCGGAGGGCGAGCCGAATATCTCGGCCTACTGGCAAGACAAGGCCGGCGAGTGGCAGATGACCACCGATGCGCGCCTGGCCGGCAACGCGGCGATGCAGCGCGACACCTCGCGCGACCACGTCATGGGCGAGCTGTCGGCCTTCCTGAACAGCCTGCACTACTCGCTGGGCATACCGGTCGGCGGCATCTATTTCATGGGCGCGATCTCGGTGCTGTACGGACTGGCACTGGTGTCGGGCGTGCTGCTGCACCTGCCGCGGCTGAAGAAAGACCTGCTCGCGGTGCGCCCGGGGCGCAACCTCAAGCGCTTCTGGATGGACACGCACAACGTGCTGGGCCTGTTCAGCCTGCCCTTCCACCTGGTCTTTGCCATCACCGGTGCGCTGTTCTGCCTGTCGCTGGTGCTGATGATGGTGCTCAACACCGTGACCTTCAACGGCCGCCTGTTCGAGGCGGTACCGACCGCCACCACCGCGGTGCCCGAAGTGGCCGCGGCAGGCCGCGCGGTGCCGACGCTGCCCACCGCCACGCTGATGCAGATCGCCCGCGAGCACGGCGGCGAGCGCTTCACGCCGGAGTCGTTCCGCTTCCAGCGCTACGGCGACGCCAACGCCGTGGTCGAAGTGCGCGGCACCAGCACGCACGCGCTCGGCAACCTGGGCTCGGTCGGCATCCACGCCGCCAGCGGCGAACCCAGCGCCGGCCAGCTGACGGCCAACCAGACCGCCGGCGCGCGCGACAGCAACCACGGGCTCTACAGCGCGCTGTACGCGCTGCATTTCGGCACCTTCGGCGAGCTGCCGGTGCGGCTGGTCTACCTGCTGGCCGGGCTGGCCGGCGCCTTCCTGTTCTACTCGGGCAACCTGCTGTGGATCGAGTCGCGGCGCAAGCTGCGCCAGGCCGAGCAGCCGCGCGTGCATCGCCTGCTGGCGCAGGCCACCGTGGGCGTCTGCATCGGCTGCTGCATCGGCGTGGCGCTGTGCTTCCCGGCGGCGCTGCTGTGGCCAGAGCGCGCCGTCAGCCAGACCTATTTCACCGTGTTCGGCCTGGCCTGTGCCTGGGCGCTGCTGCGCCCGCCGGTACGCGCGGCGGTGGAACTGCTCTACGCTGCCGCGCTGGCAGCGCTGACGGTGCCGCTGTCGAATGCGATCCTGACCGGCGACCACCTGCTGCACAGCATCCCCGCCGGACACTGGATCATCGCCGGCTTCGACCTCGGCGCGATCGCGCTGGCCGCGGGCTTTGTCGCCCTCGCCCGCGCCACCGCGCGCCGCGCACGCAGCGGGCCGGCGGAATCGGTCTGGGCCATGCCGCGCCCGGCACGGGCGGAACAGGCCGCCAGACCGGCCGCCGCGGCCAAGGCGATGTCCGGCACCGAGACGCACTGACGCGCAGCACCGGCACAAAAAAACGGACGCCGCGGCGTCCATTTTTGTTGCCTGCGCTGCCCTACACTACCAGAGGCCAACCACCGCGAGCCCGACCATCATGGAACCGACCTTCCACCAGTTTTCCGAACTGTTCGACCAGCTGGGCCTGGCATCGGACGAAGCCAGCATCCGCGCCTTCATCGGCAGGCACGCGCCGCTGCCCGAGACCGTCGAGCTGGCCGAGGCCCCGTTCTGGACGCCCGCCCAGGCCGCGCTGCTGCGCGACGAGCTGCTCGACGACGCCGACTGGGCCGAAGTCGTCGACCAGCTCAACCTGGCGCTGCGGCAGCCGGCCTGACGTTGCCGCCGGATCAGGCTGCCAGCGTGGCCTCGATCGCCTGGCGCAGGTCGGCGATCAGGTCGCGCGTGTCTTCCAGACCGATATACAGCCGCACCAGCTCGCCGGTATCGTGCCAGCCGGCCGGCGGCCACGTGCCCGCCGGGCGCATGCCCTGCACGTGGTACGGTACCGCCAGGCTGTGCGCGCCGCCCCACGACCAGCCGATGGCGAACAGCTGCAAGGCCTCGACGAAGGCATCGACCTGCTGGCGTGTATAGCGCTCGCGCAGGACGATCGCGAACAGCCCGCTGGCGCCGGTGAATTCGCGCCGCCAGTTGGCATGGCCCGGACAGTCCGGCAGCGCGGGATGCAGCACGCGGGCCACCTCCGGCCGCTGGTGCAGCCATTCGGCCACCTCGCGGGCGGCACGGTCATGGGCGGCCAGCCGCACCGGCAGGCTCGGCAGCGAGCGCAGCACCAGGTGGCAGTCATCGGCTGACACGCCCCAGCCCATCAGCATGCGGGTGCGCTTGAGCCGGGCGTGCAGGGCATCGTCGCAGGTCAGCACCGCGCCCATCAGCACATCGCTGCCGCCCGACTGGTACTTGGTCAGGGCCTGCACCGAGATGTCGATGCCCAGTTCGAACGGGCGGAAGTAGACGCCGGCCGACCAGGTGTTGTCGATCGCGGTCAGCACGCCACGCGCGCGCGCCGCGGCGACGATGGCGCCGCAGTCGGGCACCTCCATCGTCACCGAGCCCGGCGACTCCATCCAGATCAGGCGCGTGTTCGGCTGGATCAGCGCAGGCACCGCGGCGGCGTCCATGGGGTCGTAGTAGCGTACGGTCACACCGAAGTCACGCGCCAGCCACTCGCCGTGGTCGCGGTTGGGGCCGTAGACGTTATGCGGCACCAGCACGTCGTCGCCGCTCTTGAGCAGCGCGAAATACACCAGCGAAATCGCCGCCAGGCCCGACGGCTGCAGCAGTGTATGGCGCGCGCCCTCGAGCAGCGCCAGATGCTGGCACAGGGCCTCGCTGGTCGGCGTGGCATGCAGCCCGTAGCGCCAGTAGGTTGTAGCGCCATCGCCATGCGCGCGCAGTTCGGCGAGGTTGCGGAACACCACGGTCGAGCCGCGGTGCGTGGCCGGGGAGAACGAGGCAAAGCCGGGGGCGATATCCAGCTCGGGCTGGACCGCGACGGTCTGCAGGTAATGGGATGCGGGCTTGTCGGACGGGGAATCGGACACGGCGGTTTCCTTGCTGGCTGCCGGCCGGCCGCGGAACGCAGCCGGCGGCACGATCGGCATGTGAGGCGATAAGCCTCCGAGCTTACCAGCAAATGCCGCCCGCGCCACCGGGAGCCTTCAGCGCGTGGCGGCGGAAAAGGCCTACCAGCCGGAAATCGACGATTTCGGCGGCGGCGGCGCGTAGGTGACGCCGCTGCTGGGCGTCATGTCGAACGGCGGAATGACCAGCAGGCCCAGCGGGCGGATGAAGAACGGCAACACGATGGCGGGATTGAAGGCATCGGTCCAGGTGCCGCGCACGGCGCCGCTGGCGTCGATGGTGCCCTCCCAGTTGCCCGACACCCGGGTGCCGTCGTCGGACTCCTCCATCAGGAAGGCGCCGCCGTCCCACTCGCCGGCCAGAAGGCGCACGCCGGCGCCACGGCCGCTGTACTCGCCGCGCACGCTGTCGCGCTCGTCGGGCTTGGGGCCCAGGCGCAGGCGCACCGGCTGGTCGCCGACCTTGCCGACATAGACCGGCAGCGACGCGTACTCGGGGCGTGGCGCCAGCGGCCTGGCGGGACCGGTCGACAGCGCCGCGCCGCGGCGGGCCTCGCCGTCGCGGATGGCCTGGTTCAGGCCCAGGGCTTCACCGCCGGCGGCGGCGCCGGCCACCGGGCCGGTCGACAGCTCGGTGGCCGGCGCCGCCTGCGCCGCACCCGCCAGGGCGAGCGCGGCAGCGGCACCAAGGGTCGTGCAGAGTTCGGTCAGCCAGGCCACGCGCAAGGCAGTCCTCAGATCCGTTCGAAGATGGCGGCAATGCCCTGCCCGCCGCCGATGCACATCGTCACCAGCGCGTAGCGGCCTTGCACGCGTTGCAGCTCGTGCAGCGCCTTGACCGTGATCAGCGCGCCGGTGGCGCCAATCGGGTGGCCCAGCGAGATGCCGGAACCGTTCGGGTTGACCTTGGCCGGGTCCAGCCGAAGCGCCTTGCTGACCGCGCAGGCCTGCGCGGCAAAGGCCTCGTTGGCTTCGATCACGTCCAGGTCCGACACCTGCAGGCCGGCACGCTCCAGCGCGATCTTCGTCGCCGGCACCGGGCCGATGCCCATGGTCTTGGGGTCGACGCCGGCATGGCCGTACGACACCAGGCGCGCCAGCGGCTTCAGGCCGCGGCGCTCGGCCTCGGCGCGCTCCATCATCACCACCGCGGCGGCGGCATCGTTCAGGCCCGAGGCATTGCCGGCGGTGACGGTGCCGTTTTCCTTGACGAAGACCGGCTTGAGCTTGGTCATGTCGTCCATGGTGGCATCGTGGCGCACGTGCTCGTCGGTGTCGAAGGTGACCTCGCCCTTGCGGCCCTTGGTCACCACCGGGACGATCTGGTCCTTGAAGTAGCCGGCCTTGATCGCGGCGGAAGCGCGGCGGTGCGATTCCAGCGCGGCCTCGTCCTGTTGCGTGCGCGAGATGTCGTATTCCCTGGCCACGTTCTCGGCGGTCACGCCCATGTGGATGCGGTGGAACGGGTCGTGCAGCGCGCCCAGCATCATGTCGACCAGGCCGGCGTCGCCCATGCGCGCGCCCCAGCGTGCCGCCGGAGCCAGGTACGGGGCGCGGCTCATGCTTTCGGCACCGCCGCCGATGGCGACGTCGGCATCGCCCAGCAGGATGGTCTGCGCGGCGCTGACGATGGCCTGCAGGCCCGAGCCGCACAGCCGGTTGACGGTCAGCGCCGGAGCGTTGATGGAAACGCCGCCGTTGACGGCCGCGACGCGGCCCAGGTACATGTCGCGCGGCTCGGTCTGGATCACGTTGCCGAACACCACATGGCCGACGTCGTCGCCCGACACCTGCGCGCGGGCCAGCGCCTCGCGCACGACCAGCGCGCCCAGTTCGGCCGGCGCCACGTCCTTCAGGCTGCCGCCAAAGGTCCCGATCGCGGTGCGGACACCGCTCACTACTACGACTTCACGCGTCATGACTGTCTCCATCCAGGTTATGTTGCACCGCACAGTATAGCCGCAGCGCAGCCGAAGTGAACGGTCGTACTTTTACCTAAGGGCAGCCTTGCCGGCATCGTCCGGCGGGACTAGCTCAGACCTCGCCCCACAGGTCGTGGCCGTCGGCGCCGGTGATGCGCACGTCGACAAACTCGCCGGCGCGGTAGCGTTGCGAAGTCCGTTGCGGCGGCGCGATATAGACCAGGCCGTCGATTTCCGGCGCATCGGCCGACGAACGGCCGATGCCGCCATCCTGGTTGACTTCGTCGACCAGCACCCGCAGGGTCTGGCCCACCTTGCGCTGCAGGCGGCGTGCCGAGACCGCCTCGGCCACTTCCATGAATCTGGCGCGGCGTTCCTCGCGCACCTCGTCGGGCAGCGCGCCGGGCAGGTCGTTGGCGGTCGCGCCTTCCACCGGCGAATACGCAAAGCAGCCGACACGGTCCAGTTCGGCCTCGGCAATGAAGTCCAGCAACGTCTGGAACTCGGCTTCGGTCTCGCCCGGGAAGCCGGCGATAAAGGTGCTGCGGATGGTCAGTTCCGGACAGATCTCGCGCCAGGCGCGGATGCGGTCCATGGTCTTCTCGGCGTTGGCCGGGCGCTTCATGCGCTTGAGCACGTCCGGGTGGGCGTGCTGCAGCGGCACGTCGAGGTACGGCAGCACATGGCCGTTGTTCATCAGCGGGATGATCTCGTCGACATGCGGGTACGGGTACACGTAGTGCAGGCGCACCCAGGCACCGTACTGCGCGGCCAGCTCGCCCAGCGCCGCCACCAGCTCCGTCATGCGGGTCTTGAGCGGGCGGCCGTTCCAGAAGCCCGTGCGGTACTTCACGTCGACGCCGTAGGCGCTGGTGTCCTGCGAGATCACCAGCAGTTCCTTGACCCCGGCCTTGAACAGGTTCTCGGCCTCCAGCATGACTTCGGCCACCGGGCGCGAGACCAGGTCGCCGCGCATCGACGGGATGATGCAGAACGAGCAGCGGTGGTTGCAGCCCTCCGAAATCTTCAGGTAGGCGTAGTGCTTGGGCGTGAGCTTGATGCCCGCGGCCGGAACCAGGTCGGTGAACGGGTCGTGCGGCTTGGGCAGGTGCGTGTGCACGGCCTGCATCACCTCGCCGAGCGCGTGCGGGCCGGTCACGGCCAGCACCTTCGGGTGAACCGACGACACGATGTCGTGTCCTGCCGCGTCCTTCTTCGCGCCCAGGCAGCCGGTAACGATGACCTTGCCGTTCTCGGTCAGCGCTTCGCCGATGGCGTCCAGGCTTTCCTGCACGGCTTCGTCGATAAAGCCGCAGGTATTGACGACGACCAGGTCGGCGCCGTCATAAGTGCCGCTGATGGCATAGCCCTCGGCGCGCAACTGGGTGATGATTTGCTCGGAGTCGACCAGCGCTTTCGGGCAGCCAAGGGAAACGAATCCCACACGCGGACTATGGTCTTTCTGGTTCGTTGCTTCTGAGGGGTTTTTCACGTTGGAATCCGAATGTGGGGCTTGGCACGGCAGCCGGACCGTGGGTCACTGACACAAGGCCGCCGGGCGCGAAACAGGCAATCGCGCATTTTAACCGTTTGCCGGAATTTGCCGGCGCCTGACGCACGACATGACTGCAAGACCACGGTTACGCCGAAGTCACTCCGCGCGTTGAAGGCCTTGCAGGACGTGCGCGATCTCCTGCGAGTCCTGCATGCGCCGGATCGCCGCATGCAGTTCGCCGGCCTGCGGCCACGTCCGCTTGAGATAGCTGAGCCAGAGCTTGACGCGTCCGTGTTCGTGGCACGAAGCGATGCGGGCATGCAGCTTGTTCAGGTACGCCGCGATCTGGCCCAGCACCAGCGGCCACTCCTGGTCCGACGGCGTGCCGGGCATCTGGCCACGAATGCGCAAGGCCAGGAACGGGTCCGAGACCGCGCCGCGCCCGATCATGACGTCGTCGCAGCCGCTGACCTCGCGGCAGCGTACCCAGTCGGCGACGGTCCAGACGTCGCCATTCGCTATCACGGGTATGTCGACG
Organism: Cupriavidus taiwanensis LMG 19424; assembly: GCF_000069785.1. NCBI lineage: Bacteria > Pseudomonadati > Pseudomonadota > Betaproteobacteria > Burkholderiales > Burkholderiaceae > Cupriavidus > Cupriavidus taiwanensis. Next base: position 1,401,061 of record NC_010528.1, on the reverse strand, counting down.
GCCGCCGCAATGCGCGCGATCCAGTCCCAGTGGGCCGGCGGCCGGTAGCCATGGTCCCGCGTGCGGGCATGCACCACCAGCGACGCCGCGCCGCCTTCGGCCAGCGCGGTGGCGCAGTCGATGGCCAGCGCGGTATCCGAGACGCCCAGCCGCATCTTGGCGGTCACCGGAATAGTGGCCGGCACCGCGGCGCGCACCGACGCGACGATCCGGTTCAGCAGCGCCGGATTGGTCAGCAGCATCGCGCCGCCGCCATGGCGGTTGACGACCTTGGCGGGACAGCCGAAGTTCAGGTCGATGCCATGCGGCGACAAGGTCGCGGCATAGGCGGCATTGCGCGCCAGCCACTCGGGATCGCTGCCGAGCAGCTGGATCACCATCGGCGTGCCGCTGCGGGTATGGCCGCCGGACAGGATCTCGGGCGTGTCGCGCTCATAGACCCGCGCCGGCAGCAGCGACCCCGTCACCCGCACGAACTCGGAGACGCAGCCGTCGTAGCCGCCGGTTGCGGTCAGCACATCGCGCAGCACATAGTCGGCAAGCCCTTCCATCGGGGCCAGGAACAGCCGGCTCATGGCAGGCACCGCGCCGCGGGCACCGGCGCCGGAGAGAAAGGTTGGAGAAGGCAGGACATGGGACGCCGCGCAAGCAAGGCGAGTCCCGAACCGAGCCGCCGCTGAAGGGTGCGATACAGAGGCCCCGGACGGGGCAGAGCGCGCATTCTACCTGCTTTGGGATGGGGTGGTTTTTCGGGAATCGATGATTCCACGCCTGTAGCCTAGAGGCTACGGTGTGGTATGCTCAGCATCCGCACAACCCAAACGTTCGACCGCTGGTACTCCGCCTTGCGCGACAACGCTGCCAGGATTCGCATCCAGGTCCGAATCGACCGCATGCTGAACGGAAATCCAGGCGACGTGAAAGCCCTTGGCGCTGGCCTCTTTGAAATGCGGGTGGATCATGGCCCCGGCTACCGCATCTATTTTCAGCGACGCGGTGAAGTTCTTGTCGTTCTTCTCTGCGGCGGCAACAAGTCGACCCAGCACGCTGATATCGACCGGGCACGCCACCTCGCGGCGAATCTTGACCTGGAGTGAGCCATGAAAGAACCAACCCGCCCTTGGGACTCGGCCGCACAACTGCGCAACGAAACAGAAATCGCCGCCTACCTGGACGCCTGCCTGGCCGAGGCCGGTGACGACGATCGCTTCATTGCCTACGCGCTCGGCGTGGTCGCACGCGCGCGCGGCATGACGCGGCTGGCCCGCGAAACCGGCCTGTCGCGCGAAAGCCTCTACCGTTCGCTGTCTGGCGAAGGCAATCCGGAATTCGGGACGATCTGGAAGGTGATGCGGGCGCTGGGGATCCGCCTGCATGCAAGCGCCGGCTGAGCGCGCCGGCCCCGGGTGCTGATGCGCGGCGGGCGCCCGGCCCGCCGGCGCTGGTTGCTACTTCTTGTCCGGCTGGTTGAACGGGAACGTGCCGAACATGTTCTTGGCCTGGTTCTGCATCTGCTCCTGCATCTGCACGAACAGGTTCTTGCTCTGCTCGATGTAGTTGCTCATCATGCCCTGCATCATCGGGCCCTGCATGTTCATGAACTGCGACCACATGTCCGGGCTGAAGGCTTCCCCGGAGTACAGGCCCTTGGAGTTCTCGGCCAGCTTGTTCTGGATGTCGATGAAGGCCTGGATGTTCTTTTCCAGGTAGGTGCCCATCATGCCCTGCATGGCATGGCCGTAGAAGCGGATGATCTGCGACAGCATGGCGCTGGAGAACATCGGCACGCCGCCGGTCTCTTCTTCCAGGATGATCTGCAGCAGGATGCTGCGCGTCAGTTCGTCACCGGACTTGGCATCGACGACCTTGAAGTCCTCGGAATCCATCACCAGCTGCTTGACGTCGGCCAGGGTGATGTAGGTGCTGGTCTGGGTATCGTAGAGCCTGCGGTTGGGATACTTTTTGATCAGTCGCTCTGCGCCTTTTTTGGTCGTGGCCATCGGTGCTCTGTCCTTGTGTCGTCGCTGATTGCGCGCTGCTGCACCGCATGGGGTGCAGTGCGCAAATCGGTACCGCCCGCGCCATCTGCTGTTATCGTGCCGGCCGTCTTGCGGCTGTTCGCGCATGGCTGCGCGCCGCGGCCCGCCGTCTCGCCCCCGCGAGGGCCATGCTGCACGACTATGGTGCTGGCTGCGCCGCTGCCCTGATTCTATGCCCAACAAAGCACTAAGAAAAGCGACGAGGCTTAAGGAAAACCCGGTAAACCGGGCCATCGCGGCGCCGATGCAGTACGCCCGAAAATGATTCGCGGGCCATGCCGGCCCGCGAAACCCGCGGCGAAACATTGCGTCCGCCGCCTTGTGCGCCGCGCTGGCTGCACCGCAAAACGCGGCCGCCGGCGCGGCTGGCTGGAGCGCCAGGTCAGCCCATATGCAGGCCGCCGTTGAGCGAGAAGTCGGCGCCGGTCGAGAAGCCGGACTCCTCCGACGCCAGCCAGGCGCAGATCGAGGCGATCTCTTCCGGCTCGCCCAGGCGCTTCACCGGAATCGTGCCGACGATCTTGTCGAGCACATCCTGGCGAATGGCCTTGACCATGTCGGTGGCGATATAGCCCGGCGAAACCGTGTTCACCGTCACGCCCTTGGTCGCGACCTCCTGCGCCAGCGCCATGGTGAAGCCGTGCAGGCCAGCCTTGGCGGTGGAGTAGTTGGTCTGGCCGAACTGGCCCTTCTGCCCGTTCACCGACGAGATATTGACGATCCGGCCCCAGCCGCGGTCGGCCATGCCGTCGATCACCTGCTTGGTGACGTTGAACAGCGAGGTCAGGTTGGTGTCGATCACCGCATCCCAGTCGGCGCGGGTCATCTTGCGGAAGACCACGTCGCGCGTAATGCCGGCGTTGTTGATCAGCACATCGACTTCGCCGACCTCGGCCTTGACCTTGTCGAAGGCCGCCTTGGTCGAGTCCCAGTCCGCCACGTTGCCCTCCGAGGCGACGAAATCGAAGCCCAGGGCCTTCTGCTGCTCCAGCCACTTTTCACGGCGAGGCGAGTTGGGGCCGCAGCCGGCCACTACGCGAAAGCCATCCCTGGCCAGCCGCTGGCAAATGGCGGTCCCGATACCACCCATGCCGCCGGTCACATACGCAATGCGCTGAGTCATGTCCACTCCTTGATTGGCTTTTCGTTATTTGCCGCCGGGCCGCGCCATGCGCGAGCCCGGCGCACCCCTTCTTAATTGCGCTCGACCGCCAGCGCCACGCCCATGCCACCGCCGATGCACAGCGACGCCAGGCCCTTTTTGGCATCGCGGCGCTTCATTTCGTGCAGCAGCGTCACCAGGATACGGCAGCCCGACGCACCGATCGGATGGCCGATGGCGATGGCGCCGCCGTTGACATTGACCTTGGAGGTATCCCAGCCCATCTGCTGGTGCACCGCCAGCGCCTGCGCGGCGAAGGCTTCGTTGATCTCCATCAGGTCCAGGTCCTGCGGGGTCCAGCCGGCGCGCGACAGCGCGCGCTTGGACGCCGGCACCGGGCCCATGCCCATCACCTTCGGGTCCACGCCGGCGTTGGCGTAGCTCTTGATGGTGGCGAGCGGGGTCAGGCCCAGTTCCTTGGCCTTGGCCGCGGACATCACCACCACCGCGGCGGCGCCGTCGTTCAGGCCCGAAGCGTTGGCCGCGGTCACCGAGCCGGCCTTGTCGAAGGCGGGCTTGAGGCCGGCCATGCTGTCCAGCGTGGCGCCGTGACGGACGAATTCGTCGGTCTTGAACGCCACCGGGTCGCCCTTGCGCTGCGGGATCAGCACCGGCACGATTTCTTCATCGAACTTGCCGGCCTTCTGCGCGGCTTCGGCCTTGTTCTGCGAGCCCACCGCGAATTCATCCTGGGCCTCGCGCGTGATGCCGTATTCCTTGGCCACGTTCTCGGCGGTGATGCCCATGTGGTACTGGTTGTACACGTCCCACAGGCCGTCGACGATCATGGTGTCGACCAGCTTGGTGTCGCCCATGCGGAAGCCGTCGCGCGAGCCCGGCAGCACGTGCGGCGCGGCGCTCATGTTTTCCTGGCCGCCGGCGACCACGATCTCGGCGTCGCCGGACATGATGGCGTTGGCGGCCAGCATCACAGCCTTCAGGCCCGAGCCGCATACCTTGTTGATGGTCATCGCCGGCACCATTGCCGGCAGGCCGGCCTTGATCGAAGCCTGGCGCGCCGGGTTCTGGCCCGAGCCGGCGGTCAGCACCTGGCCCATGATCACTTCGCTGACCTGCTCCGGCTGGATCCCGGCACGCTCCAGCGCGGCCTTGATCACGATCGCACCCAGTTCCGGCGCCGGAATCTTCGCCAGCGAGCCGCCAAATTTGCCAACCGCGGTACGGGCCGCGGATACGATGACAACGTCAGTCATGGTGTAGTCCTCTCAATGGAAACAGGGACCCGCAGTCTGCCGGCGCCCACGCGGGGGCACGCCGGCGGACGCGCGGGCATCAAGCCTTGGCTTTGACGTATCGCCCAGGCGCGGGTTCGATTGCAGGGTAGCGCGCGTTGCCGTACTGCGCAGGCGCGGCGCGCTTGGCGCCGGCATGGCTGGCCAGCCATGCCGACCAGTCCGGCCACCAGCTGCCGGGGTGCTCGGTGGCGCCGGCCAGCCATTGCTGCGGCGAAGCCGGCAACGCGTCGTTGGTCCAGTGGCTGCGCTTCTTCTTTGCCGGCGGATTGATCACGCCTGCAATATGGCCGGACGCGCCCAGCACGAAGCGCAGCTTGTTCTTCAGCAGTGCGGTCGAGGCATAGGCCGCGGTCCACGGCACGATATGGTCCTCGCGAGAGCCGTAGAGATAGGTCGGCACGTCGATGCTGCCCAGGTCCACCGGCGCATTGCAGACGGTCAGCTTGCCGGGCACCTTCAGCTCGTTCTGCAGGTAGGTATGGCGCAGGTACCAGCAGTACCACGGCCCCGGCAGGTTGGTCGCGTCGCCATTCCAGAACAGCAGGTCGAACGGTACCGGGGTATTGCCCTTCAGGTAATTGTCGACCACGTAGTTCCACACCAGGTCGTTCGGGCGCAGGAACGAGAAGGTATTGGCCAGCTCCAGCCCGCGCAATAGCGCGCACGGCGCGCCGGCGGCGCCGCCCAGCGTGGCTTCGCGCAGCTGCACGTGGCCCTCGTCGACGAAGACGTCGAGGATGCCGGTGTCGGCGAAGTCCAGCAGCGTGGTCAGCAGCGTCAGGCTGGCCGCCGGACGCTGGCCGCGCGCGGCCATCACCGCGAGCGCGGTGGAAATGATGGTGCCGCCGACGCAGAAGCCCAGCACGTTGATCTGGTCCTCGCCGCTGATGTCGCGCGCGACTTCGATGGCGCGGATGGCGGCGTGCTCGATGTAGTCGTCCCAGGTGCGCGACGCCATGCTGGCATCGGGATTGCGCCACGACACCAGAAACACCGTATGGCCCTGCTCCACCGTATGCCGCACCAGCGAGCTTTCCGGCTGCAGGTCAAGGATGTAGTACTTGTTGATGCAAGGCGGCACCAACAGCAGCGGGCGCGCATGGACCTTGGCGGTGAGCGGCTTGTACTGCAGCAGCTGGAAGTACTCGTTCTCGAAGACCACGGCGCCTTCGGTCACCGCGACATTGCGGCCGACTTCGAAAGCGGTCTCGTCGGTCTGCGAGATCTTGCCGCGCGTCAGGTCTTCCATCATGTTGCGCACGCCGGCGCGCAGCGATTCGCCGCCCGATTCGATCAGCAGGCGCTGCGCTTCCGGATTGGTGGCGAGGAAGTTGGCGGGCGACATCGCGTCGACCCACTGCGAGATCGCAAAGCGGATGCGCTGGCGCGTCTTGGCATCGGCCTCGACGGCATCGGCAAGCTCGGTCAGCGCGCGGGCGTTAAGCAGGTAGAAAGCGGCGGCGTAACGGTACGGCATGTTGTTGCGCCACGCGTCGCCGGCAAAACGACGGTCGTGCAGCGGGCCGGTGCCGTCGGGCTTGCCCTCGGCCAGCGCCTGCCACAGCGCCGCGAAGTCTTTCATGTAGCGTTGCTGGATGTCGGCCATCTGCGCGGGCGCAATCTTGATGCCTGCCAGCGAATCCAGGCCCGGGATGCCGGACATCATGCCGGAGGCGGCCGCGTGGCCGTTGCCTTCAGTGCCCTGCCACTGGCGGGACCATTCCAGCCATGTGGCTGGATCGAATGGCCCCGGCGTGAACCTGGGTGGTTGGGACTTGCCTTCCTGCGTGGAAGCTGCCGCACCTTTGCCGGTCGCCATGATCAGTTTGTCTCTCTGCCGTCACTATTCGAACCGGCTCCGGGGCATTGCCCTGGCCGGCACTCTGCATGGGGAGATGCTATCCGAATGGACCCGGCTCCAGCCCTCCCCGCAGCGGGAGGGTCAGCCGGCACATCTGCCCTGGAACTGGCCTGGAACCCGGGCCGCGCAATGCGCGGCCGGGGCTTGTATCCATTCCGATAGCGGCTCCCCATTATCCTGCGGCATATCCCTCGACATCCGGCGGGCATCAGTCCTCGTCCGCCGGCGCCATGCGCTATGCTTGCCGGAAAAACCTGGGAATCGTCAGCGATTCCGAGACATTCGAGGCCATTGTTGCCTTGCAACGTGCGCGCTGTCAATGCGGATATCCGCCCCGGCGCCGTGCGCCGCCCGACCTACCGGACGGTATGCAGCGCACGCATCTGCCGAGGCCATCGAGCCTAGCCGAGAAGGATGAAATTCTGATGTACATCGTGGCCATTGGCTGGCTCTACGTGGCGCTGATGATGGCGATCACCGAGCACAACGTGGTGGCGGGCGTCGCCACCTTCCTGATGTATGGGGTCGCGCCGGTCGCGCTGGTGCTCTACATCATGGGCACGCCCGGCCGGCGCCGGCGCAAGGCTGAAGCCGAACGCGCGCAGGCAACGGGTACCACGTCCGGCGAGGCGGCAAGGCAGGAGGACGAGTAAGGCGGCCGAGTAAGGCGGCCCAGCAAGGCGGCCAAGTAACGCGGACGAGCAAGTCAGCGCCGCTCAGTCGGCCAGCCAGACCAGGCTGGCCATGCGCCCGGTCACGCCGTCGCGCCGGTACGAATAGAAGCGGTCGGCATCGGCAACGGTGCAGGTATCGCCGCCGTGAACGTCGACACAGCCCGCGCGCGCCAGCCGCGTACGCGCCAGCGCATAGAGGTCGGCAAAGTACTTGCCCGGGGCGCCGGCTTGGAATGCGGCGGCAACCGCGGCTTGTTCATCCGGACGGGCCTGCGCGAGAAAGGCCTCGCGCACCTCGGCGCCCACCTCGAAGGCCCCGGGGCCGATCGCCGGCCCCAGCCATGCCAGCCAGCGCATGGCAGCGCCGCCGGCGGCCGCCTGCATCCGCGCCAGCGTAGCCTCGATCACGCCGTTGCACAGGCCGCGCCAGCCCGCATGGGCGGCACCCACCACCGTTCCCTGCGCATCGCACAGCAGCACCGGCAGGCAATCGGCCGTCATCACGGCGCAGACGTGGCCCGGCGTGACCGCCAGGCTCGCATCGGCCCGCGGCACAGGATCGCCCGGTGCGGCCACATGGTCGACCGTCGCGACCGCGCAGCCATGCACCTGTTCCAGCCATTGCGGCATCGACGGCAGGCACGCGGCCAGCCGCGCGCGGTTGCGCGCCACGTCGCCCGGATCGTCGCCAACGTGGGTGCCCAGGTTCAGGCCGCCCGGCATGCCGCCGGCCAGCCCGTACGGCCCCTGGCTGACGCCGCCCTGGCGCGTGGTCGACAGCGCGCGCACGCGCGCCGGCGCGGGCCAGTCAGGCACCAGCCAGGCGGGATCAGGCGTCGCGCTCATCGCCGTCACCGTCGTCGTCATCGTCATCGTCGCCGGCGTATTCCCAGTGGGCTTCGCCGCCTTCCCACACTTCGTCCCAGGCCTCGTCTTCGTCGTCGGCCTGCGCGCTTTCAAAGTCGAGCGCGTCGATCAGCGCCTGCAGGTCTTCGGGCGGCTGCGCGGTCCATGACATGTGCTTGCCGGTGGCCGGATGCACCAGGCCAAGCTTGTACGCATGTAGCGCCTGGCGCTCGTAGGGCACCGGCAGCGGCACGCGGATGGCGGGACGCTGGCCGCGCTGGGTGGCGCGGAAATAGACCGGGTCGCCCACCAGCGGGTGCCCGATCGATTCGAAATGCACGCGGATCTGGTGGGTGCGGCCGGTCTCGAGCTTGCACATCACCATCGACACAAAGCCCCGCCCCAGCGGCACCGTGGCCAGGGTACGGAAATGCGTGCGCGACGGCTTGCCGCTGGCGGTCTGCACGATCGCCATGCGCGTGCGCTCGCGCGGGTCGCGGCCGATGGGGGCGTCGATGGTGCCCTCGTCATAGGTGCGGCCCCAGACCAGCGCGATATACGTGCGCTTGACCGTGCGCGCCTGCAGCTGGCGCACCAGGTCGGTCTGCGCGGTCAGCGTGCGCGCCACCACCATCAGCCCCGACGTCTCCTTGTCGAGCCGGTGCACGATGCCCGCGCGCGGCAGCGACGCGGCGCCGGGGTCGCGGTGCAGCAGGCCATTGAGGACGGTGCCGCTCCAGTTGCCGGCGGCCGGGTGCACCACCAGCCCGGCGGGCTTGTTGATCACCAGCAGCGTGTCGTCCTCGTAGACCACGTCGAGCGGCACGTCCTCGGGCGCGAACGCCGACGCTTCGGGCGCGGCCTGCGGCTGGACCTCGATCCGGTTGCCCATCTGCACCGCGTCGCGCGGACGGCGCACCTGGCCGTCGACGCGCACCGCGCCGCTTTCGATCCATTGCTGCAGGCGGCTGCGCGAAAACTCGCTGAAGTGACGCGCCAGCAATTTATCGAGGCGCTCGCCATGCGAGGCGCTGTCCACCTCCAGCGACAGGGTCACGGGCAGGCCGGCAGCGGCTGCCGGCGCATCGACGGCATCGTCGAATTCATCCGGGCCGGCCTCGAAACCGGCCACCGCCGCGGCGGCGCGCACCCGTTCGGGTGGCAGTCCTCCCACGCCGGCTCCGGCTTCCGGGTTCGGCTGGGGGCTTGGGCTATAATGCTTGACGCTATTTTTCTTCATCCGGGATACGATTGCCCATGCAATTGCAGAGCATGAAACGCGCGCGCTGGCGCACGACAATTGGAGCGGTTCTGCTCGCAGGCGGCTGCGTCATGCTGTCTGCATGCGGCCTGCTCGCGGACCAGCCCGACGAAACCGCCGGCTGGTCGGCCAACAAATTATATTCGGAAGCCAAGGATGCCCTGGATGGCGGCGACTATACGCGCGCCGTCAAGCTGTATGAAAAGCTCGAGGGCCGCTATCCGTTCGGCCGCTATGCGCAGCAGGCACAGATCGACACCGCCTACGCCAACTACAAGGACGGCGAAACCGCGGCGGCGCTGGCGGCGGTGGACCGGTTCATCCAGCTGCACCCGAACCATCCCAACATCGATTACGCCTACTACCTGAAGGGGCTGATCAACTTTAACGACAACCTCGGCTGGCTGGGCCGCTTCTCGGGGCAGGACCTGAGCGAGCGCGACCCCAAGGCCGCGCGCGCCGCCTACGATGCCTTCCATACGCTGATCACGCGCTACCCGGAAAGCAAGTACACGCCGGACGCCACGCTGCGCATGCAGTACATCGTCAACTCGCTGGCCCAGCATGAGGTGCATGCCGCGCGCTACTACTTCCGCCGCGGCGCCTACCTGGCGGCCGTCAACCGCGCCCAGCAGTCGCTGAAGGACTACGACGGGGCGCCGGCCAACGAAGAGGCCCTGTACATCATGATCCGCTCGTACGACGCGATGGGCATGAAGGACCTGCGCGACGACACCGCGCGCGTGATGGAGAAGAACTTCCCGGAAAGCGACTTCATCAAGTACGGCGCGCGCCGCAAGGACAAGTCCTGGTGGGAAGTGTTCTGACGCCGCAGCGCCGGCAGCGCTAAAAAAACGGGACGTGTCGGATGACCGTCCCGTTTTCTTTTGCAGGGGCCCGTCGCGATCAGTCGGCGGCCGCGTCCCCTGTACCGGTTTCATCCTGCTGCCCGGCGGGCGAACCGCGCAGCGACTCCAGGAAGCGCACCACCGTGGCTGCCTCGCGCGTGCGCGTGAACGGCGGCAGGCTTTGCCAGATCTGGCGCCCATAGGGCTTCTCGACCAGGCGCGTGTCGAAGATCGCCAGCACGCCACGATCCGATTCCGAGCGGATCAGCCGCCCCGCCCCCTGCTTGAGCGTGATCACCGCATGCGGCAGCTGGTGCACGGCAAACGGGCTCAGGCCCTTCTTCTGCAGCACTTCCATGCGCGCGGCCAGCACCGGATCGTCCGGCGGCGCGAACGGCAGCTTGTCGATGATCACCAGCGACAGCGCCTCGCCGCGCACGTCCACGCCTTCCCAGAAACTCTGGCTGCCGACCAGCACCGCATTGCCCAGCTCGCGGAAGCGGTCCAGCAGCTCGGTCCGGCTGGCCTGGCCCTGCACCAGCAGCGGCAGGTTCAGGCCGCGCTCGGCAAAGGCATCGTAGAGCAGGTCCGAGGCACGCTGCACCGCGCGCAGCGTGGTGCACAGCAGGAAGGTGCGCCCGCCGGCCGCCTCGATCAGCGGCAGCGCCGCCTGCACCACCGCATCGGTGAACTGCGGCGACTGCGGCGGTGGCATGTCGCGCGGCACGTACAGCAGGCCCTGCTTCGCGTAATCGAACGGGCTGGGCAGCGTCAGCGAGCGGTCCTTGTCGAGCCCCAGCTGCGCGGCGTAATGGGTGAAATTGCCCTTCACCGACAGCGTCGCCGAAGTGAAGATCCACGCGCGCGGCTGGCCGCCGCGCTGGCGCGTAAAGATCGGCGCAATCGACAGCGGCGTGCGGTGCAGCTGCACGGTGTGCGAGAACACCTCGACCCAGCGCACCGTCTCCGGGCCGGCGGATGCCACGGCCTCGCCCTGCTCTTCCCCTTGCGCCGGCTGCGGTGCCGGCGCGGCCGGGGCATCGGTGCGCCAGGCGGCCAGCTTGTTGGCCAGTTCGAGCGCGCGGCGGTGGCACTGCTGCAGCGATTCGGCGCGCTCGGCCTGGCTTTCGAGCATCTCGACGAAGTCCGACAGCGCCGCGTCGAGCGCATCGAGGGTCTCGTTGAACGGTTCGGCGATGCGGCGGTCGGCCTCGATCTGACCCAGCGCCAGGCGTGCATTGTCCTTGCTGAAGGCCAGCCGCAGGTCGCGCGCGGCGCGTTCCAGCGGCGCGCCCAGCGCCACCCAGTCGACCGCATCGCGCGCGTGCGACAGGCCTTCGGCCACGGTGTCGCGCGCGATCTCCAGCAACTGGCTGGTCGACAGCGTCTCGCCGAAGAACAGCGTAGCGGTCTCGGGCAGCTGGTGCGCTTCGTCGAAGATCACGGTGTTGGCCGCGGGCAGCAGCTCGGCCATGCCGGTGTCGCGCAGCACCACGTCGGCAAAGAACAGGTGATGGTTGACCACCACCACGTCGGCCTGCTGCGCCTCCTTCCGCGCGCGCATCACGAAGCAGTCCTTGTAGTAGGGGCATTCCGAGCCGAGGCAGTTGTCGCGCGTGGAGGTCACCATCTGCCACACGGGCGCGTTCTCCGGCACCGACGCCAGTTCCGCCTTGTCGCCGGTGGCGGTCTCCTTGATAAAGCGCCCGATCTCGCGCAGCCACGCCGCATCCTGGCGCGAGGCCAGGCGCCCGCCAGCCTGCGCGCGCTCCAGGTGGTAGTGGCAGACGTAGTTGGCCCGGCCCTTGAGCAGCGCCACCGAGACCGGCACATTGAGCGCGTGGCGCACCGTGGGGATGTCACGCAGGAACAGCTGGTCCTGCAGGTTCTTGGTGCCGGTGGACAGGATGACCTTGCCGCCCCACAGCATCGCGGGCACCAGGTAGGCGTAGGTCTTGCCGGTGCCGGTGCCCGCCTCGACGATGACGGCGTCATTCTGCGCGATCGCGCCGGCGACGGCCTCGGCCATCTTGTGCTGCGATGCACGCGGCCGGTAGCCCGGAATGGCCTGCGCCAGCGTGCCGGTGTCGGCAAAGATGGTGGCAAGCTCGGCGCCACGGCTGGCAGCGGCATCGGCCGGCGCGGCATGCGCATTCTCTACGGCGTCGCTCGGCTCGCTCGCGTCGCTGTCGAGGGACAGCTGGGGGGAATCGGGAAGATCGGACAAGATGGGGAATGTTGTATGGGCTGCGGCAAACCGGCAGCGATCGCCGGCCATCGCCGCGCCCGGGGCGCGTCGGCGCTCAGGCCGGCACGTCGGGTTCCAACTGCAGCTGCAGCAGCGTGATGGCGTCCTTCAGCTTGAGCCGGCGCTTCTTCAGCCGGCGCAGCTGCAGTTCGTCATGGATTGCATCGCCGGCCAGCCGGTCGATCAGGAAGTCGAGATCGCGGTGCTCGATCTGCAATTCCATGATGCGCCGTTCGAGGGTATTCAGGTTGCTGTCCATCTTTGCCTCCGCTGCCATCACCGTGCCGGCGCTCAGAAGCCGAACGGGCGCGGCGCCGACGCCGGGCCCTGTTGCTGCTCCCTGGCCTTGGCGCGCCGCTCTTCCAGCGCCTTCTGGCGCTGCTCGAGGTCGCGCTGCTTGGCGTCGTATGCCTTCACGTTCTCCTCGCGCTGGCGGGCCTGCTCCGCGCCCTTCTGCTGCGCCTCGCGCATGCGGGCATCGAAGTCAGACTGCTTCTTTTCGTAGGCCTGGGCGTTGGCGGCGCGCTGCGGCGCCCCGGCCTGGCGCTGCGCGTCGCGCAGCTGCTGTTCCTGCTGCTTTTTCTCGTACGCCTCGCGGCTGGACTGCTCGCTGGCGGCGCGCTGCGGCTGGCTGGCCTCGAACTCGGCGCGGCGCAGCGCCTGTTCGCGGTCGCGCTCGGCAGCGCGGTGGGCACGCTCGGCCTCGCCCACTTCCAGCTCGCGCTTGCGCAGCACCTGCAGCTCCTCGCGCTGGATTTCCTTGGCATTGTCGATGCAGCGGGTGACGAAGAACTTGCTGTAGCACTCGCGCTCGGCGGCGGCAAAGCGGTAGTTGGTCCACGCGCGCGAATCGCCGATGGCCTTGCGCTCGGCGGCAAAGTCGCGCGCGGCAGCGGGTGCGGCGGCGGGGGCCGAGGCCTGCGCCTGTGCCGCGCGCAGCGGCATCAGCGCAGCGCATGCCGCCACGGCCACGGCGGCCAGGGCACCGCGGCGGATCAGGAAGACATCGGACACATTGGCGAAGGTTGGCATGGCCGGGAGGGTGGCCTTGGCAACGGCCGGGCGGGACTTGACGATCATGTCCGGATTCTAGCATCCGGGCCGGAGCGCGGCCTGCCCGCGGTCGCCCTGCAGGTGCGCGCGACGCCGCCCGCCTGGCCTGCGGCGCCAGCCGCGCCGGACGCCCGCGCGCTTGTGGCAAAATGCCCCGCTTTCGACTGACTGCGTCTCACGCTGCGTTCCACGATGTCCAACCTGCCCGCATCCGTCTCGCAAAAGATCGTCGCGCTTATCGCGGCCGAACTGTCCGTGCAGCCCCGCCAGGTGGCCGCGGCCGTGGCGCTGCTCGATGAAGGCGCCACCGTCCCCTTCATTGCCCGCTACCGCAAGGAAGTGACCGGCAACCTCGACGACACGCAGCTGCGCAACCTGGAAGAGCGCCTGCTGTACCTGCGCGACATGGAGGACCGCCGCGCCGCGATCCTGGCGTCGATCGAGGAGCAAGGCAAGCTCACGCCCGAGCTGCAGGCGGCCATCGAAGCCGCGCAGACCAAGCAGGCGCTGGAAGATCTCTACCTGCCCTACAAGCCCAAGCGCCGCACCCGCGCCCAGATTGCGCGCGAATGCGGGCTGGAGCCGCTGGCGCTGGCGTTGCTGGCCGATCCCACGCTCGACCCGCAGGCCGAGGCGGCGAAGTACGTCAATGGCAACCCCACCGCCGACGGCGGCGTGCCCGACGTCAAGGCGGCGCTGGACGGCGCGCGCGACATCCTGTCGGAGCAGTTCGGCGAAACCGCCGAACTGCTGGGCAAGCTGCGCGAGCACCTGTGGAACCACGGCGTGGTGGCCTCCACGGTGATGGAAGGCAAGGAAACCGCGGAAGAAGAGAAATTCCGCGACTACTACAACTACAGCGAGACCTTGCGCACGGTGCCGTCGCATCGCGCGCTGGCGCTGTTCCGCGGCCGCAATGCCGGCGTGCTGATGGTCAAGCTGGGCCTGGGCGAAGAGCAGGACGCGATGGTGCCGCACCCGTGCGAAGGCATGATCGCGCGCCATGTCGGCATCCAGCAGCTGGGCCGCCCCGCCGACAAGTGGCTGGGCGACGTGTGCCGCTGGTGCTGGCGCGTCAAGGTGCAGCCGCACTTGGAGACCGAGCTGCTGACGCAGCTGCGCGAGACCGCCGAGAGCGAGGCCATCAAGGTGTTCGGCCGCAACCTGCATGAGCTGCTGCTGGCGGCGCCGGCCGGTCCCAAGGCGGTGATGGGCATCGACCCGGGCATCCGCACCGGCTGCAAGGTGGCCGTGGTGGACAGCACCGGCAAGCTGCTGGAGACCGCCACCATCTACCCGCACGAGCCGCGCCGCGACTGGAACGGTTCGCTCGCCGTGCTGGCACGCCTGGCAAAGCAGCACGGGGTGGCGCTGGTTTCGATCGGCAACGGCACCGCCAGCCGCGAGACCGACAAGCTGGTGCAGGACCTGATCAGGCAGATGCCCGAGCTGAAGCTGACCAAGATCGTGGTCAGCGAAGCCGGCGCGTCGGTCTACTCGGCGTCCGAACTGGCCGCCAAGGAGTTCCCCGACCTGGACGTGTCGCTGCGCGGGGCGGTGTCGATCGCGCGCCGGCTGCAGGATCCGCTGGCCGAGCTGGTCAAGATCGATCCCAAGTCGATCGGCGTGGGCCAGTACCAGCACGACGTCAACCAGCGCGAACTGGCGCGCGCGCTCGACGCGGTGGTCGAGGACTGCGTCAACGCCGTCGGCGTCGATGTCAACACCGCGTCGGCGCCGCTGCTGGCGCGTGTGTCGGGCCTGAACTCGGTGCTGGCGCGCAATATCGTCGAGTTCCGCGACGCCAACGGCGCCTTCGCCAACCGCAGTGCGTTGAAGCAGGTGCCGCGCCTGGGCGACAAGACCTTCGAGCAGGCCGCGGGCTTCCTGCGCATCAACGACGGCGACAATCCGCTGGACCGCTCGTCGGTGCACCCGGAAGCGTACCCGGTGGTGCAGCGCATCCTGGACCACGTCAAGAAGGGCCTGCGCGACGTGATGGGCAACCGCGAGGCGCTGCGCGGCCTGGCGCCGGAAAAATTCACCGACGAATCGTTCGGCCTGCCCACGGTGCGCGACATCCTGTCCGAGCTGGAAAAGCCGGGCCGCGACCCGCGTCCGGAGTTCAAGACCGCGACCTTCCAGGAGGGCGTCGAGGACGTGAAGGACCTGCAGCCCGGCATGGTGCTGGAAGGCGTGGTCACCAACGTGGCCGCGTTCGGCGCGTTTGTCGATATCGGCGTGCACCAGGATGGCCTGGTCCATATCTCGGCGCTGTCGAACAAGTTCGTCAAGGACGCGCACGAAGTGGTCAAGGCCGGGCAGATCGTCAAGGTCAAGGTGATGGAGGTAGACGTCAAGCGCAATCGCATCGGCCTGTCGATGCGGCTCGACGACGAACCCGGCCAGGCCGCGGCGCGCGCCGGCAGCGACCGGGGCGGCCAGCGCAATGGCGGCGGCAAGGGCTTCGGCGGCGGCCGCCGCGAGCCGGAGCCGGCCGGCGCCATGGCCGCCGCCTTCGCCAAGCTCAAGCGCTGATCGCACCTGCCTCGGGCACAGCGCCCCGCACGGGAAACCGTGCGGGGCGTTTTCGTCTCTGGCTGTTTCAGGCTGTTTCAGGCTGTTTCAGGCGCCGCGGGCGATGCGCACGGCCAGTCCCGTGCCGGCACGCCCGGCACCGTCGGCCCCGTTGGCAAATCCCAGCTCCAGCCCATGCAGCCGCGCCACGCGCCGCGCGATGGAAATGCCCAGGCCGTGGCCCTGCTCGTGCTGCCCGGCGCCGCCGCGGAAAAAGCGGTCACCGAGGCGCGCCAGCAATTCGGGCGCGACGCCGGGACCCTGGTCGCGCACGGTGATGCTGTCGGGCCGGAAATCGACCAGCACCAGCGCGCCTGGCGGGCTGTAGCGGATCGCGTTGTCGAGCAGGTTGCGCAGCAGCAGCGACAGCAGCGCGGAATCGCCCGCGACCGGCAACGCAGCCTGGCCCGGCGGCGGCCAGGCCAGCTCCACGTCGACCTGCTTGTGCTGCGCCAGCGCCAGGCAGTCGGACAACGCCTGCTGTGCCACCGGTATCCAGTTGACCGGCTGGCGCGACGGCAGCCCGGCGGCATCCTCGAGCCGGCTCAGCGTCAGCAGCTGCGACACCAGCCGGCCGATACGGTCGATGCCGGCGGCGACATTGGCCCGCGCCAGCGCGCGTTCGTCGCGGTCGGGCGAGCGCTCGGCGATTTCCCACTGCGCCTTGAGCGCTGCCAGCGGCGTGCGCATTTCGTGCGCGGCATCCGCCGTCAGGCGCCGCTCATGCTCGATCGAATCGGAGACGCGCGCCAGCAGCCGGTTCATCGCGTGCACCAGCGGCACCAGTTCGCCCGGCACGGCATCGAGGCTGAGCGGACGGCGATCGTCCGCGGCGCGCGCTTCGATATCCGCGGACAGCATGCGCACCGGCGCCAGCGCGCGGCGCATGAAGCCGATCAGCAGGCCGATCAGCAGCGGCAGGCCCACGGCCCAAGGCAGCACCTGCGCGGCAATGTAGGACAGGATCAGCTCATTGCGCTCGCCCAGCTGCTGGCCCACGCACACGCGCCAGCCGGTGTCGGGATCGTCGAGGTAATAGAGCCGCCAGCGCTGCCGCTCGAGCGTGACTTCGGTAAAGCCCTTGACGCCCTCGGCGCGGGGCAGCTTGTCGCCGTCGGGATCGATATGCAGCGGCTTGCCGTCGGGCAGCCAGGCGGCAATGGCCAGGTCGCCGAGGCCGGCGTCGCCCAGGTCGCCTTCGTCGAGACGCGGCACGCGCGCGCGCGACATGCCCGCGCCGATGTCGACCAGCGGCACGACCGACTGCATCTGCAGCGCCATGCGTACCATGTCGGTGTCATAGAGCTCGTTGATCTCGTGCCGCGCGCGCACATAGGTCATGCCCAGCGTCAGCAGCCATACCACCGGCGCGGCCACCAGCACCGCCAGCACCAGCCTGCGCTGCAGCGTCATGCGCAGTCCTCGGCCGCGCCCAGCGTGTAGCCGGCGCCGCGGAAGGTGCGCACGATCTTCGGATGGATCTTGCGGCGCAAGTGGTGGATGTGGACTTCCAGCGCGTTGCTCTCGATCCCGCCCTGCCAGTCATAGAGCTTGTCGCGCAGGATTTCGCGCGTCAGCAGGCGGTTGGGGTGCGCCAGCAACAGTTCGAGCAGCATGGCTTCGCGGCTGGTCAGCTCGACCGGCTTGCCCTGCCAGTACGCCTGGCGCGCGGCCGGGTGGAAGGTCAGCGCGCCGTGCTGCCACACCGGGGCGGACATCCCCGCCGCGCGGCGCGTGACAGCGCGCAGCCGCGCGGCCAGTTCATCGAGCGCGACCGGCTTGACCAGGTAGTCGTCGGCACCGGCATCGAGCCCGCCGATGCGGCTGTCGACGGCATCGCGCGCGGTCAGCACGATCACCGGGATGCGGCTGCCGCGCGCGCGCCAGCGCGCCAGCAACGTCATGCCGTCTTCGCCCGGCAGGCCCAGATCCAGCACCACGGCATCGTAGTGGGCCAGGCCGAGCGCGTGATCGGCGTCGGTGCCGTTGCGAAACCAGTCGACCGCGTAGTCGAGCAGCTGCAGGCCGCGCCGCAGGCCGTCGCCCAGCATCGGGTCATCTTCAACAATCAAAAGTCTCATGCTCTGGAGTGGCCTGGAGGTATCACGGCGTGGTGCGCGCGCCGCTTAATGTGCCATTAAGGTTCGCGGATTATGCTCCGCTCACCTTTCAATTGCCTGCCCGTACAACGCGGCGCGCCTCACCGGCGTGGACATGGCTGGTCCGCCCGCACCGGCCCGCTCGCCACTTGCCGCGGCCTGTGCCGCGCCATCCTGTTCCCGCCCATGCTGTTCCGTTCCCGCATGCCGCACCATCCCGACCGCGTTGCCGCCGCTCCGGGTCTGCTCCCTGCCAGGGCCGCCATGGCCGGGGATGCGGCACGCACCGCCGGGGTGCCGATACTGGTGCCGATGCTGGTGGTGATGGCCTTTGCGCTGCTGTGGTTCGGCACGCTCGGCATGCGTCACCTGCTGGGCCCCGACGAGGGCCGCTATGCCGAGATCGCCCGCGAGATGCTCAACAGCGGCGACTGGGTCACGATCCGCTATGACGGCCTGAAGTACTTCGAGAAGCCGCCGCTTCACATGTGGATGACGGCGGTGTCCTACGCGTTGTTCGGCATTGGCGACTGGCAGGCGCGGCTGTGCGTGGCGCTGGCGGGCGCCGTGGGGCTGGGGGCATCGATGCTGGCGGCCGCACGCTGGTTCGGCAAGCGCGCCGGGGTGATGGCCGGGCTGGTGCTGGCCGGCGCGCCAATGTGGAACGTGGCGGCGCATTTCAACACGCTCGACATGACGCTGTCGGGCGCCATGGCCTGCGTGCTGGCGGGCCTGCTGCTGGCGCAGCATCCGGCCACTGCGCCGGCCGCGCGCCGCCGCTGGATGCTGGCGTGCTGGGCGGCAATGGGCGTGGCGGTGCTCACCAAGGGGCTGGTCGGGGTGGTGCTGCCCGGGCTGGTGCTGGTGCTCTACACCGCCGTGACGCGCGACCTGGCGCTGTGGCGGCGCCTGCATGCCCCGGCCGGGATCGCGCTGATGCTGCTGGTGGCGGTGCCGTGGTACTGGCTGGTGGCGCGGCGCAACCCCGAATTCCTGCGCTTCTTCTTCATCCACGAGCACTGGCAGCGCTATACCTCGACCGCGCATGCGCGCCCGGGCGCGCCGTGGTACTTCGTGCCGCTGCTGGCAGGCGGCTTCCTGCCCTGGCTGGGCTTGCTGCCGGGCATGGTCCGCGCGGTCGCGCAACGCGCCGGCGTGGTCCGGTCCGCGGGCGCCGGCGCCACCCCGCCCTTCCAGCCGGCGCTGATGACCGGCCTGTGGGCGCTGGCCATTTTTGTGTTCTTCAGCCTGTCCGGCTCGAAGCTGCCGGGCTACATCGTGCCGATGTTTCCCGCGCTCGGCATCCTGGCCGGCGTGGCGCTGACGCAGGCCGGCGAGCGTGCCTGGGACTGGCAGCTGCGCGCCATGCTGGCCGTCGGCACGCTCGGCATGCTGGCGAGCCCGTGGGTGGCCACGCTCGATGCCAACCATACGCCCAACGCGCTATACCGCGCCTATGCGCCGTGGGTGGCGCTGGCGTGCGCGCTGCTGATCGCGAGTGCCGCCGCGGCGCGATGGCTGCAACGGCGCCGCGGCCGCATGGCCAGTGTCACCGGCTATGCGTTCGGCATGCTGCTGGCGTTCTCCGCCGCGCTGCTGGGCCACGAAGCGATCGGCCGTGCAGCCTCCGGCATCGACCTGGTGGCGCCGATCGAACGCGTGCTGCGGCCCGGCATGCCGCTGTACGGCGTCGGCATGCTTGACCATACGCTGCCGTTCTACCTCGGCCATCCGCTCACCATGGTGGCGCAGGCCGACGAACTGGACTTCGGCGCCGCGCAGGAGCCGCAAAAGTGGGTGCCGACCGTCGAGGCCTTCGTCGACGCCTGGCAGCACGGTCCGCGCGCCGTCGCGCTGCTGTCGCCGGCAACGTTTGCCGAACTGAGCGCGCGTGTGCCGATGCATGTCATCGCGCGCGACTGGCGCCGAGTTGCGGTGTCCAACTTTGCCTTGGCCGGCGAGCGCCAGACGCGCCGGCTTGTTTCCGATTTCCACGCCACTCCTTAACGCATGCAAGTCAAGAAAGTACTCATCCTTGGCGTCAACGGCTTCATCGGCCACCACCTGACGCGCCGCATCCTGGAAACCACGCCGTGGGAAGTCTACGGCATGGACATGAACACGGACCGCCTCGGCGATCTCGTCGAGCATCCGCGCATGCACTTCTTCGAGGGCGACATCACCATCAACAAGGAGTGGATCGAGTACAACATCCGCAAGTGCGACGTGGTGCTGCCGCTGGTGGCCATCGCCACCCCCGCCACCTACGTGCGCCAGCCGCTGCGCGTGTTCGAGCTCGACTTCGAAGCCAACCTGCCGATCGTGCGCGCCGCGGTCAAGTACGGCAAGCACCTGGTGTTCCCGTCGACCTCGGAGGTCTACGGCATGTGCAGCGACGAGGCGTTCGACCCCGACGCCTCGCCGCTGGTCTACGGCCCGATCAGCAAGCCGCGCTGGATCTATGCCTGCTCCAAGCAGCTGATGGACCGCGTGATCCACGCCTACGGCATGGAGCAGGGCCTGGACTACACGCTGTTCCGCCCCTTCAACTGGATCGGCGCCGGGCTGGACTCGATCTTCGAATCGAAGGAAGGCTCGTCGCGCGTGGTGACGCAGTTCCTCGGCCACATCGTGCGCGGCGAACCGATCAAGCTGGTCGACGGCGGCGCGCAGCAACGCGCCTTCGCCGACATCGCCGACGGCATCAGCGCGCTGATGCGCATCATCGAGAACCCGGGCGGCGTGGCCAGCGGCAAGATTTACAACATCGGCAACCCCGGCAATATCCACTCGGTGCGCGAGCTGGCCGAGATGATGCTGAAGATGGCCGCCGACTACCCGGAGTACGCGCAGCAGGCGCGCCTCACCAAAATCGTCGAGACCTCCTCGGGCGACTTCTACGGCAAGGGCTACCAGGACGTGCAGCACCGCGTGCCGAAAATCGACAACACCATCGAGGAACTGGGCTGGCGCCCGGAGATCGGCATGGAAGCGGCGCTGCGCCGCATCTTCGAGGCGTACCGCGGCCACGTCAGCGACGCCCGCGTGCTGGTCAACCAGGGCTGAGCGCTCGCGGACCATGCAAAGCAGAACGGCGGTGCCTGGGCACCGCCGTTCTGCATCCGGGCACGCCTAGCCCACCGAGACCTCGATCCGGCGCGGCCGCGCTTCATCGCGGCGCGGGATGGTCAGCTTGAGCACGCCGTCCTGCAAATTGGCCTGGATCGCCGACGCGTCGAGATCCGGGCTGAGCGTAAAGGTGCGCGCATAGCGCGGCTGCCGCACTTCGGCATGCTGCACGCGCAGGCCGGCCGGCATCGGCAGCACCGCCTCGCCCTCGATGCGCAGGTTGCTGTCGTGGACGTTGACTTCCAGCTTCTCGCGCGGCACCCCCGGCAGGTCCGCCCACAGCGTCACGCCGGCGGCGGTCTCGAAGATATCGACGGCGGGAATCAGCGTCATGGCCGGCGCCTCGTCGCGGCGCTGCGCCACGGCACCGCCCTGCCCGGCCGCACTGGCCTGGTCGCGCTGGACGACTGGATTCGAATCGGTCATGGCTACCTCCTCACGTTAGCTGATGGTGATGGCACGCGGGCGCGAGGCCTCGCGCTTGCCGACGCTGATCGACAGGCAGCCGTTGGCATAGCGCGCCTGCACCTTGTCGGGATCGGCCGCCTGCGGCAACTCGATCACACGGCGGAAGCTGCCGGCAAAGCGCTCCTGCGCATAGGGACGCGCTTCGGCGTCGCCCTCCGGCTGCGTCGCGGCGCGCTCGCCGCTGATGGTCAGCAGGCCCTTGTCGACCGACACATCGAACTGTTCCGCCTTGAGGCCCGGGGCAAACACCACGATCTCGATGGAGTCGTCGGTAGTGCCGATATTGAGCGGCGGAAACGCACCGAAACGCCCGGAGCGCAGGCTCGACGGAAAGCCGCCGAACAGGCCAGCCATCTGCCGTTGCATCCGGTCGAATTCACTGAACAGATCAGTCCCGAAAATGAAATCACTCATGGTTGGATCCTCCTTCTGTGCAGCGGGAAGGCGCACGGACGCCTGGGTTCCCTGCCATCGGTGGCGCCGCTGGCCGGGAAGCCACAGCGCGTTGCTGCAG
Source organism: Cupriavidus taiwanensis LMG 19424 (assembly GCF_000069785.1). NCBI lineage: Bacteria > Pseudomonadati > Pseudomonadota > Betaproteobacteria > Burkholderiales > Burkholderiaceae > Cupriavidus > Cupriavidus taiwanensis. The sequence continues at coordinate 1,379,026 of NC_010528.1, read as the reverse complement.
CGGCTGGGCAACCCTTAGTTAGTGACCAGCCGGGAGGATTTCAAGAGGGAAATGGCGCGGTGCCGGCACGGCTGTGCCGGCGCCCTGAATGAGGTCTCAGGCACCGGCGCGATCGAAGCCGGCCTTGCGCGCGAGCACGATGGCCTGCCCGCGGTTTTCCACTTCCAGCTTGGCGAAGATGCTGGTGATATGGTTGCGCACGGTCTTCTCGCACAGGTCCAGGTGTGCAGCGATCTGCGCGTTGTCGCGCCCCTGCGCGATCAGTTCGACGATATCGCGCTCGCGGCGCGTAAGCGCGGTGAACGCGGGGCAGCGTGCCGGCTGCGCCGACGGCAGGAACGCACGCACCTCTTCCAGCCAGCGGCGCCAGGCGGGCTCGGTGTCCAGCAACAGGTGATTGCCGCTTTCCAGGGGCACGAAGCGCGCGCCGGGAATCTCGCTGGCCATCAGGCGTCCCTCGTCGAACGGCACGCGCGCATCGCGCACCGCGTGCAGCACCAGCGTCGGGCACGAGACGCGCGGCAGCAGCGCCACCACATCGATCTCGTTGAACACGCGCATGAAGCGCGCGGCATTCAGCGGCGAAGTCGACACGCGCTCCAGTTCGTTGAACCAGGCATGCTGCTCGGCGGTGCCGCCAGGGATGAACTGCGTGGTGAAGAACTGGCGGAAGGCGGGGTTCTCCTGGCCCCAGCCGAGTTCGGCCAGCTTGTTCATCAGCTCGGCTTCCTCGCGCAGGCGCTGGCTGAGATGGTCGCGCTTCAGGCGCCCGCGCGCGTAGCCGCCGTGCAGCACGAGGTGGCTGACGCGCTGCGGATGCGCGACCGCGTAGGCCACCGCGATCGATGCGCCCTGCGAGATACCCAGCAGCGGGAAGTGGTCCACGCCGGTGGCGTCGACAATGGTTTCGAGATCGCGCAGCCAGGCGTCGAAGGACAAGTCCTCGATGTCGCGGTCGGAGAGGCCGCAGCCGCGCTCGTCATAGCGGATCAGCGTATGCGTCTCGGACAGCGCCGTGATCATGTGGCTCCACACCGGGCTGCCGACATCGAACTCCAGGTGGCTCATCCAGTTGGCCGCCTTGACCAGCGGCGCGCCGCTGCCGGTGACGGCATAGGCCAGCCGCACGCCATCGCGGCTGGTGCACAGGCGGATCTGCTGCTTGAACATCGGCATGTCGGGGCCGCGCGGGCGCAAGCTGCCCGCCGGCAGCCGCGGGCCGCGGCTGCCATGCGGGCGCGCCGCGTGACCTCCCTAGCTTAGGCAAAGGATGGGCGGCGCAAAAGCGCCGCAGCGGCTTCAGGACAGGCATTCGCCGCTGCCGCGCGCATCGCTGCGCGCGCCGTCGACATACGGATCACGAGACCGGGCGCGCGCGCCTTCGGTGAAGACGTCGAAGCGGCCCACGCGCGCGCCGTCCGTATAAGGGTCCGGCTTGCGCATCCCGTCATGACCGGGTTCAAAGCCGCGCACGCGGCACACGGAAAGATTGCCGCGCGCGACCACGGGCAGCAGCGCGGTGCCCGCGGCCGGACTGCGCGCGCCCTCGGTAAAAGCATCGCGCTGGGCGGCATGGCGTGGCACGGCAGCGGCCAGGGCTTCGCCATACGCGCCGGCCTGGGCCGCCTGGCTGAAGCCGGCGGCGAATGCGGCAGCGGCAACGAGGGTCTGGGCAAGATTCCTATGCATTGCAATCTCCAACTGCGGTAGCCGGGGGCGGGTCTACCCCGGCAAATCCGTCATGCGGGCGATCGAAGACAAAGCGGCGTGGCTGCACGGGATCGCCCGTGCCGTGCAAGCCATTGCCTGGCGCGGCTCGGCTGCCATCCCATCAGGGCAGCGGCGTGGCGCCGGACTCCGGGATCCGGGGTGTGCTGGGCAGTCTGGATGCCGCCACGCCGGGGAGGGAACTGCCGCAAGGCGCGGGGCTGAGACAAGCTGAGGGACGCATTGTCGGATGCGGTCGGGCTTGCCGCATGAGTCCACGGTCCCGGTTCAGGCCGACGGCAGCCCGGTTTCCGGGACCTGTGCCCCGCCCCCCGGACATCGCCGCCCAAAGAAAAGCCCCCGGGACGCCTGGCGGCGCAGGCCCGGGGGCTGGCAGAGCGGACGGTGGGGGCGGCGGACGCTGCCCCCGCGCGCTCAGATCTCGACCTTGGTACCCAGTTCCACGACCCGGTTGGCCGGGATCTGGAAAAAGTCCGACGGCTTGGCGCCGTTCTGGTGCATCCAGGCGAACAGGCTTTCGCGCCACATCGGCATGCCAGGCAGCTTGGACGGGATGACCGATTCGCGGGCGATGAAGAAGGAGGTCTCCATCAGCTCGAAATGCATGTCCAGCTTGCGATCGGCCAGGTCCAGGACCTTCTGCACGTCAGGCGTTTCCTTGAAGCCGTACTCGGACTTCAGGATAAACACGCCGCCGCCCAGGTCCTTGCAGCTCAGGCGATGGTCGTCGTCCACGTAGGGGACGTCGCGCGTGATGAAGTTGAGGAACACCACGCGCTCATGCAGCACGCGGTTGTGCTTCAGGTTGTGCAGCAGCGAGACCGGCACCGAATCGGTGTTGCCGGTCAGGAACACCGCGGTGCCTTCGACCCGGTGCGGCGGGTGCGCCAGCAGGCCGGCGATGAACGGCTCGAGCGGGATGCCGTCTTCCAGGCTGCGCGCGCGCAGCAGCTTGCGGCCGCTGTACCAGGTCATCAGCAGGAAGAACGCAGTGCTGCCCAGCAGCAGCGGGAACCAGCCGCCTTCGGCAACCTTGAGCAGGTTCGCCGCGAAGAACGACAAGTCCACCACCAGGAAGGCCGTGCCCAGCATCGCGACCAGCGCGGGGTTCCATTTCCAGACATTGCGCATGCACACCGTCGCCAGGATGGTGGTGATGACCATGGTGGTGGTCACCGCGATGCCATAGGCAGCGGCGAGATTCTCGGACTTCTTGAACGAGATCACGACGGCAAACACCAGCACCAGCAGCATCCAGTTGACCACCGGCAGGTAGATCTGGCCGATCTCGGCCGCCGAGGTGTAGCGCACCCGCATGCGCGGCAGGAAGCCCAGCTGGATGGCCTGGCTGGTCAGCGAGTACGCGCCCGAGATGACCGCCTGCGAGGCGATCACCGTGGCGCAGGTGGCCAGCAGCACCATCGGGATCAGCAGCAGCTCCGGCACCATCAGGTAGAACGGGTTCTCGGCGCCGGCCGGGTTGTTCAACAGCATCGCGCCCTGGCCAAAGTAGTTCAGCATCAGGCACGGCATCACCAGAATGAACCAGCCGATGCGGATCGGGCGCGCGCCGAAGTGCCCCATGTCGACATACAGGGCCTCTGCGCCGGTCAGCACCAGGAACACCGAGCCAAGCACGATGAACGCCTGCAGCGCGTGCTCGACGAGGAAGGTAATGCCGTAGTACGGATTCACCGCCTTCAGGATCTCGGGCGCCTGCACCAGGTTGTAGATGCCCAAGGCGCCCAGCGCCAGGAACCACGCCGTCATCACCGGCCCGAACAGCTTGCCCACTGCCGCGGTGCCGTGGCGCTGGATCAGAAACAGCGCCGCGAGGATCGCCAGCGTGATCGGTATCACGAACTGCGACAGCTGCGGCGCGGCGATTTCCAGTCCCTCCACCGCCGACAGCACCGAGATCGCCGGCGTGATCACCGCGTCGCCGTAGAACATGCAGGCGCCGAAGATGCCCAGCATCATCAGTACCTTGGCCTTGCCGGAGCGTGCCGCCACGGTGCGCAGCACCAGTGCCATCAGCGCCAGCACCCCGCCCTCGCCGTCGTTGTCGGCCCGCATCACGAACACCACGTACTTGATCGAGACCACGATGATCATGGCCCAGAACAGCATGGAGATCACGCCCAGCACGGCGTCCGTGCTGAAGGCGATGCCGTGTTCCTTGCTGAAGCATTCCTTGAGGGCGTAGAGCGGGCTGGTGCCGATGTCGCCGAAGACGACGCCTACCGCGCCGAGCACCAGCGCGCGCGTGCTGGGGCTCTCGACAAAATAGTGGCTGGTTGTGGACTGGGTCATGAAGTTGGGTCTGCCCGACCGGAGCGCCGGCAGGTTTGTTGGCTCTGCCGCGGGCCGGTCCGATCCGGCGCAACAGCTTGCTGCGCCAGGGGCCGGTGCTGGTTGCGGTTCTTATTGCATTGCACAAACGCGCGCAATTCTAGTGGAACTGTCGACTATCGACCACTGCGGCAAAACGGGATGCCGCTTTCGTGACTTCGCAAGAATGGGAGGGAAGTGGCGGATGGTCAAGCCCTGGCAGAGCAAAACAGCGACACCTTGCGCCCGCAAGTGCCGTTGCGGCAGGGCAACAACAGCGCCTTTTCCGCCACATTGGTGCCGGTCAGACCCCCAGGTAGCGGTCCAGCGCTTCCGGCTTGCCAGCCAGGTCCGATGCGGGGCCGGACAGCACCACCCGGCCCTTTTCCAGCACCACGGCGCGGTCGGCGTGCGCCAGCACCGAGCGGAAATTGCGGTCAACCACCACCGACGCGATACCGGTGGTCCGCACGGTCGCGATCACGGCCCAGATCTCGCGCACGATGCGCGGCGCCAGCCCTTCGGTGGCCTCGTCCAGCACCAGGCAGTCAGGATTGGTCATCAGCGCGCGGCCGATCGAGAGCATCTGCTGCTCGCCGCCGGACAGTTGCTGGCCGCCATGCGACAGACGTTCCTTCAGGCGCGGGAACAGGTCGAGCACGCGTGCCTCGTCCCAGTCGCTGCGGCCATTGCAGCCCTTGCGCGCGGCCATCAGCAGGTTCTCGCGCACCGACAGGCTGGGGAAGATGCCACGCCCCTCGGGGACGTAGGCCACTCCCAGCCGGGCGACCTCGAACGGCTGCGCGCGCGAGACATCGCGGCCGGCCACCAGGATCCGGCCCTGGCGCTGGCGCACGTGGCCGAGCAGCGTACGCAGCAGCGTGCTCTTGCCCATGCCGTTGCGCCCGAGCAGCCCGACCGTCTCGCCCGCGCCGACGGTGAAGTCGATGTCGCGCAGCACGTGGCTCGAGCCGTACCAGGCATTGATGCCGGTGGCCTCGATCATCGGCGCGGCCGGGGCCGAGGCGGAGTTCTGCTGGTTCATGCGGCCTCGTCCTCTTCCTCGCCCAGGTAGGCCACCTGGACGTCGTGGTTGGTGCGGATGGCCTCGGGGCTGCCGCTGGCGATCACGGCGCCATTGACCATCACGGTGATGCGGTCGGCGACCGAGAACACCGCGTCCATGTCATGCTCGACCAGCAGGATGGCGTGGCCTTCGCGCAGGCCGCGCAGCAGCGCCAGCATCCGCGCCGACTCTTCCGCGCCCATGCCCGCCAGCGGCTCGTCCAGCAGCAGCGCGACCGGCTGCGTGGCCAGGCACATCGCCACCTCCAGCTGGCGCTTCTGCCCGTGCGCGAGATCGCTGGCGCGCCGGTCCGCCAGGTGGTCCAGCCCGGCCCGCTCCATGGCCTCGTCGGCCAGCGTCGCGCTGGTGCGGCAGCCCTGGGCGCTTTCCCACAGCCGCCAGGCACGCTGCGCGCGCGACTGCGCCGCCAGCCGGCAGTTCTCGCGCACCGTCAGCGGCAGGAAGATGTTGTTGCGCTGGTAGCTGCGCCCTACTCCATGCCGCGCCAGCCGGTGCTGCGACCAGCCCGTCACGTCCTCGCCTTTCAGCCGCAGGCGGCCGGAGGAAGGCGACAGTTCACCGGACAGCATATTGATCAGGGTCGACTTGCCGGCGCCATTGGTGCCGATGACGGCGTGGATCTCGTGCAGCGCCAGCGTCAGGTCGACGCTTGCCACGGCGGTCAGGCCGCCGAAGCGCCGCGTCAGCTGCTGCGCCTCGAGGATGGGGCTGGCGGGCGCGTTCATGCGGCCTCCGTATGGCTGCGCGGCTCGGCGGCGGCTTCGTCGGTGCCGGAGCCGGCATCGCCATTGCGGCGGCGCCGGCGTCCGTGCCGCAGCACCGACGGCAGGCTGACCAGCCCGCGCGGCAGCAGCGCCACCGCGACAATGATGAACCCGCCCATCAGCAGCTGCCAGTGCTTGGTCAGCGTACTGAACCACTCGGCCAGCAGCACGAACGAAAACGCGCCCAGCACCGCACCGGCCAGGCTGCCGACGCCGCCGAGGATCACCATCAGCATGGCGTTGCCCGACTGGTGCCACGACGCGATCTCCGGATTGACGAAGCCGAACTGGATCGCATAGAGAAACCCGGCCAGCCCTGCCAGCAGCCCGCCTGCGACAAAGGCGCCAAGCTGGTATCGATAAGTGGCATAGCCGGCCGCGCGCATGCGCTGCTCGTTGTGGCGGATGCCGACCAGCGCGTGGCCGAAGCGCGAGCGCAGCACCAGCATCAGCACAGCCACGGTCGCCACCAGCCCGAGCCACACCAGCCAGTAGAAGTGCATCGGGTCGTTCACCGTCAGCAGGTGCTCGCCCGGCACGGGAAATTCCGGGCGGAAGTAGATATAGGTGCCATCGCTGCCGCCCGCGACCTTGGTGTCGTGGAACACGAAGTACACCATCTGCGCGAACGCCAGCGTCACCATGATGAAATACACGCCGCGCGTGCGCAGCACCAGCGCGCCCACCACCAGCGCCAGCGCCGCCGATGCCGCCAGCGCGCCGGCCAGCAGCACCCAGCCGTTGCCGGGCCCGCTCTGCGGCGCCAGCATGGCCGTGGCATAGGCGGCCATGGCGAAGTAGGCGGCATGGCCCAGGCTGACCAGCCCGGTGTAGCCGATCAGCAGCTGCAGCGACAGCGCGAAGATCGCCATGATCATCACCTTGCTGAGCAGCTCGATATAGAACTTGTGGCTGTCGGCGGTCAGCAGCAGCGGCAGCCCGGCCAGCACCGCGAAAGCCACCACCCAGCCCAGCGCGGTGGCCAGCGTGGCGTTGCGCGCAGCGTGCCGGCGTGCCGGCAATGTCGTCGGATTCATGTCACCCCGCCTTGAACAGCCCCTGCGGCTTCCACAGCAGGATCACCGCCATCAGCAGGTAGATCAGCACGCCGGCTGCCTCCTGCCAGAACACCTTGCCGAAGGTATCGACAAAGCCCAGCAACAGCGACGCCACCAGCGCGCCCTTGACCGAGCCGATGCCGCCGATCACCACCACCACGAAACAGACGATCAGCACCTGCGCGCCCATGCCCGGATAGACCGACGACACCGGCGCGGCGATCATGCCGGCCAGCACCGCCAGGGCCACCCCAAGCGCGAACACAAAGCGGTACAGCACCGTGATATTGATGCCCAGCGACTGCACCATCTCGCGGTTGGTCGCGCCGGCACGGATCATCATGCCCAGGCGCGTGCGGCGGATCACGTAGTACATCGCCAGCGCCACCACCAGGCACACGGCGGAGATGAACAGGCGGTACACCGGATAGGTCATGTCGTTGCCGATCGGCAGCGCGCCGTCGAGCAGCGCCGGCACCTGCACGCCGTGCACGTCATCGCCGACCAGGATGCTGCGCAATTCCTCGAACACCAGGATCAGGCCATAGGTCATCAGCACCTGCTGCAGGTGGTCGCGCTCGTACAGGTAGCTGAAGAAGGCCCACTCCAGCACATAGCCGAACGCCACCGCCAGCACGATGCCCAGCGGAATGGCGATGAACAGGTTGCCGGTCAGTCCGGCCAGCGTGAAAGCCAGATAGGCGCCCAGCATGTAGAAGCTGCCGTGGGCCAGGTTGATCACGCCCATGATGCCGAAGATCAGCGTCAGGCCGCTGGCGACCAGGAACAGCAGCAGGCCGTACTGGACGCTGTTCAGGCACTGGATGAGAAAGGAGACGATGTCCATGCGGGCAATACATCAAGGAACCGATAGCGCCACGCAGGCTGGTGGCAAGCTCCCCTCCCCCGCGTGCGGGAAAGGGGAGAAAACACGCGGGTGTTAAAGCGCTTACAGCCGGCACCCGCGCGCGGGGTCGGCCAGCGCCTTCACCGCCACGGCACTGACCTTGTTCTCGCGCCCGTCCACCTTGCGCAGGTAGAAGTCCTGCACCGGGTTATGCGCCTTGGACAGCGTGAAGGTGCCGCGCGGGCTGTCGATCCTGGCGCCGCCCATGGCCTTGTAGAGCTCGGCCTTGCGCGTCATGTCGCCCTTCACGGCGCTCGCGCCGGCTGCCAGCAGCTGGGCCGCATCGTAGCCCTGCACCGCATACACATCGGGCTGCAGCTTGTAGGTCTTGGCGTAGTCCAGGCGGAAGTTCTTGTCGCGCGGGTTGGTCAGGCCGTCGGCGTAATGCAGCGTGGTCTCCAGGCCCTGCGCGGCGTTGCCCTGCGCCTCGAGCGTGCCGTCGGTGAGGAAGCCCGACCCGTACAGCGGGATCTTGTCCTTCAGCCCGGCCGCGGCCCAGTCCTTGACGAACTTGACCGCGCCGCCGCCGGCAAAGAACACGAACACGGCGTCGGGCTTGAGCGATGCCACTTCGGTGATCAGCGCCTGGAACTCGACATTGGGGAACGGCAGGCTCAGTTCCTTCACCACTTTGCCGCCCTTGGCCTCGAACGCCTCCTTGAAGCCCTTGACCGACTGCTCGCCGGCGGCGTACTTCCAGGTCAGCGTTACCACCTTCTTCAGGCCGCGCTCGCCCAGCACCTGGCCCATCGCATAGCCCGGCTGCCAGTTCGAGAACGAGGTGCGGAAGATATTGGGCCCGCACAGCGGCCCGGTGGCCTCGTCGACGCCGGCGTTGGGAATGATCAGCAGCGTATTGTTTTCCTTGGCCACCTTGACGATGCCCATCTGCACGCCGGAATGCACCGTGCCCACCACCACGTCGACCTGGTCGCGCTTGACCAGCTTGGTGGCATTCTCCGGCGCCTTGGCCGGATCGGATTCGTCGTCGACCTTGAAGTACTCGATCTCGCGCCCGCCCAGCTTGCCGCCCTGCTGCTGCACGTACATGCGGAAGCCGTTCTCGATGGCGTTGCCCAGCGCGGCGTAGGTGCCGGTGTACGGCAGCATGAAGCCGACCTTGATCTTGCCGCCGGCGGGAGCGCCGGCCGCGGGGGCCGCGGTCTGCGCCGACGCGCCGGCCATGGCAAAGACGGTGGCGACGGCAAGGCAGGCAGGCGCAAGCCTGCGCGATGGGAAGCGACGCATGGTGTCTCCTGGTGGTCAAGCCGGTTGGCTCGCTGGACCGTTGCCGGTCACCCCTGCCCTTGCCATGGGCCGCCGGCGCACCTGGCACCGGGAACCCCTGCGCAACCGGCGGGAAGCCGAATTATTTTAGGTTTGAAGTATATGCGTTTATATGCCGAACCGCGGCCAGCGTCAACGGATCTTTTTGGTCGCGATGGGGCGAATGTCCGCATCGCGCGAGTTTAAGCAAGGTGGTCTGGGGGGCATATCGATGGATACCCTCGATCTGCGCCATGGTGCCGTACTCGTCGTCTTCGCCCTGCACCGCAAGCACCGGGCATTGGATGCCGGACAGCAGCGGCCGCAGGTCCCAGCGGCGGAATTCCGGGTCGAGCCAGATATCGTTCCAGCCCCAGAACGCCGAATCGACATCCGCGTGGTGGCGCGCCAGCCGCTCGCGCAGGTCGGTTTCCAGGTAGGCCTGGCGCGTCGCCGCGATGCTGCGCACCGACAGGTCTTCGACCACGATATGCGGCGCCAGCACGGTGATGCCCGCCACCGCCTCCGGGAAGCTGGCGGCATGGATCAGCGCGATCGAGCCGCCATCGCTGTGGCCGAGCAGCCAGGGCGTGCCGTGCGCGCGGCCGGGTCCGATTTCGAGCGCATCGAACAGCGCGGGCAACGCCTCGCGCGCCTGCCGGTGCATGAAATCGGGGCGCCACTTCTCGCCGTGCGGCCGCGGCGTGGAGCGGCCGTAGCCGTAACGGGAAAACACCAGTCCGCAGTAATCGCCGGCCTCGCAGAAGTCGCGCGGAAAATCCCGCCACATGCTGACCGAGCCGAGGCCCTCGTGCAGGAACACCACCAGCGGACGCTGCGCGCGCTCCGGGCGCAGCCACTGGTATTCGATCTGGATACGGCGGTTGTCGAACGGGATCTCGACCAGGCTGCCGGGCATGGACATTGGTTGCATCGGTTAAAGAAGTTCAGCCGCGCGCGGCCTGCTCGCGCTGGCGCAGGCGGAAGCGCTGGATCTTGCCGGTGGCGGTCTTGGGCAGTTCCGGCACGCATTCGATCTGGCGCGGGTACTTGTACGGCGCCAGGCGCGACTTGACGAAGGCCTGCAGTTCCGCCGCCATGCCGTCGTGCCATTGCTGGCCCGGGCGCAGCACCACGAAGGCCTTGGGCTTGACCAGTTCGTCGGCGTCCGTCACGCCGATCACCGCCGCTTCCAGCACGGCCGGATGCTGTGCCAGCGCGGCCTCGACCTCGAACGGCGAGACGTAGATGCCGCCCACCTTCAGCATGTCGTCGCTGCGGCCGGCGTAGGTGTAGTAGCCATCCGCATCGCGCAGGTACTTGTCGCCGCTGCGCGTCCAGGCGCCGACGAAGGTTTCGCGGCTCTTGTCGCGATTGCACCAGTACATCAGCGCGGCGCTCGGGCCCTTGATGAAGAGCTCGCCGATCTCGCCCGCGGCGCACGGCTGGCCCTGCTCGTCGAGCAGCCTGATTTCGTAGCCGGGGACCGGCACGCCGGTGGTGCCGTAGCGCACTGCGCCCGGCCGGTTCGACAGGAAGATATGCAGCATCTCGGTGGAGCCGATGCCGTCGAGGATGTCGCAGCCGAAATGCGCCAGGAAGCGTTCGCCGATATCGCGCGGCAGCGCCTCGCCCGCCGAGGTGCAAACGCGCAAGGCCACGTCCGCGCGCGCCGGCAGGTCCGGCGCGGCCAGCATGCCGGCGAACAGGGTCGGCACGCCGCAGAATACCGTCGGCTGGTGCTCGCGCAGGCGTTTGAACACCGCGGCGGGCGTGGGCCGCTCGGCCATCAGCACGGTGGTCGCACCGACCGACATCGGAAAGGTCAGCGCGTTGCCGAGCCCGTAGGCAAAGAACAGCTTGGCGGCGGAGAACACCACGTCGTCCTCGCGGATGCCCAGCACCTGCCGGGCATAGAGGTCGGCGGTATGGAACAGGTTGGCGTGGGTGTGCACGGTCCCCTTGGGCCGGCCGGTTGAGCCGGACGAGTACAGCCAGAACGCCATGTCGTCGGGGCCGGTGCTGGCTGCGGTCGCCGGCGTGCGGGTGCGCGCCAGCATCGCGCCGACGCTGCAGGACGGCGCGGCGCCGGCATGTGGCGCCGCCTGGATCACGGTCGGGGCCAGCCCGCTCTTGTCGATCGCAGCCTGCATCACCGCCAGCAGCGGTTCGGACACCACCACCGCGCGGGCACCGCTGTGGTCCAGCATGTAGGCGTAATCGTCCGCCGTCAGCAGGGTATTGACCGCCACCGGCACCACGCCCGCCAGCAGGCAACCGAGGAACACCACCGGAAAATCGACCGTGTCGAGCGCGCACAGCAGCACGCGCTCTTCCTGGCGCAGGCCGGCCGCGCGCAGCGCCCCGGAAAAGCGGCGGGAACGGTCGTCCAGTTCGGCGTAGGTCAGCGAGGTGGTGTCGTCGCGGTAGGCGGTCTTGCCGCCGCGGCCTGCCTGGAGGTTGCGCGACAACAGGTCCTCGGCGGCGTTATAGCGTGACGGCAGCGCCGCAATGGCACTGGCGGCGTCGGCAGCCGCAGGGTCGGGGGGCGTCATGTCTCACTCCTTGGTATCGCGCGCCACGGCCCGCCGGCCGGCAGGCGCGCGACGGCGCCAGGCCAGTCGCTGTTGTCGGGGCCGGTCTTGGGGCAGCCGGATCCGCTTATTGATGCATTTTATTTCACATCAACTATTATGCAACCAAGGGAATGCACTATAGGACAGGGTTCGCGGTGGCAGCCGCCTCCGGCACCACTTGGCGCGCTGCGCTGACCGTATAATGCGCCCCTGCTTTCGCCCCAGCCTTTCTTTAGGCCGCACCTACCTGACCGACACCATGCGCCGCGATTCCGCTCCGCTGCCCGCCGCCAGCGCCGCCGAGGCCGACACGCCTGCCGCGCCCGCTGCCAACGCCGAACGCGACCCCTACCTGACCCAGCTGGGCGAGCGCATCCGTTCGCTGCGCGCCTCGCGCGGCATGTCGCGCAAGGACCTGGCGCGCGGCGCGGCCGTGTCCGAGCGTTATCTTGCCAACCTGGAAACCGGCACCGGCAATGCGTCGGTACTGCTGCTGCGGCAGGTGGCGCGCGCGCTGGACGTGCCGCTGCCGGTGGTGCTGGCCGAGGTCGACACCCTCAACGGCCAGCAGGCGTCCGAGTTCGCGCAAATGGTGCAGTGGCTGGCGCAATTGCCCGCCGGCGAGCTGGCCCGCGTGCGCGAAGCCTGCCGCCACGCGCTGGCGCCGGAACAATCGGGCGATGCGCGCCACCGCCGCATCGCGCTGATCGGGCTGCGCGGCGCCGGCAAATCGACGCTGGGGCGCGCGCTGGCGGCCGCGCGCGACGTGCCGTTCGTCGAACTGAATGCGGTGATCGAGCAGGAAGCGGGCGCCAGCCTGTCCGAGATCCACTCGCTGTACGGGCAGGCCGCCTATCGCCGCTACGAAATGCGCGCGCTGGAACGGACCCTGCGCGAACACGACCGCATGGTGCTGGCCACGCCAGGCAGCCTGGTGTCGGAACCGGCGACCTTCAACCTGCTGCTGGCGCAGTGCTTCACCATCTGGGTCCGCACCTCGCCTGAAGAGCACATGGCGCGCGTGGTGGCCCAGGGCGACATGCGGCCGATGGAAGGCAACCGCGAGGCCATGGCCGACCTGCGCCGCATCCTGGAGGCGCGCGCGCCGCTGTATGACCGCGCCGACCTTTCCATCGACACCAGCGGCCAGGACGCCGCTACCTCGCTGCAGCAACTGCGCGCCCGGCTGCAGGCCGCCGGCGCCTGAACCGGCCCGGCGGGCTGACAAAGACGTTGCACCGCCCGTCTCCATGCACTATATTTCATCAAAAGCCGCAAGGCACTATAGTGCACTCAGGAGACAGCCATGTCCACGCCGGCCATTGCCCCGCAACCCTTTGACCCGGCAGACGCGTCCGCGCCGGTCACATTCGAGCGCCACCCCGACCAGTACCGCCACTGGAAGCTCAGCTTCAACGGCCCGATCGCCACGCTGGCGATGGATGTCGATGAAGAAGGCGGCCTGCGTCCCGGCTATGCGCTCAAGCTCAATTCCTACGACCTTGGCGTCGACATCGAACTGCACGACGCGCTGCAGCGCATTCGCTTCGAGCATCCCGAGGTCCGCACCGTGGTGCTCACCAGCGCGCGCGAGCGCATCTTCTGCTCCGGCGCCAATATCTTCATGCTGGGGCAGTCCTCGCATGCGTGGAAGGTCAACTTCTGCAAGTTCACCAACGAGACCCGCAATGCCATCGAGGACGCCAGCCGTCACTCGGGGCTGAAGTTCATCGCCGCGTGCAACGGCACCACCGCCGGCGGCGGCTATGAGCTGGCGCTGGCGTGCGACGAGATCGTGCTGGTCGACGACCGCTCTTCCGCGGTGAGCCTGCCCGAGGTACCGCTGCTGGGTGTGCTGCCCGGTACCGGCGGCCTCACGCGCGTGACCGACAAGCGCCATGTGCGTCGCGACCACGCCGATATCTTCTGCACCACCACCGAAGGCGTGCGCGGCCAGCGCGCCAAGGACTGGAAGCTGGTCGACGAAGTAGTCAAGCCGGCGCGCTTTGCCGAATACGTGGCCGAGCGCGCCGCGGCGCTGGCAGCCACCAGCGACCGCCCGCAAGGCCACCACGGCATCACCCTGACGCCGCTGTCGCGCGCCGTGGAGCCGCACGGCTATCGCTACGAGACCGTGCGCGTGCATATCGATGCCGCCGCGCGCAAGGCCACGCTGACCGTGTTCGGGCCCGACAAGCACCAGCCCGCCGATCTCGCCGGCGTGGTCGCGGCGGGCGCGCAATGGTGGCCGCTGAAGATGGCGCGCGAACTCGACGACGCCATCCTGACGCTGCGCACCAACCACCTCGATATCGGCATCTGGGTGCTGAAGACCGAAGGCGACCCGGCCGCGGTGCTGGCGGCCGATGCCCTGCTGCAGGCGCACGCCGGCCACTGGTTCGTGCGCGAGACCGTCGGCATGCTGCGCCGCACGCTGGCGCGGCTGGATGTGTCGTCGCGCAGCCTGATCGCACTCATCGAACCGGATTCCTGTTTTGCCGGCACGCTGCTGGAACTGGCGCTGGCCGCCGACCGCAGCTATATGCTGCACCTGCCCGACGCGCCCGACGACGCGCCACGCGTGTTCGTCTCGCCGCTCAATTTCGGCCACTATCCCATGCCCAACGGGCAGACCCGCCTGGCGGCGCGCTTCTACGGCGACGAGGCCGCGCTCGGCCCGGTGCGCGACCATATCGGCGCGCCGCTGGACGCGCTCAGCGCCGATTCGCTCGGCCTGATTACCGCGGCGCCGGACGACATCGACTGGGAAGACGAGATCCGCATCGCCCTGGAGGAACGCGCCAGCCTGTCGCCGGATGCGCTCACGGGGATGGAAGCCAACCTGCGCTTCGGCGGCGCCGAGACCATGGAAACCCGCATCTTCGGCCGGCTCACCGCCTGGCAGAACTGGATCTTCCAGCGCCCCAACGCCGTCGGCGAGCACGGCGCGCTGAAGGTCTTCGGCAGCGGCAACAAGGCCCGCTTCGACTGGGACCGCGTCTAGCGCACCCGCCCGACAACACAGGAGACAGCCCGTGAGCATCGACTACAGCCAGAAGATCCCCAACAACGTCAACCTGTCCGACGACCGTGCGCTGCAGCGCGCGCTGGAACACTGGCAACCGGCGTTCCTCGACTGGTGGCGCGACATGGGGCCCGACGGCTCGCACGGCTTCGAGGTGTACCTGCGCACCGCCGTGTCGGTCGATCCATCGGGCTGGGCGCATTTCGACCACGTCAGGATGCCCGACTACCGCTGGGGCATCTTCCTGCAGCCGGCCGATCCCGAGCGCCGCATCCACTTCGGCGAGCACAAGGGCGAGGCCGCATGGCAGGAAGTGCCGGGCGAGCACCGGGCCAACCTGCGCCGCATCATCGTGACCCAGGGCGACACCGAGCCCGCCTCGGTCGAGCAGCAGCGCCACCTCGGCCTGACCGCGCCCAGCCTGTACGACCTGCGCAACCTGTTCCAGGTCAACGTGGAAGAGGGCCGCCACCTGTGGGCGATGGTGTACCTGCTGCACCGCTATTTCGGCCGCGACGGGCGCGAGGAAGCCGAGGCGCTGCTGGAGCGCCGCTCCGGCGATCAGGACAACCCGCGCATCCTCGGCGCCTTCAACGAACGCACGCCGGACTGGCTGTCGTTCTTCATGTTCACCTACTTCA
This sequence comes from Cupriavidus taiwanensis LMG 19424, assembly GCF_000069785.1. Taxonomy (NCBI): domain Bacteria; kingdom Pseudomonadati; phylum Pseudomonadota; class Betaproteobacteria; order Burkholderiales; family Burkholderiaceae; genus Cupriavidus; species Cupriavidus taiwanensis. Next base: position 1,363,643 of record NC_010528.1, on the reverse strand, counting down.
CCGACCGCGACGGCAAGTTTCAGCTGTGCGCGCTGGCCGAGTCCGGCTTCGATCCGCTGGCACGCACCACGCGCTTCATGCTGACCGAGGAAGCACACCACATGTTCGTCGGCGAATCCGGCGTATCGCGCGTGATCCAGCGGACCTGCGAGGTCATGCGCGAGCGCGGCATCGAAGACCCGGCCGAGGTGCGCGCCGCGGGCGTGATCGACCTGCCGACCATCCAGCGCTACCTGAACTTCCACTACAGCGTCACCATCGACCTGTTCGGCGCCGACCAGTCGTCGAACGCGGCCACCTTCTACAGCGCCGGGCTGAAGGGACGCTTCGACGAGGGCAAGCGAGCCGACGACCATGTGCTGAAGAACGATGTCTACCGCGTGCCGGAAGTGCGCGACGGCCGCCTCGGCGAGCGTGAGGTGCCGATGCTCAACGCGCTCAACGAAGTGCTGCGCGACGACTACATCAAGGACAGCATGGGCGGCGTGGCGCGCTGGAACAAGGTCATCGAGAAGGCCGGCATCGCCTTCCGCCTGACGGTGCCGCATAAGGCCTTCAACCGCAAGATCGGCACGCTGGCCAACGTCCATGTCTCGCCCGACGGCAGGCTGATATCGGAAGCCGAATGGAAGGCTCACGAACGCGACTGGCTGGCGACCGACGAAGACCGCGCGTTCGTCGCCTCGCTGATGGGCCGCGTGACCGAGCCCGGCAAGTACGCCAACTGGATCGCCCCGCCGGCGGTGGGCATCAACCGCCAGCCGATGGATTTCGAATACGTGCGCTTTAACTGAACCCGACTCGCCATGGGCGCCCCCGACATCATCAAGCAGCACCTGATCGATCCGGAAATCTGCATTCGCTGCAACACCTGCGAAGACACCTGCCCGATCGATGCCATCACCCACGATGACCGCAACTACGTGGTCCGCGCCGACGTGTGCAACGGCTGCAATGCCTGCCTGTCGCCGTGCCCGACCGGCGCCATCGACAACTGGCGCACCATGCTGCGCGGCCAGGCCTACCCGATCGAGGCCCAGCTGCTGTGGGACGAGCTGCCGGCCGAGGTGCCGCTGCCGGAACTGGACATCGCGGACGAAGCCGCGCCCGCCACCACGGGCGGCGGCACGGCCGCGGCCGACGGCGCCGCGATCCAGGCCGTGGAAACCAGCCGCCATACTTCGCCGCGCGCGCCGTGGTCGGCCGCCCATCCCTATGTGAACCTGCATGGCGTGCGGGCGCCGGTGACCGCCACCGTAGCCGGCAACTACCGGCTCACGGCCGCGGATGCCTCGAGCGACATCCACCATATCGTGCTGGACCTCGGCACCCATTTCTTCCCGATCCTGGAGGGCCAGTCGATCGGCATCGTCCCACCGGGCACGGATGCCGCGGGCAAGCCGCACTACATCCGCATGTATTCGGTCGCCAGTCCGCGCGACGGCGAGCGCCCCGGCTATAACAACCTTGCGTTGACGGTAAAGCGGGTCGATCAGGACCACGACGGCAAGCCGGTGCGGGGCGTGGCCTCCAATTACCTGTGCGACCTGGCCAAGGGCGACACGGTGCAGGTGGTGGGTCCGTTCGGCTCGACCTTCCTGATGCCCAACCACGCCGAGGCCAGCGTGATGATGATCTGTACCGGCACCGGGTCGGCGCCGATGCGCGCCATGACCGAGCGCATGCGCCGCAACGTGGCCCAGTTCAACGGACGCCGGCTGCTGTTCTTCGGCGCGCGCAATGCCGCCGAACTGCCCTACTTCGGCCCGCTGCTGAAGCTGCCCAGGGATTTCCTCGAGATCCACTTCGCCTTCTCGCGCGACCCGGCCACGCCGCGCCGCTATGTCCAGGACGCGATCCGCGAAGCCCGGGACAGCGTCGCAGCGCTGCTGGGCGACGCCAACGGCCACGTCTATATCTGCGGCCTGAAAGGCATGGAGGAAGGCGTGCTGGCCGCATTTGAAACGGTCTGCGCCAGCGCCGGTCTTAACTGGAAGGCGCTGGAAACCACCATGAAGGCCGAAGGACGGTTGCATATCGAGACCTATTAGCCGCGACCCGTGCCACCGGCGCGCGCCGCGTCGCAGGCCGGATTTGGGCAACCTCTTCCCTTCTGAAATTCATCGCCTATAATCTTTCTGAAGAAACAGGAGCACAGGCGATGCAATCCAGGCGGATTCCGGAGACCGATCCCGCCGGCGGCCCCGACCCCGGCACTACGCTGACCAAGGCGGTCATGCGCGCCGCCGGCTTCCTGGGCATCAGCCAGGCGATGGTGGCGAGCGTACTTGGCATCAGCACCGCCTCGGTGTCGCGCATGGCATCGGGCGGCTACGTGCTGGATGCGCATCGCAAGGAGTGGGAGTTCGGCGTCTTGTTCGTGCGCCTGTTCCGCTCGCTCGACGCCATCCTGGGCCATGGCGACCAGGCCCGGCTATGGCTGACCAACGACAACCTCGCGCTGGGCGGCAAGCCGCTTGAACTGATCCGCACAACCGAAGGTCTGGTCCGTGTCGTTCACTATCTGGACGCCACCCGCGGTCGCATCTGAGCGCCGGCAGTTCGCGCTCACGCTGTGGCGGGCGGTGGAAGCCCAGCATGTAGTCTCCACCATGCCGCTGGTCGACAGCCTGGAGGAACAGGCGGTCCTGGAAGCGGTGCTCGACGCCGGCAAGCCGGCCGTGCCCCTCGAGGCGCGCCATCTGCACTACCTGCTGTTCACCCCGTTCCGCTACCCGCCATCGCCGTGGGGCTCGCGCTTCCGCGCCAGCCAGGATCCGGGCGTGTTCTATGGCGCCAACGAGATCCGCACGGCCTGTGCCGAGCTAGGCTACTGGCGCTGGCGCTTCCTGAACGACAGCCCCGCGCTGCCGCGCATCGACGCGCGCGCGCAGACGCTGTTCGAAGTGCGTGTCGAGACCTCCGGCGTGGCGCTGGACCAGCCGCCGTTCGACCGCGACCGCGCCGCCTGGACCGACCCGGATAATCACGAGCCCTGCCAGGCGTTCGGCCGCGTCGCGCGCGAAGCCGGACTCGGCATGATCCGCTACACCTCGGTGCGCGATCCGCAGCACGGCCCCTGCGGCGCGGTGCTGACGCCGCGCGCGTTCTCGCATCCGATGCCGCTGGCCACTACCACGTGGATGCTGACCGTGCGCCGCGACCGCGTGATGTGGCAGCGCGACGACCTGCAGCAGCGCGACAGCTTCGAGTTCGAGGCCGCGCTGTGGCAGCGCACAAGCGATACCCCCGAGGCCCGCTGAACCTCCGCCCCGCTACGGCGATCTAATCGTTATGGCATGCGGCAATGCGCATCGCTGGCAGGTTTCCTAAACAGGTGTTGCATTGCGCAACCAGATGCCATATAATCTTTTCTTCGACGGACGCGGGGTGGAGCAGTTGGCAGCTCGTCGGGCTCATAACCCGAAGGTCGCAGGTTCAAGTCCTGCCCCCGCAACCAACCGCACAGACGCGTGTCTGTGACGCCGTCGACGCAGACAAACCCGCCTCCGGCGGGTTTTTTGTTTTGGTGCCGCCGCTCCGCGCACCGTAGCGGTGGCTGCGGCATTCGCGCGTCGCCACCCATGGTGCAGCACCGCTCCAACGGCCCGCCGGCGCGCTCGGCGAGGGTGATACACTTTCGCCATTCTCCCGGACGCCCCTCATGAAATTCTGCTCGAACTGTGGTCATGCTGTCGTGTTGCGCGTGCCTGACGGCGATAACCGCCCGCGCAGCGTTTGCGACAACTGCGGCACCATCCACTACGTCAATCCCCGCAACGTAGTCGGCACCATCCCGGTCTGGGAAGACAAGATCCTGCTGTGCAAGCGCGCCATCGAGCCCCGCTACGGCTTCTGGACCCTGCCGGCGGGCTTCATGGAGATCGGCGAGACCACCGCCCAGGCGGCCTCGCGCGAAACACTGGAAGAAGCCGGCGCGCGCGTGCAGGTGGGCGAGCTGTTCTCGATCCTGAACGTGCCGCATGTGCACCAGGTTCACCTGTTCTACCTCGCCACGCTGGACGACCTCGACATTGCGCCCGGCGAGGAAAGCCTGGAAGTGAAGCTGGTGGAAGAGGCCGATGTGCCCTGGGATGAACTGGCCTTCCCCACCGTGATCCATACCCTGCGCTGCTTCTTCGCCGACCGCGCCGCCGGCCGCCTGCAGGACGGCAGCTTCCGGCTGCACAGCCTGGACATCGACAAGCCCATGCGCCCGCTGACCAGCCGGGCCACGGTCACCCCCTGAGCGGCGGGCCTGCCGCGCACCGCCCTCCGGCGCAGTCCGCATGATTGCCTGGCTGGACCCGCAAGATCCGTTTCCCCCGGTCGAGCACGCGCTCGGGCCAGACTCCGAGGCGCCCGGGCTGCTCGCCGCCAGCCGCGAACTGTCGCCGCAGCGGCTGCTGCTGGCGTATCGCCAGGGCATCTTCCCGTGGTATTCGAGCGGCCAGCCGGTGCTGTGGTGGAGCACCGATCCGCGCATGGTGCTGGCGCCGCCGGCACTGCGCGTCTCGGTCAACCTGCGCAAGACGCTGCGGCGCGTGCTGCGCGATGCCGACTGGGAAATCCGCGTCGACCATGATTTCCTGGCCGTGATGCGCGCCTGCGCCAGCACGCCGCGCGAGGGCCAGGACGGCACCTGGATCACCGACGCCATCATTGCCGCGTACGGCGCGCTGCACCGCAACGGCCTGGCCCACTCGGTCGAGAGCTGGTACCGCGGCGAGCGCGTCGGCGGCCTGTACGGCGTGGCGCTGGGACGGATGTTCTTCGGCGAATCCATGTTTGCGCACCGCACCGACGCCTCCAAGATCGCGCTGGCGGCGCTGTGCGCGTTCCTCGGCAACCACGGCGTGGCGATGATAGACTGCCAGCAGGAAACCGACCACCTGGCCTCGCTGGGTGCGCGCCCCATCCCCCGCGCCGAATTCGTGGCCCATGTGCGCGCGGCAACGGCGCAGCCGGCGATCAGTCCGTGGCGGTTCGACAAATCGGTGCTGGAGCGCTGGGCCGGGACACCCGCCGCGCCGGCAGCCTGAATCCCTGGCACGGGTGCGGACGCTGGCGCTGCGGACCACCGTGCAAACCGCGCCGTCCCGCCCCGGAGCCCCCTGAGTCATGAGCAAGCTGAAGGAACTACCGCTGTCCGCGCTGCAGTTCTATGCCACGGCGCCTTACGCTTGCAGCTATCTCGACGGGCGCATGGCGCGCTCCCAGGTGGCCACGCCGGCGCACCTGATCAATGCCGACGTCTATTCGCGCCTGGTGCGCGCGGGCTTTCGCCGCAGCGGCATCTTCACCTACCGGCCGTATTGCGACGATTGCCACGCCTGCACGCCGTGCCGCGTGCTGGTCGACCAGTTCACGCCAGACCGCTCGCAGCGTCGCGCCTGGAACCGCCACCAGCACCTGCAGGCGCTGGTGGCCCCGCTGACCTACGTCGAAGAACACTACTCGCTGTACCTGCTGTACCAGTCGATGCGCCATGCCGGCGGCGGCATGGACCAGGACAGCCGCGACCAGTACGAGCAGTTCCTGCTGCAAAGCCGGGTCAACTCGCGCCTGGTCGAATTCCGCGATCCGCCGGGCTCGCCCGAGGCCGGGCGGCTGCGCATGGTCAGCATGATCGACGTGCTCGACGACGGGCTGTCGTCGGTCTACACCTTCTACGATCCGCTCGAGCGCAACGCCAGCTACGGCACCTACAACATCCTGTGGCAGATCCGCCAGACCCATGCGCTGGGCCTGCCACACCTGTACCTGGGCTACTGGATCGCCGACAGCCGCAAGATGGCGTACAAGGCGCGCTTCCGGCCCCTGCAGGTGCTGACAGGCAACCACTGGCATGCGTTCGAAGACCTGGGCACGGAGGCCGCCGAAGCCGCCGCGCCAGTGCCGCCGGCCCCGCAGGCCTAGCCCCGCCGCGCCAGCGGCCGGCGGCGCAGCCGCCCTTCCGGGCGGGCCAGCCGCTACAATGCCGCCCTGGTCCCGACTTCCGCGCCGGCCCGCCGGCCGCCTGCCCAACGTGCTCAACGCGCTCTACCCCCTGTTTCGCCCCGCCCTGTTCTCGATGGATGCCGAGGACGCCCACCATTTCACGCTGAACAACCTGCTGCGCGCCCACCGCATGGGCCTGGGCAGCTGCATCGGCAACCGCATTGCCGAAGACCCGCACACGGTCATGGGGGTGCGTTTTCCCAACCCGGTCGGCCTGGCCGCGGGGCTGGACAAGGACGGCGCCTATATCGACGGCCTGGCCGCGCTCGGCTTCGGCTTTATCGAGGTGGGCACTGTCACGCCGCGCGCGCAGCCGGGCAACCCGCGCCCGCGCATGTTCCGGCTGCCGCAGGCCGATGCGCTGATCAACCGCATGGGCTTCAACAACGGCGGCGTCGATGCCTTTGTCGCCAATGTGCGGGCTTCGCGCTGGAAGGCCGAGGGCGGCGTGCTGGGGCTGAACATCGGCAAGAACGCCGATACCCCGATCGAGCGCGCCAACGACGATTACCTGTACTGCCTGGAGCGCGTCTATCCGCACGCCAGCTACGTGACGGTCAACATCTCTTCGCCGAACACCAAGAACCTGCGCCAGCTGCAAGGCGCGAGCGAGCTCGACAGCCTGTTGTCGTCGCTGAAGGACGCGCAGCAGCGCCTGGCAGACCAGCACAAGCGCTATGTGCCACTGGCGCTGAAGATCGCGCCGGATCTCGACGCCGACCAGATCGGCAACATCGGCGACGCGCTGGTGCGCCACAAGATCGACGGCGTGATCGCCACCAACACCACCATCTCGCGCGAGGCGGTCAAGGGCCTGCCGCATGCCGAAGAAGCCGGCGGCCTGTCCGGGCGCCCGGTATTCGAAGCCTCGACCCGCGTGGTGCGCGCGTTGCGCGGCGTGGTCGGCGACGCGGTGCCGGTCATCGGCGTGGGCGGCATCTTCGGCGGCGCCGATGCGCGCGCCAAGATCGAAGCCGGGGCCAGCCTGGTGCAGCTCTACAGCGGCCTGATCTACCGCGGCCCGGCGCTGGTGCGCGAGTGCGCCGCGGCGCTGCGCGGCTGAATTCCCCGGTCGCCCACGCCTTCACCTGGCACCTGGCCGGTGCACCACCCGGCTGTGCCAGGTGGAGGGAAAACCTCGACGCCCCGGTCGCGCGCAATTGCATGAAGACGCGGCCGCCGCAATCGGGGTAATCCACAAGCAAACCTCGGTTCCCGCGCAATAAAATGCGCCTCGATGGCGGATAGCGGGCGTCTGGCAGCATCGGATGCCCCACTTCCGCATGATGACTGTCCATTTCGTGCGCGGGAAGTGGTATCCTCGCAGGCTTATCGCTGTCGCATCCGACGCGTCCGCGCACGCTCCCTCCCGCCGCAGGAAGCCGCCGCGCCCGCCCGGACCGGCACCGTGCGCCAGCCGGCGCGCGCGCCAGGACGGCGGACCGAACCATCCGCGGCCGTATCCAATCCAGAACCGAGTTTCGGGGGAGCACACATAATGAAGTCCACCAAGGGTCTCGCAGCATCCAAGTCCATCCTGGGCGGCGCCATGGCGCTGGCACTGCTGTACGGCGGCGCCGTGCAGGCCCAGACCGTCAAGGTGCTGTCGATCGTCGACCATCCCGCGCTGGACGCCATCCGCGACGGCGTGCGCGCAGAACTGAAGGCAGCCGGCTATGACGCCGACAAGAGCCTGAAGTGGGAATACCAGAGCGCCCAGGGCAATACCGGCACCGCCGCGCAGATCGCCCGCAAGTTCGTCGGCGACAACCCCAACGCCATCGTCGCCATCGCCACGCCGTCGGCACAGGCCGTGGTGGCCGCCACCAAGACGGTGCCGGTGGTGTACTCGGGCGTGACCGATCCGGTCGCCGCGCAGCTGGTCAAGAGCTGGTCCGCCTCGGGCACCAACGTGACCGGCGTGTCGGATAAGCTGCCCCTGGACAAGCAGGTCGCGCTGATCAAGCGCGTGGTGCCGAAGGCCAAGACCGTGGGCATGGTCTACAACCCGGGCGAGGCCAATTCGGTGGTGGTGGTCAAGGAGCTGAAGGAACTGCTGGCCAAGGAAGGCCTGACCCTGAAGGAAGCCGCCGCGCCGCGCACCGTGGACATCGGCCCGGCCGCCAAGAGCCTGATCGGCAAGGTCGACGTGATCTATACCAACACCGACAACAACGTGGTGTCGGCGTACGAGGCCCTGGTCAAGGTGGCCAACGAATCGAAGATCCCGCTGGTCGCGGCCGATACCGACAGCGTCAAGCGCGGCGCCGTCGCGGCACTGGGCGTCAATTACGGCGACCTGGGCCACCAGACCGGCAAGGTGGTGGTGCGCATCCTGAAGGGCGAGAAGCCTGGCGCGATTGCCTCGCAGACCAGCGACAACCTGGAACTGTTCGTCAACACCGGCGCGGCCGCCAAGCAAGGCGTCACGCTGGCGCCGGAGCTGGTCAAGGAAGCGAAGACCGTCATCAAGTAAGCACAGCCAGCCACGCCCTGCCACCCCGCCGCCGCAAGGCGGCGGATGCGCCGGCCCGGCCTACCCGGCCTGGCCGGACCGACCAGGGCGAGGCGCCCGGCGGCCCCACCCGGGCGTGCCGGCCGCACCGCCCCGAAACCGGCGCAAGGCAGACGCCGGACCCTGCAACAGGATTCCCCCATGTCCCTCTTTTCCCTTCTGGGCGCCCTGGAGATCGGCCTGATCTTCAGCCTGGTGGCGCTCGGGGTGCTGATTTCCTTCCGCATCCTCAACTTTCCCGACCTGACCGTCGACGGCAGCTTCCCGCTGGGCGGCGCCGTGGCCGCGACGCTGATCGCCGCCGGCCAGGACCCGTTCCTGGCGACCGTGGTCGCCATCGCGGCCGGCGCACTGGCCGGCTGGATCACCGGCTGGCTCAACGTGCGGCTCAAGATCATGGACCTGCTCGCCAGTATCCTGATGATGATCGCGCTGTACTCGGTCAACCTGCGCATCATGGGCCGCCCCAACGTGCCGCTGATCACCGAACCGACGCTGTTCACCGTGCTGCAGCCGGAGTGGCTGCCGGACTACGTGCTGCGCCCGCTGGTGCTGTTCGTGGTGGTGGTGGTCGCCAAGGTCGGCCTGGACTGGTTCTTCAGCTCGCAACTGGGCCTGGCCATGCGCGCCACCGGCGCCAACCCGCGCATGGCGCGCGCCCAGGGCATCCCCACCGGCCGCGCCACGCTGGCCGGCATGGCGCTGTCCAACGCGCTGGTGGCACTGGCCGGCGCGCTGTTCGCGCAGACCCAGGGCGGCTCCGATATCTCGATGGGCATCGGCACCATCGTGATCGGGCTGGCCGCGGTGATCATCGGCGAGACCATCCTGCCGGCACGGCGGCTGATCTGGACCACGCTGGCCGTGGTGCTGGGCGCCATCCTGTACCGCTTCTTCATCGCGCTGGCACTGAACAGCGACTTCATCGGCCTGAAGGCGCAGGACCTGAACCTGGTCACCGCCGCGCTGGTGACGATCGCGCTGGTGCTGCCGGCCACGCGCAAGAAGCTCTTTGCCCGCAAGAACGGAGGTGCCTGAGATGCTGCGCGCACAAGACCTGAAACTCACCTTCAACCCGGGCACCCCGATCGAAACCCGCGCGCTGCGCGGCCTCAGCCTGGAAATCCCGAGCGGGCAGTTCGTCGCCGTGATCGGCTCCAACGGCGCCGGCAAATCGACCTTCCTGAATGCGATCAGCGGCGACCAGATGGTCGACTCGGGCCGCATCACCATCGATGACACCGACGTCACGCGCAAGCCCGCCTGGGACCGTGCCCACCTGGTGGCACGCGTGTTCCAGGACCCCATGGCCGGCACCTGCGAAGCGCTGACCATCGAGGAGAACATGGCCCTGGCGATGGCCCGCGGCAGCCGCCGCGGCTTCCGCCCGGCGCTGAACCGCGCCTCGCGCGAGCTGTTCCGCGAGAAGCTGCGCCTGCTCAACTTGGGCCTGGAAAACCGCCTCACCGACCGCATCGGCCTGCTCTCCGGCGGCCAGCGGCAGGCGGTGAGCCTGCTGATGGCCTCGCTGCAGCCGTCGCGCATCCTGCTGCTGGACGAGCACACCGCCGCGCTCGACCCGAAGACCGCCGCGTTCGTGCTGGAACTGACCGCGCGCATCGTCGAGGAAAGCAAGCTGACGACGATGATGGTGACGCACAGCATGCGCCAGGCGCTGGACTACGGCCAGCGCACGGTGATGCTGCACCAGGGCCAGGTGGTGCTGGATGTCTCCGGCGACAAGCGCAAGGGGCTCGATGTGCCGGACCTGCTCAAGATGTTCGAGCAGACCCGGCATGAGCAGCTGGATGACGATGCGCTGCTGCTGGGGTGATCGCGCTGGCAAGAAAAACGGGGAGCTTCGGCTCCCCGTTTTTTGTTTGGCGCCGATCAGCGGGCGACGGCAATGGGGCGCGCCATGACGCCCAACTGCGCCGACTGTGCGCTCCCGACCCCGCTTGCATGCCGGCGATAGCCGATGCGCTGAACTGCTCGGTACGCGACGGGCGCTCGATCTTACCGCTACATACGCAGAACAGGCAGCAAGGAAGTGTCGCTTAAACGATAATCAAAAAATCGTGGGATTTTTAAACGTCTGCCGGCCAAATTAAACGACTGGAGCAAAACGTGACGACTAAATGGATGGGGTATAAGTGGCTCGCAGAAACCCGGCCGGCCCGGATTCGCGACACCGAGGATAGCGACTGAGTGAGGGGATAAATTGCTCGGCGAGTATGAAGTCGATGACTGATCACGATGCGTTCGCTGCACTGCAAGCCGAGAACGCCCGCCTGATCGGGCTACTGGAATTGCATGGCATCGACTGGCGCGTGCCGCCGAAGGAGCCTGCGCCTTGCGTTCAGGATGCTGAACCGTCGCGCTTTTCCACGAGTGACAAAGTGGCACTGTTCCGCCGGTTGTTTCGCGGCCGGACGGATGCCTACCCGATACGTTGGGAGAGCAAGGCAACAGGCAAGTCTGGCTACGCGCCGGCTTGTGCCAACGAATGGCGCGCAGGTATCTGCGAAAAACCGCGCATCAAATGCGGTGACTGCGGCAACCGATTGCTGGTCCCGCTCTCGGATCAGGTCATCTACAACCATTTGGCCGGCCAGCACACGGTGGGCGTCTATCCGCTGCTGGAAGATGACGCCTGTTATTTCCTCGCCGTCGATTTCGACGAGGCCGAATGGCAGGACGATGCCCGCGCCTTCGCGCAATCCTGCGGTGAACTGGGCGTCCCGGTTGCGCTGGAGATTTCCCGCTCCGGACAGGGCGCCCACGCCTGGGTCTTCTTCGCTGGCAAGGTGGCGGCCCGCGATGCGCGCCGCCTGGGCACGGCGATCATCAGTCACACCTGTTCGCGCACCCGGCAACTCAAGCTCGGGTCCTACGACCGGCTGTTTCCCAACCAGGACACGATGCCCAAGGGCGGCTTCGGCAATCTGATTGCCCTGCCACTGCAGAAACATCCGCGCGAGCACGGCTATAGCGTGTTCGTCGATGCCGACCTGCATCCCTATCCCGACCAGTGGGCGTTCCTGGCATCGATCCGGCCGATGGCACCCCACGACATCGAGCCGACCATCTTGCGCGCCACCGGTGGCGTGCACCCCTTGGATGTCACCTTCATCGGCGACGAGGACTTGGCAACGCCATGGCGGCGCGAAGCCCTCATGGGACAGACACTGGCAGGTACGATGCCTGAGTCACTGACTTTGACGCTGGCTAACCTGGTCTATTTTGAGAAGGCGCAGCTACCGCAGCCGCTGGCCAACCGCCTGATCCGTTTGGCGGCATTCCAGAACCCCGAGTTCTGCAAGGCGCAAGCCATGCGGATGTCAGTGTGGAACAAGCCGCGGGTGATCGGCACCGCGGAAAACTATCCGCAACACATTGCCCTACCACGCGGCTGTCTCGAGGCCGCGTTGAAACTGCTGCGTGATAACGGCATCGGCTGTGATCTACGCGACGAGCGCTGCTTGGGTGAGCCCATCGACGTCAGTTTCGCCGGCACGCTCCGCCTCGATCAGGAGGCCGCCGTTGCCGGGATGTTGCAGCACGACGCGGGTGTGCTGTGTGCACCGACCGCGTTCGGCAAGACTGTCACTGCGGCCGCGATGATCGCCCGTCGCGGCGTCAACACCCTGGTGCTGGTACATCGCACTGAACTGCTCAAGCAATGGCAAGAGCGCCTGCAGGCCTTCTTGGGGGTCGGCAAAGGCGTGGTCGGCACCATCGGCGGCGGCAAGATCAAGCCTTCCGGCAGGATCGACATCGCCGTGATGCAATCTCTGTCGCGTCAGGGTGAAGTCAACCCGCTGGTCGAGAACTATGGTCATGTCATCGTCGATGAATGCCACCACGTCGGCGCGGTGTCGTTCGACGCCATTCTGAAACGGACCAAGGCCAAGTACGTGCTAGGCCTGACCGCCACCCCGATTCGCCGCGATGGCCAGCAGCCCATCATCTTCATGCAGTGCGGGCCGATACGATACACCGCGGCGAAGGCGCCCAACTCACCTCACGCCTTGATGGTCGTAGCGCGCACACGCCTTGCGCGAATCGAGCTGCCGACCGAGTCTGGCATTCAGGATGTGTTTCGGCACCTGGTTCACGATCAGGTCCGGACTGACGCCATTGCTGCGGAGGTGCGTGAGGCCTTCACTCAAGGCCGCAAGATTTTGGTGCTGACAGAACGCACCGAACATGTTGACGCCATCCAGGCCGCTTTGAATGAGCAAATTTCCCGGCTATTCGTGCTGCACGGGCGGATGTCAAAGCCGCAACGCGCGGCATTGATCACGGCGCTCAATGCCCTGCCAGCCGACGCTGCTCGCGTGTTGCTGGCGACCGGGAAGCTGGTCGGTGAAGGGTTCGACCACCCGCCCCTCGACACCTTGGTGCTCGCGATGCCCGTGTCATGGAAAGGGACGCTGCAACAGTACGCCGGCCGGCTGCACCGAGAACATGCCGGCAAGACTGAAGTGCGGATCATCGATTTTGTCGACGCTGGCCATCCGGCATTACTGCGGATGTGGGACAAGCGCCAGCAAGGGTACCGAGCCATGGGCTATCGGATGGCGGCAGAAGTCGGCATTGGATGACCGTTTTCCCGCTTCCGAAAGCCGCTCGGAATGGTCCCCGCGCGTCATGTCGAAACGGTCTGCATGCATGTATCCGCCTTGCCTGGTGAGCCCTTGCCAATGCATGCCCGCAGCCTCGATGAGCTCCGCGCACCCTGTCGAAGCGTGAAGGCCTCAGACCGTTGCCGCCTTGTCCAGCCACCGCGCCAGCTGGTCGGTGACCGCGGTGCTGGAAAACGAGCAGCTGTCCTGCGCGAACACCGCCGCCATCTCCAGCCGGCGCAGCAGCTCCTCCATGGCCTGGCCGTAGACCGGCGGCAAGGCCAGCGCGCTGCCGGCGTCGCGCCATTCGCGCACCAGGTCCTGCGCGGGCTTTGCGCCGGCCACGTGCTGCTCCAGCGCGGCGCGCATGCGCGCCAGCGCTTCCGAATTGTTAGCGCTCATGAACGCGCCCTCCTTTCCTTGTAGAGTTCGCGGAATGTGCGGCCCGACGGCGCCGGCATGTCGCGGGTTTCGGTCCAGCCCTTGCCGGCCATCGGCAGGCTGGTGATCAGCCGGTTGCCGCCTCCCATGCGGCCCAGCCACCAGGCGCCGATGCGCGTGGCGAAGGCATACAGGTCAGGCCGCTTGGCCACGTAGCCCCAGGCCTTCAGCGCAAAGCGCTCCTGCCACGGCCGCAGGCCGCGTTCCATCTGCTTCTCGCGCAGCTTGCGCAGCAGGTCCGACAGCGGGATCGAAGCCGGGCAGACCCGATTGCACTCGCCGCACATGGTCGCAGCCTGCGGCAGGTCCACCGCATTCGCCAGCCCGACGTAGCTGGGCGTCAGCACGCTGCCCATCGGGCCAGGATAGACCCAGCCGTAGGCATGGCCGCCGATCTTCTGGTAGACCGGGCAATGGTTCATGCAGGCGCCGCAGCGGATGCAGCGCAGCATCTCCTGGAATTCGCCGCCGATCAGTCCCGAGCGGCCGCCGTCGACCAGCACGAAGTACATGTGCTCGGGGCCATCGCGCTCGCCTTCGGCGCGCGGGCCGGTCAGCAGCGAGAAATAGTTGGAGATGGCCTGGCCGGTGGCTGAACGCGGCAGCAGGCGCATCACCGTGGCCAGGTCTTCCAGCGTCGGCAACACCTTCTCGATGCCGGTCACGGCCACGTGCACGCGCGGCATTACCGTGCACATGCCCTCATTGCCTTCGTTGGTGACCACGGCCACCGAGCCGGTCTCGGCGATGATGAAGTTGCCGCCGGTCACGCCCATGTCGGCGCTGAGGAATTCCGGGCGCAGCACTTCGCGCGCCTCGCGCGTCATCTCCGGAATCTCGGTCAGCCGTGGCTTGTGGTGGACTTTGGCGAACAGGTCGGCAATCTCGTCCTTGTCCTTGTGCACCACCGGCGCAATGATGTGCGAGGGCGGCTCAGAGTCGTTGATCTGCAGGATGTACTCGCCCAGGTCGGTCTCGATGCTCTGCACACCCATCTCGCCCAGCACCTGGTTCAGACGCATTTCCTCGGTCACCATCGACTTGCTCTTGATGACCTTCTTCACGCCATGCTTGCGCGCAATCTCGGCGACCAGCCGGGCGGCGTCGGCGGTGGTCTCGGCAAACAGCACGGTGGCGCCGCGCCGGGTCGCGTTCTCTTCAAACGTGGCAAGCCAGACGTCGAGGTTCTCGAGTGCGCGGTTGCGCCGCTCTTTCAGGGCTTCGCGCGTGGCGTCGAAATCGATATCCCGGATCGCCTCGGCGCGCGCCGTGACAAACTTGGTCGAAAGCTTTTTCAGGTTTTGCTGCAGGCGCTGGTCGGCCAGCTTCTGCCCGGCGCGCGCCTTGAATTCCATGCTGTGGACTTGCATCGTGGCGAATTCCTGATGTGTCTGCGCGGTCAGGCGTCGCCTGCCAGCACCTGCGCGATATGCAGCACGCGCGTGCGGCTGTCGCCGGTGCGGCGCAGGCGGCCTTCGATATTGAGGATGCAGCCCAGGTCGCCAAGCACCACGGCATCGGCACCCGTGGCCCGGATGTTGGCGCACTTCTCGTCGACGATGGCCGTGGAGATATTGCCGTACTTGACCGAGAACGTGCCGCCGAAACCGCAGCAGGCCTCGCAGTCCTTCATCTCCGTCAGTTGCACGCCGGGCAGGCGCGACAGCAAGGCGCGCGGCTGCTGCTTGACGCCCAGTTCGCGCAGGCCGGAACACGAATCGTGGTACGTGATCTGGCCCGAGAACGTCGATGGCAGGGTCTCGACCCGGACCACGCTGGCCAGGAAGTCGGTCAGCTCGTACACGCGTTCGCGCAGGCGCTCGTAGCGGCCGTTCAGTTCGGGATCGTCACGCAGCAAATCGGCGTAGTGATGCCGGATCATGCCGCCGCAACTGCCCGACGGCACCACGATGTAATCGAACATCTCGAATTCGCGCAGGAATTTCTCGGCCAGGTCGCGCGATACCGCGCGCTCCCCCGAGTTGTAGGCCGGCTGGCCGCAGCAGGTCTGCGCCTCGGGCACCATGACCTCGCAGCCGGCGGCTTCCAGCAGCTTGAGCACCGAAAAACCGATTTCGGGGCGCATCAGGTCCACCAGGCAGGTGTGGAACAGACCGACTCGCATTGTTGACTTCTCCCAGACCCTGAAACCCCGCAATTATGCGCGCTTGGCGTCGCGGGTGGCGCACAAAGCGTTCATCGGCGTGGTGAATTCGGTGCCATGCACGCCACTTTGCGAGGCGACATCACCGGCCGATTCTTACCGTAATGTCATTTCACCTATTGAAATTTTCACGATGCGAGATAGAATCAGGCAGACACTTAAAAATGCCGCAAGGCAACATTTCTACGTTTCCCAACCATGTCCGACGCAGACAAGTCACCCGGCAAGACGTCCATCCAGGTCATCGAGCGCATGATGACCCTGCTGGACGCCCTCGCGCAGCATGCCGACCCGGTCAGCCTGAAAGAGCTGTCGCTGGCCACCGGCCTGCATCCTTCCACCGCGCACCGCATCCTCAACGACATGGTTGCGTGCCGCTTCGTCGATCGCTCCGATCCCGGCAGCTACCGGCTCGGCATGCGGCTGCTGGAGCTGGGCAACCTGGTCAAGGCGCGCCTGTCGGTGCGCGACGCGGCGCTGGCGCCGATGCGCGCGCTGCATCGCGTCACCGGCCAGACCGTCAACCTGTCGGTGCGCCAGGGCGACGAGATCGTCTATATCGAGCGGGCGTACAGCGAGCGCTCCGGCATGCAGGTGGTGCGGGCCATCGGCGGCCGCGCCCCGCTGCACCTGACCTCGGTGGGCAAGCTGTTTTTGGCGGCCGACGAGTCGGCGCGCGTGCGCAACTACGCGACCCGCACGGGGCTGGCCGGCCACACCCGCACCTCCATCACCGACCTGGCCAAGCTGGAACGCGAACTGAACTGGGTGCGCACCAACGGCTATGCCCGCGACAACGAAGAGCTGGAGCTGGGCGTGCGCTGCATCGCCGCCGGCATCTATGACGACTCGCGCCGGCTGGTGGCCGGCTTGTCGCTGTCGGCGCCGGCAGACCGGCTGCAGGACAGCTGGCTGCAGAACCTGAAGGACACGGCCCTGCAGATCTCGCGCGGCATGGGGTACGTGACCGAAGCCGCCGCCTGAAGCCCATCGCGCAAGCCGCCGCCAACGCGCGGGCTGCCGGCAAGGCAGTCCGCGCGTTTTAACGTGGGCCGGCGCCTTTTCTGGATCAAGGGTTTACCCTTTGTTTTCAGATAACCAGCAAACCTTATAATCGACGCCATGCGAACCCGCACCGTCACCCTTACCGAACAGGTCACGCGCCAGCTTCGCGCCGATATCGAAAGCGGCGCCTACCCCGTCGGCAGCCGCCTGCCGACCGGCCGGCAACTGGCCGAGCAATACGGCGTCAGCGCCGCCGTGATCCGTGAAGTGACGGAGCACCTGCGCTCGCAGGGCTTCGTCGAATCGCGCCAAGGGGTCGGCTGCACGGTGCGCTCGCGCACCGGCGCTTCGGGCTTCCAGCTGCCGCGCGAGCCCGAGCTCGACGCCGGCGAACTAGCTGACCTGTACGACCTGCGCATCGACCTGGAAGGCGCCGCCGCGGCGCTGGCCGCGGTGCGCCGCACCGATGACGACGTGGCCGCGCTGGCGGCATTGCTGCAGCGTCTGCAGGACCGGCTCTATGACCCGCAGCCGGCCGCCGACCTCGACGCGGCGTTCCATATCGGCATCGCCGCCGCCACGCACAATCCGTACTACCGCCAGCTGCTGCAATACCTGAACCTGCAGCTGCACCAGGCCGTTGCCACCGCGCGTGCCAATACGCTGCGCCAGCCGGGCCTGGCCGAGACCGTGCATGCCGAACACGAGGCGATCGTGGCTGCGATCCGCCGCGGCGATGCCGGCGCGGCACGCGCGGCGGCGGTGGCGCACCTGCAAAACGCCGCGCGCCGCCTCGGGCTTGCGCTGCGCGCGCGGGTCGACACAGCGATGGCGAGCGCTGCCAGCCCCGCACCTCTTTCCTGAGACCATACCACCATGATGCAAAACGGATCCTTTGCCCAGCGGCTTACCGAAGCCCTCGGCCCCGACACCGCGCTGACCCGCCCCGACGATATCGCGCCGTGGCTGTCCGACTGGCGCGGCATTTACCGCGGCCAGGCACAGGCTGTGCTGCGGCCCCGTACCGTCGACGAGGTAGCGCGCGCGCTGGCGCTGTGCCAGCAAGCTGCGGTGCCGGTGGTGCCGCGCGGCGGCAATACCGGCCTGTGCGGCGGCGCCACGCCCGATGCGCGCGCGCAAAACGTGGTGCTGAGCCTGGACCGCATGAACGCGGTGCGTTCGCTCGATACCATCGCCAATACCATGGTGGCCGAGGCGGG
Organism: Cupriavidus taiwanensis LMG 19424; assembly: GCF_000069785.1. Lineage (NCBI taxonomy): Bacteria > Pseudomonadati > Pseudomonadota > Betaproteobacteria > Burkholderiales > Burkholderiaceae > Cupriavidus > Cupriavidus taiwanensis. The sequence continues at coordinate 1,345,670 of NC_010528.1, read as the reverse complement.
CTGCATCCTGGGCAACCTGCGCCGTGCCGCGCAGGACGCCAACCGCCTGCTGCCGCTGTCGCTCGCCGCCGAGGACTCGTGCCAGATCGGCGGCAACCTGGCCACCAATGCCGGCGGGGTCAACGTGGTGCGCTATGGCATGACGCGCGAGCTGGTGCTCGGGGTCGAAGCCGTGCTGCCGAACGGCGAAATCTTCCACGGGCTGCGCACGCTGCGCAAGGACAATACCGGCTACGACCTGAAGCAATTGCTGATCGGCTCCGAAGGCACGCTGGGCGTGATCACGGCGGCGGCGCTGCGCCTGTTCCCGCGCACCGATACGCGCAGCGTGGTGCTGGCGGCAGTGGCCTCGCCGGCGCAGTCGCTGGCGCTCTATGAACTGCTGTTCGAGCAATGCGGCGCACGCCTGCAGGCCTTCGAGTTCTTTACCGGCGATTGCCTGGACCTGGTGCTCGCCCATGCCGAAGGCGTGCAGGAACCGTTTGCGCAGCGCTACCCGGCCTACGTGCTGGTGGAGCTGGCCGATACCACCGACGAGGCGGCGCTGAACGCGCTGCTGGAACGCGTCATCGGCGAGGCGCTGGAGCGTGAACTGTGCCTCGATGCCGCGGTCTCCGCGTCGCTGGCCCAACTGCAGGCGCTGTGGAAGCTGCGCGAGGAAATCTCCGAAGCGCAGCGCGCGGACGGGCCGCATCTCAAGCACGACGTGTCGCTGCCGATCGAGCGGATTCCGGCCTTCATGGATTCGATGGCAGCCCGGCTGCGCACGCTCGATGCCGCGATCCGGCCCTTTGTGTTCGGGCACTTCGGCGACGGCAACCTGCACTACAACCTGTCGCGTCCGGCCGGCGCCCCGCGGGACTGGGCGGCCACGCACGGCGAGGCCGTCACCGATGCGGTGCTGGACGAGGTGATGCGTTACGGCGGCAGCATCAGCGCCGAGCATGGCATCGGCCAGCTCAAGCGCCACGCGTTCCTGGCGGTCAAGGATCCGCTGGAACTGCGGCTGATGCGTGAAATCAAGGCGGTGTTCGATCCCGCCGGCATCATGAATCCCGGCAAGCTGCTCTGACGGCTGCGCCGCCAAAAAGAAAAACGCGCCGCAGGACGGCGCGTTTTTTCCGGTCTGGCGTGCGGCCTCAGATGCCGCGCGATTGCTGCGAGGCCAGCACCGCGTGGGCGCTGCCCGGGCCCTGCGTCAGGTTGGGCGAGGACGGGAAGCCGCGCTGCGGCGAGGAAGGCGAATGCTCGAGCCAGTCCTTGACGCGGTTGGCATCGGCAAAGCGCGACAGCTTGCCGGCCGAATCCAGGAACACCATCACCACATTGCGTCCCTGCACCCGGGCCTGCATCACCAGGCACTGGCCGGCCTCGGAGATAAAGCCGGTCTTCTGCAGGCCGATTTCCCAGTTGCCGCCGCGCACCAGGCGGTTGGTGCTGACGTAATGCTGGGTGCGGCCCAGCACGTTGACCTCATGCTCGGTCTGGGTCGAGAACTCGCGAATGGTCGGATTGCGGTACGCCGCGTTGACCATGCGTACCAGGTCGGTCGCACTCGACACGTTGCTGCTCGACAAGCCGCTGGAATCGACGAAATGGCTGTCGTTCATGCCCAGCTCGCGCGCCTTGCGGTTCATCGCCTGCACGAAGGCAGGCAAGCCGCCCGGGTAGTGTCGGCCCAGCGCCGAAGCGGCGCGGTTCTCGGACGACATCAGCGCCAGCAGCAGCAGTTCCTGGCGCGTCAGCTGCGTGCCGAAGCGCAGGCGCGAGCTGCTGTGCTTCTCGGTGTCGCGGTCCTCCTCGGTAATGGTCAGCACCTCGTCCATCGGCAGGCGCGAATCCATCACCACCAGCGCGGTCATCAGCTTGGTGATCGAAGCAATCGGTAGCACGGCGCTGGCATTCTTCTGGAACAGCACCTCGTTGGAATTCTGGTCCATCACCAGCGCCACGCTGGAGCGCAGCGCCAGGGCATCGTCGGTGTCGCGCAGGCCCATGGCTTCGCCCAGCGACGGCTTGGACGGCGTAAACGCCGCCCGCACGGGGGCCGCGCGCTGCGCCACGACGACGTGGCGCTTGCCATTCTTCAACACCACCACCTTGCGCGTGGGCGCTGCCTCGCTCTTTGCCACCTTCGCGTTGCGAGCGCTTTTGGCGACTGGCTTGGCAGCGCTCTTTTTGTCGGTTTTGGCGGAATTAGCCTGCTTTTTGCTTGTTTTTTGCGTGGATGCGGCCTTGGTGGCCGCCTCAGCCACAGGCACCGCGACCATCGACACCGACACCAATACCGCGGCGGCGACGGCGGACAGGGGTGTGGAGCCGAAGAATCTGGAGAAAATGGAATCAGACCGGAACATGATTCGTTCAGCGCATAGGAATGGCGCTAGTGTAGGAAAGAAAGAAATTGTTAGCAAGATTAAAGACTTACAGACGCTCCTTAAAGTTCGATTCACATACATTTCCACATTGCGGAAAAAGTACGTGATGCATCACGTGCGCTATCGAACTCGCGGCGCGCTTGACCCAAGCGCGGTCCGGCTCACCCTGCTATCCCCTTTGTAGCGATGAAGCCAGTTCGGAACTCGTCAGTGATATCGGCGTCCATCGTTACATGTTGAAACAAATTTCACTATGAGAGAAAACGCGCAAACCCGCTGACCGGCTCACGTTCCGTAGTGAGGCGGTTTGCGACGGCCTCCGGATCGGCAAAACCCAGCGACATGCCGCATACCACCATTTCTTCCGGCGGCAGCCGCAGGTGGCTGGCGATGATCTTGTGGAACTGCGTAAACGCCGCCTGGGGGCAGGTATCGAGCCCACGTGCCCGGGCGGCGACCATGATGCTTTGCAGGAACATGCCGTAGTCGAGCCAGCTGCCCTGCTCCATGATGCGGTCGATGGTAAAGATCAAGCCCACCGGCGCATCGAAGAAACGGAAGTTGCGCGCATGCTGTTCATGCATGCGCGCCTTGTCCTCGCGGCTGATTTCGAGCAGGCCGTACAGATCCCAGCCCACCTTGCGCCGCCGCGACAGATAGGGGTCGGCCCATTCGCGCGGATAGTATGGGTACTCCTCCCTGTACTTGCTGTCGCGCTCGGGATCTTCGTAGGCGGCCAGCACGTCGGCGCACAGCTTTGCCTTGGCCTCGCCTGACAGCACATAGACGCGCCACGGCTGCGTATTGGTGCCCGACGGCGCGCGGCTGGCAACAGCCAGGATCTCTTCCACGGTACTGCGCGGCACGGGCGTATCGAGAAAGGCCCGCACCGAACGCCGCGTCAGGATCGCGCGGTCGACGCAATCCACGGCCTCCTGCGTACCGAGTTGCTTCTCGTGGGACATCTTGTTCATCTCCTGTTGCCCCTGCCTATTCCCGCGCGCCCGTCACCGCGCCCGCCGCCACCAGCGGCAGCAGCGCTTCGCGCAGCGCGCCGGGCAGCGGTACCGGCCGGCGCGTGACGCGATCGACATAGACGTGGATGAAATGCCCTTGCGCTGCGGCGGCCTCGTTGTCGCCGCTGAACAGGCCGACCTCATAGCGCACGCTCGACGTGCCCAGCCTGGCTACGCGTAAACCCGCTACCACGGTCTCGGGAAAACTGAGCGACGAGAAGTAGTTGCACTGCGTCTCGATCACCAGCCCGATGGTGTCGCCCGACGTGATATCGAGCACGCCCTGCCGGATCAGGTAGGTATTCACCACGGTGTCAAAATAACTGTAGTAGACAACGTTGTTAACGTGGCCATAGACATCGTTGTCCATCCAACGCGTGGTGATCGGCTGGAAGTAGGGATAGGCACTGCGAGGCTCGGCTTGAGGTTTCATGGGGCGAGAAGGAGACTGGACGCGAGACAGTACGAAATGCGGAGATTGTGAACCGGCGGCCTGCGCGATACGACCGATACGAACGCGCCGCGCCTAACGGCGGATGACAAGCGCAACGCCCAGCGCGGCCAGCACCATGCCGGCGGCAGCCAGGGGCGGAAAGCGCTCGCCAAACAGCAGCCAGGCCATCACGGCCGTGGTGGGCGGGGTCAGGTACATCAGGCTGGACACCCTGGTGGCGGCACCCTGCCGGATCAGCAGGAACAGCAGCGAGATCGCGCCGATCGACAGCGCTACCACCGACCACGCCAGCGCGCCCAGCATGGCGGGAGTCCACTGCACCGCCCGCGTCTCGAACAGGAACATGAAGGGCACGCAGGCGAGCGCCGCCGCGGCGAACTGAATCACGGAACCCATGCGCAGGTCGAACACCGGGCAGAAATGCCGCTGGTAGACCGTGCCCACGGTGATGCTGAGCAACGCGCCCACGGCCAGTGCGAGACTGGCCGGCGTCAACCCGCTCGTGCCGAGCTTGTTTGCCACCACCAGTGCCACGCCGGCGATGCCCAGCAGCAGGCCCAGCCACTGGCGAGCGCCGATGCGCTCGCCCATGCGCGTGGCGATCAGCGCGGTCAGGATCGGCTGCATGCCGACGATCAGCGCCGATACGCCAGCCGGCATGCCCAGCTTGATCGCCGCCCAGACGCCGCCGAGGTAACCCGCCTGCAGCAGCAGGCCCGCCACCGCGATATGCCCCACCACGCGCCAGTCGGTAGCGGTCGAACCGGTCACGCGCGGCAGCGGCACGCGTGCCAGCAGAACGAACGGCACCATCAACAACAGCACGCCGGCAAAGCGCAGGAACAGGAAGGTCATCGGCTCCGCGTACGGCATGCCGTATTTGGCGACGATAAAGCCGGTGCTCCAGATCAGCACGAACAGCCACGGCATCGACGCGACCCAAAGCGTGGCGTGCGGGCTGGCCGCGCCGGTGCGGCCTGACTCGATCACATCGTTCATGACGCCACCGCGAGCTGCGCCCCAACGCGCGCATACAGCGCGTGGTACTGCGCATGGTATTGCGCGGCAAGGCGCACCGTCTGCGCATGGACGGCAACGGTGTCCTCGATCTGGTTGCCGTAGCCGCCGGCCATGGTCACTGCTACCGGCAGCCGGCGAGCCTGCGCGGCGTCGAACACCAGGCCGTCGCGCCGGGCCAGGCCAGCCATGGTCAGCTTGAGCCGCCCGAGCCGGTCGCCCTCGTGCGGATCCGCGCCAGCCAGGTAAATGAGCAGGTCCGGCTCGAAGCGGCTGAACAGCGTGTCCAGCGCTGCCTGCAGCGCCTGCGCGTAGGTCTCGTCGTCGCAGCCGTCCGGCAGGCCGACGTCGAGGTCGCTCGCTTCCTTGCGGAACGGGTAGTTCTTTTCTCCGTGCAGCGACAGCGTGAATACCGACGGATCCCCGTGCAGGATCGACGCGGTGCCGTTGCCCTGATGCACGTCCAGGTCGATCACCGCCACGCGGCGCACCGCGCCGTCGCGCTGCAGCACGCGGGCGGCGATCGCGGCATCGTTGAAGACACAGAAACCGCCGCCCTTGTCCGCGTACGCATGGTGCGTGCCGCCCGCGAGGTTCACGGCAATGCCTTCGCGCAGCGCACTCCGGCACGCCTCGATGGTGGCGCCGGCGGAACGGCGCGAACGCTCCACCATCGCTTCGGACCAAGGAAAGCCGATCTCGCGCTGGCGCGCGGCGTCAAGCGTCCCGGCCGAGGCCGCCTCCACGTATTCCGCCGTGTGAGCCAGCAACAGCGCATCGTCGCCGGCGCGAGGCGCCTCAGACAGGCGCAGCCCCGGCACCTGGGCCGACACCGCGTCGCGCAGCATGCTGTACTTGCGCATGGGGAAGCGATGTCCGGGCGGCAGCGGCAGCACGAAGTGATCGGCGTAGAAAGCGAGCATGGACGGAGGCCTGGGCGATTCTGTTCACATCTTGTTGGAGTTCCGGCCTCGGCCGGGCGTGCCGGCGCGGGCAGCCTGGCATGGTAGCACCCCTGCCGCCGCACCGCCGGCGCCGCCCTGGAATGGCGGAAACGCCACCTTGGGAAGTGCCTCCGCCCTTGTTTTTGTGCAACGCACAAAATCTTCTTGACATTGGATCAACCGCCCCTAAAATACCGATTGTTGCGGCGCACAAACACTCCTGGGCGCCCTGACCCACCCACACGCCTGGGCTGGCCGAAGCGGGTTCAACACCGTCACGGCCCTGACATCTAGGCGGCTTAATTTGCTTGACCTTGAAGTTCACCACTGGAGACCAGCAATGATCCTCACCCCGGAACAAGTCGCAGCAGCACAAAAGGCTAACCTCGAAACGCTGTTCGGCCTGACCACCAAGGCGTTTGAAGGCGTCGAAAAGCTCGTCGAACTGAACCTGCAGGTCGTCAAGACCACGTTCGCCGAAAACGTGGACAACGCCAAGAAGGCGCTGTCGGCCAAGGATGCGCAGGAACTGCTGGCCATCCAGGCCGCTGCCGTGCAGCCGGTCGCTGAAAAGACCCTGGCCTACACCCGTCACCTGTACGAAATCGCTTCGGAAACCCAGAGCGAATTCGCCAAGGTGGCCGAGGCCCAACTGGCCGAAGGCTCGAAGAACGTCCAGGCCCTGGTCGAAAACTTCGCCAAGAACGCCCCGGCCGGTTCGGAATCGACCGTGGCCATCGTGAAGTCGGCGATCTCCGCTGCCAACAACGCCTACGAGTCGGTGCAGAAGGCGACCAAGCAAGCGGTCGAAATCGCTGAAACCAACTTCCAGGCCGCTGCTTCGGCTGCCACCAAGGCTGCCCAGCAAGCCAGCGCCACGGCCCGCACGGCCACGGCGAAGAAGGCCGCTACTGCCTGATAGCCAGTGTTGAAGACGGACCGGCTGCGGCCGGTCCGTTGGCAAAGCCCATCGCCATGCGATGCAGTGGGCTTTGCCAACGATGAAGGAAGTGCCCCGACCGACCGGCCCGGCGCTGCCTTGTCTGCCGATGTCTCCTCGGTACCGCGGTCTCCTTGTCCAAAGGTATCGTTAAACCCGACCTCTACAGGTCGGGTTTTTTTTGGCCCTCGCCTCAGCCAGCCTTTCCCGCTGCCCTTTCCCCTCTCGCTGCAAGCCGCCACGCATTGACGCTGATAGGTTATGGCGGTTAATTGCGAAACCACGCAAAACAAAGCCCGCCATCAGGCGGGCCTTGTCATCGCGGCGGGCAGCGCGTCAACGCTTGCGCGGCGGCGGCACGTCGGTGCACGTGCCTTCGTAGATCTCCGCCGCCATGCCGATCGACTCGCCCAGCGTCGGGTGCGGATGGATGGTCTTGCCGATATCGACGGCGTCGGCGCCCATCTCGATTGCCAGGCACACTTCGCTGATCAGGTCGCCGGCATGCGTGCCGACGATGCCGCCGCCGATCACGCGATGCGTTTCTTCGTCGAAGATCAGCTTGGTGAAGCCCTCGTCGCGGCCGTTGGCGATGGCGCGGCCCGAGGCGGCCCACGGGAACACGCCCTTGCTGTACTTGATGCCCTGCGCCTTGCACTCATCCTCGGTCAGGCCGGCCCAGGCCACTTCCGGATCGGTGAAGGCCACCGACGGAATCTGCTTGGCGTCGAAGAAGGCCTTCTCGCCATGCGCGGCCTCGGCCGCCACGTGCGCTTCGTGCACGGCCTTGTGCGCGAGCATCGGCTGCCCAACGATATCGCCGATGGCGTAGATGTGCGGCACGTTGGTGCGCATCTGCTTGTCGACGTCGATAAAGCCGCGCTCGGTGACGGCAACACCGGCCTTCTCGGCGCTGATGCGCTTGCCGTTGGGCGAGCGGCCCACCGACACCAGCACCAGGTCGTAGCGCTGGGGCTCGGCCGGCGCGGCTTCCCCTTCGAACCTGACGTAGATGCCGTCCGGCTTGGCTTCGACCGCGACCGTCTTGGTATTGAGCATCACCTTGCCGAAACGGTCCTTGTTCTTCTTTTCCCAGACCTTGACCAGGTCGCGGTCGGCACCGTTCATCAGGCCCGGCAGCATTTCAACGATATCGATGTCGGCACCCAGCGTGCTGTACACCGTGGCCATTTCCAGGCCGATGATGCCGCCGCCGATGACCAGCATCTTGTTGGGGACTTCAGGCAGTTCCAGCGCGCCGGTCGAGTCGACGATGCGCGGGTCTTCCGGAATGAACGGCAGCTTCACCGCCTGGCTGCCTGCGGCGATGATGGCCTTCTCGAAGCGGATCACGGTCTTCTTGCCGGTGGTCTGCTTGCCTTCGCCTTCGGTCAGTTCCACTTCCAGGTGATGCGGGTCGAGGAAGTTGCCCACGCCGCGCACCACCTGCACCTTGCGCGCCTTGGCCATGCCGGCCAGGCCGCCGGTCAGCTTGCCGACCACCTGGTTCTTGTAGTGGCGCAGGCCGTCCAGGTCGATCTTGGCCTCGCCGAACAGGATGCCGTGGGCGGCCAGCGCCTTGGCTTCGTCGATCACCGCGGCGTTGTGCAGCAGCGCCTTGGACGGGATGCAGCCCACGTTCAGGCAGACCCCGCCAAGCGTGCCGTAACGCTCGACCAGCACGGTATTCATGCCCAGGTCGGCGGCGCGGAACGCGGCGGAGTAGCCGCCGGGGCCGGCGCCCAGCACCAGCATCTCGCACTGGATATCGGCACCGCCGGCGTGGCTCGCGGCGGCAGGGGCAGGCGCCGGCGCGGCCGCTGCCGGCGCGGGAGCCTGCGCCGGCGCCGGGGCCTGTGCCGGTGCAGGCGCCGCGGCGGCGGCAGCCTGGGCCTCGATGGTGCAGATCACCGCGCCCTGGCCTACCTTGTCGCCCACCTTGACCTTGACGTCGACCACCTTGCCGGCGGCCGACGACGGCACATCCATGCTGGCCTTGTCGGATTCCAGCACGATCAGGGACTGTTCCACCTCGACCGTGTCGCCGGCCTTGACCAGCACCTCGATCACTTCCACCGCGTCGAAATCGCCGATATCCGGCACCTTGACTTCGATCACACTCATGTTTGCTCCTCTATGCGCGCCCGCCTCTCGGCTTCAGGGCGCGCCGTCGTTGTTGGTTGCTGCGTTGCCGCCCGCCGGACTGCCGTCCGCGCCATCGTCCTGGTCCGCTGCCGCCGCGGCATCCTGCTCGCGCAGCCGCACGGTATGCACCTCGATCGGCCCCGCCGAACTCTTGTCGAACTCCACGCCGGCATCGACGCCGATGCGCGCGATCTCGCCCGCGCCGAGGTCCGGCCGGTCATAGACCGCGTGCATCGCGCCCAGCGCGTAGTTGCGGCCCGAGCCGATGCCCCAGAAGCGGTCGAACGAAAACACCTCGCGGTACGAGTAGACGCCGAAGATGCCCGCCGGATTGGCGATCAGGCATACGATCTGCGACGACTCGTAGGGATCGTCATCGTCTTCCTTGGTATTGACGAAGTAGTCCGACTTCAGCTTCTCGTGCACCTTCAGGAAGGTGCGGAAGACGTCGTCGCGCGAGCCCAGCCGGCACTCGTCGCCCAGCCCCGCCAGCAGCGTGCGCATGACCGGGAAGTGCGCCGTGGTCCCGGCCAGCGCGATAAAGCCGTCGCCAACCGGAAACACCTTCTGGTTGCGCTCGTAGGCGCGCGACAGGCGCGTATCGCCGAAGGTGACGAGCGCGTCCGCCGCGATCGCCACCTCGGCGCCCTTCCTGACGACAACACAGGTAGTCATGGCTTGCTCCCGGTTGCGCGTGGCGCGCCGCGCGGGCCAGGCTGTTGCCCTGCCCGCGCGGCGCCACCCCGCTTAGAGCAGGATGCGGCGGAAGTCCGCCAGCAGTTGCGCGAAGTACGTGTTGAAGCGCGCCGCCTCGGCACCGTCGATGACGCGGTGGTCCCACGACAGCGACAGCGGCAGCGTCAGGCGCGGCGCGAACTGCTTGCCGTCCCACACCGGCTTCATGTACGACTTGCACACGCCCATAATGGCCACTTCGGGCGCATTGATGATCGGCGTGAAGTACGTGCCGCCGATGCCGCCCAGCGACGAAATCGAGAAGCAGCCGCCCTGCATCTGGTCGGGCTTGAGCTTGCCGTCGCGCGCCAGCTTGGCCAGCTCGCTCATTTCCTGGCTGATCTCGAGCACGCCCTTCTTGTCGGCGTCCTTGATCACCGGCACAACCAGGCCGTTCGGGGTGTCGGCGGCGAAGCCGATGTTGAAGTACTTCTTCAGCACCAGGTTGTCGCCGTCGAGCGAAGCATTGAAGTTCGGGAACTTCTTCAGCGCCGCGACCGTGGCCTTGATCATGAACGCCAGCATGGTCACCTTGACGCCGGCCTTCTCGTTTTCCTTGTTCAGCTGCACGCGGAAGGCTTCCAGGTCGGTGATGTCCGCTTCGTCATGGTTGGTGACGTGCGGGATCATGACCCAGTTGCGGTGCAGGTTGGCACCCGAAATCTTCTTGATGCGCGACAGGGCCTTGCTTTCGACCTCGCCGAAGCGGGTGAAATCGACCTTCGGCCACGGCAGCAGGCCGAGCTCGCCACCACCGGCGCCGGCCGCGGCAGCCTGGGCCGGCGCGGCGGCCTGGCCGGTCATCACGCCCTTGACATAGTTCTGCACGTCTTCCTGGGTGATGCGGCCCTTGGGACCGGTGCCCGGCACGCGCGAGACATCGACGCCCAGCTCGCGCGCGAACTTGCGCACCGAGGGGCTGGCGTGGGCGGCCTTGCCGGTTGCGCCGACAGGGGCCGGCGCGGCAGCCGGCGCAGCGGCCGGCGCGGGCGCGGCGGCAGGCGCCGGCGCCGGAGCGGGCGCGCTGGCAGCGGCAGCCGGTGCCGCGGCGGCAGCGGCCGGTGCGGCAGCAGCGGCGGTGGCCGCGCCTTCCAGGATCAGCAGCAGCGTGCCTTCGGACACGTTGTCGCCGACCTTGACCTTGACTTCCTTGACCACGCCGCCCTGCGGCGAAGGCACGTCCATGGTGGCCTTGTCCGATTCCAGCGTCACCACCGCGTCTTCTGCGCTGATGGTGTCGCCCGGCTTGACGTGGACTTCGATTACCGGAACGGCGTCGTAGTCGCCGATATCGGGCACCTTGACTTCGATGGTGCCGCCAGCGGCGGCCGGCGCCGCGGCGGGAGCGGGAGCGGGAGCGGGAGCGGGCGCAGGGGCCGGAGCGGCTGCGGCAGGTGCCGGCGCGGGAGCCGGTGCGGGCGCGGCTGCAGGTGCGGCGGCAGGTGCGGCAGCGGCCTGCCCGGCCGGCTCCAGCATCACCAGCACCGAGCCTTCGGCCACGTTGTCGCCAACCTTGATCTTGACGTCCTTGACCACGCCGGCCTGCGGCGACGGCACGTCCATGGTGGCCTTGTCGGACTCCAGCGTCACCAGCGCGTCTTCCGCGTTGATGCTGTCGCCGGGTTTCACATGCACTTCAATGACGGGGACGGCGTCATAGTCGCCGATATCCGGCACCTTGATTTCAATCGCTTGACTCATTCAGTGTCTCCTGGGCAGGCCGGCACGCGCGACATCCGCAAGCGGCGAGATTACCTTCGCCGCCCGCTTCTGTCACGCCGCCGTGCCGCAAGGCGCCGTCGGGACTCGGCCCGAGGCGCCCGCGGCACGGCGTTGCCGTACTGCGGGGGTGGGTGCAGGCTGCCGGATCAGACCGACATCGGGTTGGGCTTGTTCGGGTCGAGGTTGTACTTCTTGATCGCCTCGGCAACCTTGTCGCGGCCGATCGCGCCCTCGTCGGCCAGCGCCTTGAGCGCGGCCAGCGTGACCCAGTAACGGTCCACTTCGAAGAAGTGGCGCAGCTTCTCGCGCGTATCCGAGCGGCCGAAGCCATCGGTGCCGAGCACCACGTAGCGGCGCGGCACGTACGGACGGATCTGCTCAGCGAAGGCGCGCACGTAGTCGGTCGAGGCAATCACCGGGCCGCGGGCCGACTTCAGCTTCTGCGTGACAAAGGCTTCGCGCTGGGTCTCGGCCGGATGCAGCAGGTTGTAGCGCTCGGCGGCCTGGCCGTCGCGCGCCAGTTCGGTGAAGCTCGGGCAGCCCCACAGGTCGGACTCGACGCCCCAGTCCTTCTTCAGCAGCTCGGCGGCGGCGATCACCTCGCGGAAGATCGTGCCCGAGCCCAGCAGCTGCACGCGCGGCGCGTTGCTGTTCTCGACGCCCTTGCGGAACTGGTACATGCCCTTGACGATGTCCTGCTCTACGCCAGCCGGCATTTCCGGATGCTCGTAGTTCTCGTTCATCACCGTCAGGTAGTAATAGACGTCTTCCTGTTCGGCGTACATGCGGCGCAGGCCGTCCTGCATGATCACCGCCAGTTCGTACTGGAAGGTCGGGTCGTACGAGATGCAGTTCGGGATGACGGCGTGGAACACATGCGAATGACCGTCTTCGTGCTGCAGGCCTTCGCCGTTCAGCGTGGTGCGGCCGGCGGTGCCGCCCAGCAGGAAGCCGCGCGAGCGCATGTCGGCGGCGGCCCAGCACAGGTCGCCGATACGCTGGATGCCGAACATCGAGTAGTAGATGTAGAACGGGATCATCTGCACGCCGTGCGTCGAGTACGACGTGGCGGCGGCGATCCAGTCGCACATGGCGCCGGCTTCGTTGATGCCTTCCTGCAGCACCTGGCCAGTCTGCGATTCCTTGTAGAACATCAGCTGGTCATGGTCTTCCGGCACGTACTTCTGGCCTTCCTGGTTCCAGATGCCGACCTGGCGGAACAGGCCTTCCATGCCGAAGGTGCGCGACTCGTCCGGGACGATGGGCACCACGTGCTTGCCGATCTGCTTGTCCTTCAGCAGCGTGTTCAGGATCCGCACGAAGGCCATGGTGGTGGACACTTCGCGGCCTTCGCCGGTGGCCTTGAGCAGGGCTTCGAACGCCTTCAGCTCCGGCACCTGCAGCGCTTCGGCCTTCTGGCGGCGCGCCGGCAGGTAGCCGCCCAGGTTCATGCGCGCCTGGCGCATGTATTCCAGTTCCTTCGAGCCTTCCTCGAAGGTGAGGTACGGCACGTCTTCGAGCTTGTCGTCGGCGACTGGGATATTGAACTGGTCGCGGAACTTGCGGATCGCGTCGACCGGCATCTTCTTCTGCTGGTGCGCGACGTTCATGGCCTGGCCGGCGTCGCCCATGCCATAGCCCTTGATGGTCTTGGCCAGGATCAGCGTGGGCTGGCCCTTGTGCTCGCTGGCGGCCTTGTAGGCGGCGTAGATCTTGTGCGGGTCGTGGCCGCCGCGGTTCAGGCGCCAGATGTCCTCGTCGGACCAGTCGGCGACCATCGCCTTGAGCTCGGGCGTGTTGAAGAAGTGCTCGCGGACGTAGGCGCCGTCCTTGGCCTTCATGGTCTGGTACTCGCCGTCTACGCATTCCATCATGCGCTTCATCAGCAGGCCCTTGGTGTCGCGCGCCAGCAGTGCGTCCCACTTGCTGCCCCACACCACCTTGATCACGTTCCAGCCGGCGCCGCGGAACTCGGACTCCAGTTCCTGGATGATCTTGCCGTTGCCGCGCACCGGGCCGTCCAGGCGCTGCAGGTTGCAGTTGATGACGAAGACCAGGTTGTCGAGTTTCTCGCGGCCGGCCATGCCGATCGCGCCCAGCGATTCCGGCTCGTCGGTCTCGCCGTCGCCCAGGAAAGCCCAGACCTTGCGGTCGCCAGCCTTGGCCAGGCCGCGGCTGTCCAGGTACTTCATGAAGCGGGCCTGGTAGATGGCCATGATCGGGCCCAGGCCCATCGACACCGTCGGGAACTGCCAGAAGTCCGGCATCAGCCACGGGTGCGGGTACGACGAGATGCCCTTGCCGTCGACTTCCTGGCGGAAGTTGTCGAGCTGGTCCTGGGTCAGGCGGCCCAGCAGGAAGGCGCGCGAGTACACGCCCGGTGCCGAGTGGCCCTGCACGAAGACCAGGTCGCCGCCGCTCTGCTCGGACGGGGCGCGCCAGAAGTGGTTGTAGCCGACGTCGTACAGCGTGGCCGCCGAGGCAAACGACGAGATATGGCCGCCGACATTGGTGTGCTTGTTCGCGCGCAGCACCATCGCCATGGCGTTCCAGCGGGTGTACGAGCGGATCCGGTGCTCGATGTCCTGGTCGCCGGGGATGCGGGCCTGCTGCTCGACCGGGATGGTGTTGATGTATTGCGTCTCGGCGTGGAACGGCTGGGTCACGCCGTTCACGCGAGCGTATTCGATCTGCTTGTCGATCAGGAACGCGGCGCGCTCCGGGCCTTCCGCGGCCAGCACGCCCTGCAGGGCGTCGAGCCATTCATGGGTTTCCTGGGGATCGGCGTCGTTGGCGCTCGAGGCGCCGAGGATCTGCTCTGGTACGGCGGACATGACTGTCTCCTGGGTGAATTCTTGGCTTCCGCGTCCGCGCTGGCGCGCCGGACACGACTCAACGTATGACTCGCACCGACTTGCGGAGGATCGGTGCCATTGCCGCCTTGCATCGGAGCCGCCGCCGGGAAACCTGTTCCGGTTTCTCCGCGCGGCAGGCGCATGGCTACCGCCCGCATTCTTGGGTCGGTCCGATTCTATGGAAGCCGAAAGTCGAGCACAAGCGAAATTTTCAAATTGCGATATCGTTTTTTATAATGTGGAATTATGTGGCAGCGCACAAAGAAGCACTGCCGAAAGGGCATGGCGCGTGTCGCCGCCCTGGCGGCGCCGGCATGCGGCGCCGGGATTTCATTGGCGCTTTCCCCAAGCGACGCACCGCAATAATCTCGGTACACTGGTCGGTCAGCCGTCAATCCCTCCCATGCCGTTTTCCAACCGCCTCGATCGTCTTTTCCGCAGCCTGCGCGCCGCCATGCTTCCTTCCGATGCGTCGGGTACAGCCAAGGCCGCGGGCGGCGAGTCCGCGCATGTCCCGCATGCGCCCTCCCCGGCGGCGGGCCTTGGGCCGATCGAAGCGCTCGGCTCCGACGACGGCGTCCCGGTGGCGCCGCCGCGCGGCCTGTGGTGGCTGCGCTGGCGCAACCTTGTGGCCACCAGCTGGTTCATGTTCATCCCGCTGGTTGCCATTGTGCTCTTCACCGTGGCGATGGGCGTGATCCTGTGGTCGCTGCACGAGACCGAGCGCCAGCAGCAGCGCGACGCGCTGTACCGCGACGCGGCGTGGGCGCAGCAGCGCGTGCGGCTCTCGCTGCTGAGCAACCAGGACCAGCTGGCCTCGCTGGCGCGCGACATCGCCGCCGCGCAGCTGGAGCAAGGCGCTTACCGCACCGCGGCGCAGGAGATCCTGCGCGAGAACCCCGAGATCGTCTTCATCAACTGGCTCGACGCCACCAAGCGGGGCCGCTGGTCGCTGCCGTCGACATCAGAGTTCGCCAGCCGCCTGCGCGAGAGCCAGGACCAGCCGCTCGAGCCCGAAGTGCTCGACACCTTCGATGCCGCGCGCGAGACCCAGCGCGTGGTCTACTCGCGCCCGCTGGTCAACGAGCGCGGCGACAGCTTCATGCTGATGGAAGTGCCGATCGTGCGCGACAACGAGTTCCTCGGCACGCTGGGCGCGCTGTATTCGATCAACGGCATCCTGACCCACCTGCTGCCGCCCGAGCTGACCGAGCGCTACCGCTTCTCGCTGATCGACAAGAACAACCAGACCCGCGCCAGCACCTCGCTGCGGCCGGTGCCGGGCAACGCGCTCTCGTATGAGGTGCTGCTCGACCCGCCGGGCCATTCGCTGTCGCTGCGCGCCGATGCCTACCCGCCGGCCTCGAACCTGCCCAACAACATGCTGCTGTGGCTGGTGGTGGGGCTGTCCTGCTTCCTGCTGTGGAGCCTGTGGAGCATGTGGCGGCATACCAGCCGCCGCTCCGAGGCGCAGCGCGCGCTGCTGGCCGAGACCTCGTTCCGGCGCGCGATGGAAAACTCGATGCTGATCGGCCTGCGCGCGCTCGACCTGAACGGCCGCATCACCTACGTCAACCCTGCGTTCTGCCGCATGACCGGCTGGCAGGAGAACGACCTGGTCGGGCGCCTGCCGCCCTTCCCCTACTGGCCGCCCAACGACCAGCAGGAGATGCAGAAGCAGATCGACCTGACGCTGCAGGGCAAGTCGCCCGCCGGCGGCTACGAGATGCGCGTGATGCGCCGCGACGGCAGCAGCTTCTACGCCCGCATGTACGTGTCGCCGCTGGTCGACAGCCGCGGCCGCCATACCGGCTGGATGAGCTCGATGACGGACATCACCGAGCCCAAGCGCGCGCGCGAGGAACTGGCCGCCGCGCATGACCGCTTCACCACGGTGCTGGAAAGCCTGGACGCCGCAGTGTCGGTGCTGGCCACCGACAAGGCCGAGCTGCTGTTCGCCAACCGCTACTACCGCCAGCTGTTCGGCTGGGAGGCCGAGGGCCACCTGAAGCTGGCCGGCGACGAACTCGACAAGGACCAGGTCTCGAGCGACAACACCGACTTCGTCGATGCCTATGCCGGCCTGCCGGCATCGGAGCTGATGCCGTACGCGTCGGATGCGCGCGAGGTGTTCGTGCCCGACATGCAGAAATGGTTCGAAGTGCGCCGCCGCTATATCCAGTGGGTCGACGGCCACCTGGCGCAGATGCAGATCGCCACCGACATCACCGTGCGCAAGGCCGCCGAGGAAATGGCGCGCCAGCATGAAGAACGCCTGCAGTTCACCAGCCGCCTGACCACCATGGGCGAGATGGCGTCGTCGCTGGCGCATGAACTGAACCAGCCGCTGGCCGCGATCAACAACTACTGCATGGGCGCCGTGGCGCGGCTGCATTCGGGGCGCAGCACGCCCGAGGACCTGATCCCGGTGCTGGAGAAGACCTCGGCGCAGGCGGTGCGGGCCGGCACCATCATCAGCCGCATCCGCGGCTTCGTGAAGCGCAGCCAGCCGCAGCGGCGCGAGGCCGCGCTGCACGACATCGTCGCCGACGCGGTGGGCCTGGCCGACCTGGAGGCGACGCGCCGCCGCGTCACCATCCTCACCCGCCTGCCGGCGCCGCCGCTGACGGTCTATGTCGATCCGGTGCTGATCGAGCAGGTGCTGGTGAACCTGCTCAAGAACGCGGTCGAGGCCATGGCCGGGCTGCCGGCGATGCGCGCCGGCGGCGTGGTGCGGCTGCATGCGCGGGTCGAGCCCGGTGAGATTGGCGACAACGTCCATATCGACGTCATCGACCAGGGCCCGGGCGTGGACGAGGCCACCAAGGAGCGGCTGTTCGAGCCGTTCTTCAGCACCAAGTCCGACGGCATGGGCATGGGGCTGAACATCTGCCGCTCGATCATCGAGTCGCACCAGGGCCGGCTGTGGGTCGAAAACAATGTCGACGGCATCGGGTGTACATTCAAGATCATGCTGCCGCTGCAGTCGGCCCCGGCCGAGACGCTGGCCGAATAACAACGATCGAGCGCCTGCGCACGCGGGCCCGCGCACCCTTGCGCATCATCGGATGCCTGGCACCGGCCGGGCCGCTTCCCCTCCGACGTGGGGGGCCTGTCTCGCCACAGAGGGCCGCTGCCGGTTACACTTCGCAGCAATGAATTGTTGTCCCGAGGAGACTACATGACCGCAACGCCAAACCCCACGCCCCACCGCGGCGAGACCGTATTCATCGTCGACGACGATGAAGCCATGCGCGACTCGCTGACCTGGCTGCTGGAGGGCAATGGCTATCAGGTGCGCAGCTTCACCAGCGCCGAGCAGTTCCTCGCCGCCTACGACGCCAGCCAGGTGTCCTGCCTGATCCTGGACGTGCGCATGCCGGGCATGAGCGGGCCGGAACTGCAGGAGCGCATGCTGGCCGAGCAGATCGACATTCCGATCGTCTTCATCACCGGCCACGGCGACGTGCCGATGGCGGTGTCGACGATGAAGCGCGGCGCGATCGACTTTATCGAGAAGCCCTTCGATGAGTCCGAGCTGCGCGCGCTGGTCGAGCGCATGCTGCAGAAAGCCCGCACCGACCATTCCACCGCGCGCGAGCAGCGCGCCGCCAAGGACCTGCTGGGCAAGCTGACCACGCGCGAGCAGCAGGTGCTGGAGCGCATCGTGGCTGGCCGCCTGAACAAGCAGATCGCCGACGACCTGGGCATTTCCATCAAGACCGTCGAGGCGCACCGCGCCAACATCATGGAAAAGCTCAACGTCAACACCGTCGCCGACCTGCTGCGCCTGGCGCTGTCGCGCAACAGCTGAGCGGCTGCGGCTGCCCGCTAGCCTGGTGCGGCCACGGGCCGCACGGTCCGCTGTGCGTCCCCTGCATGGCTTGCCCGCGCCCGGCGGCGCCACCGCTCAGCGGCCCAGGTAGTCTTCGTCGCGGAAAGTGACCACCCATTGTGGCCGATAGACCACAAAGATCGCGACCAGCATGCCGGTGAGAAACGCCTCGCCAAAGGCCAGGATAACGGCCCCCAACAGGGTGTCGGAAAGGCTCAGGGCCTGGTCCGGCATCGTCAGGAAGCGCCAGCCCGCCTGCGCCGCGCCCGCCGCGAGCGCGGCCAGCCCCGCCGCGAAATAGCCGTGCCCGAGGATGAAGACGAAGGGATGGCGCGGCAGCAGGCGCCGCATCACGGCGTGCAGGCCCGCCGAGACCAGCGCCGGCAGCAGCGCCAGCCAGACATAGCGCCCCCATAGTGCGGGCCAGTCGAACTGGCTCCAGCCGTGCCCAGCCAGGTACTCCAGCCCCAGCAGCGAGACCACGTCCGCGGCGAACAGCGACAGCAGCGCCAGCGGCAGCCCGAACAGCGTCACCATCAGCGTGGCCCCCAGCAACTGGATCACCATGCCGCCGGCCAGCGTCGCGCGTACCGTCCACAGCAGCGCCACCAGCAGCATCGCGCCCAGCCAGGCATTCTGCAGCGCATCGCGGCGCAACAGCCGCCAGGGCCGGCGTGTCAGCGCCCACAGCAGTCCCGACAAGGACAGCAGCACCAGCAGCGGATCGGACAGCGTCGAGGCAAGCGCGGTAGGCATGCGGCCGATGCTACCAGTACCGGGGCAGCGCGATGGCTGTCGGCGGTCAAGCTCCGTGCGACAGCCAGCGCGCACCCTTTATAATTCCGCCTTTGGCCCCGCCGCGCGCCCGCGCCGGCCGGCGCCTCCACCTTCTCGCCATCATCCCCCTGCCTCCATGCCTGCCCAACTGATCGACGGCAACGCCCTTGCCAAGCAAATCCGCTCCGAAGCCGCCCAGCGCGCCGCCCGCCTGACCGAACGCGGCCACCAGCCCGGGCTGGCCGTGGTCCTGGTGGGCGAAGACCCGGCCAGCCAGGTCTATGTGCGCAACAAGGTCAAGGCCTGCGAGGACAACGGCTTCCATTCGTCGCTGGACCGCTATCCGGCCGACCTGTCCGAGGCCGACCTGCTGGCCCGGATCGACGAACTCAACCGCGATCCCCGTATCCACGGCATCCTGGTGCAGCTGCCGCTGCCCAAGCACATCGACAGCCACAAGGTGCTGGAAGCGATCGCGCCCGAAAAGGACGTCGACGGCTTCCATGTCGCCAACGCCGGCGCGCTGATGACCGGCGCCCCGCTGTTCCGCCCGTGTACGCCCTATGGCTGCATGAAGATGCTGGAATCGATCCAGTACCCGCTGCGCGGCGCGCGCGCCGTGGTGGTGGGCGCGTCCAACATCGTCGGCAAGCCGATGGCGATGCTGCTGCTGCAGGGCGGCGCCACCGTCACCATCTGCAACAGCAAGACCCGCGATATCGGCGCCCACACCCGCGACGCCGACGTGGTGGTGGCCGCGGTCGGCAAGCGCAACCTGATCACGGCCGACATGGTCAAGCCCGGCGCGGTAGTGATCGATGTCGGCATGAACCGCGACGACCATGGCAAGCTGTGCGGCGACGTCGACTTCGCCGGCGTGCGCGAAGTCGCCGGCTACATCACGCCGGTGCCTGGCGGGGTGGGGCCGATGACCATCACCATGCTGCTGATCAACACGCTGGAAGCCGCCGAGCGCGCCGCGGGCTGATCCCGCGGCTTGCCGCCGGCGCCCGATGCGCCACCCGGGGCACTGGAAAATCCGCCGCCCCGGCCCCATTTGCGGGAATATTGCCTCCAGGACCAGCCAACCGAGAACACGCCATGGACCACGCCGCCAACGCTACCAATCCGCTGCTGGACTTTTCCGACCTGCCCCGCTTTGCCGAGATCCGGCCGGAGCACATCAGCCCCGCGCTCGACGTGCTGCTGGAACGCGCGCAACAGGCCGTCGCCCGCGCCGAGGACCCGGCTACGCCGGCCGACTGGGCCAACGCCGTGCAGGCGCTCGAAGCCGCCACCGAGCCGCTGGGACGCGCCTGGGGCGTGGTCAGCCACCTGAGCGCCGTGGCCGATACGCCCGAGCTGCGCCAGGCACATGCCGAGAACCTGCCGCGCATGACCGAGTTCTGGTCCTCGCTCGGCCAGAGCCTGGCGCTGTACGACAAATACAAGGCGCTTGCGGCCAGCCCGGCGTTTGCCGGCATGAGCGCGGCGCGCCACCAGCTGATCGAGAACGAGCTGCGCGGCTTCCGCCTGGGGGGCGCCGAGCTGCCCGAGGACAAGAAGCCCCGCTTTGCCGAGATCCAGGAGCAACAGGCCCAGCTGTCCAAGGCCTTCTCCGACCACGTGCTCGACGCCACCAACGCATACGCGCTGATCATCGAAGACGAGGCGCGCCTGTCCGGCCTGCCCGACGATGTCCGCGAAGCCGCCCGCCACGCCGCGGAAAAGGATGGCAAGGCCGGCTGGAAGTTCACGCTGCACTTCCCCTCGTACTTTCCCGTGCTGCAGTACGCGGACGACCGCGCGCTGCGCCAGACCCTGTACGAAGCCAACGTCACGCGCGCGTCCGAGCTCGGGCCGCAATACGGCCAGGGCCAGGCCGACTGGGACAACACCGCCAATATGCGCGAGCAGCTGGCGCTGCGCCGCGAAGAGGCGCAGGTGCTGGGCTACCAGTGCTATGGCGAAGTCTCGCTGGTGCCGAAGATGGCCGAGTCGCCGGCCGAGGTGCTCAAGTTCCTCGACGAACTGGCGGTCAAGGCGCGCCCCTATGCCGAACAGGACTGGGCCGAGCTGAAGGCCTTCGCCGCGGCCGAGCTGGGCCTGCCGGAACTGGCGCCGTGGGACGTTGCCTATGCCTCGGAGAAGCTGCGCCAGCAGCGCTACGCGTTCTCCGAACACGAGGTCAAGCAGTATTTCCCGGAAGCCAAGGTGCTGGAAGGCCTGTTCGGCGTGGTGCAGAAGCTGTTCTCGGTGAGCATCCAGCCCGAGCAGGCGCAGACCTGGCATCCGGACGCGCGTTTCTTCCGCGTCAGCACCCCCGATGGCACGCTGCTGGCCCAGTTCTACATCGACCTGTACGCGCGCGAAGGCAAGCGCGGCGGCGCCTGGATGGACGATGCACGCGGGCGCAAGGTGCTCGAGCATGGCGGAGTGCAGACGCCGGTGGCCTACCTGACCTGCAATTTCTCGGCGCCGGTCGGCGGCAAGCCCGCGCTGTTCACCCACGATGAAGTCATCACGCTGTTCCACGAGTTCGGCCACGGCCTGCACCACATGCTGACGCAGGTGGGTGAGCTGGGCGTGTCGGGCATCAACGGCGTGGAATGGGATGCGGTGGAGCTGCCGTCGCAGTTCATGGAGAACTTCTGCTGGGAGTACGAAGTGCTGACCGGCATGACGCAGCACGTCGACACCGGAGAGCCGCTGCCGCGCGCACTGTTCGACCGCATGCTGGCGGCGAAGAACTTCCAGAACGGCATGATGACGCTGCGCCAGATCGTGTTCTCGTCGTTCGACATGCACCTGCATACCGATTTCGATCCGGCCGGCGCCACCTCGGTGCTGGAGCTGTCGCGCCAGATCAACGACCGTGTGCACGTGGTGCCGCAGCATCCGCTGTCGCGCTGGCCAAACACCTTCAGCCATATCTTCGCCGGCGGCTATGCCGCGGGTTACTACAGCTACAAGTGGGCCGAAGTGCTGTCGGCCGACGTCTACGCGGCGTTCGAGGAAGCCGCGCAGCTGTCGGGCACGGTGCTGGACAGCGAAACCGGCGCGCGCTACCAGCGCGAGATCCTGTCGGTGGGCGGCAGCCGCCCGGCGATGGACTCGTTCGTGGCGTTCCGCGGCCGCGCGCCGCAGATCGACGCGCTGCTGCGCCACGGCGGGATGGCGGCATGAGCGCAACGGGACTGCCGGGCCAGGGCCCGCTGCGCATTGCCAGCTGGAACGTCAACTCGCTGAAGGTGCGACTGCCGCAGGTGCTGCAGTGGCTGGCCGAGCAAGAGCAGGCCGGCGCGCCGATCGACGCGCTGTGCCTGCAGGAACTGAAGCTGCCCGACGACAAGTACCCGCTGGCCGAACTGGAAAATGCCGGTTTCCACAGCATCTACACCGGCCAGAAGACGTACAACGGCGTCGCCATCCTGGCGCGCGACGCGAGCATGCCCGGTCCCGTCGACGTGGTGCGCAACATCCCCGGCTTCGAGGACGCGCAGCAGCGCGTAATCGCCGCGACGTATGGCGACCTGCGCCTGGTCTGCGCCTACTTCCCCAACGGGCAGTCGCTCGACTCGGACAAGTTCGCCTACAAGCTGCAATGGCTGGAAGCGATGACCGCGTGGCTGCGCGAGGAAATGGCGCGCCACCCGCGGCTGGCGCTGCTGGGCGACTTCAATATCGCGCCGGAAGACCGCGACGTGCACGATCCGGCCAAGTGGGAAGGCCAGAACCTGGTCTCGCCGCCGGAGCGCGCCGCCTTTGCCGCGCTGCTCGAACTGGGCCTGGCCGATGCGTTCCGCAAGTTCGAACAGCCGGAGAAGGCGTTCTCGTGGTGGGACTACCGCATGCTGGCGTTCCGGCGCAATGCCGGGCTGCGCATCGACCATATCCTGCTGTCGCCGGCGCTGGCGGAGCAGTGCACCGCCTGCGTGATCGACCGGGTGCCGCGCACGTGGGAGCAGCCATCCGACCACACGCCGGTGGTCGCGACGCTGCACTGCGCCTGACACGCCGCGACTGGCGCCCGCGGCAGCCACGCTGGCGCCAGTCGCCGGTTCAGGCAAGCCCGGGCAAGCCCCGCTCGCTCCGCGCAGCCGTGCCCGCTACACTGCGGGCATGAGCCCTCCCAGCCAGGCCATGTTTCGCCATCGCAATCTCCCTCACCTGCTGCTGCAAGCGCGCGAAGCGTTGCTGGCCGGCTTCCGGCCGATCCTGCGGCAGTTCGGCGTGACCGAGCAGCAATGGCGCGTACTGCGCACGCTCAACGAGCGCGGCCCGATGGAGCCGAACCAGCTCGCCGAGGCCTGCCTGATCCTGAGCCCCAGCCTGACCCGCATGCTGGCGGGCATGGAAGACGCCGGACTGGTGGAACGCACGCGCTCTGCCACCGACCAGCGCCGCCAGCTGGTCAACCTGACGGCCGCCGCGCGCGACGTCATCGCCCGGATGGAACCCCTGATCGACGCCCGCTACCAGCAGCTCGCGCAGCAGCTGGGCGAAGCGCGGCTGGCCGGTATCTATGGCGCGCTTGACGCCATGCTGTCCGGCCTGGGCGCTACTCAGGCACCGGTCCCGCCCGCACCGGTCCCGCCCGAACCTGCGCCGTCCACGCCGACCACGGCCGCCCTGCCGCCGTCCGGCCGCGGCGGCGAAGAGGGCTAGCCCTTCCCGTTCGATTGCCGATGCCAGCGCCAACCACCGGATCCCTGCTGCCGCGCCTGTTCCCATGGAGCCAGCGCGTCGACCCGACCACGCTACGCGCCGACCTGGTGGCGGGACTGCTCGGAGCCGTGCTGGTATTGCCGCAGGGCGTCGCGTTCGCCACGCTCGCCGGCCTGCCGCCGCAATACGGCATCTACAGCGCGGTGGTGCCGTGTATCGTGGCGGCGCTGTTCGGGTCCAGCTGGCACGTCATGTCAGGACCGACCAACGCCAACTCGCTGGCACTGTTCGCGATGCTGAGCCCGCTCGCCTTCGCGGGCAGCCCGGCCTATATCGGCCTGGCGCTGGCGGTCACCATCGTGGTGGGCGTGATGCAGCTCGCAGTGGGCACGCTGCGGCTGGGCTCGCTGGCCAACTTTATTTCGCCGTCGGTGCTGCTCGGCTTTACTTGCGGCGCGGCGACGCTGATCGGCCTGTACGCGCTGAAGGACCTGTTCGGCCTGTCAGTGCCGACCGGTACCAGCGCATTCGGCGTGTTGCGCCACCTGTTCGAGCATGCCGGCACCATCAACTGGGACGCGGCCATGGTCGGCGCCGTCACGCTGGCGGTGACGCTGCTGTGCAAGCGGCTGTGGCGGCGCCTGCCGTTCATGCTGCTGGGCCTGCTGGCCGGCTATGGCGTGGCGCTCTGGCTGAACCAGGCTGGCGGCCACCACGTCAACGTCGTCGGGCCGATTCCGTCGGCACTGCCGCACTTCCAGGTGCCGGACGTGGACTGGCGCAAGCTGCCCGACCTGCTCGGCATCGCCGCGGCGCTGACCATCGTCGCGCTGGGCCAGTCGATCTCGATCGCCAAGGCGGTGGCGTTGCGCTCCGGCCAGCATATCGATGCCAACCGCGAGTTCATCGGCCAGGGCCTGTCGAATATCGCTGGCGGCTTCTTCTCGGGCTATATCTCCTGCGGCTCGCTCAACCGCTCGGTGCCCAACTTCGAGGCCGGCGCGCGCACGCCGCTGGCGAGCGTATTCTCTGCGTTGTGGCTGGTGGCGCTGGTCGCGGTCAGCGCGCCGCTGCTGGCGCAGATCCCGATGGCGGCGATCGCGGCGATGCTGCTGCTCGTGGCGTGGGGCCTGCTCGACATCGCGCGGCTGCGCCGCATCTTCACGCTCAGCCGCACAGAGTTCGCGATCGCCATCGGCACCTTTGCCGCCACGCTGGTGATCCGGCTGGAAATGGCGGTGCTGCTCGGGACCGTGCTGTCGCTGGTGGCCTACCTGTACCGCACCTCGCGCCCCGCGGTGCGCAGCCTGGTGCCGGATGCCGACGACCCGGGCCGGCGCTTCACGCCGCTGGACGAATTGCGCCGTCCGCAGCCGGAATGCCCGCAGCTCAAGCTGCTGCGCATGGAGGGGGCGATCTACTTCGGCGCGGTGCAATACGTGACCGACCGCCTGCACTGGCTGCGCACCGTCAATGCCGGGCAGACCCACCTGCTGGCGATGACCAAGAGCATGAATTTCATCGACCTCGCCGGCGCGGAAATGTGGGAATACGAGCTGAGCGAGCGCCGCGCGCTCGGCGGCGACCTCTACTTCCACCGTCCGCGCACCCAGGTGTTGCAGACCTGGGCGCAGACCGGCTTCACCGACAAGCTCGGCGCCGACCATGTCTTCCCGACCAAGCGGCAGGCGCTGCACACCATCATCGGACAGCTGTCGCCGGAAGTCTGCGCCGGCTGCACGGTGCGCCTCTTCGAGGAATGCGCGTCGCGGCCGGGCGCCACGGCAGCGCCGGCAGCGTCCGCGCAGCCTTGAGCGGAGCGCCCGCACAGGCGCGCTTCGCCACGGTCACGGCGGCAAAAAAACGGAAGAAACTGGGAATTGCCTGCGCCGGCGGCACCGGCTGGCAAGCAAGGCCGGACGGCCTATGCTCTGAACCCTGATGTCAGACGGGCGCCCGCGGCTTGCCTGGGGCTGGCCGGGGCATCCATCCGCATCAGATCGGCGCCACGTGGGCGCGCTTGACGACGATAGGCTGCGGCGCGCCCTGTTCGATCAGCACCACGGCGGCGCGTTCGATGGTTTCGCGGCCGGCGCGGAATGCTTCTTCGAGTGACAGCACCTGATCGGCGCTGAAACCTTCCCACAGTGCTTCGCGTGTCACCACGCAAGTCACCTTCTCGCCATTGACAAGTGCCTGGAACAACAAGCCTTCGTTATTGATGTCATAGCGCTCTTGCTCTTGGAATTTGATATCCATCGGTGCAGCCCTCCATATGCAAGTGGAGAAACATCCTAACATGGCTCCGGCAAAATCGTATGAGTAGAACCCTATGCGACAGGGTTCATTCGGAAGACCACCGCGACCGCCGTTCGGTTCCGTCGCCCACCCCCTTCGCACGCGGGGCGCGTTCGCATAGATTGCCATGGCAATTGCGCCAGGCAATTGACAGCGCCGGAAATCATGCTAAAATCTCGTTCTTCGTTGGGGCGTTAGCTCAGTTGGTAGAGCAGCGGACTCTTAATCCGTAGGTCGAGTGTTCGAGTCACTCACGCCCCACCAGCGAATACAAAAAGGCCGGAAGCAGCAATGCTTCCGGCCTTTTGCTTTGGACGGCCCGGACCGATCCGTTACGGCAGAGGCACCGCCCCCGCCGCACCGCATTGCGTCACGCGCCGACGCTGGCCCGTTCGAACAGCGTGCGCGCCAGCGCGCGATGGCGCAGCAGCACCGCGGGCAAGTCGGCCGTGAGCAGCTCGCCGTCGCGCACCACTTCCCTGCCATTGATCACGCTGGCCGCGACATTGGCCGGCGTGCAGAACACCAGCGCTGCCACCGGGTCATGGCCGGCGCCGGCATAGCCGACCGATGACATGTCGAAGGCAACGAAGTCCGCCGACATGCCCGGTGCCAGCGCGCCGATATCGTCGCGGTTGAGCACGCGCGCGCCGCCCAGCGTGGCGATTTCCAGCGCCTCGCGCGCGCTCATCGCGGCCGGACCGTAGCCCACCCGCTGCAGCAGCATGGCCTGGCGCGCCTCGCCCAGCATATGCGCGCCGTCGTTCGACGCGCTGCCGTCCACGCCCAGACCCACCGGCACCCCCGCATCGCGCATCGCACGCACCGGCGCAATGCCCGATGCCAGCCGCATGTTCGAGCACGGGCAATGCGCCACGCCGGTGCCGGTCCGCGCGAACAGTGCGATGCCCTCGTCGTCCAGCTTGACGCAGTGCGCGTGCCACACATCGTGCCCGACCCAGCCCAGGTCCTCGGCATACTGCGCCGGCGTCAGGCCGAACTTCTCGCGCGAATAGGCGATGTCGTTGTCGTTCTCGGCCAGGTGCGTATGCAGCGACACGCCGTAGTGCCGCGCCATCACCGCCGACTCGCGCATCAGGTCGCGCGATACCGAGAACGGCGAGCACGGCGCCAGCACCACGCGCAGCATCGCGTGGCGCGCGCTGTCGTGGTACTGCTCCACCAGGCGCTGGCTGTCGCGCAGGATGGCCGCCTCGTCTTCCACCACCACGTCCGGCGGCAACCCGCCCTTGCTGCGGCCCACGCTCATCGAGCCGCGCGCGGCATGGAAGCGCATGCCCATCTCCTGCGCCGCGGCGATCGAATCGTCCAGGCGCGAGCCATTGGGAAACAGGTAGAGGTGGTCGCTGGTGGTGGTGCAACCTGACAGCATCAGCTCGGCCATCGCGGTCTTGGTCGACACCGCGATCATTTCCGGCGTCAGGTGCGACCACAGCATGTACAGGTTGGTCAGCCACGAGAACAGCTCGGCATCCTGCGCCGCCGGCACCGCGCGCGTCAGGCTCTGGTACATGTGATGGTGCGTGTTGACCAGCCCGGGCGTGACCACGCGGCCGCGCATGTCGAGCACCTGCGCGCTGCCGTCGTCGACCATGCGCCGGTATTGCGGCGGCAGTTCCGCGGTGGGGCCGACCCATTGCACGGCGGGGCCCTCGGCGACCAGCGCACCGTCGCGGATCTCGCGGCGTTGCGCATCCATGGTCACGAGGACGTCGGCATTGAGGGCAATCAGGGTCATGGCGGAATTCCTTCTATGGTGCGAAAAATGAGAGGTCGGTCGGATACGATCGCCGCCAGTCTACGGCGGCGTGGTGCCGCGTCCCAAGCGCAGAATTCCGAGCAGACTGTCCACAAAAAGTGGACACCCGCCAGCGGTGCCGGCTCAGCGTGCCTGCGCGAACAGCATCGCCATCGCGTCGCTGATGCGCTCGGCCATCAGCCCCGCCGCGGCACTGAGTTGGCCGCCGGCGCGCGCCACCAGCGTCAGCGTCTGTCCTTGCAGGTGGCGGTCGCGCAACGGCACGTACACCAGCGCCTGGCGCGCGCGCTCCTCCATCACGTCGAGCGGGTTCAGCAGCGCAATGCCGGTACCCAGAAGCACCAGTTGCCGGATCAGCACTGTCGAGGTCGACTCCGCCACCGGCGAGACTTCGATCGCATTGCGCGCGAACGCCGCATCCAGGATGCCGCGGATCGACAAGGCGCGCGCCGGCAGAATCAGCGGGTAGCCGACACATTCGCTCAACAGCACCGATGGCCGCGCCGCCAGCGCATGGCCCGGCGGCACCACCGCGCCGATCTGCCAGTCGCTGCTGGCCAGCGCGCGGAACGCCGGCAGTTCCGGCAGGTCATAGCCCAGCCCGAGGTCGGCATCGCCCTGCTCCACCGCCGCCACGATGTCGGCCACTGGCAGGTCATTGACGCGCACCACGATGCCCGGATAGCGCTGGCGGAAGTCATGCACCAGCGACGGCATCAGCGACCCTGCCAGGCCCGCTGTCACCGCCACCGTGACCTCGCCGCGGCGGGCGCCCTTGAAGTCTTCGATGCGCTCGCGCAGCGCGTCATGCTCGCGCAGGGTCTGGCGGACGTGGGCCAGCACCATCTCGCCCAGCGGCGTCAGGCGCAGGCGCTTGTTGATGCGCTCGAACAGCGGCGCGCCAAGTTCGGCCTCGAGGTCCAGGATCTGCCGGTTGACCGCGGTCGGCGCCACGTGCAGGTGCTCGGCGGCCTTGCGGATGGAGCCGCGGCGGACGACCTCGTCGAGATAGCGTAGGACTCTGGCGTGCATGGGTCTGGCAAACAGGTGGATGCGGTGCCGGCGCGGACGCGCATGACGGCGGCCTGGCATTGTAGCGGCCAGTCATTCCTAAAAAATGCCGCGAAGGCTATTGCGTCGCATCCGATACCTTGCTACAATCTTTTTCTTCGTTGGGGCGTTAGCTCAGTTGGTAGAGCAGCGGACTCTTAATCCGTAGGTCGAGTGTTCGAGTCACTCACGCCCCACCAGTGAATTCAGAAAAGCCGGAAGCTTGCTTCCGGCTTTTTGCTTTTTCGCACGTCTTCCGACAGCCCCGCCGCGGCTTCGCGCGCGGTCGGCAGCGCAGCCCGTTTCTTGATACGCGGGTTGTCACCAATTCCCCTGCACGCGCTTTCCCGGTTGAATCGCTCCCGCGCATGTTGTGGAACATAGTTCCGTATCGCGGAACTATCACAAGATGCCGGCCGTACCGCATCCCGGCACGGCCTGGTCATGCCAGCACGGGAAGCGCTGACAGCGCGGGACGCCGGATCCTTAACCCGATCCGCAAAGACGCCTGCAGCCCGGCTGGCGAATCAGTGAAAGAAGAAATGGAGGCCCTCCTTGAAAGCAGTCCTTAACGCCGGCGCAGCCGCCTGCATCGCGGCCCTTGGCCTGGCCCACGCCGGCCTGGCGCACGCCCAGTCCTACCCTGCCAAGCCGATCCGGCTGATCGTGCCGTTCGCGGCCGGCGGCACCACCGATATCGTGGCGCGCGCGGTGTCCGACGGCCTGGGCCGTGAACTGGGCCAGCCGGTGGTGGTGGAAAACCGCGGCGGCGGCGGCGGCGCCATCGGCGCCGACGCGCTGGCCAAGTCCGCGCCGGACGGCTACACGCTGGGCATCGCCACGGTCAGCACCATGGCGACCAACCCGGCCACCAACCCCAAGAATCCGTACGATCCGCTCAAGGACTTCGCGCCGATCACCAACCTGGTCAACGTGCCCAACGTGCTGACGGTGAATCCGAAGGTTCCGGCCAAGACTCTGAAGGAATTCGTGGCGATGCTGAAGGCCAATCCCGGCAAGTACAGCTATGCCTCGGCCGGCAAGGGCAGCATTTCGCACCTGGATGGGGAACTGTTCAAGGACATCACCCAGACCGACATGGTCCATATCCCCTACCGGGGGTCGGGCCCGGCGCTGAACGACACGCTGGCGGGCCAGGTCAACGCGCAATTCGACAACCTGCCGTCGTCGATGCCGCATATCCAGGCCGGCAAGCTGCGCGCGCTGGCGGTGGCGGCGCCCAAGCGCGTCGAGGGCCTGCCCGACGTGCCGACCTTTGCCGAAGCCGGCATGAAGGACATGAACAACATGGCCTGGTACGGCCTGGTGGCGCCGGCCGGCACGCCGGCGGCGATCATCACGCGGGTGCATGACGCTGCGGTCAAGGCGCTGCAAGACCCCAACGTCAAGCGCCGCCTGGCCGACAGCGGGGCCTACACCGACGGCAACACCCCGGCGCAATATGCCGCGCAGATCAAGCGCGAGCTGGACCTGCGCAAGAAGATCGCGCGCGACCAGAACATCACGCTGGAATAAGCCTCTCCGGCGGCATCGGCCACCGCCGGAACGTAAAGCCGGCTGCCTCGGCAGCCGGTTTTTTTATGAGGCGGCGCCGGTAAATGCGCCGCGCACCACTCAGATTCTTCCTATTTCCGCCGCATTTGATCCCGCACAGCACGCCCTCCGTGCCGGTAACGTTCAATACGAATAGAAGAAACTTTCACTTTGCGGACACGCGCTGACTCGGTACATTTACCGGGTGCTCCGCAACACACGCGCCGGCAGTCGACCGGCCAACGTCCGGCCCCAAAACCGGTTTCGCGCAGGCGCTGCGCGGCCGTCATTCGCGAGGATAACAAGATGCTGAAGAAGTCCATTCCCCCCCTGATCGTTGCAGCCCTGGCCGCGCTTGGCGCGACCCAGGCATATGCGCAGAAAAACTACACGGAAGGCGGCGATCTCTACAGCGGCAGCCACACCAAGAAAGCCGGGCCGAACCAGGGCGCGGCCAAGTCGGGCAAGTTCGACCCGTATACCGACGGCGCCAAACAATCGACCAAGTCGGAACTGACCAACTCCGGCAAGAAGTTCGACCCGAACACCGATGGCGCCAAGTCCGGCAAGTACGACCCGTACACCGACGGCGCCAAGGCTGGCAAGGCCGATCCCTACACCGATGGCGCCAAGGCGCCCGCCAGCCAGGGCACCAAGGCGCAATAACGCCGCCTTCGTCTGGCAAGACAGCCCGCGCGAGCGGGCTGTTTTCTTTTTGCCGGGCCGCCTGCGCTCAGGCGGCCAGCGCCTGCGCCGGCCGCGCCGGCTGCATGGTGCCGCGGTCGCGGAACGCGGCATGCCAGGACAGCGCCTCTTCCACCCGGTGCGGAGTCTGGCCGCCGTGCGCGCAGGCGCGGCGGAAATAATCGCCCAGCAGGTGGCGGTACTGCGGGTCGGCGCAGTTGGCGATGATGGTGCCCGCACGCTCGCGCGGGGCCAGGCCGCGCAGGTCGGCCAAGCCGTGTTCGGTGACGATGATGTCGACGTCGTGCTCGGTATGGTCCACGTGCGCCACCATCGGCACGATGCTCGAGATATCGCCGCCCTTCGCCACCGACTTGGTGACGAACACCGACAGGTGCGCATTGCGGGCAAAGTCGCCCGAACCGCCGATGCCGTTCATCATGTGCGTGCCGCCGACATGGGTCGAGTTGACATTGCCGTAGATGTCGCACTCGAGCGCCGTGTTGATGGTGATCAGCCCCAGCCGGCGCAAGATCTCCGGATGGTTGCTGATTTCCTGCGGCCGCAGCAGCAGGCGCGAACGGTAGCGGTCCAGGTTCGACAGGAAGCGCTGGTACACCTCGCGCGTCAGCGTCACCGACGAGGCCGAGGCAAAGGCGAGCCGGCCCGCGTCCAGCAGTTCGATGGTGCTGTCCTGCAGCACCTCCGAATACATCTGCAGGTCGCGGAACGGCGACGCGATCATTCCGTGCAGCACGGCATTGGCAATGGTGCCGATGCCGGCCTGCAGCGGCTGCAGCGACGGCGACAGGCGCCCGGCGCGGACTTCGCGCAGCAGGAATTCATTGAGATGGCCGGCAATCTGGCGCGTGTCGGCATCCGGCGGCAGCGCGTTGGACGGGCTGTCATCCTTGGCCGTGAAGACAATGGCGGCGATCTTCTCGGGGTCGACCGGGATATACGGCAGGCCGATGCGCTGCGCCGGCGCGATCAGCGGGATCGGCTGGCGGTACGGGCGCTGCACCGGGAAATAGATGTCGTGCAGCCCTTCCAGTTCCAGCGGCATGTTCAGGTTGATCTCGACGATCACCTGGCGTGCCAGCATGGCAAAGCTGGCCGAATTGCCCACCGAGGTGCTGGGGATGATGCCGCCCTGCTCGGTGATCGCGACCGCTTCGACCACCGCGACGTCCACCGGCGCGATCTGGCCCGAGCGCAGCTGCTCGACGGTTTCGGACAGATGCTGGTCGATGAACATCACTTCGCCCGCATTGATCTTGCGACGCAGCGTGGCATCGGACTGGAACGGCAGCCGGCGCGCGATCACGTCGGCTTCCGCCAACACCCGGTCGATGTCGTTGCCGAGCGAGGCGCCGGTCATCAGGGTGATGCGCAGCGGCTCGGCGGCCGCGCGCCGCGCCAGCGCGAACGGCACTTCCTTGCAGTCGCCCGCGCGCGTGAATCCGCTCATGCCTACCGTCATGCCGTCGCGGATCAGCGCGGCGGCTTCGTCGGCCGAGACTACCTTGTCATGCAGCCTGGCCAGGCGAATGCGTTCCTTGTCCATCTTGATCTCCGGTCTGACGGCCGGCCCGTGCCTGCGCCGCTCGCCCCGTGCGGGCCGGGTGGCTGGTCGCGGGGTCTCCGGCAGGCAGTGTAGCCAGCCACGCCTATTCCAGCGATGATTTAAAGTCATTCATCCCAGTCGCTTTTTTCATAATTTCGCGGACGGTTCGCGCAGCAGCCGCCACTATCGCGCGGGTTCGGCTCAGGACATTCCCGCAGTTGTCACAAATCTGGCAAAAGATTCTGTTAGTCTCGCCGTTCGGTCGACCCAGCCCACCCCAGAGGCTGCGGCGGCCGTGCCGCCCGGGCCGGCCATGCTCCGGCCCCTTGCACCCCTGCGGGTGCCTGTGCATTGCGGTGGCGGCAAAACACAACAGGAGACGCCATTCATGCAACCAAGACCCCTCGAACCCAGCGAGCCGGTTGTCCTTGCCCTGATTGACGCAGTCACCGCCTGGCAAGGTGCGTTGGACCAGACCCTGCGCGCCTCGGGCCTTAACTATTCCCAGTGGCTGTTGCTGCGGGCCATCCGCCAGGGTGCCTTCAAGCGCGGCTTGCCGTTGCCTGGTCCGATGCCCATTGATGCGGCGCAATCGGAAACCATGCTCGACGAGCTGCGCCGCGACGGCTGGATCGAATACACCGCGACGCTGGCGCCGCGCATCGCGGAAGGCGCCACCGCGCGAGTGCAACGTACCGCGCAGGCCCTGAGTGCGCTGCACAGCGTCTCGATGGCGGCCTTCAACTCGCAGGAGCGTGCCGCGCTGGGCAGCCTGCTGGACCGGATGAAAGCCACGCTGGACGGCCACACCTCGCGCCAGGCCAGGGCCGTGGCCGAGGCCCCTCGCCAGGAGCGGTACACGCAACCGTTGCCTTGCCCCGGCCTGCCGCCGGTGGCACATCGCCCCGCCTCCAGCCCCGGCCTCGCCGCTCGCTTCTGATCGCCTGAGCCCGGCCAGGCCGGTCCCGCGGATTGCCGCCGGGGCCTGGCTGGCCTCCCCTCCCCTGTCAGCGCCGGTACCCGCCACTTTGTTGCGCCGGGTACTCGGATTTTTCCTAAAGTATGAGCATGCCCCGGCACATGCTCCGGCGGCCCATCGACACCGCGAGGAGGGGAACATGCCGCAGGAGAACGAAGACAAGGTCGCGCACCTGCTGGACGAACTGGCCACCTTCGCGCGCGGGCGGCTGCCGGCGGCGATGGTCAACGTGGTGGCCCCCTTCCTGCAGCACTACTACGACCAGGCCGACGCCGAAGACCTGCTGCAACGCGAAGTGGCCGACCTGTACGGTGCGGTAATGGCGCACTGGCAGACGGCGCAGAAGTTCACCCCCGGCAGCGCCCGCATCCGCGTCTACAACCCCAACCTGGAAGAGCATGGCTGGCACTCCGACCACACCGTGGTGGAGATCGTCAACGACGACATGCCGTTCCTGGTCGACTCCGTGACGATGGAGATCAATCGCCAGGGCCTGGCGCTGCATTCGGCCATCCACCCCGTATTCCGCGTCTGGCGCGGCGGCAACGGCATCGAGCGGATCGCCCCCGCCGGCGCCGGCGAGGCCGGCGACAGCTCGCGCCTGGAGTCCTTTATCCATTTCGAGATCGACCGCACCGGCGAATCGTCGCGCCTCGACGCCTTGCGCAACGGCATCTCGCAGGTGCTGGTCGACGTGCGCGCCGCGGTGGAAGACTGGCCGAAGATGTGCGAGATCACGCGCGCCACCATCGGCGCCATGGCGCAGGCGCCGGACGCGGCCGCGCCGGAAAGCGTCGAGGCGCGCGCCTTCCTGGAATGGATGATGGACGACCATTTCTCCTTCCTCGGGCAGCGCGACTACCAGCTGATCGCGCGCGACAGCCGCTACTACCTGCGCGGCGTGGCCGGCTCCGGCGCCGGCATCCTGCGCGAGAGCCTGCGCGAGCCCGACGCCGAAGACCTGACCCCGCTGCCGGCGGCGGCCACCGCGATCATCGAAGGCAGCGCGCCGATCTTCCTGACCAAGGCCAATTCGCGCGCCACCGTGCACCGGCCCGGCTATCTCGACTACGTCGGCGTCAAGCTGCTCGACGAAAACGGACAGCTGTTCGGCGAGCGGCGCTTCGTCGGCCTGTACACCTCGACCGCCTACATGGCGCCGATCGCCGACATCCCGCTGGTGCGGCGCAAGTGCGCCAACATCCTGGCGCGCGCCGGCTTCCTTGCCAAAGGCCACCTGTACAAGTCCCTGGTCACCATCCTGGAACAGTACCCGCGCGATGAACTGTTCCAGGCGACCGAGGACGAGCTGTTCGACATCACCACCGGCATCCTGCGGCTGCAGGAACACCAGCGCACGCGGCTGTTCGTGCGGCGCGACCGCTTCGACCGCTTTGTCTCGTGCCTGGTGTTCGTGCCGCGCGACAAGTACAACACCGACCTGCGCCAGAAGATCCAGAAGCTGCTGACCGCGGCCTTCCACGGCACCAGCTGCGAATTCACGCCGCTGTTGTCGGAATCGCCGCTGGCGCGCATCCAGCTGACCGTGCGCGGCGAGCCCGGCACCATGCCCAAGGTCGACACGCAGGAGCTGGAAGCGCGCATCGTGCATGCCAGCCGCCGCTGGCAGGACGACCTCGCCGAAGCGCTGCACGAAAGCCACGGCGAAGAGCAGGGCAACCGGCTGCTGCAGCGCTATGGCGGCTCGTTCCCCGCCGGCTATCGCGAAGACTACCCAGCACGCACCGCGGTGCGCGATATCGAGCTGATGGAGCACGCGGTACGCGGCAACGGCATGGCGATGAACCTGTACCGCCCGATCGAAGCCGCGCCCGGCGCATTCCGCTTCAAGGTGTACCGTGCCGGCGCACCGATCGCGCTGTCGCTGAGCCTGCCGATGCTGGAGCACCTGGGCGTGCGCGTCGACGAAGAGCGCCCCTACCTGATCGAGCCCGACAGCGGCGAGCCGGTATGGGTACACGACTTCGGGCTCGAGATCGCCGACAGCGGGGGCGCCGCGGATTTCGACATCGCGCGCGTCAAGGCGCTGTTCGAAGACGCCTTCGCGCGCGCATGGCACGGCGAGATCGAGAACGACGATCTCAACCGCCTGGTGCTGCGCGCCGAACTGGCCGCGCGCGACGTGACCATCCTGCGCGCGTACGCACGTTACTTGCGGCAGGTGGGCTCGACCTTCAGCGATGCCTATATCGAGCGCGCGCTGACCGGCAACGCGGGCATTGCCGCGATGCTGGTGGCACTGTTCGTGGCGCGCTTCGACACCTTCAGCCAGGTGGCCACCGACACCGCGCGCCAGGCGCGCTGCGACAAGCTGCTGGCCGACATCGGCACGGCGCTGGACAAGGTGCCCAACCTCGACGAAGACCGTATCCTGCGGCTCTTCCTTGGCGTGATCAACGCCACCGTGCGCACCAACTATTTCCACCGTGGCGAGGACGGCCAGCCGCGCCCGTACCTGTCGTTCAAGTTCAATCCCGCGCTGGTGCCGGGCTTGCCGGAGCCGCGCCCGATGTTCGAGATCTGGGTCTACTCGCCGCGCGTCGAAGGCGTGCACCTGCGCGGCGGACGCGTGGCGCGCGGCGGGCTGCGCTGGTCGGACCGGCGCGAGGACTTCCGCACCGAAGTGCTGGGCCTGATGAAAGCGCAGATGGTCAAGAACACGGTGATCGTGCCGGTCGGCTCCAAGGGCGGCTTCGTGGTCAAGCGCCCGCCCCCGCCCACCGACCGCGACGCCTTCCTGCGCGAAGGCATTGCCTGCTACCAGACCTTCCTGCGGGGGCTGCTGGACCTGACCGACAACCTCGTCGGCGGCGAACTGGTGCCGCCACCCGACGTGGTGCGCCACGACGACAACGACCCCTACCTGGTGGTAGCCGCCGACAAGGGCACGGCCACGTTCTCGGACTTTGCCAATGCGATCTCGGCCGAATACGGGTTCTGGCTGGGAGATGCCTTTGCGTCCGGCGGATCGGTCGGCTATGACCACAAGAAAATGGGCATTACCGCGCGCGGCGCGTGGGAATCGGTCAAGCGGCACTTCCGCGAGATGGGCGTCGACATCCAGGCCACCGACTTCACCGTGGCCGGCATCGGCGACATGTCGGGCGATGTGTTCGGCAACGGCATGCTGCTGTCGCCGCATATCCGGCTGGTGGCCGCATTCGACCACCGCCACATCTTCCTCGATCCCGATCCGGACCCGGCGCGCAGCCTGCAGGAACGCACACGGCTGTTCGGCCTGCCGCGCTCGAGCTGGGCCGATTACGACGCCACGCTGATTTCCGCGGGCGGCGGCGTCTTTCCGCGCACGGCCAAGACCGTCCCGTTGTCGCCGCAGGTGCAGGCGGTGCTCGGCATCACGGCGACGGCGCTGTCGCCGGCCGAACTGATCCATGCCATCCTGATGGCGCCGGTCGACCTGCTCTACAACGGCGGCATCGGCACCTACGTCAAGTCCAGCCAGGAGACGCACCTGCAGGCTGGCGACCGCACCAACGACGCGGTGCGCGTCAATGGCAGCGACCTGCGGTGCAAGGTAGTGGGCGAAGGCGGCAACCTGGGCTTCACCCAGCTGGGCCGCATCGAGTTCGCGCGCAAGGGCGGCCGCATCAACACCGATGCCATCGACAACTCGGCCGGCGTGGACTGCTCCGACCATGAAGTGAACATCAAGATCCTGCTGGGCCTGGTGGTCGCCGACGGCGAGATGACCGAGAAGCAGCGCAACAAGCTGCTGGCCGAGATGACCGACGAAGTCGGCCTGCTGGTGCTGCAGGACAACTACTACCAGACCCAGGCGCTGTCAGTGGCCGGCCGCAGCAGCGCCGCGCGGCTCGACGGCGAGGCGCGCCTGGTGCGCTGGCTGGAACGCGCCGGGCGCCTGAACCGCGCGCTCGAGTTCCTGCCCTCGGACGAGGACATCGCCGAGCGCAAGCTGGCCGGCGAAGGACTGACTTCGCCCGAGCGCGCCGTGCTGCTCGCCTACAGCAAGATGTGGCTGTACGACGAACTGCTGGGCTCGGACGTGCCGGAAGACGCGCTGGTTGCCGGCCTGCTTGCGGACTACTTTCCGGTGCCGCTGCGCCAGCGCTACGGCGACGCCATGCAGCGTCATCCGCTGCGGCGCGAAATCCTGTCGACGCACCTGACCAATATGCTGGTCAACCGCATCGGCGCCACCTTCGTGCACCGGATCATGGAAGAAACCGATGCGCGACCCGCCGACATCGTGCGCGCCTGCCTGATCGCGCGCGACGTGTTCGGCCTGACCGCGCTGTGGCAAGAGATCGACGCGCTCGACAATCGCGTGGCAGACGCCGAGCAGGCGCGCATGTTCGGCTCGGTGGCGTTGCTGCTGGAGCGCGCTTGCCTGTGGTTCATCCGCTATCTGCGCAGCGGCAGCAGCGCCACCGAGAACCTGGCGCGCTTTGCGCAGGCGGCCCAATGGCTGGCGCCCCGGTTGCCGCAACTCTTGCCGCAGGCGGATGCCGCCGCGTTGACCGAGCACACGCGTGCGCTGATCGAGGCGGGAGTGGGCGAGACACTTGCCATGCGCGTGGCCGGCAGCGAGATTTCCGCCGCGGCGCTCGATATTGCCGAAGTGGCCGCTGCGTGCGAGCGCAGCCTGGATCTGGTGGCGGGGGTCTACTTCGCGCTGGACAGCCACCTGAGCTTCAGCTGGCTGCGCGAACGCGCGCTGGCTTTGCCGTCGGATACCCACTGGGACCTGCTGGCGCGCACCACCACGCTGGAAGACCTGGGACGGCTCAAGCGCGCGCTGACGGTCAGCGTGCTGTCGCAGTCGGGCGATCAGTCCTCGCCGGAAGCGATGATCGACGCCTGGCGCGCCAGCCGCCACGGCGCACTCGAACGGTTCACGCGCATGCTGGCGGACCAGCGCGCTTCCGGGGCGGCGGGGCTGTCGATGCTGTCGGTCGCGGTGCGCGAGATCGGCATGCTGGAGCGAAGCTAGCCGCGCCCCGAGTCCGGCGGCTTACTCGTCGGAGCCGGCGCCGATGTCCGCATCGGCGTCGTCGCCGCACGGACGCAGCTCGAGGCCGAGCAGGATCAGCAGCTCGAAGGCATCGGACAGCAGGTGCTTCTGCCTCGGCAACAGGCTGGCGTACGGCATGTCATAGATCGACTGGTGCGCAGAGCGCTCGCCCTTCAGGCCGCGGTCGCGCGCGATGTCCGACAGCAGCGCGGCAAACCCGGACAGGTCCTGCGCCGCCAGCGCCGAGTTCAACACCCTGGCGATAACTTCGGGCGAAGCGTTCGCCCAGCCCATGCGTTCGGCATTGGAAGCGGGGTCGTGGGAAGGGTCGGCAAAGTCCATGTTGTGTTTAACGGTCCTGCCTAAACTAGCTTAAGCCGCCAACGATGTGAATTTGACCCCACACAGGTGGGGTGACATGCCTTGCCGCAGGGGGGCTACCGCTGTGCTGGCTTGGCGCCGTGCTTCGCGCGGCCCGGCGCTGGTGCCCTTGCCTGTGCCCTGGCGGCCCGCTTGAGCGCCGGCTTTTCGGCGGACGTTCCGGCTGCCTTTCCCGCCGTGTTTCCCGCCGTGTTTCCCGCTGCCTTGGCGGGGACCTGGCGATACGTCGTGCTGCCATCCGCTGCCTTGCGAGCCTTCACGTGATTGCGGGCTCCACACTGCGGGCAGCGGAACACGGGGCCCTGCCCTTCATCGCGGATCTGCACCTCATCCTGCTTCCAGCGCGCGCCGCAAGCCTGGTTCCCACAAACAAACATGAATTCTCCTGGAGAGTGCCGGTGCGTGTCCTGGCACGAGCGCCGGCGCGCCACCGAAACGGTCCGCGCGTACGCAGGCGCGATTATCAGGCCTGTTGGCGGGCAGCGGGTCGATTTGCCGCAGATTCCGCGGCCTCGCCGTTGTCGCCCTTTCCGTCAGCCATTGCGCTGCACCCATTGCTTCGCCCAGGCAATCGCGGCGGCGCGTGCCTCGTCCGGCGTGGCATGCGTGGTCGGCGGCGCCCCGCCTTCGAGCACCACGGCGCCCGATTCCCAGATATCGCACAGGGCCTTGAACCGCCCCATCCCCAAGGCATGGCAAAACACATGGATGACGAAACCGCGGTACTCGACCACGTCGGTGGCGGCATCGGTGAGCACCTGGTCCGCGGTGACGTCGGCCGGCAACAGCGGCGCATCGGGCTGTCGCAATTCGCGCTGCGCGGCAGCGGTGCGGGCAGAGCACGCCAGCGCGCCGCCGGCGACGGCGCCCAGCAGCACGCCCAGGCCGAACCAGCAGGCTTTGCTTCCGCTCCCAGTCATGGCATCTCCTGTAGCGATCCGGCGGTCCCGGCAAGACAGCGTGATGGGCGCTGTCATCGGTTTCAGGTTATACCAGGCAGCCGGTCACGTACCGCCCTGCCGATGGCCAGTTTTGAGAATCTGGAGGATGACCGAACGGCACGCCGCCGCTATACTGTACATCCATACAGTATCAGGACACTGCCATGCCCTTGTACCAGTCCGAATCCATCCTGCTCGAAGCCTATTACTTCGGCGACGACAGCGAATCCGTGCGCTTGCGCTGCGGCAGCGTTTGCGTGAACGCCGGCGCCATCCTGGTTGACGGCATCGAGCCACGCCAGCTGCAATCGCTGCGCTGGACGCCGGATTTCCTGTCGTTCGAGGCGCAAGGCATGCGCCACCGCTATCCGGTAAGCCGTCCGGCGCTGGTCGGCCCCGCGCAAGCGCGGTTCGCCTTGCTTTAAGCTACGCCCTTTGATTTCGGCAATGCGCCCGCATAAAAAAACAGCCCGCCGCGGCGGAGCATGCGGGCGGGCTGGTGAGTACAGCCGGGCCAGTCTACGCGCCCGCACATGAGCGTCATGCCGTAAGCACCCCGGTATCCCGGCGCCTTTTCCGGTTTCCGGCCCGCGCCATCGCATCGTCAGACCACCCCAAGGCGAACTGCGCCTCAAAAGACACTGGCGCTGTCAGACGGCCACCGATACCGGCCGCGGCAAGCAGCGTGGAGACTAGGGCATCTTCCACAACGGAGGTGCGCCATGCCAGCCAGGAACATCCACGTCGTACCGCTCGAAAGCGGCTGGGCCATTGAATCCGAAGACGGTACGGGCGGACGCCAGCTCTACGCGACGCAAGAAGACGCGATCGCCGCGGGCACCGAAAAAGCCCGGCAGCTCCACGCGGAACTGCTCGTCCACGGCCGCGACGGCCGTATCCGAATGCGCAACAGCTTTGGCAATGACCCTCGCGACATCCCGGGCTGAACCGGCCGCCGCGCTTCAGCCTCCGCTGGCGCGCAACCCTTCCACGCGCGCGCGCGTCGCGTAATAAGCCAGCACAAGCGATGCAGTCAATGCCAGCCCGGCAACTGCCAGCGCGATGCATGTGGTGCCTGCGATTCCGTTGCCCTTGTCCGACATTGCCCTCTCCGTCGCGATGAAGTCCACTGTGCCACCACTATAGGTGCAATGGACGCAATCGAAAAACGGCCACGACCGCATGGCTTCGCACACGCGGTGACCGCGCCTTGTTCCAGGCGCGACGTCGCGCATACCGCGATCCGGGCACGGCAATAAAAAAAACCCGCTTGGCGATTTGCCAAGCGGGTTTCTTGTCTGGTCGGGGCGAGAGGATTTGAACCTCCGACCACCTGCACCCCATGCAGGTACGCTACCAGGCTGCGCTACGCCCCGAAGCAAAAGATTATAACAGAAGCATTTCTCGTATGACTAGCTCCTGACGTGGAAATTATCCGTGCTTCGCGATCTCGCGCAACTGCGCCAGCAGGTGCTGCACGTCGACCAGCGCATTGCGCAGACCCGCGATGTCGACCGACAGCGCCGGCGCTTTCTCCGCGGCGGTTTCCATCGATTGCTGAGCTGTCGTGGCGGCGCCGTGATGACGGCCCTCGTCGAGCCGGTTGCGCGCGCCGTTGATGGTGAAGCCCTGCTCGTACAGCAGCTCGCGGATGCGGCGGATCAGCAGGACTTCATGGTGCTGGTAGTAGCGGCGGTTGCCGCGCCGCTTGACCGGCTTGAGCTGCGTAAACTCCTGTTCCCAGTAGCGCAGCACGTGCGGCTTGACGGCGCAAAGCTCGCTCACCTCACCGATGGTGAAGTAGCGCTTGGCCGGGATCGGCGGCAACGCGATGCGGTCGCTGGGTTTGTCCGACATGCAGAGGTGTAGACGAGCGTCAGGCCATGCCGGCCAGGAGGTTGGCGCGCGTCACGCGCGCGCCGAGAAGAATACCGATGCCGGCCTCGGGAAGCAATCCGCCGTTCGGGTGACGCGTCAGCCGGCGATGCCGGCGCGTTCTTCGACCAGGCCCTTCAGCTTCTGGCTGGCGTGGAACGTGACTACGCGGCGCGCGGTGATCGGGATGACTTCGCCGGTCTTGGGATTGCGGCCGGGCCGCTGGGGCTTGTCGCGCAACTGGAAGTTGCCGAAGCCGGAAAGCTTGACGCTGTCGCCCTGCTCCAGCGCTTCGCGGATGACGTCGAAGAAGGCCTCGACCATGTCCTTCGATTCACGCTTGTTCAGGCCCACCTGGTCGAACAGCATCTCGGCAAGCTCGGCCTTGGTCAGCGTGGGAACTTCGGTCGCGCGGGCTTCCGGCATTGCATCGTCAAGGGAGGATGCCTGCCGGTCGCTCATCTCACCCAGTGCTGCAGCGGTCATGGAATTCGCGTCTCGATCATTCATGTCGATCGCTCGAGTATCTGTCTGGCGATCCGCCCGGGGCGAGCCCGGGCGCCCTTTTTATCGTGCTCCGTCGGTCCTGGCGACGGATCAACCGCGCAGCCGCGCCTGGAAGGCTTCGGTCAGCGCGTCGACCATGCAGCGCACCGCGCTGTCGACGGTTTCGTCCTGGAGGGTCGACCCAGTATCTTGCAAGGTCACCCGGAACGCAAGGCTTTTCTCGTCCGCGCCAATGGCCGTGGAAGCGCCCTTGGGACGGAACTCGTCGAACAGCACCAGGCCCTGGCAGAAGCGGCCGTAACCCTGTTTTTCCAGGGCCGCGCGCATGGCGTCGAGCAGGTCCTGCACGCGTACCGATTGCTTCACGACCACGGCCAGGTCGCGCACGGCGGCGGGGAACTTGGAGATCTCGGTGTACGCCGGCAGGCCGGTGGCGCGCAGCGCGTCGAGCCGCAGTTCGAACAGCACCGGTGCATGCGCCAGCTCATACTCCTGCAGCCAGCGCGGATGCAGTTCGCCAACCACGCCCACGGGCTTGCCGTCGAGCAGCACGCGCGCGGCGCGGCCCGGGTGCAGCGCCGGATGCGATACCGGCTCGAAGCGCGGCACGCGCGGATGGAACAGCGCCTCGACATCGCCCTTCACGTCGAAGAAGTCGACGTTGCGCGTAGCGATGCCCCACTGCTCCTCGAACGCCGGGCCGTAGGCGATGCCCGCGGCCATCATCGGCTGGTCATACCCGGCCACGGTCAGGCCGCCGTCCTTGACGCCGGCGTCGCGATGGAACACCCGGCCCACCTCGAACAGGCGCACGCGCGCGGCCTTGCGGTTCAGGTTGTAGCGCACCTTGTCGACCAGCCCGCCGATCAGCGTCGAGCGCATCACCGCCAGCTGGCTGGCGATCGGGTTCAGCAGGCGGATCGGCTGGTCGTTGGCGGCGAAGTCGCGCTCCCACTTCTCTTCGACGAAGGCGAAGTTGATCACTTCCTGATAGTCGCGCGCGGCCACGGCATGGCGCACCACGTGAGTGGAACGGCTGCCTTCGTTGGTCGGGCGCATTTCGCTCTCGGCGACCGGCGGGCGCGCCGGAATGCGCTCGAAGCCGTAGATGCGCGCGACTTCCTCGATCAGGTCTTCCTCGATCTCGATATCGAAGCGGTAGCTCGGCGGCGTGACTTCGAACAACTCACCTTCGGCACCCTGCGTACGCGTGAACGGCAGCTGCAGCCGCTGGAACACGTCGGCGATGGCCGCCGGCGACAGCTCGATGCCAAGCACGCGCTCGGCGCGCGCCACGCGCAGGCTGACCGGCTTGCGCACCGGCAGGTTGACCACATGGTCGTCCACCGGGCCGGCCTGGCCTCCGCAGATGGCAAGGATCAGCGCGGTGATGCGCTCGATATGCTCGACCGTGGTGGCGTAGTCCACGCCGCGCTCGAAGCGGTGTCCGGCGTCGGTAGAGAAGTTGTAGCGGCGGCTGCGGCCCTGGATCGCGGCCGGCCACCAGAAGGCGGCTTCGAGGTAGATGTCGGTAGTGTCCAGCGTGACGGCGGTGCTGTCGCCGCCCATGATGCCGGCCAGGCTCTCGATCTCTTTTTCGTCGGCGATCACGCCGACCTGCTCGTCGACCTCGATGGTGTTGCCGTTCAGCAGCTTGATCTGCTCGCCCTTGCGGCCCCAGCGCACGTCCAGGCCGCCGTGGATCTTGTGCAGGTCGAACACGTGCGACGGACGACCCAGCTCCAGCATCACGTAGTTCGAGATATCGACCAGCGCGGACACGCTGCGCTGGCCCGAGCGCTCGAGCCGCTGCACCATCCACAGCGGCGTGGCGGCACGCGCGTTGACGCCGCGGATGATGCGCCCGGAGAAGCGGCCACAGAGATCGGGCGCCGACACCTTGACCGGCAGTTTGTCCTGGATCGTCACCGGCACCGGCTGCATGTCGGGCAGGTTCAGTGCGGCACCGGTCAGCGCGGACACTTCGCGCGCGACGCCGTGGATCGACAGGCAGTCGGCCTTGTTCGGCGTCAGCTTGATGACGAAGACCTGGTCGTCCAGGTCCAGATACTGGCGGATGTTCTGGCCGACCGGCGCGTCGTCCGGCAGCACCATCAGGCCGCCGTGGTCTTCCGACAGCTTCAGTTCGCGCGCCGAGCACAGCATGCCGTAGCTGTCCACGCCACGCAGCTTGCCGACCTTGATCTCGAACGGCTTGCCGCCATCCTCTGCCGGCGGCAGCACCGCGCCGACCAGCGCGCACGGCACCTTGATGCCGGGCCTGACGTTGGGCGCGCCGCAGACGATCTGCAGGGTCTCGCCGGTGCCGGCATCGACCTGGCATACGTTGAGGCGGTCGGCATTGGGATGGCGCTCGGTCGACAGCACGTGCGCAACCACCACCTTGTCGAACGGCGGCGCGACCGGGCCCACCTCTTCCACTTCGAGGCCGGCCATGGTCAGGCTGTGCGACAGCGCGTCGGTGGAAATCTTTTCAGGGTTGGCGAAGGTGCGAAGCCAGGATTCCGAGAATTGCATGGCGCTTCTGATCCGGTAAGTATTCGGTGTAGTCGGTGACGAGTTTTGACGGTGCGCCGGTCAGGCGAACTGGCGCAGGAAGCGCACATCGCCCTCGAAGAACAGGCGCAGGTCGTTGATGCCATAGC
Source organism: Cupriavidus taiwanensis LMG 19424 (assembly GCF_000069785.1). Classification (NCBI taxonomy): domain Bacteria; kingdom Pseudomonadati; phylum Pseudomonadota; class Betaproteobacteria; order Burkholderiales; family Burkholderiaceae; genus Cupriavidus; species Cupriavidus taiwanensis. The sequence goes on along the minus strand of NC_010528.1, from coordinate 1,300,888 downwards.
GCAGCATGGTCAGGCGCTCGAGGCCGGAGCCGAACGCGAAACCGATATAGCGCTCGGGATCGAGGCCCATGTTGCGCAGCACGTTCGGGTGCACCTGGCCCGAACCGGAGATTTCCAGCCACTTGCCATTGCCGAAGGCCATGTCGATTTCCGCCGAGGGCTCGGTGAACGGGAAGTACGACGGGCGGAAGCGCACCTGGATGTCGTCGCGCTCGAAGAACTTGCGCAGGAAATCGGTGTACACGCCCTTCAGGTCGGCAAAGCTGACGTCCTCGCCGATCCACAGGCCTTCAACCTGGTTGAACATCGGCGAGTGGGTGGCGTCGCTGTCGACGCGATAAGTGCGGCCCGGGCAGATCACCTTGATCGGCGGCATCGCCTTGCCGGCGTACTTCTCCACATGCATCCTGGCGTAGCGCACCTGCATCGGGCTGGTGTGCGTGCGCAGGAGCAGCAGCTTGTCTTCGCTGTCGCGGCCGTCCACGTAGAAGGTGTCCTGCATCGAACGCGCCGGGTGGTTGTCCGGGTTGTTCAGCGCGGTGAAGTTCATCCAGTCGGTTTCGATCTCGGGACCGTCGGCCACGTCGAAGCCGATCGAGCCGAAGATCTGCTCGACGCGCTCCCACGTGCGCATCACCGGATGCAGGCTGCCGCGCGCCACTGCGCGGCCCGGCAGCGTGACGTCGATGGCTTCGGCGGCCAGGCGCGCGTTCATCAGCGCGTCGGCCAGCGCCTGGCGTCGCGCCTGCAGCGCGGCTTCGACCTGCTGCTTGACCTGGTTGATGCGCGCGCCCTCGCTCTTGCGGGTTTCCGGGTCGAGCTTGCCGAGCCCCTTGAGCAGTTCGGTCAGCGCGCCGGTCTTGCCCAGGAAGCGGGCTTTTTCGTTTTCCAGCGTGGCGTTGTCGTTGGCGGCGGCGAAGGCGGCCTGGGCGTCGGCGACGATTTGGTCCAGATCCTGAGACATGGCGGCGGTCGTGGAGTGTTCTGGCGTCGGCCGGAAGCATCCTGGCCGACGTGGGTTGGCACTACGTGCGGTATGCGTTTCCGGATGCCGTCTCAGCGGCTGGCGCAAAACGGTATCCGGAACCGCAAATAAAAACGGGGCTCGGTGAGGAGCCCCGTTTCAGCGGACCTTGCGGTCAGCGGTCGACCTTGCGGTCGGTGCTTGCCCGGCGGCGCTTACGCGCTACCGGAGCCGGCATCAGGCAACGGTGGCTTTCACCTGGTTGACGATGGCGGCAAAGGCAGGCTTGTCGTGAATAGCCATGTCCGACAGCACCTTGCGGTCCAGTTCAATCGAAGCCTTCTTCAGGCCGTTCATGAACACGCTGTAGGTCATGCCATGCTCACGCGTCGCGGCGTTGATACGCGCAATCCACAGGGCGCGGAACACGCGCTTCTTGTTGCGGCGATCGCGGTACGCGTACTGGCCAGCACGCATGACCGCCTGCTTGGCGATGCGATAGACATTATTGCGACGGCCGCGGTAACCCTTGGCAGCGTCGATAACCTTCTTGTGACGGGCCCGTGCAGTGACCCCACGCTTTACTCGAGGCATGTAATTCTCCTTTCGTTGTCGTCAGGGGTTATGCGTAAGGCATCATCGCGCGCACCGACTTCAGGTTCGTCTCATGGACGTCCTGAGTACCGCGCAGTTGACGCTTGTTCTTGGTGGTCTTCTTGGTCAGGATGTGACGCTTGAAGGCCTGGCCACGCTTGAACGAACCGTTCGGACGGGCAGTAAAGCGCTTGGAAGCGCTTTTCTTCGTCTTCATCTTCGGCATGAAAAACTCCAGCTCATATGACATGCATGCAGGTGGACGGCTGACGCCGACGCTTGCAAGACCCGCATCCACTTGTTGTTGCGCGACGCCCCTTGCAGGACACGCGCGACTTCCGCACGAAGCAACACCGGGATGCGTGGCATCCCGGCCGCTGCACCGCGCAAGAATTACTTCTTCTTCTTGGGGGCGAGCACCATCACCATCTGGCGCCCTTCCATCTTCGGCATCTGCTCGACCTGGCCAATTTCTTCCAGGTCCGCCTTCAGGCGTTCGAGCATGCGCGCGCCGATTTCCTGGTGGGCCATCTCGCGACCACGGAACCGCAGCGTGATCTTGGTCTTGTCGCCATCTTCCAGGAAGCGCTTCAGGTTGCGCAGCTTGACGTTGTAGTCGCCGTCATCCGTACCCGGCCGGAACTTGACTTCCTTGACCTGGATGATCTTCTGCTTCAGCTTGGCCTCGTGGGCGCGCTTGGCTTCCTCGTACTTGAACTTCCCGTAATCCATGATCCGGGCGACGGGCGGAGTCGCGTTGGGGGCGATCTCCACCAGGTCCAAGTCCTTGTCCTCAGCCAGCCGCAGAGCGTCCATGAACTTGACGATGCCGAGCTGCTCGTTATCAACCCCTACCAGGCGCAGTTCAGGCGCGCTGATTTCCCGGTTGATGCGATGACCTTTGTCCGTAGCGATGTTGCGTTACCTCAAGAAGACAAAAAAACAAGCCGTGCTCACCACCCTCAGGCTTTGCTGGCGACGTCGTGTTGCAGACGCTCAACAAACGCGGAGACGGGCATCACACCCAGATCCACGTTGCCACGGGCACGCACGGCCACTTGATTGGCATCCCGCTCCTTATCGCCCACCACCAGCAGGTAGGGGACCTTTTGAAGCGAATGCTCGCGGATTTTATACGTAATTTTCTCGTTACGCAAATCGGCCTTGGCCCTAAACCCTTGTTTTTGCAGCAATTGCACGACGCTTTCGGCGTACTCTGCCTGAGAATCCGCAATATTCATGACCACGACCTGGTCCGGGGCCAGCCAGGCCGGCAGCGCGCCGGCGTGGTTTTCGAGCAGGATGCCCAGGAAGCGCTCGAACGAGCCCAGGATGGCGCGATGGAGCATCACCGGGCGCTTGCGGGAATTGTCCTCGGAAACGTATTCAGCACCCAGGCGCTCCGGCAGCACCAGATCCAGCTGCAGCGTACCGCACTGCCAGGAGCGGCCGATCGCGTCCTTGATGTGGTATTCGACTTTCGGGCCGTAGAAGGCGCCCTCGCCGGGCAGCTCTTCCCATTCCACGCCGCAGGCGCGCAGCGCCAGGCGCAGGCCTTCCTCGGCATGGTCCCAGATCTCGTCCGAGCCGGCGCGCTGGTCGGGGCGCAGCGACAGCTTGACCTTCACGTCCTTGAAGCCGAAGTCGTCATAGACCGAGAACGCCAGTTCGTTGAAGGCCTTCGCCTCGGCGACGATCTGCTCTTCCGTGCAGAAGATATGCGCATCGTCCTGCACAAAGCCGCGCACCCGCATCAGCCCGTGCAGCGCCCCGGACGGCTCGTTGCGATGGCAGGCACCGAACTCGGCCAGGCGCAGCGGCAGGTCGCGGTACGAGCGCAGGCCGTGGTTGAAGATCTGCACATGGCCCGGGCAGTTCATCGGCTTGATCGCGTAGTCGCGCTTCTCCGACTCCGTGACGAACATGTTCTCCTTGTAGTTCTGCCAGTGACCCGACTTCTCCCACAGCGAACGGTCCATCACCTGCGGCGTACGCACCTCGTCGTAGCCGGCGTCCGTCAGGCGGCCGCGCATGTACTGCTCGACAGCCTGCCAGACCTGCCAGCCCTTCGGGTGCCAGAACACCATGCCAGGCGCCTCTTCCTGCAGGTGAAACAGGTCCAGCGTCTTGCCCAGCTTGCGGTGGTCGCGCTTCTCGGCCTCCTCAAGCATGTGCAGGTAGGCCTCCTGGTCTTCCTTTTTGGCCCACGCCGTGCCGTAGATGCGCTGGAGCATCTCGTTGTTGGCGTCGCCGCGCCAGTAGGCGCCGGCCACCTTCATCAGCTTGAAGACCTTGAGCTTGCCCGTCGACGGCACGTGCGGGCCGCGGCACAGGTCGACGAAATTGCCTTCGCGATAAAGGCCGATTTCCTGGTCGGCCGGGATCGAGCCGATGATCTCGGCCTTGTACTTCTCGCCCATCGACTCGAACAGCGCCACCGCTTCGTCGCGGTTCCACACTTCGCGCGTAACCTTCTCGTCCTTGCGCGCCAACTCCGTCATCTTCTTTTCGATGGCAGCGAGGTCTTCCGGCGTGAAGGGGCGCTTGTAGGCGAAGTCGTAGTAGAAGCCGTTCTCGATCACCGGCCCGATCGTCACCTGCGCGTCCGGGTACAACTCCTTGACGGCATAGGCCAGCAAGTGCGCCGTGGAGTGGCGGATCACATCGACGCCGTCGGCATCCTTGTCCGTCACGATGGCCAGTTCCGCATCGCGCTCGATCTTGTAGCTGGTGTCTACCAGCTGGCCGTCCACCTTGCCGGCCAGCGCGGCCTTGGCCAGGCCTGCGCCGATGCTCTGCGCCACTTCGGCAACCGTCACCGGGCCGGGAAACTCGCGGCGGGACCCGTCCGGCAGCGTGATTGCGATCATTTCGACTCTCCAGGTTCCGCCGGCGGCGCCTTGCGCCTCGCCCGAGCGGATCAAACTGCATCTTGTGGCACCGGCCCGCATGCCTGCGCGCTGGCGATCTGTTCTTGGCTGCCCCGCCCTGCCGCACGGCAAGGCGGCAGCTTATCAGGGCGGCTGGCAAGCGACGGACGAAAAAAAACGCGGCCAAGGCCGCGTTTCTCTTTGTCAAACCCGATCCAACCGGGTCGAAGGCGCACCTCGACTACTGTCGCTTGCCAGCGGTAGTAGTTCGCGGTGTCATAACCATGATGCCCTTCCGTTCCGTATGGGGTTGAATCGGACTTGCCGCACTGCTTTTTACTGCTTTACTGCAATTCGTTGGTAGGCTCGATTGGACTCGAACCAACGACCCCCACCATGTCAAGGTGGTGCTCTAACCAGCTGAGCTACGAGCCTAGCGAAGCCGCAAGTATAGCATCACTTTCTTTTCGCCTGCAACACCCCCTGGACTTCCTCGATCAGCAGCAGTGCGCGCTGCAGCTGCGTGGCCTCGGAGACCTCCGCGGTGAACTGCATGCGCGCCACGCCCTTGCTGGACAGCGTCTTGACGCCCGTGACGTTGATCTTCTCGCGCGACAGCACTTCCGAGATGTCGCGCAGCAGGCCCTGCCGGTCGATGGCCTCGACATGGATGTCGACCGGATAGACCGCGGCGTGGCTCTTCTTGCCCCACTCGGTCTGGATCACGCGCTCCGGCGCGCGCGCCGACAGCTGCTGGAAGGTGTGGCAGTTGCGGCGATGGATCGACACCCCGCGCCCGCGCGTGACAAAGCCGACGATGTCGTCCGGCGGCGCCGGCTTGCAGCAGCGCGACATCTGCGTCATCAGCGAATCCACGCCCACCACCAGCACGCCGCTCTTGGCGCCGCGCGCCACGCTGGTGGCGCGGCTCTTCTTGGTGACGGCGTCTTCCTCGCTCAGCGGCGCCTGGACCTCGCCCTCGGGGTGGCGCAACGCGTGCTCCACATGGCGCAGGCTGAACTCGTCCTTGGCCACCGCGGCGAACAGCTCGTCCGGAGTCTTGAAGCCCAGCCGCGTCGCCAGGTCTTCCAGCTTGACCGCGGTCTTGCCTTCCCGCTGCAGCGTCTTGTCGATCAGCGCGCGGCCCTGGGCGATGGTTTCCTGCGAGTCCAGCGCGTTGAACCACGCGCGCACCTTGGCGCGCGCGCGGCTGCTGGCGAGGTAGCCCAGGTCGGCATTGAGCCAGTCGCGCGACGGCCCGCCCTGCTTGACCGCGATGATCTCGACGGTCTGGCCGTTCTTGAGCGGCGTGTTCAGCGGCACCATGGTGCCGTCCACGCGCGCGCCGCGGCAGCGGTGGCCGAGATCGCTGTGCAGGTAGTAGGCGAAATCCACGGCGGTTGCGCCCTGCGGCAGCGCCACCACGCGCGCCTGCGGCGTCAGCACGTAGATGTGGTCGTCGATCGCGGCGTGCTTGATCTGCTCCCATGACTCGTCATGCGCCACGCTGTGGTCGGCATCGTCCTTCCACGCCAGCAGCTGGCGCAGCCAGGCAATCTTCTCGTCGTAGCGCTCGCTGGCGGAGAACTGCCCGGCATAGCCGCGGCTGCCCGCCTCCTTGTAGCGCCAGTGCGCGGCCACGCCGTATTCGGCAAAGTGGTGCATCTCGTGCGTGCGGATCTGCACCTCGAAGGCGCGGCCGTCATCGCCGATCACCACCGTGTGCAGCGACTTGTAGCCGTTGGCCTTGGGCCGGGAGATGTAGTCGTCGAACTCGCGCGGGATCGGCTGCCAGATATGGTGCACGATGCCGAGCACCGTATAGCAGTCCTTGATATCGTCGACGATCACGCGGAAGGCGCGCACATCGTACAGGTCGGCAAAATCCAGCTCCTTGCCGCGCATCTTCTTCCAGATGCTGTAGATGTGCTTGGGCCGGCCGCTGACCTCGGCGCGGATGCCCGCGGTGGCCAGCTCGGACTGCAGCCGCGCGATGGCGCCGGCGATATAGCCTTCGCGCTCGATGCGCTTTTCATCCAGCAGCCTGGCGATGCGCTTGTAGGTATCGGGCTGTTCGAAGCGGAAGGCCAGGTCCTCCAGCTCCCACTTCATCTGCCAGATGCCCAGGCGGTTGGCCAGCGGCGCGTAGATGTCGAGCGTTTCGCGCGCCACGCCGGGCAGCGGTGACTGCTTAGTCTCGGCCAGCCAGCGCAGCGTCTGCAGCCGCGAGGCCAGCCGCACTAGCACCACGCGGATGTCCTGCGCAAACGCCAGCAGCATCTTGCGCAGCGCCTCGACCTGCTCGTGGCGCGCCTGGGCTTCGTTCTTCGACGGCGCGGCCGACTCCGCATCCGGGCGATTGCCGGCGATGGCGCCGATGCGCAGCAGCTGCCGCACGCCATTGACCAGCCGCGCCACTTCCTCGCCGAAGCGCGGCTCGATCTCGGCTTCGGTCTCGGGCACGAATGCCGCCAGGCCGAACAGGCATGCCGCCGCGCGCGCGGAATCATCCACGCGCAGGCCGTCGAGGATGCGCAGCATCCCCTCCGCGTGCGACGGCACGGTCTCGCCTGTGGGCAGCGCGACGCCTGCGCCGTGCTCGCGCACGTACGCCAGGGCGCGCTCGACCAGCTCGGTATCCGGAATGCCCGCGACCCGGCCGGCCAGGTCGGTCGACGTCACCATGTCACAGCGCCTGCATCAGTTGAGCGCAGCGGTGACCACCACTTCGATCAGGTAATCGGGATTGGCCAGGCGGGCTTCGACGGTGGCGCGCGGCGGCGTGTTGCCTTGCGGCACCCAGGCATCCCAGACCTCGTTCATCTCGCCGATCAGGTCGATGTTGGTCAGGAAGATCTGGCACGACAGGATGCGGGTCTTGTCGCTGCCGGCCTCGGCCAGCAGGCGGTCGATATGGCCCAGCACCTCGCGCGTCTGGCCGCGGATATCGGCCTTGGGATCGACCTCGGGCACCTGCCCGGCCAGATACACCACGCCGTTGTAGACCGCGTATTCGGACAAGCGCTTGCCCACATGGGCGCGCTTCAGTTCAGGAAGACTCATGGCAATGCGTAACTCGATAAAAACAGCCGGATGACAACCTGGCCGCAACGCGTGCGGTCAGGCGCCGGTAAAGAACTGGCGCACGATCGCGATCTGCGCCGGATCGACGAAGGTCGGGGCGTGCCCCACGTCGGGCACCTCCACCGAGCTCACGTGCTTGCCGCGCGCCACCATCTCGGCCACGGTCTCGCGCAGCAGCAGGTCAGACTGCGCGCCGCGCACCACCAGCACCGGAGCCTCGATGGCTTCGAAGCTGCGCCACAGCGCGGCTTCGCCGGCGGCGATGGCCTCGGGCGTGGACTTGCGGAACGGCACCGCCAGTTGCGGATCGTAATGCAAGCCCCATTCCAGGCCGTCGCCGCCCTGCACCGGCTTCAGGATGGCGGCGTTGAGCTCGCGCCACTGCTCGGCGGTGTGGCGCCCGAACGAGGCGCTGATGGTCTGCAGGTACGCCAGCCCTTCCTCGAAGGTCTTGAAGCGCACCGGCAGGCCAAGGTAGGCACCGATGCGCTCGACCGCCGAAGGCGCGATCCGCGGACCGACGTCATTGAGCAGCAGCTTGCGCACCGGCGACTTCGGCAGCCCGGCCAGGCCCATGCCGATCAGGCCGCCCATCGAGGTGCCGAACCAGTCCACCTTCTCCACATTGAGCCGCGCGATCAGCGTGACCATGTCGGAGACATACTGCGGCACCACATAGCCGTTGGCATCGGCCAGCCATTCCGAGCGGCCGCGGCCCACCACGTCCGGGCACACCACGCGGTAGTCGCCGCACAGCGCGCGGGCGACGGCGTCGAAGTCGCGCCCGGTGCGCGTCAGGCCGTGCGCGCACACCAGCACGCGCGGATTGGCGGGGTCGCCCCACTCGTGGTACGCCATGCGGTGCAGGCCCGCCGGACTGATGCACTGGACGAAACCGAGACGCGGACTGGCAGACATCTGGACTCCCTGGCAAACCGGACGCAAGGCGCCAGCAGGCACCGCCGCCGGAAGTTGAGCAAAGCTGGATTGTACGCCGCAGCGGGTACAATGCCACAGCACAGTGTCCGCGCCCCGCGCGCGGCCGCGCACCGCCACGGCGCGCGCCGCCCATCCGGCGGCTGTTCTGCCGTGGCATCCCTTTCTCTCGACGGAGGCTTACATGCTCAACGGCAAGACCGCCCTGGTGACTGGCTCGACCAGCGGCATCGGACTCGGCATCGCAAAGGCGCTGGCGGCGCAGGGCGCCCACATCATCGTCAACGGCTTTGGTGACGCGGACGCCGCAAAGAACGAGATCGCGCAGGCCGGCCAGGGGATCCGCGTCGGCTATCACGGCGCCGACATGAGCAAGGCGGCCGACATCGAGGACATGATGCGCTACGCCCAGGCCGAGTTCGGCGGCGCCGACATCCTCGTCAACAATGCCGGCATCCAGCACGTCGCGGCCATCGAAGACTTCCCGCCCGAGCGCTGGGACGCGATCATCGCCATCAACCTGACCTCGGCCTTCCATACCACGCGCCTGGCACTGCCCGGCATGAAGCAGAAGAACTGGGGGCGCATCATCAACGTCGCCTCGACCCACGGGCTGGTGGCCTCGGCGCAGAAATCGGCCTATGTCGCGGCCAAGCACGGCATCGTCGGCTTCACCAAGGTAACCGCGCTGGAAACCGCGCAGACCGGCGTGACCGCCAACGCGATCTGCCCGGGCTGGGTGCTGACGCCGCTGGTGCAGAAGCAGGTCGAAGCCCGCGCGCAGAAGGAAGGCATCCCGGTCGAGCAGGCCAAGCGCGAGCTGGTGCTGGAGAAACAGCCCTCGGGCCAGTTCGTCACGCCCGATGAACTGGGCGCACTGGCCGTGTTCCTGTCGTCCGACGCGGCCCGCCAGGTGCGCGGCGCGATCTGGAACATGGATGGCGGCTGGGTGGCGCAGTAAGGTGCTACATCTGCGCACCACAGCAAGGAGCAACAAGCAATGATGCAACGACGACGTTTTCTCGGCACCCTCGGCGCGCTGGCGCTCGGCACGCTCGCCGTTGGCGTGCTGGGGCCCGCGGCCGATGCGTTCGCGCAGGCGAAGAAGCCGCTGGCCATCGACGTCTACAAGAGTCCGCTGTGCGGCTGCTGCGAGGAATGGGTCAAGCACCTGCGCGCCAACGGCTTCACCGTGACGGTGCATGACGTCGAGGATACCGGCGAATACCGCAAGCGCTTCGGCATGCCCGAGCGCTTCGGCTCCTGCCATACCGGCCATATCGCCGGCTATGCGATCGAGGGCCACGTGCCCGCCGCCGACATCCGCAAGCTGCTGGCGGCCAAACCCAAGGCGGTCGGGCTGGCAGTGCCGGGCATGCCGGTCGGCTCGCCGGGCATGGAACAGGGACCGCGCAAGGATCCGTTCGACGTGCTGCTGGTCAAGGCCGACGGCGCTGCCTCGGTGTTCAGCCGCCACAACAAGCCGGCGGCCTGACGTGCCGCCGCGCCGGATGCGCCGCGGCGCATCCGGCCATCCGCTACCCCTGTGCGAGGCGCTCCAGCGCCGCCTCGACCTCCCGCCACACCGCCTCGGTCTCGTCCTCGGTGCATTCGCCGTGCTGGCGCTTGACCGCGCCCAGCCGGTTCAGCACCAGGTGCTGGTCCGGCACCACGCCCGCGTTGGCCAGGCACGCCTGCACGCAGGCCAGCGGACACCCGTCCAGCGCCAGGATCGGCCGGCCCGATCGCGCCACGCGCGTCAGCGCCGGCACGCCGCCGCCCACGCCGCTGATGCACGACATTTCCGCGCGGCCGCCGCGGTCCAGCCGCACTGCGCAGGCATTGGCCAGTTGCGCCACGCTGGAGCAGCCGGAGCAGGCGTAGACCAGGGGCAGGGTTCGGGTGGGGGTAGCGGGCATCGCGCACCTTCCGTAAAGCATTGACTTGGCAAGCACACGCCTGCCCGAAAGCGGCCAGCATAGCGACCCGTGCGGGGACAGGCCATTCGCCGATATAGCTAGCTGGCCCAGCCGATCGACCTAGTCGGTTATCCGGCCATCCAATGAAAAAAGCCCTGTGGCGCAATGCGCCACAGGGCTCGTCAGGCCATGGCCGAAGGCTGGCTTACAGCAGCGGCGCCCCCGTCTTCGCCTGGATTTCCTCGCGGCTGACGCCCGGAGCGGTCTCCACCAGCTTGAGGCCATCCGCGGTCACGTCGATCACGCCGAGGTCGGTGATGATGCAGTTGACCACGCCCACGCCGGTCAGCGGCAGGTTGCACTGCTTCAGGATCTTGAGATCCTCGGTGCCGTCCTTCTTCTTGGCGGTGTGTTCCATCAGCACCACCACGCGGCCGACGCCGGCGACCAGGTCCATCGCGCCGCCCATGCCCTTGACCATCTTGCCCGGGATCATCCAGTTGGCCAGGTCGCCCTTCTCGCTGACCTGCATGGCGCCCAGGATGGCCAGGTTGATGTGGCCGCCGCGGATCATCGCGAACGAGTCGGCCGACGAGAAGATCGACGAGCCCGGCAGCGTGGTCACGGTCTGCTTGCCGGCGTTGATCATGTCGGCGTCGACTTCTTCCTCGGTCGGGAACGGGCCGATGCCGAGCAGGCCGTTCTCGGATTGCAGCCAGACTTCCATGCCTTCGGGCACCCAGTTGGCCACCAGCGTCGGCAGGCCGATGCCCAGGTTGACGTAGAAACCGTCCTGCAGCTCGGCCGCGGCGCGCGCGGCCATTTCGTCACGTGTCCATGCCATGATGGGTCTCCTTAGCTGGCCGCGCGCACGGTGCGCTGCTCGATGCGTTTCTCGGGATTGGCGTTGAGCACCAGGCGCTGCACGAAGATGCCGGCCAGGTGGATCTCGTCCGGATCAAGCTCGCCGGTCTCGACGATCTGCTCGACCTCGGCCACGGTGACCTTGCCCGCCATCGCGCACATCGGGTTGAAGTTGCGCGCGGTGCGGCGGAACACCAGGTTGCCGGCCTTGTCGGCCTTCCAGGCCTTGACCAGCGCGACGTCGGCGGTCAGCGAACGCTCCATCACGTACTTTTCGCCGTCGAATTCGCGGATTTCCTTGCCTTCGGCGACGATGGTGCCGACGCCGGTCTTGGTGAAGAAGGCCGGGATGCCCGAGCCGCCGGCGCGCAGCTTTTCGGCCAGCGTGCCTTGCGGGGTGAATTCCAGCTCCAGTTCGCCGGCCAGGTACTGGCGCTCGAACTCCTTGTTCTCGCCGACGTAGGACGAGATCATCTTCTTGATCTGGCGCGTGGCCAGCAGCAGGCCCAGGCCGAAGCCGTCGACGCCGGCGTTGTTGGAGATGCAGGTCAGCTGCTTGGCGCCGCTGTCGCGCAGCGCGCCGATCAGCGCCTCGGGAATGCCGCACAGGCCGAAACCGCCCACAGCGATCGTCTGGCCGTCGCGGACGACGCCTGCAAGCGCTTCTGCGGCGCTGGCGTAGACCTTGTTCATGCTTCGCTCCTTCCTCGGTAGTCCCCGTCGACTCCCCCGCCGGCGGGTGGTGCGGCGGGCGACGCAGGGAAATTGTAACGGTACAATCGGCAACAGGCGGCAAGCCGTCGCCGTCACGCGTCCGACCGACAGCATACGCAAGCACAGCCGGCTACGCCATTACGTAAAAATACATAAGCAGATGCCCGCCATCGACTACCAGACCGCCTTCCAGCTCGCCCCAGTCGGACTGGTGCTGTCACGCGAGCGCGTAATCGAGGACTGCAACGAAGAGGTCTGCCGCATCTTCGGCACCACGCGCGAGGCCCTGCTGGGCCAGTCGTTCCAGGTGCTCTACCCCACCGCCGACGAATTCGAGCGCACCGGCGCGCGCATCGCGCCGATCATGGGCAAGCGCGGCATGTATTCGGACGAACGCATCATGAAGCGCGCCGGCGGGGAACTGTTCTGGTGCCACGTCACCGGCCGCGCGCTGGACCGGAGCCAGCCGCTCGGCGCAGGGATCTGGACCTTCGAGGACTTGTCGCAGAAGCGCCAGGTCACCGCCGAACTGACCGCGCGCGAACGCGAGATCGCGGCGCAGCTGGTGGAAGGCAAGACCAGCAAGCAGATCGGCAAGCTGCTGGCGATCAGCCCGCGCACGGTCGATATCTATCGGGCGCGGCTGATGAAGAAGTACGGAGCGAGTACGTCGGTGGACCTGGTGCAGCGGCTGGTGGCCCACTGACGCTGAAAACCATCACTCTTCGATGATCGCCCGGATCTCGGCCGGCACCGGCACCGATTTCTCCGCCGCATAATCGCACCACACCACCTTGGCACCGCCCTCGGCCCACACCACGTCAGGCAGGTCGGTGCGCCGGATTTCCATGCGCGTCTCGAAGCTGGTACGGCCCAGCTGTCCCGCATAGACCCGGCATTCGATCTCGCCCGGATAGCGCAGCTGCTTCAGGAAGGTCATATGGGCATTGATGATGACCGGCCCCTGCCCGTTCGCATCCTTGCCGCCGCGGCCCAGCGACGCGAACCACTCGATGCGCGCCTGCTCCAGATACTGGAAATAGACGGTGTTGTTGACATGGCCCATCGCGTCCATGTCGCCCCACCGGATCGGCATGACCACCGTGTAGACGTGTTTCATCACAGCCTCCAATGCAACAGGCCCGCCAACACTGGCGGGCCTGCCTCATGACTTAGCGCTTGGCAATCGCGCCTTCGGCCTTGGTGACAAGGTCGGCGCCGATCTGCTTCTTCCACTTGTCGTAGACCTTGGCGGTCGCCTTGCGGAAGGCGTCGTGCTCGGCCGGGGTCAGGTGCGTGACCTTGACGCCGTGGGCTTCCATGTCCTTCCAGGCGGGCGCATTCGCCTCGGCCAGTCCCTTGCGGGCCAACGCGATTTCCTGCTTGCCGGCATCGATGGCCGCCTGTTTGACGATCTCGCGGTCGGCCGGGGTCCAGCTTTCCCAGATCTGCTTGTTGACCACGAAGATCAGCGGATCGGCGACGTAGCCCCAGGTGGTGACGTACTTCTGGCCGACCGTGTACAGCTTGGCGGCGGCGAACACCGACTGCGGGTTTTCCTGGCCGTCGACCGCGCCCGAGGCCATCGCCGGCTGCGCGTCGGCCCAGCTCATCTGGGTCGGGTTGGCGCCCAGCGCGTTGAACGTCTCGATATAGAGCGGCGAGCCCACCACGCGCAGCTTCAGGCCCTTCAGGTCTTCCGGCTTGCGGATCTCGCGCTTGGAGTTCGACACCTCGCGGAAACCGTTCTCGCCCCAGGCCAGCGGCACCACACCGGCCTTCTCCAGCGTGGCGAAGATCGACTTGCCGACCTCGCCCTGCGTCAGCGCGTCGAGCGCCTTGTAGTCGGGCATCAGGAACGGCAGCGAGAACAGGTTCAGTTCCTTGACCTGCGGCGACCAGTTGATGGTCGAGCCCACCGCCATGTCGATCACGCCCTGGCGGATCGCCGAGAATTCGCGGGTCTGGTCGCCGGCCACCAGCGAGGTGCCCGGGTACAGCTTGATGTTGATGCGGCCGTTGGTGCGCTGCCTGACCAGGTCGGCCCAGATCTCGCCGCCCTTGCCCCACGGGAAGGCCGGGCCGAGCACCAGCGACATCTTGTACTCGGACTTGTAGGTCTGGGCCATTGCGCCGGCGGGGGCGAAGGCGGAAGCGGCCAGGGCAGCGGCCGTTGCGAGCATCAGGGCACGACGTTTCATTTCATCTCCTCAGGGGAAAAGCGTCAGGTTCTTGTTGGTGAATGCAAAATCAAGGCAACAGCGATCAATAGCCGAGGTACTCCGGCAGCCATGTCGCCAGCGGCGGATAGGCCAGCACCATCAGCATGGCAATGAACATCGCCAGCAGCATCCAGATCACCCATGGCACGGTTTCTTCCATGCGCACGCGGGCGATCCGGCACGACACCATCAGGTTCACGGCCAGCGGCGGCGTGAACTGGCCGAGCGCCACCTTCAGCGTCAGCACCACGCCGAACCACACCGGATTCCAGTGGAAGGCGTTGGAGATCGGCAGCAGCAGCGGCACGAAGATCAGGAAGATCGAGATGCCGTCGAGGAACATGCCCACCGTCATCAGCAGCAGCACGATCAGCGCCAGCACGCCGTATTCGCCCAGCCCCGAAGTGGCGATTGCCTGCGCCAGCGGATCGATCACGCCCAGCGTCGACAGCGCGTAGGCAAAGATGCCGGCCAGCGCCACCACCAGCAGGATCACCGCCGAGGTTTCGGCCGCTTCCTGGAAAATCGTGAACAGGTCGCGCAGGCCGATGCTGCGGTACACCACCATGCCGACGAACAGCCCATAGACCACCGCCACCACGGCGGCTTCGGTCGGCGTGAACCAGCCGGCGCGCATGCCGCCCAGGATCAGGAACGGCGCCACCAGGCCCCACGCGGCCTCGCGCAGGCTCTTCCAGAATGGCGGGCGCGGCAGCGCGGCTTCGGCGGCGCCCATGTTGTGCTTGCGCGCCAGCCACACCGCCGGCACGATCAGCGCGATGCCCGCGAGCACGCCCGGGATCATGCCGGCCGCGAACAGCGCCGGCACCGACGCACCCGGCACCAGCACGCTGTAGATGATGAACGCCACCGACGGCGGGATCAGGATGTCAGTGGCCGCGGCCGCGCCGACCACCGCCGCGCTGTAAGAGCCGGGATAGCCCGCGCGCGACATCGCCGCGATCATCACGCCCCCGACCGCGGCCGCATTGGCCGGACCCGAACCGGAAATGCCGCCGAGGAACATCGCCACCAGGATCGCCACCAGCGGCAGCATGCCCGGGCCGCGCCCGACCACGGCAATGGCGAAGGTCACCAGGCGCTGGGCCACGCCGGAACGGTCGAAGATCGAGCCCACCAGCACGAACATCGGGATCGCCAGCAGCGGATACTTGGCCAGCCCCGCATAGAAATTCTGCGGCACGGCCAGCAGGCCGAACATCTGCGTATCGAGATTGGACAGGCCGATCGCAACCAGGCCGCCTAGCCCCAGCGACACGCCGATCGGCACGCCCAGCAGCATCAGGCCGATAAAGACCACGAACAGGATGATGGCAACCAGCGTCATTGCGCACGCTCCGTCGCCGACCGGCTCTCTTGATGCAGCGCCTTGAGCGCCCGCACGTTGCGCACCATCAGCGCCAGCGCGCGCAGCGCGATGCCTGCCGACAGCACCGGCAGCCAGATCGAGTACCACCAGCTTGGCACGCCGATGCCGGGCGAGGTCTCGCCGAAGGTGTATTCGTCCCAGGTGATGCGTGCGCCCAGCACCGCCAGCGCGATGAACATCACTGCCACCGCCAGCGCCGACAGGATCGCCAGGCGCCGCTGCCGGGCCGCGCTGCCGCGTTCGAAGAAGAACTCGATGCGGATATTGCGGTCGCGCGCCACCGCGGCGCTGCCGGCCACCAGGGCCAGCACGATCATCAGGAAGACCGAGAATTCCTCGGTCCAGGCAAACGACTCGTCGGTGAAATAGCGGACCACCACGTTGGCGAAGGTGATGCCGACCAGCAGCACCATCACGATCACGCCAATCCAGTCCTCGATGCGGGGTGAAACCCGGAATTCAGCGTCCTGCGCTTCGTCTGTCGCCCGCGGGATCACCGCGGAATCGACGACGTGTTGCGGCACGGCGTTGCGCCGTGCCTCTTGTTGTTGCTCCATCTCCCCGGCCTCCGGTCCAGGGCCGCTCGGGCCATGCGGCCACCGCGGCGTTCTCGCTTTGTATGTAAAGACTTAATCTGCAGACATGGCGGATTATGCCAAGACTGGCCTGCCACGCACGAAATTTCTGAAGTTTTGACGCTTGCTGACGACGGCGCGCCCAAGGGGACCGGATAAGCCCTGGGTTGGCGCTCGGGCATCCCGCGGCGCTTTTGGCGCATGGGCGGGATGCGGGGGGACTTGCGCCCCCCGGTGTCAGCGCGCGGGCGCTCAGACCATGCCGTCGTCGGCGGTGATGACGGCGCCGTTGATGAACTGCGACTGGTCCGATGCCAGCAGCAGCAACAGCCCGTCGAGGTCTTCCGGCTTGCCCAGGCGCTTGCGCGGCAGCATCTGGATCAGCTTCTGCCCGGCGTCGGAGTCCCAGTGGTGGTGGTTGATATCGGTGTCGATATAGCCGGGGCAGATGGCGTTGGAATTGATGCCATGGCGCGCCCATTCCAGCGCCATAGCCTTGGTCATGTGCACCACCGCCGCCTTGCTCATGCAATAGACGCCGATCTGCGACAGCACCTTCAGCCCCGCCACCGACGCGATATTGACGATGCGCGCCTGCGGCAGCGGGCTGCCGTTGCGCTCGGCGCCCTTGGCGCGCGCGATCATGCGCTTGGCGACTTCCTGCGCGACGAAAAAGGCGCCGCGGGTATTGGTGTCGAAGACGAAGTCGAAGTCTTCCGGGGCCACGTCGGTCAGCTTCTGCGTGGTCGACACGCCCGAGTTATTGACCAGGATATCGATCGCCCCGGCTTCGGTCTCGGCGTGCGCCACCGCGGCGCGGATACTGTCCGGGTCGGTCACGTCCAGGCGCACCACGTGGGCACTGCCGCCCTCGGCCTCGATCGCGGCGCGCAGTTCCTTGAGCCGCTCGGTGCGGCGCGATGCCAGCACCACCTTGGCGCCGGCGGCGGCGAGCACCGTGGCGAAACGCGAGCCCAGCCCGCTCGAGGCGCCGGTTACCAGCGCCACCTTGCCTTCCAGATTGATCGACAAACCCATGATTACCTCTTGTACGGGAGCCCCTCCGCCCTCATCAGGAGCAGAAGGCAGCATATCAAAAAAAAGAACGACCGTTCCAAAAAAATCCTTGCCTGTGGGTGGCGAGTCCCGGACAATGCCGGAGATTCTAAGAACTTGGCCCGCAAAGGGAAAGAGGGAAAACGCGCGATCCGGCCGTGACCGGACGCCGTTCCGGCGCTGTTCGGAGCGAAACAGCACCGATTTCACCGCCGCGCCCGCGCGGCTCCCCCGGCGGCCCACGCGCCGCGCCCGGGCCGGGTTCTCAGCACAACGATCACCGCATTTCCCACAATTGCCAGCTAGCAGCAAAGAAACAGAGGGTTAGAGACAATGGATCAGCAACAGCTCCTGGAGCAGTTCGGCCCGCGCGAAGCCATGGAATACGACGTGGTCATCGTCGGCGGCGGCCCCGCCGGCCTGGCCACGGCCATCCGCCTGAAGCAACTCGCGCAGGAGAAAGGCGCCGACGTCAACGTGTGCGTGCTGGAAAAGGGCTCCGAGCCCGGCGCCCACATCCTGTCGGGCGCCATCATGGACCCGCGCGCCCTGAATGAGCTGATCCCGAACTGGAAGGAGCTGGGGGCGCCGCTGAACCAGGCCGTGACCGAGGACAAGTTCCTGTTCCTGAACGAGACCGGCTCCAAGGGCACGCCGCCGGCGCTGCTGCCCGAGTGCTTCCACAACGAAGGCAACTACATCGTCAGCCTGTCGAACTTCGTGCGCTGGCTGGGCCAGCAGGCCGAGGCGCTGGGCGTCGAGATCTTCCCGGGCTTCCCCGCCGCCGAGGTGCTGTACAACGAAGACGGCTCGGTCAAGGGCGTGGCCACCGGCAACATGGGCATCAACAAGGAAGGCGAGCCGACCGAGAACTTCCAGCTGGGCATGGAGCTGCATGCCAAGTACACCATCTTCGCCGAAGGCGCGCGCGGCCACCTGGGCAAGCAACTGATCGAGAAGTTCGGCCTGGATGCCGGCAAGGATCCGCAGAGCTACGGCATCGGCCTGAAGGAGCTGTGGGAGATCGACCCGGCCAGGCACAAGCCCGGCCTGGTGGTGCACACCGCCGGCTGGCCGCTCGATCCGGCCACCTACGGCGGCTCGTTCCTGTACCACATGGAAGACAACAAGGTCGCGGTCGGCTTTGTGGTCGGCCTGGACTACACCAATCCGTGGCTGTCGCCGTTCGAGGAATTCCAGCGTTTCAAGACGCACCCGGAAATCCGCCAGTACTTCGAAGGCGGCAAGCGCTTGTCCTACGGCGCGCGTGCCATCACCGCCGGCGGCCTGCTGTCGCTGCCCAAGACCGTGTTCCCGGGCGGCGCGCTGGTCGGCTGCGATGCCGGCTACCTGAACGCCTCGCGCATCAAGGGCAGCCACGCCGCGATCAAGACCGGCATGCTGGCAGCCGAGGCCGCCTACGACGCGCTGCAGGCCGGCCGCCAGCACGACGAGCTGAGCGCCTACCCCGCCGCGTTCGAGCAGAGCTGGCTGTACAAGGAGCTGCTGCAGGCCAAGAACTTCAAGCAGTGGTTCAAGAAGGGCCGCACCACCGCGACGCTGATGACCGGCATCGAGCAATGGCTGTTGCCCAAGCTTGGCATCCGCAACCCGCCCTGGACCATCCATCGCGTCAAGCCGGACCATGTGTACCTGAAGCCGGCGGCCGAGTGCGAGAAGATCGTCTACCCGAAGCCGGACGGCAAGCTGACCTTCGACCGCCTCAGCTCGGTGTTCATCAGCAACACCAACCACGAGGAAAACCAGCCGGCGCACCTGACGCTGAAGGACGCCAGCGTGCCGGTCAGCATCAACTGGGACAAGTACGCCGGCCCCGAGTCGCGCTACTGCCCGGCGGGTGTGTACGAGTTCGTGCAGGACGAGACCTCGGGCAAGGAGCGGCTGCAGATCAACGCGCAGAACTGCGTGCACTGCAAGACCTGCGACATCAAGGACCCGACGCAGAACATCGTCTGGGTGACGCCGGAGGGCGGCGGCGGCCCGAACTACGTCGGCATGTAATCCGGCCGCGCAAGCGCGCTGGCAAGTGAAAACGGCACCGGATTCTTCGGTGCCGTTTTCTTTTTTGTGCGGCCGCCGCGGGCGTTAGCGTGCCTGCCGCCGCGCTGCCATCGCCTGGTCGACCACCTCCGCCTGCAGCGCCTCGCTCGGATTGTCGAAAGCCTGCCTGCGCAGCGTGTCCAGTTGCTGCCGCCGGTCCTGCTCCGACAGCCCGGCGAACGCCTCGATCTGCGCGCGGCGCGCGGCGTAGTCGTCGTAGCGCTGCTGCCATGACTGCTCCGCCTGCCCCTGCTGCTGGTAGCGCTGCGCCACCTCTGCGCCGTAGGCCTGCGCCAGCGCTGCGCCGATGTCCTGCGTGGTGCGTCCGGCCGCCTGCAGGTCGGCGATGGTCTGGCTGATGGCCCGGGGGCGCGCGCTGGCTTCGCGCGCCGCGCGCACGGGCTCGGGCAGCGCGGCGTCGACCTCGGCCAGACGCTGCCGCCGCTGCGCGTCGTCCAGGCCGGGCTGCGCCGCGATCTCCAGCCGCGCCAGCATGGCTTCGTCATAGGCCCGCTCGTCGCCGAACCAGGCCTGCGCGACCTCGGGCAGCCAGCGCTGGCGCGCCGCATGGCGCTGCGTCAGCAATGCGCGCAGCTGCTGCACCTGCTGCGCATCCAGCATGCCGTCCGCGCCCGCCAGCGGCTTGCGGGCGGCCTCGGGCTGGATCTCTGCCAGGCAGGCCACGTAGCGGCGCCACAGCTGCCAGGCTTGCCCGGCCGCGGGCTGCGGCACGTGGCGGCGGATATCGTCATGCACCAGCGCATCGAGCGCGTCGATGCCGCCGGCGTCATGGCGCGCGCTCAGGAAATAGTCGAAGTAGGTGCGCAGCGCGCGCGTCAGCCGCAGGTTGCCCGCGGCGTCGGCCTCGGGTCCGGCAGGCATCGCTACGCCTGACAGCGATGGCCACGCGGCCACGCCGGCCGGCGCCGGGTCCGCCGATGGCGCGGACGGAGCCGTGGCGCTGACCGCCACCGCGCGCTGCGGCACGGGCGCCGGCGCCGACGGCGCCGTCAACCCATACACCACGGCTGCGGCGGCGCCGGCCGGCAGCAAGGCCCGCCACAGCCGCGGCGCACGCTCAGAGCTGGTCATTGCGCAGACGGTTGGCGTGGTTCAGGATCACCGTGCGGGGATCGGCATCCTGGTACAGCCCCGCCATCTGGTTGACCTCGTCCAGATGGTTCCAGTAATAGCCGGTGGCCAGCACCCGGCCCCACTTGCTGCTGCACACCGAGACCAGGCCGTCGTTGGCGCCGGCGCCCTTCAGCGCCATCAGCCGCCCCGAGGTCGACATCATTACCGTGGACGGATCCAGCAGGTTGGAACGCAGCAGGCTGAGCGGACCGCCCTGCCCGGTCCACGAATACGCGGCCTGGCGATGGGTGACGAGGTTGCCCGCGGCGTCGCGCGCCTGGCGCTGCTCGGACACCGCGCCGGGGCTGTCGCAGTCCGGGCCCAGCGCCGACTTCGTGCCCGGCACCAGCGTGGCGTCGAGCCGCGCATTCTGCCCGGCGGCGCCGCGCGTGGTCAGGCTCTCGAGCGAGGCCAGCGCATCCTGGTCCAGCGCCTGCCCGTTGCTGATGCCGTTGAACCAGCCGACCGTGTCGAACACGCCCTGGATCAGGCTGACCAGCACCGGGCCGGCGATGGGGATGGCGCCGATGCCGTTGATCAGGTCGAGCACGGTGTCGGCCACTTCGCTGCCGCGGTGCGGGCTGCCGATGGTGGTGACCGAGGCCACGTCCTGCGGCGACATCGCCGCCAGCACGCGCGCGGTGGGCCCGCCCTGGCTGTGGCCGATCAGGTTGACCTTGTCGGCGCCGGTTTCCAGCTTGACCGCGCGCACATAGGCCTGCAGCGCCAGCGCGCGCTCGGCGTCGCTGTTGAACGATGGCACCGTGGCGACATAGACCTGCGCGCCATGGTCCCGCAGCACTTCGGGGATGCCATACCAGTAGTCGAGCACGCCGGCCATCTTTGCCGCGCCGGTCAGCCCGTGGACCAGCACGATCGGGTAGCGCGTTTTCGCGTAGTCGCCATTGGCGGTGAGCGCGGCGGCGGCAGGCACTGGCTGCGCCAGCATGGCGGCGGCGGCCAGCGCCGCGGCGGCGCCTGCCAGCCTGTGCAGGGGGTTGGGGGATTGCTGCGGGCGTGATACGGGCGTGCGTGGCCCGCACGCGTGGTTTTCGCCGTGCTCCATCTGGTCTCCTCGGTGGTGGGTCTTTTTATGCTGGAAGCAGTAAAGACGGCCCGATCCGGGGAGACAATCAAAACATTAGCGGATTCCCTCTAAACGGCTGCTACAGCAGCGGGAGCAGGCTGCACGGGCATGCGGGTGCTGGTAAGCAGCTGTTCGTAGATGTAGCACTGCAGCAGTGTCAGCTCGCGCTCGGCCAGCACATCGAAGGCCACGCCGAACGCGGGAAAGTCGGCATCGTCGGCCTCCCCGGCCGGCGCCACGCGGACCCAGCCATCGATCACCACCTCGCTGTCCAGCGACGCGGTACGCAGATTGAAGCGCAGCCGCACGCGGCTGCCCGGCGCCGGGGCCGGGGTGGTGGTCTGCACCAGCGCGCCGCCGGTGCTGAGGTCCGACAGCAGCGCCAGCCGCGCGGCGCTGCCGCCGCTGCCTCCGATGCCGTCCTCGTCGCCGGGTTCGGTCAGGTACGCGGCCAGCCGGGTCGGCACGCGCGCCGCCTTGCGCACCGGCGTCGCGTGCCGCTGCACCGGCGCGGACAGCACCAGGTAGCGGAACGGGCTGCGGCACACCGCGGTAATGGTCGAGGTAAAGCTGTGGATCGCCTGCCCGGAAAAGCCGCGCAGCACCACGCCGTCGCCGGCCTGCAGCGGCAGGTCGCGCCCGCCCAGTTGCGGCCAGGTGATAAAGAGGCCCTGCTCGATAAAACCGATCAGGCGGCTGGCGGCCGGGCGCGCCGCCTCGCCGTCGAGCTTGACATGCAGCAGCGTGCCGACCTGCAGGCCGAGCGGCCCGGTGGCAGGGCGCGGCTCGTCGGCGGCCTCGCCGCCGGCATCGTCGCGGCAGACCGTGCCGTGGCGGAACACCAGCGCCAGGTCGCGCGCATCGGGAATGATGTTGCCGCTGCCGAGCACCAGGTTGCCCTCGCCATCGAGCAATGACCAGGGCAGCGGGTGGCCGACGGGGAGATCGTTAGGGGTGAGCTGGATCATGGCTGTTTGCAGTTGGCCCCGGCGTGCGTGCCGGGACGCGACGAGCCCTGGGCGGAACTGATGCTCGGACTCCGCCGCCTGTATGGGACTTCTATCGGCCTCGGTGCGCCGAAATTTAGTACCGGACGATGAAATGCCCGGCCGCATGTGTAGCATCGGTTACCTGCAGCGCACTTGACGCGACGCAAGCTTGAGATCAGAATCGCTTAAAGCTGTCAGACAGCCTGACACATTGAACGCCATGACCACACCGCTGCCCCGCCCGGCTTCGCTTGCCACGCGCATCGCCCAGACCCTGCATGACGATATCCTTGCCGGCCGATACGGCGCGGGCGCCCGCCTGCCGGCGGAGTCCGCGCTGGCCGATGCCTTCGGCGTCAGCCGTCCGATCGTGCGCGAGGCCATTGCCCAGCTGAAGGCCGACGGCGTACTGGTCACCCGCAAGGGCTCCGGCGCCTATGTGTCCGACACCCCGGGCGGCCAGGCCTGGCGCGTGGCCAGCGCGCCCGACGGCGGCCCGACGCTGGCACAGTTGTTCGAGCTGCGCCGCGTGGTGGAAACCGCGTGCGCAGAAATGGCGGCGCAGCGGCGCACCGACGCCGACCTCGCCGCCATCCGCGCCGCGCTGGCATCGATGCAGGCGCAGGCCGACGGGCGCGGCGACATGGCCAGCGCCGCCGCTGCCGACATGGCATTCCACCATGCCATCGCCGAAGCCGCGCACAACCCCTGCTTTACCGGCCTGACGGATTTCGTCAGCCAGCAGATGCTGGCCGCGCGCCAGCGCGCGTGGGAGAACACCGCGCGGCTGGGCACCGCCACCGGCGCGCCGCGCGCCGCCGACCGGGAGCATGCCGCGCTGGCCGAAGCCATTGCCGCCGGCGACGCCGCGGCCGCGCGCAACGCCGCGCAGCAGCACCTGACGGCAGCCGCCGCGCGCCTGGGCCTGTCCGCCTGAACCCCAATACATCGAGACCCTGAAGCAAGGAACAACCATGGAAACTGTGGATTGCGTCGTGATCGGCGCCGGCGTGGTGGGACTGGCGGTAGCGCGCGCGCTGGCGCTGCAAGGCCGCGAAGTGATCATCCTGGAAGCCGAGAACGCCTTCGGCACCATCACCAGCGCGCGCAACAGCGAGGTCATCCATGCCGGCATCTACTATCCGGCCGGCTCGCTCAAGGCGCAGCTGTGCGTGCGCGGCAAGGCCATGCTGTACGACTACTGCGCCAGTCGCCACGTGGCGCACCAGCGCTGCGGCAAGCTGATCGTCGCCACCAGCGAGGCCCAGGTGGCGACGCTCGAAGGCATCCGCGCCAAAGCGGCCGCCAATGGCGTGGACGACCTGCGCCTGATCGGCCGCGCCGAAGCGCAGTCGCTGGAGCCGCAGCTGCAGTGCCATGCGGCGCTGCTGTCGCCATCGACCGGCATCGTCGATAGCCATGGCCTGATGACGGCACTGCTGGGCGATGCGGAGAACGCGGGCGCGATGCTGGCGGTGCAGTCGCCGGTGCTGGGCGGCGCGGTCACGGCGGATGGCATCCGGCTGGAGATCGGCGCGGAAGACGGCAGCGCCACCACGCTGCTGGCGCGCACGGTGGTGAATTCGGCCGGGCTGACGGCACCGGAACTGGCGCGCCGCATCGACGGCATGCCGGAAGCCCATATCCCGCCGCAGTACTACGCCAAGGGCTGCTACTTCACGCTGGCCGGCCGCGCGCCGTTCTCGCGGCTGATCTATCCGGTGCCGGAGGCCGCCGGGCTCGGCGTGCACCTGACCCTCGACCTGGGCGGCCAGGCGCGCTTCGGCCCCAATGTACGCTGGATCGACGAGATCGAATACGGCGTGGACGCGGCCGACGCCGACGCGTTCTATGACGAGGTGCGCCGCTACTGGCCGGGACTGGCCGATGGCGCGCTGCAGCCGGGCTATGCCGGCATCCGTCCCAAGATCAGCGGCCCGCATGAAGCCGCGGCCGACTTCCGCATCGACGGCCCCGCCGTGCACGGCGTGCCGGGGCTGGTTCACCTGTTCGGCATCGAATCGCCGGGGCTGACCTCGTCGCTGGCGATTGCCGAGCGGGTCTGCGCGGCGCTGGACTGAGCAAGCGCCGCGAGCTTGCGGCGGTGTCCCTCACCGCGCCTGCGGGCACGGGCCGCGGCAAGGCGCCACAGCCCGCCCGCTACCTAGCGCAGCGACCCCTGGAGGACGCGCGCATCAACCACTAGTGCCGGCCAGTCGGCCACCGGCACCGACATCGTCACCGCTGCAGGCGCGTTCGCTGAAATGGTGCCCGCGGGCATGTCATAGACGCGCCCATCCATCATGTCGACATAGCGCGGCGCGGCGCCGGTCGCTGCGAGGCCGCCGAAGCCGATGCCGTTGCACGACACCTGGACCACGGCGCGCGGCTCCGCCGTGTCTGGTACGGGCAGCTTGGTCTTCTTCCAGACGCCGATCACGGTTGCCTCCACGCCTCCCTTGCGCTGCCGCCACGCGTGAGCGGTATAGCCGGCGGGTGCGGTGCAGCCGTGCTCGGGAACCGGCTCCATGCGGCTGTCGAACAGCGCCGTGACGTTCTGGAAGGCGCCATAGGCGATCTTCTTGCCCGCGACGCGCTGGTCGCCATTTAGGAACGGCGTATCGAGATTCGGGTCCCACACGCCAGTGGTCAGCAGGCCCTTGGTGTTCTTGGCATCGTTGTAGTGCAGGTCCGAGATCGTGAACATGCTGGTCTCGATGCCGCGCGCGAGATCGCCAAGAACGCGACGCAGGTTGTACTTGGCCTGGTTCTTCTCGGTCCATGCCCTGGTGCCGCTGTCGCACATTGCGTAGGTCATGCACGGCGTCGACGGTGCGCCGTTCTCGTCCATGCGCGGCTTGAAGCCGTAGCCGTGCACCAGGGCCAGGAAGTTTTCCATGCTGCGTGCATCCCACGGATTCTGGTCGTAGTCGACGTTCATGGTGTACGGATGGAAGGCCACGTAAACGTCTTCCGACGGCACCGTCGGCCCCTTGTTGTCATGGAAATACTTGAGCGACGTCAGGATGTAGTTGCGCGCGTCCTGGACCTCGGCCGAGTCATTGCAGTTTTCCAGGCAGGACAGCGCGTAATGCACCGTATACCACGACCCGATCGTCAGCTTTGCGTTGGGCTGGATCTGTTTGATCAGCCTGGCCGTGTCCACGATCAACATCTTGTAGGTGTCGAGGTCCTTGGTGGGCTCGTTCCAGATCTGCCAGTCGGTCACCTTGTCCTTGTACCGCGTCACCGTGGCCTCGACGAACTTGAGGAAGCGCTCCTTGCCCGCGCCGGTGGGGAAGCTACCGCCGAGCCCGGCGCCGCCGCAATCGGTGCAGCCGGGGCGGACGTTGCCGTAGCCGAGGAACACCATGGGCTCGTGCTTCTGTTCGATGGCACCGTCGATGATCTCGTCGAGCTTGGCAAAGCTGTAGGTCGCCGGCGTGGTAATGGTCTGTTCGATATCGTTCCAGCCGGACTGGATGCGCACTTTGGTGGTGCCGAGCGGGTTCAGGAATTCGCGCCAGTTCGAGAACACGCTGAAGTTGCGGTCGGTGGTCTCGCCGCCGATCATCAGGTGGCTGGTCAGGCCGTCTGCCCTCAGTTCGGCCGTGGTGCGCGGCTTGATGCGGCCGAGCAGCGTGTAGCCGGGCTCGGCCACCGACTCGAGCGCGGCATAGCTGGCCGGATCGGCTTCGAGGATGGCGCGCGTGGCGGCGCTGATGGGGGGGGTCAGCACGCGCCGGTCAGGGCCGGGCTTGGCCGCACCCGGCGCAGGCGGCGCGGACGGCTGACCGCCCGCGGCTGCCGGTTGCGGCCCGGCATCGGTGGGATTGTCGCCGCCACAGGCGGCCAGAGCAAAAGCCAGGCTTACGGCGCCGGCCAGGCTGACATAGTTGCGAATCTTCATGCTGCTCCTCTTTCTGGTTGTAGTAGTACCGCCGCGTGCCGTCCTCCGGCGCCGCCAGAGCGGAACCGGATCGCAACCCACTGCGACACGAAGAAACGGTTAGTGCCCTGCTACGTCAGTCGCAGGCGGACAGGAGGCGGCGCGTCAGATGCCAGCAGGTCCAGCAACTGGAACAGCTGGCCATCCTCGGGCCTGATGTCGTCCGGCCCCCATTGCGGCCGGACCAGCGACGTGACAAAGACCGAGCCGTGCGGCCCGGGGCACACCATGCTGGGGGCCTGGCATGGCACCGCAAGCTTGCGGATGCGCTCGCCGCCAGGCGCATGGACGTTGATGCAGCCGGCCGAGACGCCGGCCGACCAGTAGTTGTCGTGGCCGTCGATGAAGGCACCATCCGGGCGCCCGGCTTGCTCGTCGGCGTCGACCCATGGAGCGATGTCCGCGAGTGTTCCGGTCTGCGCCTGCCAGCGCGCGCGATAGACCACGCCTGCCTTGCTGTCGGAGAAGTGGAAGGTTTGCCCGTCACCGGACCAGGCAAAGCCGTTCGCGATATGCAGGCCATCCAGCAGCACGCGGCTGCCCCGTTGCGGATGCCAGGCGTGGAGCTGGCCGGTTGGCCGGCCCGCGCCCGAGTCGTCCATCGAACCGAAGACAAACCAGGCACCGCAAGGGGACACCCGGCCCTCGTTGAGCCGGTTGTGCGGGCGGTCCGGCTCCGGTGCCGCCACGGTGCACAGCGATGCGCGCTCCGGGTCGAGGATCGCCAGCTCATCGCGCAAGGCGAGCAGGATGCTACCGTCAACGCAGAGCGCATGCGCACCCACCGGCTTGGGCAGCGTCCAGGTGTCGAGCCGGCCCGTTGCCGGATCGAGCGCATGCAAGGCGGGCGCCCGCACATCGATCCAGGTCAGGCGCGCGTCCGCCCAGATCGGGCACTCGCCCACGCGGTTGCCGACCCGGAATTGGCGCAATGCCAGCCCTTGCTGCGTGCGGCCCGACAGGACCTCAACGATCGACGTCGAATAGGGAACGATCACGATTGAACTCCGCTGCGGCAAAGTCGCCGCCCTGGAAATGTTCTGCCAGCGGATCACTGCTGACCTTGTCCTGCAAAGCCTCGCGGTAAGGGTCAGCCGAATCCTGCGGCCGGTAGCCAAGCACATGGGCGCGCGTGTTGTCCCACCAGGTCCGGGCATTGTCGGAGACGCCATAGACGATGGCGTTGTCGTAGTCGGCCTCCATGCCGACCCGCACCAGCTGCGCCAGGTCGCGCGGGCTGACCCAGTGCGACAGCATCCGCGCATCGAGCGGTTCGGGCGAGCAGTGGCCAATGCGCATGCCAAAGCCCTTCAGCCCGAACTTCTGCGCGTACAGGCCCGCCACCGCTTCCATGAAGACCTTGGACACGCCGTAGCGCGAATCCGGGCGCGGCAGGTCTTCGCTGCCGACGGTAGTGGCGCGCGGATACAGGCCCATTGCGTGGTTGGAACTGGCGTAGATCATGCGCTGAACGCGCGCCGCGCGCGCCGCCTCCCACAGGTTGGCGACGCTGGCGACGTTGGCCGGCAGGATCACGTCCCATGCCGCTTCGCGCGGATAGCCGGCGAAATGGACCACCATGTCGGCGCCGGCCAGCAGCGCGGGCAACTGGCTGGCGTCCTCCAGCGCGCACTGGAAAGCGGTCTCGTTGCCGGCCTGCGGCGTGACGGGCCGCACGTCGCAAAGCCGCACCTCGCGGCATGCGGCGGCCAGCAACGGCCGCACATGCTGGGCCAGGCGCCCCGCCGCGCCGGTCAGCACCACGATGGGCAAGCGCTGCTCAGTCATAGCGGTGGCCCTCCTGCGCCTTCCATTGCGCGTATTCCTGCTGCAGCGCCGGATCGAGCAGCGGATACAGTCCCGGCAGGCTGGCGCCGGCCAGAATCTTCTCGTTGACCCAGTCCTCGTACATGGTCTGCTGGACTGCTTCCTGGGCGACGTCTTCCGCCAGGTGCCTGGGGATGCAGACGATCCCTTCCGCGTCGGCCACCATGATGTCGCCCGGATAGATGCTGACGCCGGCGCAGGCAATCGGGAGTTGCAGGTCGACTGCATGGTGACGGATCAGGTTGGTCGGCGCCGATGGCCGGGTGTGCCAGGCGGGGAAGTTCATCGCCGCGATCTCGGGGCTGTCGCGGAAGCCGCCGTCGGTGACCACGCCGGCGCCGCCCCGCAGCCAGAGCCGGGTAATCAGCAGGTTGCCGGACGATGCCGCCGTGGCGTCGCCGCGGCTGTCCATGACCAGCACATGGCCGGCCGGGCATTCCTCGATGGCCACGCGCTGGGGATGGCGCGGATCGTCGAACGCCGTGATCGGGTCGAGGTCCTCGCGTGCCGGGATATAGCGCAGCGTGAACGCCGGACCGACGAAGCGGCACGCGGAGGGATTCAGGGGCCTGAGGCCCTGCAGGAACACGTTGCGGAAGCCGCGCTTGAACAGGATGGTGGTCAGCGTGGCGGTGGATACGCGCAACAGGATTTCGCGCGAGGCGTCGGACAGGGGCATGGAATGGTCTCCTTCTTACGATTGCGTCAGGCGTGCGCGGGTGCGCCGCGCCTGGAGATATGGGGTTTCTTGCGAAGTGCCGGGCTCCCAGCCGCCGGCGGGCAAGGCAACGTTGCGCTCGCTGGGATGGGCCGCGATAAAGTCAGGCTCCAGGCTGGTGCCCAGGCCGGGCCCGGCCGGCACCAGGATCTGGCCATCTTCGGCGTGGAGCGAATCGGTAATGGCCTGCGCCTTGCCGGGCCAGTCGGGTTCCAGGCGCTCGAGGATGAGGCCGGTCGGCGAGGTCGCGATCCAGTGCACCGCGGCGAACTCCGCCACCGGACCCAGCGAGCCCGAATGCGGCGCCAGCAGCAGTGAACGCGCCTCGGCCAGGGCGGCAATCTTCTTGAGCTGCGTCGGCCCGCCGGTGCGGCCGGTGTCAGGCTGGACGATATCGACCAGGCCGCTCGCCATCAGCCGGTCGAACTCCGCCAGCGTGCCAAGGCGCTCACCGGCGGCAAGCGGCAACGCGACGCTGTCGCGCACGCGGCGCCAGCCCAGTTCGTCTTCCGGGCCGACCGGCTCTTCGAGGAACAGCAGGCGCGCGCCTTCCAGCGCCCGCCCTACCGCCACGGCATCCGCACCGGTCAGCCATGCCGGGCCGTGCAGGTCGACGATCAGGTCGACATCCGGCCCGATCGCTTCGCGCACCGCCCAGGCGCGCTCGACGATCTGCTGCGTCCCGCCGACCTTGACCGCGCGTACGCCGCGCGACACCGCGGCGCGCGCCGTCTCGGCATCCTTCACGTGGGCGTAGTAGGACACGCGCTGGCGCAGCGCCCCGCCGAGCAGGTCGTGCAGCGGGCGGCCCAGCGCCTGTGCCTTGATGTCCCATAGCGCCGTGTCCAGCGCCGCCAGCGCCCCGGCGCCGACCACGCCGATGTGGCCGTGGCCCATCAACGCCACGCGCAGCTTCTGGTGCAGACGCTCGGTCTGGAACGGGTCCTCGCCGGCCAGCAGCGGCGCCAGGTCCGGCAGCCCGGCCGCGACCACGCGCGGCCATCCGGATCCTTCGCCGATGCCGACCAGGCCCGCGTCGGTGGCAACTTCAACGAACAGCCAGTTGCGCCCCGTCGCCAGGGCGCTTTTGCCCGCCCCGCCCCATGCCGTATGGGTCGGCGCGCCGGCCTGCATCAGGTGAACTTTGACCTGCGTGATTTTCATCGTGTCCGGAGGGTTATTGCGGCTTGATGTTTGCTGCCTTGATGAACGCACTCCAGCGTGCCAGTTCCTCCAGGTAGAGCTTCTGGAAATCCGCGGGCGTCGCGCTGGCCGTGGGCTCCATGCCCATGGCCTGTGCCCGGGCCTGCACCGCCGGCTGGCGCATGGCCGCGTTGAGCGCCGCATGCAGCTTGTCGATGACGGCAGGTGGCGTACCGGCCTTCACCGCCAGGCCCTGCCAGCTGCGGATATAGGTCTCCTTGGGCAAGCCCGCCGCCGGGGCCGGCGGTGCCTTGACGCCGCTTACCGCACTGGCCTGCATCACCGCCAGGGGCCGCACCTTGCCCGCATCAATGTAGGACTTGAGGGTCCCGGAGCCCAGGTCGAACATCACGTCCACCTCGCCCGACATCAGGCCTTGCAGCGCGGGCGTGCCGCCGCGGTAGGGGATATGCAGTGCCGGCATGTGCTCGGCGCGCTTGAGCAGCTCGAGCGCCAGGTGCGACGACGTGCCGATGCCACCGCTGCCGACCTTGAGCCCGCCATCGAGCCTGCGCGACGCCGCGATGACATCGGCCGCCGACCGGTACGGGGACGAGGCTGCCGCCAGCATGAAGACCGGAACGCTGGTCATCTGGCCCACCATCGCCAGGTCGGTGCGCGGGTTGTAGGGCACGCCGATCATCGACGGATTGGTGGCCAGGTGAATGGCCGCGAAGATCACGGAATAGCCATCGGGCGCCGCGGCCAGCGCGGCCTGGGTGGCGATGTTGCCGGAGGCGCCGCTGCGGTTGTCCACCACCACCGGCTGGCCCAGGCTCTTGGACATTTCCTCGGCGACCGCGCGGGCCATGGTGTCGGCCGCGCCGCCTGGCGCAAAGCCGACGATCAGCTGGATCGGCCGGGACGGATACGGCGCGGGGGCGGCGCAAGCCGCATGAATCAGCCCGAAGGCGGCGGTGAATGAAAACGCTAGGCGCACGGCGCCCTTACCGAACTCCATGTCGGCTGTCTCCTGGTTCAGGTTTGGAACGATTTCGTGGCGCCCGGCCGGCGCCACGGCTTAGTGCGGTGTTTCGATCATGCGCAGCAAGTCGTCGCGCGCCGATTCGGCGTGATCCAGCGCGATGCGCGCGGCCAGCGCGCCGTCGCCCTTGCGCACCGCCGCCACCAGCTTGCGGTGCTGCGCAATCACCGCGTCCTTGCGCTGCGGGCCATAGCCAAGCGAACGGCGCAGGGCATCGACCAGGCTGGAGCGCGAGCCGAGCACATCCACCGCTGGCTGGTTGCCGGCCACCTGGTTGAAGACCCGGTGGAATTCGCGGTTCGCCGCCACGCTCGCGCCAGTGTCGTCGCCGCTGACGACCTCCTCGTAATGCAGGCGCGCCGCATCGATCCGCTCGATGTCCTCGGGCGTCGCGAGCGCCGCGACCTTGGCCGCCAGCATCTGCTCGATGGCCCCGCGCATGTCATAGATGTTGGCAATGTAGGCCGCGTCGACGGTGGGGATCACCGCGCCGCGGTGCATCTGCATGTCGATGATGCCCTCGCCCTGCAGGTGCAGCAGCGCCTCGCGCACCGGATTCAGGCTGACTTCGTACCGCTCCACCATTTGCGCCAGCGTGATGTGCGCACCGAGCGGCCAGATTCCGGCGGCAATATCGGCGCGGATCTGTTCGCGCAGACGGACATAGGTGGGAGTGTTGATGCGTTGCATGGGGAAATCCGGTGCATCCGGTTGCGTTTGGTAAAGCACGAGCTTACTATACACTGGATTTTCCAAAATCCAAAATCCAATGCGATACCAGAACTACATCAACGGCCGGTGGGTCGACAGCGAACAGCACGACCCCAACCGCAATCCCTCCGATTTGTCCGACCTCGTTGGCGAAGCCGCCATTGCAACCCCTGCCCTGGCGCAGGAAGCCATCGCGGCGGCCAGCGCAGCCTTTGGTGCGTGGTCCGAAAGTCCCGTGCAACTGCGCGCGGATATCCTCGCTCGCGTCGGCCATGAAATCGTGGATCGCAAGGACGAGCTCGGACGGCTGCTGGCGCGCGAAGAAGGCAAGACCCTGCGCGAGGCCATCGGCGAGGTCATGCGCGCCGGACAGATTTTCAAGTACTTCGCGCAGGAAGCGCTGCGGCCGCACGGGCAGCTGGTGGCATCGGTGCGGCCAGGCATCGATGTGGAAGTCACGGCAGAACCGGTCGGCGTGGTCAGCATCATCACGCCGTGGAATTTCCCCATCGCCATCCCGGCATGGAAGCTTGCGCCTGCGCTGGCGTTCGGCAATTGCGTGGTGTTCAAGCCGGCGGAACTGGTGCCGGGCTCGGCCTGGGCGCTGGCCGAGATCCTGTCGCGCAGCGGGCTGCCCGACGGCGTCTTCAACATGGTCCTGGGCCGCGGCACGGAACTTGGCCCGGTCCTGACGACGTCCCCGGATGTCGCGGCTGTCTCCTTTACCGGATCGGAGGCTACGGGCCGCCGTATCGCGCAGGCCCTCGGCGGAACCAGCACGCGGCTGCAACTGGAGATGGGCGGCAAGAACCCGCTGGTGGTGCTGGGCGATGCGGATATCGCCGTGGCCGTCGACGCCGCCGTGCAAGGCGCCTTCTATTCCACGGGCCAGCGCTGCACGGCGTCATCGCGGATCATCGTGACCGACGACATCCACGACCGCTTCACCAGGGCATTGCGCGAGGCCACGCAGCGGCTTCGCGTCGGCCACGCGCTGGACGATGCCACCGACATCGGCCCCGTGGCCGACGCCAGCCAGCTCGACAAGGACCTCGGCTACGTCGCCCTCGGCCGCCAGGAAGGCGCCGTGCTGGCGTGCGGCGGCGAACGTCTGCGGTGCGCCAGCGACGGGTTCTATCTGGCGCCGGCGCTATTCCTCGAATGCGAAAGCGGCATGCGCGTAGCCCAGGAAGAGATCTTCGGACCGGTGGCGACGGTGCTGCGCGCGCGCGACCACGACCATGCCCTCGAGCTTGCCAACGACACCCCGTTCGGCCTGTCGGCGGGCGTGTGCACGCGCTCGTTGTCTGCGGCGCGCCGCTTCCGGCGGCAGCTGCGCGCCGGCATGGTCATGGTCAATACAGCCACCGCGGGCGTGGACTATCACGTGCCGTTCGGCGGCATCAGGGCCTCCTCATACGGCCCGCACGAGCAGGGCTGGGCCGCGCGCGAATTCTTTACTGCCGGCAAGACGAGCTACATCCGGGCCTGACACCCCGCCTTTTTTGCAGCACCTGCCAGGGCGCCTGCCGTCCTGGACATTCCAATATCCATCACGGAGACAACATGAAGAAGTTCTTCCTGCCGCTTTGCCTTGCCAGTGGATTCGCCGGCCCGGCCCTCGCCCAGAGCGGGGTTTCGCTGTACGGACTGATCGACACCACGATCCGCTACACCACCCACGAGAACCCCAGCGGCGACGGCAAGTTCCAGATGGGCGACGGCGTACTTACCGGCACGCGCTTCGGCATGCAGGGCACCGAAACGCTCGGTAACGGCTACCGCGCCTTCTTCGTGCTCGAGAACGGCTTCCTGCCCGATACGGGCATGGCCTCGCAAGGCGGCCGGTTGTTCGGGCGCAAGGCCTTCGTCGGCCTCGGCGGGGATTTCGGCAGCCTGAAGCTGGGCCGCGACTTCACCGTAATCCACGAAGTCATTGCCAGCTACGACACCATGGCGTTGCCCAACCTGGGGCTGATCGCCTTCCAGAGCGGCAACTACACCGGCGGCGTGCGCCAGGACAACATGCTCAAGTACTCAGGCGTATTCGGGCCGGTCACCGTGGCCGCGCAGCATGCGTTCGGCGAAGTCGCCGGCAGCTTCCCGGCATCGTCGTCGACCGGCGCGAGCCTGACCTACAGCAGCGGCCCCGTCAAGCTTGCCGGCGGCTACCAGATCATGCGCGACACCGCCACCTACTTCGGCACCGCGGTACCGACGAGCGACCAGCAGGTATGGTCGGTGGGCGGCACGTACCGGTGGGGCAATACGCTGTTCAACGCAGGCTTCACGCGCAGTACGTACGACCAGGCGGGCTATCGCGACAACGCCTACTATGCCGGGCTGAAGCACGCGTTCAGCGATGCATGGACGTTTTATCTCACCGGCACCTATGACCGCATGAAGATCAACGGCGACGGCGGCAACCGCTATACGGCGGCGATGATGGTGGACTACAACCTGAGCAAGCGCACCGATGTCTATGTCGAAGCCGACTACACCGCGCTGACGGGCACCTGGCGCACCCTCGCGTCAAGGCCCAACTTCGTCACGCCGTTCTTCGGCCATGGCAACCGCATCGGCGTGACCACCGGGCTGCGCCACAAGTTCTGAACGCCGGACGGCTCAGCGGCCCTGGACCGAGTCGCCACGGCTGACCGCCTCGGCCCGCTCGGCCCCCTCGGCCCCCTCGGCCGCCTTGACCGCTTTTGCCGGGCTGCCTTCCGCGCGAAAGCTCATCACCGCGCAGAAGGCCCCCGCCGCCGCGGCCACGGCGGCGAGGCCGAAGGTATGCGCCGGCGCCAGCGCATTCCAGGTCCAGCCCATCGCCAGCCCGCCCAGCGTGCCGCCGACGCCGTAGGAGATGCCGGTGTACAGCGCCTGTCCCCG
The DNA here is from genome assembly GCF_000069785.1 of Cupriavidus taiwanensis LMG 19424. Classification (NCBI taxonomy): domain Bacteria; kingdom Pseudomonadati; phylum Pseudomonadota; class Betaproteobacteria; order Burkholderiales; family Burkholderiaceae; genus Cupriavidus; species Cupriavidus taiwanensis. The sequence continues at coordinate 1,266,147 of NC_010528.1, read as the reverse complement.
CCCCTGCAGCGGCCCGGCAAACCACACCTGCAGGCGCTTCAGGCTGGCGCTGTGGTGCGCGGCGAAGGTGGCCGCGTGCAGCACCTGCACCACTGCCATCAGCCACGCGAACTGCGCCAGGTAGCCGGTCAGCCCGAAGCGCAGCGCCGCCAGCACGAAGGTTCCCGCCAGGATGGTGCGCAGCGCGTAGCGCGCGAACAGCAGGCCCTGATAGTAGAAGAACACGATCTCGGCAACCACGCCGATGGTCCACATCACGCCGATGGCGAACTTGCTGTAGCCCAGCGTCTCCAGCCACAGCGAATAGAAGACGTAGAGCGCCGCGTGCGCGAACATCATCAGGAAGGCCGACGCCAGGAACCAGGCCACGTCCGGGCGGCGCAGCAGCGGCAAGGCCCGCGGCGGCGGCGTGCGCGGGCCCTCGTCGGCCGCGTCGCGCATGGTCAGAACCACCGCCGCCAGGATCGCCAGCAGCGCGCTGGCCACCCACGGGAACGCGCGCATGCCGACCGCCTCGAACAGCGCCCCGCCGGCCAGCACCGCGCCGATGAAGCCGAGCGAGCCGAACATGCGGATGCGGCCGTAGCTGTGGTCGAAGGCGCCGTGCCGGCGCAGCGTGGAAATGGTCAGGGCATCGCCCAGCGGCGACATCGCGCTGGTCAGCAGGCTCAGCGTCAGCATCATCGCCATCATGCCGCCGTAGCTGCCGACGCCCGGCAGCAGCAGGAATGCCAGCAGCGAAGTGAACGCGCTGACGCGCAGGATGCGCACGCGCGTGTGCATCACGTCGGACAGCCAGCCCCACAGGTAGGGCCCGACGATGCGGCTGACCTGGAAGCTCGCCATCAGCACGCCGATCTGCACCGGGTCGAAGCCGCGGTCGGCGAAATACAGGCTGACGTAGGGAGAGATCAGGCCGACGTAGCCGTAATAGCCCAGGTAGAACAGCCCGAAGCGGGCATAGTCAGGGCCGCCGGCAGCGCCGGGGCCTGTCCCGCGCAGCGGCGGCAAGTCAGCGGGTCTGTCCGGCCTGCGCGGGGATGCGCGGCGTTTCGACGCGGACGTCGCCGCACTGCGCGCGGTGGCGCAGCGCGTGGTCGATCAGCACCAGCGCCAGCATGGCCTCGGCGATCGGCGTGGCGCGGATGCCCACGCACGGATCGTGGCGGCCGAAGGTCTCGACGGTGGCGGCATTGCCGGCCTTGTCGATCGATTCGCGCGGGGTGCGGATCGAAGACGTCGGCTTGATCGCCAGCGACACGGTGATGTCCTGCCCGGTGGAGATGCCGCCCAGCACGCCGCCGGCGTTGTTGGTGCGGAAGCCCGCGGCGGTCAGCTCGTCGCCGTGGACGCTGCCGCGCTGCGCGACGCTGTCGAAGCCGGCGCCGATCTCGACGCCCTTGACCGCGTTGATGCCCATCATGGCGTGCGCGATATCGGCATCGAGCTTGTCGAACAGCGGCTCGCCCAGGCCCACCGGCACGTGGCTGGCCACCACCTCGATGCGCGCGCCGACCGAGTCGCCGTCGCGGCGCAGCGCGTCCATATAGGTTTCCAGCTCGGGGATGATGTCGGCGTTGGCGGCGAAGAACGGGTTCTCCGGCACATGCGACCAGTCGGTAAACGGCACCGCGATCTCGCCCAGCTGCGACATATAGCCCCGGATCTCGGTGCCGTACTGTTCGCGCAGCCATTTCTTGGCCACCGCGCCCGCCGCCACCACCGGCGCGGTCAGGCGCGCCGACGAGCGGCCGCCGCCGCGATGGTCACGGATGCCGTATTTCTGCCAGTAGGTGTAGTCGGCATGGCCCGGGCGGAAGGTCTCGACGATATTGCCGTAGTCCTTGCTGCGCTGGTCGGTGTTGCGGATCAGCAGGCAGATCGGGGTGCCGGTGGTCTTGCCCTCGAACACGCCGGACAGGATCTCGACCTGGTCGGGTTCCTTGCGCTGGGTGACGTGGCGCGAGGTGCCGGGCTTGCGGCGGTCCAGGTCGCCCTGGATATCGGCCTCGGTCAGCGCCAGGCCCGGCGGGCAGCCGTCCACCACCGCGCCGATGGCGGGCCCGTGCGATTCGCCGAAGGTGGTGACTGTGAAAAGCAGGCCAAGGGTGTTGCCGGACATGATGGAAACCGCACAGGAATTGGGGACGGCCTCCATTGTAAGGCCAATGGCCATGCGCGGGCGGCCCCGGGCGGTGCCGAAACGCTCAGGCCGCTACGCCCTGCGGCACCGGTGCGGCCGCCAGCTCCGGGTAGAACTCGGCGCGCATCCGCGCCATATAGGCCACCAGGTTGGCATGGCCCTCGGCCGCGGTGCGGATCGGGGTGTCGAATACGGGGCACAGCAGGCTGCCGGCAAAGGCGAACAGCGTGGCATCCGCCCCGCAGGGCTTGTCGCCCATCAGGTAGCGCTTGTCTCCCAGGATGTCGGCGATCGAGGTCACACCCTTGGTGGCCAGCGCCACCAGCTCTTCCTCGCTATGCCGGCCCAGGCCCTGCCCCCACAGCGTCTTGCGCACCTTGTAGCGCACCAGCCGCTCGGCCAGGCCGCGCACCGGCGCCGGCACGCTGCGGAAGAACTGGGCCGGGCCCTTGTCGAAATTGGCCTGGTCCAGCCAGCGCACGCGCGCCACCGCCCAGTAGAGATGGTCCTCCATCAGCTTCTCGGCGGCCCAGGCAATGCCGCGCTCGGCCGGGCCCAGGCCGTCGTCGAAGTCGATGTGGTAGGTCTTCTCGATGTGCCAGCGGATCATGGTGGAATCGGCCACGATCCGGCCCATGTCGTCCAGGTACGGCAGCTTGCCCTTGGGCGCGCGCCGCAGGCTGCCGCGGCGCGCGTGGTACGGCAGGCCGGCCAGCTTGAGCAGCATCTCGGCCTTGGTCACGAAGGGGCTGGCATCGGGCAGCCCGAAGGCGGGGCCGAAGGTGTAGAGGGTAATCATCGGGGATCGCCTTTGCGTGAGCTAGCGCCAGTCGCCGCGCAAGGCCTGCACCATCTGCTGCAGTCCTTCCGGCGTAGCCGCCTCGGGCGGCACCGGCTCGCCCACCACCAGTTCGAGCCGGTTCAGGATGCCGCGCCGGAACGGCCGCGACATCGCCGGCGCGCCCTTGCGCGAGAAGAAGCTGCCCCACAGTCCGCGCAGCGCCATCGGCACCACCGGCACCGGGGTGCGGCGGATGATCTGCTGCACGCCCTGCTTGAACGGATTGATCTCGCCGGTGGCGGTGATCTTGCCTTCGGGGAAGATGCAGACCAGGTCGCCGTCTTCCAGCGCCTGGGCCACGCTGTCGTAGGCACGCCTGAGCATCTCGGGGTCCTGGTGCGCCGGCGCGATCGGGATCGCGCGCGCCTGCCGGAAGAACCACGACAGCAGCGGCACCTTGAAGATGTTGTGGTCCATCACGAAGCGCACCGGGCGCGGGCTGCAGGCCATCAGCACCACCGCATCGGCAAAGCTGACGTGGTTGCACACCAGCACCGCCGGACCGTCCGCGGGGATGCGCTCGGCGTTGATGCGGCGCAGGCGATAGAGGGTATGGACCAGGATCCAGGCGATAAAGCGCAGCAGGAACTCCGGCACCAGCGAGTAGATATAGACCGCCACCACCGCATTGAGCAGACCGACCACCAGGAACAGCTGCGGGATGCTGTAGCCGGCCTGCGTCATCGCCACACCCAGCAGCGATGCGGCAATCATGAAGAAGCTGTTCAGGATATTGTTGGCCGCGATGATGCGCGCGCGGTGCGTGGGGGCGCTGCGGCTCTGGATCAGCGCGTACAGCGGCACGCTGTAGAAGCCGCCGAACATGGCCAGCAGGAACAGGTCGGCCAGCACGCGCCAGTGGTGCGGCGCGGCCAGGAAGGCGCCGACGCCGCTCAGCGCGGCCGGCGCCTGGCCCTGGCTGGCAAAGTACAGGTCGACCGCGAACACGGTCATGCCAATCGAGCCGAACGGCACCAGGCCGACCTCGACATGGCGCCCGGACAGGCGCTCGCACAGCAGCGAACCGGTGCCGATGCCCAGCGAGAACACCGCCAGCAGCAGCGTCACCACATTCTGGTCGCCGCCCAGCACATCCTTGGCATAGCTGAAGAACGAGGTCAGGAAGGTCGCCCCGAGGAACCACAGCCACGAAATGCCGAGCAGGCTCAGGAACACGGTGCGGTTGCCGCGCGCCAGCACCAGGTTGCGCCAGGTCTCGGAAAACGGGTTCCAGTTGATGCGCAGGTCCGGCTGCGGCGCCGGCGACGCCGGGATCCCGCCCGCCACCAGGCGCCCGGCTATGGCAATGGCCACGCACACCGCGCCCACGTACAGCGGACCGACAATGGTGCCGCCCTGCCGCAGCCCCGCCAGCTCGCCGCCGATCAGCGTGCCGATCAGGATCGCGACGAAGGTGCCCATCTCGACCAGCCCGTTGCCGCCGACCAGCTCGCTCTCGTCCAGGTGCTGTGGCAGGTAGGCAAACTTGACCGGCCCGAACAGCGTGGAATGCAGCCCCATCAGGAAGGTGCCGGCATACAGCAGCGGCGCGCTGTGCCAGGCAAAGCCGGCCAGCCCCAGCACCATGATGGCGATCTCCAGCGACTTGACCAGCCGGATCAGCCGCGACTTTTCCAGCTTGTCGGCGATCTGCCCGCTGGTGGCCGAGAACAGCACGAACGGCGCGATAAAGATTGCCGAGATCAGGAACGCCGCGCTGCGCGCATCGACGCCCTCGAACAGCGCCGTGTGATAGGTCACCAGCGAGGTGAAGGCGACCTTGAACACGTTGTCGTTCATCGCCCCCAGGAACTGGGTCCAGAAGAACGGAGCGAAGCGGCGCAGGCCGAGCAGTCGGAACTGGCTGTGTTGGCTCATTGGATGGGCCGGTCGGTCGGGACGACCGCCAACGGAGTGGGAACGCCGGCTAGTGTGCCGCAGCCGCGGCCTGGCCGCCACCTTGCCGCGGCCGGGCCGAGGCCCACCAAGGGTATTTCCGCAGGCGGCCGGCGGTTGCAGGCGGTTTCAGGCGGCGCGGCGCGGCGCCATCACTCGGCGCGCTCTTCCGGCCAGTCGCGGATATACGCCTTGAGCATCTTGTTCTCGAAGCTCTGGTCCTCGACCACGGCCTTGGCAACGTCGTAGAACGAGATCACGCCCATCAGCGTGCGGTTGTCGAGCACGGGCAGGTAGCGGGTGTGACGCTCCAGCATCATCCGGCGGACCTCGTTGACGTCGGTTTCCATGGTGCAGGTCAGCGGCGCATCGTCCATCACCTTGCGGATGCTGCTGGTGCCGACGTTGCCGTTGTTGCGGGCCAGCGTCTCGATGATCTCGCGGAAGGTCAGCATGCCGACCAGGTCGCCGTACTCCATCACCACCAGCGAGCCGATATCGTGCTCGGCCATGGTGTGCACGGCGACCAGCAAGGAGGTGTCAGGCGTCACGGTGTAGAGCGTATTGCCCTTGATCTGGAGGATGTCGCTGACTTTCATGGTGGTCTCCGCTGCCTGGCTCTGTCCGAGCTGAAACTGAGGGCCTCGCCGCGGCGCTTGCGGCGGCGGGGCCAGTCACTTTGTTGTCTGTATCGGGGTGTGCGGGCGCCTTGCCCGTTGGCCGATGCTAGCCCAAACCCGCCGCCAAAGTAAAGCGGGAGGCCGGTTTGCGGGCCGCCGGCGCGCGTGGGCGGGCGCGCGGTGCTACGATGCTGGCCGGAGACAACTCAAGGCTGACCGACCATGTCCGGAACCCGCTTCGACACGCTGGCGCTGCACGCCGGCGCCGCGCCCGACCCCGCCACCGGGGCCCGCGCCACCCCCATCCACCTGACCACGTCCTTTGTGTTCCGCGACAGCGAGCACGCCGCGTCGCTGTTCAACATGGAACGCGCGGGGCACGTCTACTCGCGCATTTCCAATCCCACCGTGGCCGTGCTCGAGGAGCGCATCGCCGCGCTCGAGAACGGCGCCGGCGCCATCGCCACGGCCTCGGGCCAGGCCGCGCTGCACCTGGCGGTGGCCACGCTGATGGGCGCGGGCTCGCACATCGTGGCGTCGTCGGCGCTGTACGGCGGCTCGCACAACCTGCTGCACTACACGCTGCGCCGCTTCGGCATCGAGACCACCTTCGTCAAGGCGCGCGACATCGACGCCTGGCGCGCCGCCATCCGGCCCGATACCCGGCTGCTGTTCGGCGAGACGCTGGGCAACCCCGGGCTGGACGTGCTCGACATCCCGACCCTGGCGCAGCTGGGCCAGGACCACGGCATCCCGCTGCTGGTGGACTCCACCTTCACCACGCCCTACCTGCTGCGCCCGTTCGACCATGGCGCCGGCCTGCTCTACCACTCCGCGACGAAGTTCCTGGGCGGCCACGGCACCACCATCGGCGGCGTGCTGGTCGAGGGCGGCACCTTCGACTTCGAAGCCTCGGGACGCTTCCCTGAGCTGTCCGAGCCCTACGAGGGTTTCCACAACATGGTGTTCACCGAGGAAAGCACGGTGGCGCCGTTCCTGCTGCGGGCGCGCCGCGAAGGGCTGCGCGATTTCGGCGCCTGCATGAACCCGATGGCGGCGTGGCAGCTGCTGCAGGGCGTGGAGACGCTGCCGCTGCGCATGAGCCGCCATGTCGACAACACCCGCAAGGTGGTGCAGTTCCTGGTATCGCATCCGATGGTGGAGTCGGTGTCCTACCCGGAACTGGAATCGCACCCCGACTACGAGCTGGCCAAGCGCCTGCTGCCGCGCGGCTGCGGCGCGGTGTTCAGCTTCAACCTGAAGGGCAACCGCGCTGCCGGCCAGCGCTTTATCGAAAGCCTGTCGCTGTTCTCGCACCTGGCCAATGTCGGCGACGCGCGCTCGCTGGTGATCCATCCGGCGTCGACCACGCACTTCCGCATGGACGCGGCCGCGCTGCAATCGGCGGGCATCACCGAAGGCACGATCCGGCTGTCGGTCGGCCTGGAGGATGCCGATGACCTGATCGACGATCTCAAGCGCGGCATGAAGGCGGCCGAGAAGGCCATGGGCGCGGGCAACAAGGGAGGGCAAGCCTGATGGAACTGAACCTTGCCGGCCAGCCGGCCTACGCCTATACCGGCGGCAAACCCTTCGACCCTGCCCTGCCCTGCGCCGTCTTCGTCCACGGCGCGCAGAACGACCACAGCGTCTGGGCGCTGCAGACGCGCTGGTTCGCCAACCATGGCTTCTCGGTGCTGGCGGTGGACCTGCCCGGCCACAACCGCAGCCAGGGCGCGCCGCTGGCCACGGTCGAGGCCATGGCGGACTGGGTCATGGCGCTGGTGGCCGCCGCCGGCGTTACGGCGCCGGCCTTCGTGTTCGGGCACAGCATGGGCTCGCTGATCGCGCTGGAATGCGCGGCCCGGCATCCGCAGATGGTGCGCGGCATCGGCCTGCTGGCCACCGCGTATCCGATGAAGGTCTCGGACGCGCTGCTGGACGCCTCGCTCAACCGCGAGGGCGACGCCATCGCCATGGTCAATGCGTGGTCGCATTCCAGCCTCGCCAACAAGCCGTCGTCGCCGGGCCCCGGCGCGTGGATGCACGGCGGCAGCCAGCGGCTGATGGAGCGCGTGTCGCGCAACAACCCGCAGGCGCATGTGTTCCACAACGACTTCTCGGCGTGCAATGCCTATGCTCACGGCGAGGAAGCCGCCGCGACGGCGGCCTGCCCGGCACTGTTCATCACCGGCAGCAAGGACATGATGACCTCGCCCAAGGCAGCGCAGGCGCTGGCCGGCAAGATGCGCAATGCGAGCGTGGTGACGGTGCCGTGCGGCCATGCGCTGATGGGCGAGCGCCCGGATGAGGTGCTGGATGCGCTGGCGGCGTTCGCGCGCAAGGTCGTGGCAGCGGGCTGACGCAGGCCCCGGACGGCTCGCCACGCCGGCGGCCGTCCGCATTACATCCCGGCGCCGAAGGTCTACACTGCAGCAAACAAGACTTGCCGGAGACAGCCATGGCCCACGCCCGCCTGCGCGAGTTCGAGAATTTCGCGGCCTTCTTTCCCTACTACCTGAGCGAGCACCAGAACCGTACCTGCCGGCGGCTGCATTTCGCCGGCTCGACGGTGGCGCTGCTATGCCTGGTGGCGCTGGTCGTGACCGGCAACTTCTGGTGGCTGCTCGCCGCGGTGGTGGCTGGCTATGCGTTCGCCTGGGTCGGGCACTTCGGCTTCGAGAAGAATCGGCCGGCTACGTTCCGGCATCCCGTGTATAGCCTGATGGGGGATTGGGTGATGTATGCCGATATCTGGCGGGGGAGGATTCCGTTTTGAAGGGAGCGGGGCTTGGCGCTTGTTTGGGGTGGTCGCTGTTGGTGACATGCTGTCGGCGCTTGAACCGCGTTGTTCCGCCCCTGCTGGGCGGAACAACGCATTTCAACAGCCGACAGCATGTCACAAACAGCGCCCACCCAACAACGCCAACGTCGACGCCTAACCAATAATTCAAACCTGCCCATGCCACCCCGGCGGCACCACCTCCAGCGCACGCCGCGGGCGCTGACCCTCGCCATCGCCCGCCGTCGGCGGCAAATCCACCGGCTGCTGCCGGAACACCGCCTCCAGCGTCTGGTCCAGCTGCGGATTGTCCAGGATCGACTTGAGCGCTTCGGCGCCGCGCAGATGCTGCGCCAGTGCCGTGCGCGGCAGCCGCGGCAGGTTCAGCACCAGGCGGTCATGCAGCGTGCGCAGCGTGACCTGCGACGGGTCGCACAGCAGCGCCCAGTGGGCCTGGCCGCGCTCCTGCTGCAGGCGGCCGACCAGGTGCATGGCCTTTAGCTTGTCCAGCAGGCTGGAGAGGTAGTCGGCCTCGACCCGCAGCTTGCGGCTCAGGTCCAGTTCGCCGACGCTGCGCGGCACTTCATCGCGGGCGCGGTAGAGCAGCAGCAGCACGCCCAATGCGTCGAAGAACTCGCTGCCGGCAAAGCTGCGGCGGCGCCAGTAGCCCTGACGGATCACCGGCAGGTTGGCGGCGATGGTCGCGCCCAGCAGCGTCACCAGCCAGCTCAGGTAGATCCACAGCAGAAACAGCGGCAACGCGGCGAAGGTGCCGTAGACCGCGGTGTAGGCCGGGATCTCGGTAATGAAATAGCCGAAGCCGCGCTTGGCGAACTCGAACGCCACCGCCGCGACCAGCCCGGCCACGATGGCGTCGCGCCACTCGACATAGGCGTTGGGCACCGCCGTGTACAGGAAGGCAAAGGCCAGCGCCGACAGCAGCACCGGCGCCGCGCCCACCAGCAGCCCCAGCCCCATCGGCATGGTGCCGACATAGCCGGCCGAGATCGAGATCAGGTAGGAGCTGATCGACAGGCTGGCGCCGATCAGCACCGGACCGAAGGTCAGCACCGCCCAGAACACCAGCACCCGCTGCGCCAGCGGGCGGCGCTGCTTGACGCGCCAGATCGCGTTGAGCGCGTCTTCGACGGTCAGCATGGTCAGCACCGAGGTCACCATCAGCCCGGCCAAACCCATCGCGGTCAGCCCGCGCGCGCTCTTGGCGAACATGCCGAGATAGCGCTGGATCGATTCGCTGACGTTGCCGGGAATCAGGTTCTGGAACAGGAATGCCTCGATGGCGTTGCGGAAGTCGCGGAACACCGGGAACGCGGCGAGCAGCGCGAAGGCCACGGTCAGCACCGGCACCACCGCCAGCACGGTGGTGAAGGTCAGGCTGGCCGAAACCTGCGGCAGCCGGTCTTCGGCGGCGCGGCGCAGCGCGTAGCGCGCCAGGGCACGCACCTTTTGCAGGTTCCATTCCCGGCGCAGGCGGGCGACGCGGGCTCCAATCATGCGCAAGCATCCTCCTGGATCTGGCTGTTCGGACCGTGGGTCCGATCGTCGGTCGATTCGATAGGCGGCCCCGTCACGCGTGCAGCGCGAGGCCATCGGGAGATGGCGCGGGGGGCGCATCTATAATACGCGCATTGTTGCCGGCGCCCACCCGCATCCCCTTTCACCACCCTTCACTGCCATTCACCGCCGGCCGTCCCGCGCCATGACCGAGATCCTCGTCCTGTACTACAGCCGCCACGGCAGCACCCGCAAGCTCGCCGAACTGATCGCCACCGGCATCGACAGCGTCGCCGGCGCGCAGGCCCGCCTGCGCACGGTGCCGCCGGTTTCCACCGTGTGCGAGGCCACCGCGCCGGACATCCCCGCCGACGGCCCGCCCTATGCCGAGCTGCGCGACCTGGAGGAATGCGCCGGGCTGGCGCTGGGCAGCCCCACCCGCTTCGGCAACATGGCCGCGCCGGTGAAGTATTTTCTCGATGGCACCGTGGCCCAGTGGCTGTCGGGCGCGCTCGCCGGCAAGCCTGCCTGCGTGTTCACCGCCACCGGCAGCCTGCACGGCGGGCAGGAGACCACGCTGCTGTCGATGATGCTGCCGCTGCTGCACCACGGCATGCTGATCCTGGGCCTGCCGTATTCCGAGAAGGGACTGATGACGACTGCCTCCGGCGGTACGCCCTACGGCCCCAGCCACCATGCCCACGGCGACAACCGCGGTCCCGTTACCGAAGAGGAATCGGCCCTGGCCCTGGCCATGGGCCGCCGGCTGGCGCAAACCGCGCTGCGCCTGGCCGGAGCGCAGGCATGACGCCCGCCGCGGACAACGACCAGGCCCTGCACAGCCCGTGGCTGTACCGGCTCAGCGTGGGCAGCCTGCTGGCGCTGCTGGTGCTTTGCATTGCCTGGGAATGGTTGCTGGCGCCGCTGCGGCCGGGCGGCTCATGGCTGATCCTGAAGTTCCTGCCGCTGCTGCTGCCGCTGCGCGGCGTACTCTCGCGCAACCGCTACACCATGCAGTGGTCGTCGATGCTGATCCTGCTGTTTTTCACCGAAGGCATCGTGCGCGCCACCAGCGACCGCGCGCCCTCGTCCACGCTGGCGTGGGTGGAGGTGGCACTGACGCTGGTGTTCTTCACCAGCACCATCCTCTACCTGCGTCCGTACAAGCGCCGCGCCCGCGCCGCCGCCAAGGCCGCCGCGCCGAAGTCCTGAATCCGTCCGCCATTGCCATGACCTCGCCTCAAGACTCTTTCCTCGCACTGTGCCGCGCCGCGCTGGGCCCGCAGCACGTGCTGACCGATACGGCCGACCAGGCGCCCTACCTGACCGACTGGCGCAAGCGCTATCGCGGCGAGGCGCTGGCGGTGCTGCGCCCGGGCACCGCCGCCGAGGTCGCCGAGGTGGTCCATGCCTGCCACGCGCACCGGATCGCCATGGTGCCGCAGGGCGGCAACACCGGCCTGTGCGGCGGCGCCACGCCGGTGGCGGACACGCCGCAGGTGGTGATTTCGCTGCAGCGGCTGAACCGCATCCGGCAGGTCGATCCGCTCAACAACACCATCACGGTCGAGGCCGGCGTGGTGCTGCAGCAGTTGCAGGAGGTAGCGCGCGAGCACGGCCGGCTGTTTCCGCTGAGCCTGGCGGCCGAGGGCAGCTGCACCATCGGCGGCAACCTCTCGACCAATGCCGGCGGCACCGCGGTGCTGCGCTATGGCAACACGCGCGAGCTGTGCCTGGGGCTCGAAGTGGTGACGCCCGCGGGCGAAACCTGGCACGGGCTGCGCGGGCTGCGCAAGGACAACACCGGCTATGACCTGCGCGACCTCTTTATCGGCGCGGAAGGCACGCTGGGCATCATCACCGCTGCGGTGATGAAACTGTTCCCGCTGCCGCGCGCGTCGGTCACGGCGCTGGCGGCGGTGCAGAGCCCGCGCGCCGCGCTGGCGCTGCTCGCCATCGCGCAGTCGCACGCCGGCGCCATGCTGACCGGCTTCGAGCTGATGTCGGCGCTCAGCATGACGCTGGTGACGCGGCACTTCCCGCAGCTGCGCTATCCGTTCGCGCAGATGCATCCGCAACTGGTGCTGCTGGAACTATCCGACAGCGAAAGCGAAGCCCATGCGCGCGGCATCTTCGAGGCGATGATGTCGGCCGCCTTCGACGCCGGCGTGGTCGCCGACGCCGTGGTGGCCGAGTCGGTGCAGCAGTCGCACGACTTCTGGAACCTGCGTGAGCACATTCCGCTGGCGCAGGTGGAAGACGGCAAGAACATCAAGCACGATATTGCCGTGCCGGTCTCGCGCGTCGCGGACTTTATCGAGTGCACCGACGCGCTGCTGCAGAATGCGTTTCCCGGCGCGCGCATGGTCACCTTCGGCCATCTCGGCGACGGCAACCTGCACTACAACGTAGCGCCGCCGGAGGGCACCGACCACGATGCGTTCCTGGCGCACCAGGACCAGGTCAACCGCATCGTGCATGACAGCGTGCGCTCGCACAACGGATCGATCTCGGCCGAGCATGGCCTGGGCCAGCTCAAGCGCGAGGAAAACCGGCACTACAAGAGCGAGGTCGAGCTCGCCATGATGCGGGCGATCAAGGGCGCGCTGGATCCGCTCGGGCTGATGAATCCGGGCAAGGTGGTGTAAGCGCGCCCGCGCTCAGCGGCGCAGCTCGGTCTGGATATAGGCCGCGACGTGCTCGAGCAGCTCGTCGAGATGGCCGCGCAGCGCGGCAAAGCCCGCATGCTGCGCCAGCGTGGCCTCGTCCATGTACAGCGCCCGGTTGATCTCGATCTGCAGGCTGTGGCGCCGCTGCGCCGGATCGGCATAGGCCCGGATCAGTTGCGCACCCTTGTATGGCCAGTTGATGGCCACCTTGTAGCCGAAGCCGCCCAGGCACTCCGCCACAAGTTCGATGAATGCCGCCGAGCAAGTCGCGCCGTCGCCGTTGCTGACGACGAAATCCGGCCGCGGGGCGCCGTTGTCGATGTTCATCGCATTGCCGCGCGACTTCATCGAATGGCAGTCGAGATGCCACACCGCGCCGCAGCGCGCATGGTGCTGCGCCAGCAGGCCGGATAACGCGGCGTGGTACGGGTCGTAGTAGGTCTTGAGCAGGTATTCCGCCATATGCGGCGACAGCGTCGCGGCATAGACCGGCACGCCCGGCAGCGCCAGCCGGCGCAGCACGCCCATGCCGCGGCCGGACTTGTCGCTGGGGTGCACTGCATAAGGCATGGCGCCGTCGATCAGCTCGGGATCGATATCGTCGCGGGCGCGGTTGACGTCGACCAGCCAGCGCGGGAAGTCCGCGCACAGCAAGGTCCCGCCCACGCCCGGCGCATGCGCGAAGAGCTGGTCGACATAGGCGTCCCAGCCCGACAGCAGCGCTTCGGGCGGCGCCGCCAGCGGCAGGGTCTCGGCGTGCAGCAGGCCGCTGTGCGGGGAGTCCACCACCAGCGGCAGCGCCGCCCCGGCCGGTTCAGTCAGCGAATACGGAAGCGTCATGGTCAGAATTTGTGCTGGATGCCGACGCCCACCGTGGTCACGGTGTCGCCGGACTTGTGCGAGTTGGGATCCTCGCGGTCAAAGAAGACGTAGGGCATGGTGCGCTTGCTCAGGCTGTAGCCATAGCTGGCCTGCACCTTGCTGAGCCGGCCTTGCGGGTCGCGCTGCACCGCGCGCTGCATGTAGTTGACGGTAACTTTATGGGCGCCGTACGGCACCGAGAAGCCGACCAGCCAGTACGGCACGTCGGTGCGCGTGGTCGCGGTGCCGGCGTAGCGGTCGCGCCCGACGATGCCGTAGAGGTTGATCACGGTGAAATCGTACGAAGCCACCGCCTGCACCTTGTCGCGGAAATCATTGGCCACCAGGCCGCCGCTCTTGGCATCGCGCGAATAGCCCAGGCCCGCGGCGAACTTGCCGGCGGAGTAGTTCAGTCCCAGGTCGAACTGGCGGAAATCGTCCTCTGCCTGCACCGGCGAACGGGTGTTGGGCGTCGCCGGGTCCGGCCCCCCCAGGTTCATGCGCGCCCGCAGCGAGAAGCCGCCGAAGCTCGGCGTCATATACCCCAGCGCATTCGACACGCGGTTGCGCGCATTCAGCACCCTGGTGCCGATCGCGGTGGCGCCCGCATCGTGGATGGCGAAGTCGATGTTCTGCGTCACTTGCGAATAGATCGGCGAACCCACGATTGTCGCCGAATCCAGCCGCCCCAGCGCGATCGCGCCGAAGCCGCCCTGCAGGCCGACGAAGGCGTTGCGGAACTGCGGGGTGGTAGCCACGCCGTTGTCAGCGCCGAAGCCCTGCTCCAGGCCGAATGCCGCACGCAGGCCGCCGCCCAGCTCCTCGCTGCCGCGCAGGCCCCAGCGCGAAGCGTTGTCCGTCATCTGCGTCGCCCCGCCGTCGGGCCCCTTCTGGTATTCGATGTCGGTGTCGATGCGGCCGTACAGCGTCACCGTGGCGTCGGCCGCGGCCGATGCCAGCGCCAGCGCGCCGCCGAGGCAGGCGCGTCCGAGTGCGCGCCGGGTGTGGATACCGTTCATGCTGCTGCTCCCCTGTCGTGGTCTGTCATGCAAAAAAAGTCCCCCCTCTGTGGTCCAACTGCCGCGTGGCCTGCCTGCGCAGCGCGCACGCTCCCGCCCATCCCGCGCAGGCGGGATGGCACCGTTCGATCGGGAGGTGAGCAGGCCGCGCCGGCCGGCGGCTATCTAGTCATTCAGATGGCAGGCGGACAGCCGTCCGCCGATATCGCGCAGCAGCGGCACCTGCGCCGTGCAGCGCGCGCTCGCGTGCGGGCAGCGCGGATGGAAGGCACAGCCGCTGGGCGGCGCGAGCGGGCTGGGCAGTTCGCCGCGAATGGGCTGGTGCGCGGGAGGACTGGCGCCCAGGCGCGGCGCGTCGGCCAGCAACGCGCGGGTATAGGGATGGTTGGGCGCGGCGAACACCTCGCGCGCGGGGCCGCTTTCGACGATGCGGCCCAGGTACATGATCACCACGCGGTCCGACATATGCTCCACCACCGCCAGGTTGTGGCTGATGAAGACATAGGTCAGCGCGTGCTCGCGCCGCAGCTGCATGAACAGGTTGATGATCTGCGCCTGCACCGAGACATCGAGCGCGGACACCGCCTCGTCGCAGATCAGCAGGCGCGGTCGCAGCGCCAGCGCGCGCGCGATTGCCACGCGCTGGCGCTGGCCGCCGGAGAACTCGTGCGGATAGCGCCCGGCATAGCCGCGATCTAGCCCCACCTGCTGCAGCAGCTCGCCGGCGGCCGCGGCGGCGCGCGAGCGCTGGATCAGGCCGTGGTAGACCGCGCCTTCGGTGATGGCCTGGCCGATGCGCAGGCGCGGGTTCAGCGACGCATAGGGGTTCTGGAACACCATCTGCACCGCGCGGTGATAGGCGGCCGAAGCGATGTCGGCACGCTTGCCCTCCCACGCGATATCGCCACCTGTCTGCGGCAGCAGGCCGGCCAGCATGCGGCCCAGCGTGGACTTGCCGCAGCCGGACTCGCCCACCACGCCCAGCACCTCGCCCTGGCGCACCTGCAGCGAGACATCGTTGACCGCATGCACCGCCTGCGCCGGCTTGCCGGCCATGCGCGCGAGCAGGCCGGGCTTGAGCAGAAAGCGTTTCTGCAGGTTGTGCGCTTCGAGCATGACCGTCATGCCGCCTCCAGGGGATAAAAGCAGCGCAGCGTGCGGCCGCGCACAGTGGTTTCGACAGGGATCTGGGCGCACGCGGGACGCGCGCGCGGGCACCGTGGCGCAAAGGCGCAGCCCGGCGGCAGCGCCGCCAGTGCCGGCGCTGCGCCCGGAATCGCGCGCAGGGTGGCGCCGCGCATCGCGGGCGTCGGCAGCGAATCGAGCAGGCCGCGCGTGTACGGATGCAGCGGCCGGCTGATCAGTTCGGCGACGGGCCCCTGCTCCACCACCCGGCCCGCGTACATGACGCAGACGCGGTCGACCAGGTCCTTGACCACGGCAAGGTCATGGCTGATCCAGATCGCGGCGGCGCCGGTCTCGCGCACCAGTTGCTTCATCTCGTAGAGGATCTGCGCCTGGATGGTGACGTCTAGCGCGGTGGTGGGCTCGTCGGCGATGATCAGGTCGGGCCGGTTGATCAGCGCGTTGGCGATCGCCACGCGCTGGCGCATGCCGCCGGACAGCTCGTGCGGATAGGCGCGCATGCGCTCCCGCGGCGCCGGGATGCCGACCCGCGCCAGCGCATCGACCGCCTGCGCATGGGCCTGCGCGCGGGTGCGGCGGTAATGCACCAGCACCGTCTCGGCGAGCTGGTCGCCCACGCGCATCACGGGGTTCAGCGACATCATCGGGTCCTGGAACACCATCGCGATACGGTCGCCGCGCAGCGCCTGCCACTGGCGCGGCGAGCACGCCAGCAGCTCCTGTCCCTTGAAGCGCACCGAACCGCCGGTGACGCGCCCGGGCGGGTCCAGCAGGTTCATCAGCGAGAACGCCGTGACCGACTTGCCCGAGCCGGACTCGCCCACGATGCCCAGGATCTCGCCCGGCTCCAGCGTGAACGACACGCCGTCGACCGCCTTCACCGCCCCGTGCGCGAACGCAAAGCTGGTGCTCAGGCCGGAAACTTCCAGTAGTGCCATGCCGGGCTCCTTACGCTTCCAGCCGCGGGTTGAGCACGCGGCGCAGGCGGTCGCCCACCAGATTGATCGAGCCGATCAGCAGCACCAGGGCCACGCCCGGGAACACGCTGATCCAGTACTTGTTCGACAGCATGTATTCGAAGCCGTTGGCGATCAGCATGCCCAGCGACGGCTGCGTGCGCGGCAGGCCGATGCCGAGGAAGCTCATGGTGGCCTCGAGCGTGATCGCATGCGCGATCTGCAGCGTGCCGGTCACCACCAGCGGCGCCATGCAGTTGGGCAGGATATGGCGGAACATCACGCGCATCGCCGGCAGCCCCTGACCGAGCGCGGCCTCGACATACTCCTTGCGCCGCTCCACCTGCGCGGCGCCGCGCACGGTGCGGGCAAAGTAAGCCCACTGCACGATCACCAGCGCCAGCAGGGTCTTGTCCACGCCCTGCCCCAGCACCGCCAGCAGGATCAGCGCCACCAGCACCGCCGGCAGGCTCAGCTGCAGGTCGACCACGCGCATGATGGCGGCATCGGCCACGCCGCCGAAGTAGGCCGCGGACAGCCCCACCGCGCTGCCCACCATCAGCGCCACCACCGCGCTGATCACGCCCACGCCCACGCTGATGCGGATGCCGTAGAAGATCGCGCTGAGCAGGTCGCGTCCGGCGCCGTCAGTGCCGAGCCAGTAGTGCGCCTGGCCTTCATAGCCCGTGCTGCCCGGCGGCAGCTCGGAATCGATCACCGACACCGTGGCGAGGTCATAGGGGTTCTGCGGGCTGATCGCATGGGCCAGCACGGCCACCAGCAGCAGCGCCAGCAGCAATGCCAGCGCGGCGGCGGAGACACGGTTGGCGCAGAAGCGCCGCAGCAGTGAAGGTCTTGCCGGCGGCGCGGCGGCTGGCGCCGGCGCGAGCGCGTGGAGCGCGGGAACGGCTTCATCGTTTTCGGATAGAGGCAGGGACATCGGTTCAGTCTCGGTCTTCGGTATTCAGTCTTCGATAGCGGGGAATGCAGGCGGCGGGGGACTAGGCCGCCTTGTGCCGCAGGCGCGGATCGAGCACCACGTACAGCAGGTCGACCACCAGGTTCAGCACCACGAACAGCAGCAGCGTGACCAGCAGGTACGCCACCACCACCGGGCGGTCCAGCGCCAGCACGGAATCGATGATCAGCTTGCCCATGCCGGGCCAGGAGAACACCGACTCGGTCACCACCGAGAAGGCGATCAGGTGGCCGAACTCCAGCCCGACCACGGTCACGATCGGGATCAGCACATTGGGCACGACGTGGCGCAGCACCAGCCGAGCGCCGCCCACGCCCTTGGCGCGCGCGAACTTGATGTACTCCTGCCCTGCCACCTCGCGCGTGCCGGCCTCGGTCAGCCGCGCCACCAGCGAGATCTTGAACAGCGACAGGGTCAGCGCCGGCAGCAGCAGGAAGCGGATGCCCTCCCAGCTGGTCACCGACAGCGGCACGCCCAGCACCGTGCTGACCGGCCCGCGCCCGCCCGACGGCAGCCAGCCCAGGTTCACCGAGAACACCAGGATGCCGATCATGCCGATCCAGAACGTCGGCATGATCACGCCGCCGAGCGAGGCCGCCATCAGCATCCGCGCCAGCCGGCTGTGCGGCTTCAGGCCGGCGTAGACGCCCATCGGGATGCCGATGCCCAGCGACAGCAGCAGCGCCGTCACCGCCAGTTCCAGCGTGGCCGGCACGCGGCTGACGATCAGCTCGATCGCGGGCCGGTTGTAGACGAAGGAGTCGCCCAGGTCGCCGTGCAGCGCGCCCTCGAGAAAGCGCAGGTATTGCTGCGGCACGGGCAGGTCCAGGCCGAGCGCATGGCGCGCCTCGGTGATCTCCTGCTCGGTCGCGGTGGGGCTGACCAGCAGGTGCACCGGGTCGCCGATCAGGTTGACCGCGCAGAAGGTCAGCACCGACATGATCCAGAGCACCGCGATGCTCTGCAGCAGCCGTTTGAGTAGGGTTTCAAGCATGGTAGGAAGCCGGTGGGATGCGGATACGTAGTGGCGTGATCAACGTTGCGGCAGCGCCGTCGGCGCCGGGCGGATGTTGCCGGCATAGGTGAAGCCGTCGCTGCGCGGCTGCACGACAAGACCGTCGCGATAGGCCCAGGCCGCGCGCAGGTGATGCAGCGGGATGATGCCGGCGTCGGCCGCCAGCCGTTCCGCCGCGCCCTGCTGCGCCAGCTCTCGCGGGGCCGGCGCCATGGTGCGCATGGCCTGCCCGATCAGGTCGTCAACGGCCGCGTTGGCATAGCCGCTGCGGTTGTTGGCGCCCAGGCCGGCGGCCTTGTCCTGCGCATGCGCCACCGCCACCAGCGGCTCCAGCGAATCGCCGCTGACCGCGCCGATGCCGAGCAGGAAGGCGCTGAACTCCGGCTTGCCGCCGGCGCCGCCCGAGGTGGCGCGGGTGATATAGACCGAATACGGCAGCGTGCGCACCTCGGTGCGGATGCCGGCCCGCGTCAGCATCTGCCCGACCGCTTCACAGGTCTTGGCATCGTTCAGGTAGCGGTCGTTGGGGCAATGCAGCGTCAGGCGGAAGCCCTGGGGATAGCCGGCCTGCGCCAGCAGCCAGCGCGCCCGCTCCACGTCGGCGCGCGGCGCCGGCACCGCCGGGGCAAAGCCGAAGAAGCCCCGTGGCACCATCTGACCGGCCGGCACCGAATCGCCCTTGGTCACGCGCGCCGCGATCAGGTCGCGGTCGATCGCCAGGCTGATCGCCTGCCGCACGCGCACGTCGCGCAACGGGTTGGCCGCCAGCGGCTGGCCGGCGTGGTCCTGCACATAGGGCGAGACCGCGCGGGCCTGGTCCAGCTGCAGGTAGTTCAGCATGTACGAGGTGGCGGCAACCACGCGGATGCGGCCGTTGGTGCGCGCAAAGGCTTCGGCAATGCTGGCCGACGACGCGTCGATCACGTCCACCAGCCCGGACAGCAGCGCCGAGGCCCGCGCCGGCTCCTTGGGGATGAACTGGAACACCACCCGCTGCCACGGCTGCGGCCCGCCCCAGTAGTCGGGATTGCGCGACAGCGTCAGCTGCTGGCCATGCTCCCACGCCACCAGCCGGTACGGGCCGGTGCCGATCGCGGCGCTGCCATGCGCGAAATCGGCCTCGCGCACCCCCGCCCCCAGCGAGCGCGGCAGCATCGCCACCATGCCCACGTTCTGCGGCAGCACCGGGTTGGGTGAACGCGTGCGCACGCGCAACGTCAGCGGCCCGGTGACCTCGACCGCCGCCACCGACTTCAGGTAGGTGCGGAAGGTGCGCGCGCCCGGCAGTTTCATCGCGCGCTCGATCGAATAGCGCGCATCCTCGGCGGTAAACGGCTCGCCATTGCTGAAGCGCACGCCGGGACGCAGCTGGAATTCCCAGGTGCGGTCGTCCAGCTGCTGCCAGCCGGTGGCCAGCAGCGGCACCGGGCGCAGCGCGTTGTCCAGGCCGACCAGGGTTTCGTAGACATGGCCCCACAGGTTGCGCCCGGCGGCGTCGAGCACATGGGGATCGGCGGCGCTGATCTCGGCCTTGTAGCCGATGCGCAGGTCGGCGGCGCCTGCGGCGTTCGCGACGTTCACGCCGGCGAGCAGCGCCGCGGCAACAAGGCTTGCCGCGACAGATGCGGCAAGGCGCGACGCCAGGTTGACGGCAGGGTTGGACATGGTGGGGTGGTTCGTTTCCCGAAACATTGTTTCATTCAGTGATACCGTGTATCGAAGAATAAGACATCGAGGCCCATGTCGTTAAGCAGGGTTTACCCCCGAGGCGCCCACACCAGGCCAAAAAAAAGGCGCCGAAGCGCCGTTTGGGACGGGAACTGCGCGGGACGTGCCGCGCTCGTGTCGACTTGTACCGGCTCAGCCGCCCGCGTAGCCGAGTGCCCGCGACAAGTTGGCGGCCTCCGCCACCACCATCGCCACATGGGTGTCCAGCGCCTGCCGCGTGGTGCGGCTGGCCGGGCTGGCGATGCTCAGCGACGCCACCGCCGCGCCGCTGTGGTCGCGCAGCGGCGCGGCGGCAGACACCGCGTCGGCATCGCGCTCGCCCACCGACACCGCATAGCCGGCGGCACGGATCGCCGCCAGTTCCTCGCGCAGCGCCTGCGGCTCGATGATGGTCTTGGTGGTGAAGCGTTCCAGCTGCTGCGCCAGCACCGCATCCACCACCTCGGGTGCGGCGAAGGCCAGCAGCAGCTTGCCGGAGGCCCCCACATGCAGCGGCCGCCGGTTGCCGATCTCGGTATGCACGCGCACCGACTGGGCCGACTCGTGCCGAGCCACGCAGACCGACTCCAGCCCGTCACGCACGCGCACGATCACGTTCTCGCCGCAGGCCGCGCCGATCGCCGCCAGCCGCGGGCCCACCAGCTTGACCAGGTCGAACTGTTCGCGCGCGGCATTGCCCACCAGCAGCGCGTTGTAGCTGAGCTTGTAGACCGCCGCCGGCGATTCGCGCGCGATCAGGCCGCGGTGCTCCAGCGTGGTCAGCAGGCGGAACGCGCGCGCCTTGGTCAGCCCGGCGCGCCGTGCCAGTTCGGTCACGCCCAGCGATGGGTGCTCGGCTACCAGCATCAGCAGGCCCAGGGCCTCATCCACCGCTTCAACGATGTAGGTCATCGATCCTTTTGCTCAGATTCAGTAGTGTCCAGCGCAGATTGTAGCGGTCGCCGCAATCGTTCGCGCCGCAAGTGCTGCGCGCCCGGCTTAGATGGCAGCGCCCGCGCCCGCCCCGAATACAGCCTTCGGCACTTCCGAATACAGCGCAGCGGCCAAGCTACGCAATACTCTCGGGATCGCCGTGCCGGCATCGCGCCCGCCCCGCCCCCGCGCTGGCACCCCCTGACGCACCGAAGGAGAACAGATGAGCATCAACGGCAAGGCCTATATCGTCGGGGCCTACGAGCACCCGACCCGCAAGGCACCCGACAAGACCGTGGCACAGCTGCACGCCGAAAGCGCCAAGGGCGCGCTGCAGGACGCCGGCCTGACGCTGGCCGATGTCGACGGCTATTTCTGCGCCGGCGACGCGCCCGGGCTGGGCGCGGTCAACATGGTGGACTACCTCGGCCTGAAGGTGCGCCATGTCGATTCGACCGATACCGGCGGTTCCGCGTACCTGGTCCATGTCTCGCACGCGGCGCAGGCGATCGCCGCCGGCAAGTGCAACGTCGCGCTGATCACGCTGGCGGGCCGGCCGCGCTCCGAAGGCTCCACCGGCACGCAGGCGCGCAACTGGGGCGCCAACCTGCCCGACCTGCCTTTCGAAAGCCCGTTCAGCCCGGTCACGGTCAACCTGTACGCGATGGCGGCGATGCGCCATATGCACGAGTACGGCACCACCGCCGAGCAGCTCGCCTGGGTCAAGGTGGCCGCGTCGCATCACGCGCAGCACAACCCCCACGCCATGCTGCGCGACGTGGTCACGGTCGAAGACGTGCTGAACTCGCCGATGATCTCGGATCCGCTGCACAAGCTGGATTGCTGCGTGGTCTCGGACGGCGGCGGCGCGCTGGTGGTGGCACGCCCGGAGATCGCCGCGACGCTGCGGCGGCCCAAGGTGAAGATCCGCGGCGCCGGCGAATACATCAAGGGCCAGCTCGGCGGCGAAGTCGACCTGACCTGGTCGGGCGCTCGGTTCTCTGGCGCCACGGCGTTTGCCGAAGCCGGCGTGACCCCGGCCGACATCAAGTACGCGTCGATCTACGACAGCTTCACCATCACCGTGCTGATGCAGCTGGAAGACCTGGGCTTCTGCAAGAAGGGCGAAGGCGGCAGGTTCGTCGCCGACGGCAACCTGATCTCGGGCGTCGGCAAGCTGCCGTTCAATACCGATGGCGGCGGCCTGTGCAACAACCACCCGGCCAACCGCGGCGGCATCACCAAGGTCATCGAGGCCGTGCGCCAGTTGCGCGGCGAGGCCCACCCCGCGGTGCAGGTCGCCCATTGCGACCTCGCGCTGGCCCAGGGCACCGGCGGCTACCTGGGCTCGCGCCACGGCAGCGCCACCCTGATCCTGGAACGTGAATAAAGCGCGGGAGCACTGACATGACCACCCCACATATCCCAGCCGTCTACAAGGCGCCCGACGAACAGCCCGACAACCTGCCGTTCTGGCAGGCCGCGCGCGAAGGCCAGCTGCTGGTCAAGGTCTGCGACGACTGCGGCAAGCCCCACTGGTACCCGCGCGTGCTGTGTCCGTTCTGCATGGGCACCACGTCGTGGAAGCCGGCCAGCGGCCGCGGCACCATCTACACCTACAGCGTGACGCGCCGCGCCGGCCCCAATCCGTTCTGCATCGCCTACGTGAAGCTGGACGAAGGCGTGACCATGATGACCCATATCGTCGATTGCGATCTCGATACGGTGCGGATCGGCCAGAAGGTGCAGGTCAAATTTTCGCCCAGCGACGGCGGCGCGCCGGTGCCGACCTTCACGCTCGCCTGAGGGGGCGCGGCAGTCAGCCAGCGTTGCGCCGGCTGACTGCGAGCGGCGGCCTACTGCCGGCCCGCCGCCATGCTGCCGAAGCGGCCGCTGCTGAAGTCGCGGAACGCCTGGGCGATCTCCGCCTCGCTGTTCATCACGAACGGGCCGTGGCCGACGATGGGCTCGTCGATCGGCTCTCCGCTGAGCAGCAGCACCACCGCATCGGTGCCGGCCTCGATGCCGACCGCATCGCCGGCTCCGTCCAGCACCACCATCTCGGCATCGCGTACGGTAGCCTCGGCGTTGACCGTAACCTTGCCGCGCAGCACCACCAGCGCGGTATGCCAGCCCTCGGGCAGCGCCAGGCGCGTGCTGGCGCCCTGGTTCAGGCGCATGTCCCACACGTGCATCGGCGTAAAGGTGCGCGCCGGGCCGCGCTTGCCTTCATATTCGCCGGCGATCACGCGCACCGTGCCGGCGCCGTCGGGCATCGGCACCGCCGGGATATCGCCGTCGACGATCGCCTGGTAGCCCGGCGCGGCCATCTTGTCGCGCGCCGGCAGGTTGACCCACAGCTGCACCATTTCCAGCGCGCCGCCGCTTTGCGTGAACGCGGGCGAATGGAATTCTTCGTGCAGGATGCCGGCGCCCGCCGTCATCCATTGCACGTCGCCCGGACCGATGACGCCGCCCTGCCCGGTCGAGTCGCGATGCGCGACCTCGCCCTTGTAGACGATGGTCACGGTCTCGAAACCGCGGTGCGGATGCTGGCCCACACCGCGCGGACGCTGGGTCGGCGTGAAGTCGGCCGGGCCGGCGTAGTCCAAAAGCAGGAACGGGCTGAGCTGCTTGCCGTGGCTGGTGTACGAAAACATCGAGCGCACCGGGAAACCATCCCCGACCCAGTGCGGACGCGGTGCGCTGTAGACACCCAGAATGCGCTTCATGTTGATCTCCGAGAGTGCCGGCCAGGCGCGGCCGGCAATGATCCATGCAGCGATGATAGGTGCCGCGGCCAGTGCGCGGTAGGCGGCGGGATTGCGATGCAGCGTCCTGCGGCTGGAACGATGCCGCCGCCCTTCAGAAGCGGTAGCGCACGTAGCCCATGCTGAAGTTGGTGCCCGGATTCGGGTCCTGGATGCCGGCGTTGGACAGGTGCTGGAAGCGATAGCCGACCGTCAGCCGCCGCGCCTTGCCGAACGCGACGCCCACGCCAATCATGTCGGAGAACTGGAAGGCCGAGCCCATGCGATGGCCGCCGGCGATTTCGGTGTGGCTCAGCACGCGCAGGCCCACCGAGGCCTCGACAAACGGCGTGACGTGCTCACCCGCATAGCTGAGCCGGAAGATCGGCGACACGCCGAATTCCGTCAACTGGCTCGACGGCCGCGACGACAGCGCGCGCCAGTTCGCCACGTTGACCTCGCCGTCCAGCGCCAGTGCCAGCCGGTTCGACAGCTGCCACTGCACGATCTCGTCCCAGCGCGCCGACACTTCGTATTTCTCCACGCCGTGCCGGTTGTCGCGCCCATAGCCCGCCTGCAGCGAGAACCCTGCCGCGCCGGCGGCGCCGGGCAGCGCCAGCAGGCAGGTTGCGAAAGAGACCGCAGCCGCGGCCGGCGACCACCGTGCTGCGTTTTTTATCTTCACTGACATCCGTATATGTCGGGCCGCGCCTGCACCAACGGGTCGCGCCGCCACTTTGTTTTGATCACGGCTCGACACGATAGCAGCGCGTCGCGATGGCAGAAGCCTCCGTCAGGCAAACACAGTGTTCCAAAGCAGGAACAATATGCATGCGCCCGCGCAGACGGTGCCTGGCCGGCCCGCTGCAGCGCCATCCAGACAAAAAACCCCGGAAAGACCGTGGTCTTCCGGGGTTTTGCGCAAGGCTCGGGCTGCGCGGCGGTGTGTCACACCGCCGGGCTCAGTCCTTCAGTTCCACCAGCAGGTCCTTCGCCGCCACCCGATCGCCCGCCTTCACATGCACCGCGGCAATCTCGCAGTCCCGGTCCGCGGCGATATGGGTCTCCATCTTCATCGCCTCCAGCGCCAGCAGCGTGGTGCCCGCGGCGACGCGCTGGCCCGGCTGCACCGCCACCGTCACGATCGAGCCCGGCATCGGCGCGGCGACATGCAGCGGGTTGTCCGGTTCGGCCACCGCCCTGCCCTGGCGCGCGGCCGCCGCCTGCGCGGTGCTGCGCGGTTCGACCAGCGTGGTGCGCGATTGCCCGTTCAGCTCGAACTGCACCTTGATCTTGCCTTCGCCGGCATCGGGGTGGGTGCCCTGCAGCGAGACCAGCAGCGTCTTGCCGGGCTCGATGTCGATGGCCACCTCTTCCTGCGGCTGCAGGCCATACAGGTAGGCCGGCGTCGGCACCACCGAGGTGTCGCTGTACTGGCGCACATGCGCATGGTACTCGGCGGCCTGCTTGGGATACATCAGGTACGAGGCCAGCTGGCGGTCGTCGAGCGGCTGCTCGCACGCCGCCGCGCCCGCGGCGCGGGCCGCGTCGAGGTCGACCGGCGCGATCTGGTCGCCGGGGCGGTACGGCGCGGGCGGGTCGCCGCGCAGCACCTTGCGCGACAGCGCCGCCGGGAAGCCGTCGGGCGGGAAGCCGAGCTCGCCCTTGAACAGCGACACCACCGATTCCGGGAAGGCCATCTCCCTGGCCGGATCGCACACGTCGGCGGCGCTCAGGTCGTTGGCCACCATCATCAGCGCCAGGTCCCCGACCACCTTGGAGGTCGGCGTCACCTTGACGATGTCGCCGAACATCTGGTTGACCTCGGCGTACGCGCGCGACACCTCGGTCCAGCGATGCTCGATACCAAGCGAGCGCGCCTGCTCGCGCAGGTTGGTGTACTGGCCGCCGGGCATCTCATGGCGGTACACGTCGGCGGTGCCGGCGCGGATCTCGGATTCGAACGGCGCGTAGTAGCGGCGTACCCCTTCCCAGTACATCGACGCCTCGTGCAGCCGTTCCAGGTCCAGGCCGGGGTCGCGCTCGCTGCCGGCCAGCGCCGCGGCGATGCTCGACAGGTTGGGCTGCGACGTCAGCCCGCTCATTGCATCGAGCGCGCCGTCGACCGCATCGCAGCCGGCCTCGATCGCGGCCAGCGCCGACGCCGCCGAGATGCCGCTGGTGTCGTGCGTGTGGAAATGCACCGGCAGCCCGGTCTCTTCCTTGAGCGCCCTGACCAGTGCGGCCGCCGCCTGCGGGCGGCAGATGCCCGCCATGTCCTTGATGCCCAGCACATGCACGCCGGCCTGCTGCAGCTCGCGCGCGATGCCGACGTAGTACTTCAGGTCGTACTTGGAGCGCTTCGGGTCGAACAGGTCGCCGGTATAGCAGATCGCACCCTCGCACAGCGCGCCGCTCTCGCCGACCGCATCGATCGCCACGCGCATATTGCGCACCCAGTTGAGCGAATCGAACACGCGGAACACATCCACGCCGGCGCTGGCCGCCTGGCGCACGAAGAAGCGCACCACGTTGTCCGCATAGTTGGTGTAGCCGACCGCGTTGGAGCCGCGCAGCAGCATCTGGAACAGCACGTTGGGCACGCGCTCGCGCAACTGCTCCAGGCGCTGCCACGGGTCTTCCTTCAGGAAGCGCAGCGCCACGTCGAAGGTGGCGCCGCCCCAGCACTCCAGCGAAAACAGCTGCGACAGCTCGCGCGCATAGAACGGCGCGATCGGCAGCATGTCGGCGGTGCGCATGCGCGTGGCGAACAGCGACTGGTGCGCGTCGCGCATGGTGGTGTCGGTCAGCAGCACCTGCTTCTGCTCCAGCATCCAGCGCGAGAACTTCTCGGCGCCAAGCTCGCGCAGGCGGTCGCGCGTGCCGTAAGGCAGCGCGGCATTGGTGTCGATCGCCGGCAGCACCGGCGCGGGCAGCGGCAGCGACGGCAGCGCGCGGCCGCTCATCTCGGGATGCCCGTTGACGCAGACTTCGCCCAGGTAGCGCAGCAGCTTGGTGGCACGATCCTGGCGTTTGGCGAAAGCCAGCAGCTCCGGGGTCTTGTCGATAAAGCGCGTGGTCACGTCGCCCGAACGGAACGCGGGATGGTTGATGACGTTCTCGAGGAACTGCAGGTTGGACGCGACGCCGCGGATGCGGAACTCGCGCAGCGCCCGGTCCATGCGCCGCATCGATTCCGGCGCGGTCGGCGCCCAGGTGGTGACCTTGACCAGCAGCGAATCGTAATACGGCGTGATCACCGCGCCGCCGTAGGCGGTACCCGCGTCCAGCCGCACACCAAAGCCCGCGGCGCTGCGATACGCAGTCAGGCGGCCATAGTCGGGCAAGAAACCGTTCTCCGGGTCCTCGGTGGTGATCCGGCACTGCAGCGCATGGCCGTTCAGGGCGATGTCCTGCTGCACCGGCACGCCCGCGGCGCGCACCACGATCTTGCCGTCGGCATCGCGCGTGTTCTCGGTCATGCCGATATGGCCGCCCTCGGTGATGCGGATCTGCGCCTTGACGATATCGATGCCGGTGACCATCTCGGTGACGGTATGCTCGACCTGGATGCGCGGATTGACCTCGATGAAATAGAACTGGCCCGAGTCGGCATCCATCAGGAACTCGACCGTGCCGGCATGGGTGTAGCCGACCGCGCGCATCAGCCGCAGCGCCGAATCGCACAGCGCGCCGCGGCCGGCAGCGTCCAGGTAGGGCGCCGGCGCGCGCTCGACCACCTTCTGGTTGCGCCGCTGCACCGTGCAGTCGCGCTCGTACAGGTGCACCAGGTTGCCGTGCGTGTCGCCCAGCACCTGCACTTCGACATGGCGCGCGTTGCGTACCAGCTTCTCGACGTAGACCTCGTCATTGCCGAATGCCGCCAGCGCCTCGCGCCGCGCCGCGGCCAGCGCACCCTCCAGGTCCTGCTCGCCCTCCAGCACGCGCATGCCGCGCCCGCCGCCGCCCCAGCTCGCCTTGAGCATCAGCGGATAGCCGATGGCGGCGGCCAGGCGCTTGCACGCCTCCAGGTCATGCGGCAATGGATCGGTAGCCGGCATCACCGGCACGCCCGCCGCGATCGCCGCGTTGCGCGCCGCCACCTTGTTGCCGAGCTTGCGCATCACCTCCGGCAACGGGCCGACCCAGCGGATGCCGGCATCGATCACGGCCTGCGCGAACTCCGGGTTCTCCGACAGGAAGCCATAGCCCGGATGGATCGCGTCAACCCGCGCCTGGCGCGCAATGCGCAGGATGTCGTCGATGTCGAGATAAGCCGCCAGCGGCTTCTTGCCCGCGCCGACCAGGTAGCTCTCGTCGGCCTTGAAACGATGCAGCGCGAGGCGGTCTTCCTTCGAATAGATCGCCACCGTGCGCACGTTCATCTCGGCGGCCGCGCGCATCACGCGGATGGCGATCTCGGAACGGTTGGCAATCAGCAGCGATTGGATCGGGCGATAGTCCATGGCGGCAAGAAAATGTCCCTCCGGGCGCGGTGGCCGGAAGGTCGGGTGACTGGGAATGGCGAATGGCAGGCGGAGTCCCGCATGCGCCTGCGCCTCCAACCGGGCGCAAGAAGCGAGCCACCGGCACGCCTGTTGATTTACAAGAGCTTTTTATTACGAAAAGGCCCGCGTGGAATTCAAAACTGAAACTCCCTGGCATTTCGCCACCACATCCGGCTATCGCGCCGCACCCGTCTTGTCCACGTGCAGGGCGAATTCGATGCACTCGGCGGTCGGCCCGGCCCACTGCCCAAAACCGATCCAGCCGTGCCCCCTCAGCGTGACCTCGTCACGGCGCAAAATGAATGGCTCGCCGCCGTCCATGCTGACGTGGGTGCCGTTCGAGCTGCGGTCGATCAGCACGTATCGGCCGGCGCGAGGCTCGGCCGTGGCCTGGAAGCGGGACGCGAGGCGGTCCGACACCACGATGGTCATGCCGGCATCACGCCCGATGGTGACCGGCGCCGAGACCGCGTTCATCTCGACCACGGTGTCCCGATAGCGCAAGGTAAGAAACGCGGCATTCGACAGCGGCTCATTGAATCCCGCGATCAGGGTCAGGTCGGTGGCCTGCTGCCAGATCGCTTCGTACAGCTCCACCGGCTGCGCCCTGCCGCGCACGTGGATGGGGTACAGGTAGCGCGTCATCTGGCGCAGCGGCGCAGGAAGGTCCGCCACCGCGTCCTTGCTGGTGATGATCTGTCCGCGCGCCGCGAGCCCGGACAGCCGGGCGGCGAGGTTCACGGCATCGCCAAAGATATCGCCCGACGCGTCGAACAGGATCGGGCCATGGTGGAAGCCGATGTGGGAAGACATGGTGAAGCCCGCCACCGGCGGCAGTTCGGCAACCGCGCGCTGCATATCCAGTGCCGCCTGCAAGGCCTGCTCCGCGCAGGGAAACAGCACCATGACCTCGTCGCCGATGGTCTTGATGAGCCGGCCTTGCGACGCCTCGGAACACGCTTTCATCGCACCCAGGCAACGGCCGACCGCGGCAAGGGCGGCGGCGTTGCCCGCCCTTTCATAGAGCCGCGTACTGCCGCTGACATCCGCGAACAGTACCGAACCCTCCGACGCCTGGTGCAGCAGTTCCCGGTCCATGTGCATCCCGATCCGTCCCGCCAACCCCGGGCGGCGACCCCGGCCAGATGCCGGCGCCCCGCCCCGCATGCAGGGAATTCTGGCACCGGCAAGGCCGATGCTCAATATGAATCTGGAGCGCGCCGGGAAGAGGGATGCCGGCACAGGCGCAAGCGCGGGATGGAAGCGGAGCCAGCGGGCAGATGCATGCCGAAAGGCGTGCGACGTGCGCTGCCACGGGCCCAAAAAACAAAACCCCGGAAGACCGCGATCTTCCGGGGTTCCGCCGCCAAGGACGGTTGTCATTGGCGGAGACGGAGGGATTCGAACCCTCGATCCAGGTTTTGGCCCGGATGCTCCCTTAGCAGGGGAGTGCCTTCGACCTCTCGGCCACGTCTCCCAAACTTGCGTTGTGTGAGGGAGCCACACAACGAAGCGCGTATTCTAGCGACGCCGCCGGGGTTGGTCAATGAAAAATCGATGACTCAACACAAATTTTGCGGCCTCGCCAGAAAAGCTTACGAACGGATCACGCCTGTTCCAGTTCGAAGGCCTTGTGCAGCGCGCGCACGGCCAGTTCCATGTACTTCTCGTCGATCAGCACCGAGATCTTGATTTCCGAGGTGGAGATCATCTGGATGTTGATGCCCTCTTCCGACAGCGTGCGGAACATCTTGCTGGCGATGCCGACGTGCGAGCGCATGCCCACGCCCACCACCGACACCTTCGACACCTTAGGGTCGCCCGATACGCTGCCGGCGCCGATGTGCGCCTTCACGCCATCGTTCAGGATGGCCAGCGCGCGCTGGTACTCGCCGCGCGGCACGGTGAAGGTGAAGTCGGTCTTGCCGTCGACGGACTGGTTCTGGATGATCATGTCGACGTCGATATTGGCGTCGGCGACCGGGCCCAGGATCTGGTAGGCGATGCCGGGCTTGTCGGGCACGCCCAGGACGGTGATCTTGGCTTCGTCGCGGGCAAAGGCGATGCCGGAGATGACAGCGGCTTCCATGGTGGAGTCTTCTTCCTCAAAAGTGATCAGCGTGCCCGAGTGCATTTCCTGCTCGAGCGGCATAAGCGGGTCGGTCAGCGACGACAGCACGCGGGTCTTGACGCGGTACTTGCCGGCGAATTCCACCGAGCGGATCTGCAGCACCTTGGAGCCGAGGCTGGCCATTTCCAGCATTTCCTCGAAGGTGATCTGGTCCAGGCGGCGGGCGTCCTCGACCACGCGCGGGTCAGTGGTGTAGACGCCGTCGACGTCGGTATAGATCAGGCACTCGTCGGCCTCGATGGCGGCGGCAATGGCCACGGCCGAGGTGTCCGAGCCGCCGCGGCCCAGCGTGGTGATGTTGCCGTCGTCGTCGATGCCCTGGAAGCCGGTAATCACCACCACGCGGCCGGCGTCGAGGTCGGCCAGGATGCGCTCGTCGTCGATCGATTCGATGCGGGCCTTGGTGTAGGACGAATCGGTCTTCACCGGGACCTGCCAGCCGGTGTAGCTGACGGCGTCGATGTCCTCGCCGTGCAGCGCGATCGCCAGCAGCGCCACGCTGGCCTGTTCGCCGGTGGAGGCGAGCATGTCCAGTTCACGCGGATCGGGCTGGGGCGAAATTTCCTTGGCGAGTCCCAGCAGGCGATTGGTCTCGCCCGACATGGCCGAAGGCACCACGACTACGCGGTGACCGGCGCGGTGCCACTTGGCCACGCGCTTGGCGACATTCTTGATGCGTTCCGTGGAACCCATCGAAGTGCCGCCGTATTTGTGAACGATGAGAGCCATCTTCTTGTCGACGCCAGCGATTGTGCAAAGCCCTTGAAAATACACGAAGCGGCCCGGTCAGGCAAGGCGCACGAGGGTTAAGCACGGCAGACCGGATGTGATGCCGGCGGCGGGCGGGATCGCCATGGCGACCACTGTGGCCGCCTCCGGACACGGTCATCGCGGCGGCGTCGCCACGGCCGGCGCCTGCGGATGCCACGCCACGCGCCACCGCGGCGCCGGCGCGGCGTCGGGCCAGCGGCGATGCATGCCCAGCCCGGCGGCCAGCACCAGCGTGTCGCCGGCCCACAGCAGCGGCAGCCAGGCCCGGCGCCAGGCCGGGATGCCGGCCTCCTGGCAGGCCTGCTTCAGCGCCCGGGCGGGGCCGCCGGGGCGCAGCACGATGCGTTCGCCGCCGCTGCGCGCGGCCAGGCGCAACGGCTGCCGCAGCACCGCCTCCGGTACGCCGAAGCTGTCGTCGCGGAAGAAATGGAGTTCGCCGCGCCAGGCGGGCACGACGATGCGCGCCTCGCCGCGCCAGTCCAGCAGCACCGCCGCCGGCGCCGCCGCGGGCGGCGGCACGCAGGCCAGCACGCGATCACGGAAACGGCGCAGCACCAGGCCCTCATGCGCGATGGCGGGCTCGCCGCCGGCGTGCGCGACCAGTTGCTCGCGCATCGCCGCCAGCCGCGCGGTGGACGGGGCGCGCACGCCGAGGTCGCGCAGCCACAGGCGCAGTACCGCATCGGCCTGCGCGCCAGGCAAGGCGCGCAGGCCGGGGAGGTCGAGCTCAGACAGTGTGTCGGGGTCGCGACCGGCACGCACCAGCGTGGCCAGCGTAGTGGTGGCCAGCTGGTCGATCAGCGCGCCGGCCTGGGCAAAATGCGCGGCCGCCTGCACCACGTTGGCCGCCAGCGCCGGAAACGCCGCCTGCAGCGCCGGCAGTTGCTGGCGCAACGCGTTGCGCGCGTAGCGGCCGTCGGCATTGGACGGGTCGTCGACCCACCGCAGTGCATTGGCGGCGCAGTAATCCTCGATGCCGGCGCGGGGTTCGTCCAGCCATGGACGCAGCAGCATCACGCCGCTGCGCGGATCCAGCGGGCGCATCGCCGGCATGCCCGCCATGCCGGCCACGCCGGCGCCGCGGAACAGCCGCAGCAGCACGGTCTCGACCTGGTCGTCCTGGTGGTGGGCGAACAGCAGCAGGCGCGCGCCGCTGTCGGCGCACATCGCCGCCAGCGCGGCATAGCGCGCGCGGCGCGCGGCCGCCTCGACGCCCTCGCCCGCCGCCGGCCGCACCGACACGCGCCGCACGAAATAGCCCACCTGCCACTGCGCGCACAGCGCGGCGCAGAAGCGGTCCCACTCGTCGGCTTCGGCCTGCAGCCCGTGGTGGACGTGCAGCGCCACCACGCGTGCGCCATCGCCCGCCTGCGCCACGGCGGCGCGCGCGGCGTGCAGCAGCGCGACCGAGTCGCGCCCGCCCGACAGTGCCACCGCGACCGTCGGCGCCGCCGCGGCGGCGGCGCCAGAAACAACAAAGGCCGCACCGGCCTGCAGGGCCTGTGCGACCTTGTCGGTCAGCCGGGCGGACGGGTCAGTCCTGGGCGCCGGTTTCCTTGAACTTGCCATAGGCCAGCAGGCGCTCGTAGCGGCGCGCCTGCAACTCCTTCACGCTCATGCCCTGGAACTGGCGCAGCGACTCGGCCAGCGAGCGCTTGAGCAGCGCCGCCATGCCCTTGTAGTCGCGGTGCGCGCCGCCCAGCGGCTCGCTCACGATCTTGTCGATCAGGCCCAGCGCCTTCAGGCGATGCGCCGTCAGGCCCAGCGCCTCGGCGGCTTCGGGCGCCTTCTCGGCGGTCTTCCACAGGATCGAGGCACAGCCTTCGGGCGAGATCACCGCGTAGGTGGCGAACTGCAGCATCTGCACCACGTCGCCGACGGCAATCGCCAGCGCGCCGCCCGAACCGCCCTCGCCGATGATGGTGGCGATCAGCGGCACCCTCAGGCCGGCCATCACATACAGGTTGTGGCCGATGGCCTCGGACTGGCCGCGCTCTTCGGCGTCGATGCCCGGGAACGCGCCCGGGGTGTCGACGAAGGTGAAGATCGGCAGCCCGAACTTGTCGGCCAGCTCCATCAGGCGCTTGGCCTTGCGGTAGCCCTCGGGCTTGGGCATGCCGAAATTGCGCATGGCGCGCTCTTTCGTGTCGCGGCCCTTCTGGTGGCCGATCACCATGCACGACTGGCCATTGAAGCGCGCCAGGCCGCCGATGATCGACAGGTCGTCGGCAAAGGTGCGGTCGCCGTGCAGTTCGTGGAAATCGGTAAAGATCTCGCGCACGTAGTCCAGCGTGTAGGGGCGCTGGGGGTGGCGGGCGATTTGCGCAACCTGCCACGGGGTCAGGTTGGCATAGATGTCTTTGGTCAGCTGCTGGCTCTTGCCGGCCAGCCGCGAAATCTCTTCGGAAATGTCGACAGCCGAATCGTCCTGCACGAAGCGCAGTTCTTCGATCTTTGCCTCGAGTTCGGCAATGGGCTGCTCAAAATCCAGGAAGGTGGTTTTCATAAAATCACACGTACCTGTCTGTGAAGGGGCGCATTCTACCGGAAATTGGCCGCTATCTTAGCGCCTGCCAGATAGCCTGCAATGCACCCGAAGTTAATTTTTATTGCCGTGATGCCTAATACGTCACTGGCAACGGGTCGAGGCTGCGCCACATATACCAGGTGGCCACGGTACGCCACGGTTCCCAATTGGCCGCCACCTCGCGCGCCTCGCTGCGCGTGACCGGCTCGCCGCTGAAGTAATTGGCCGAGATCGCGTTGATCAGGCCCACGTCATCGAGCGGCAGCACATTGGGCCGCATCAGGTTGAACATCAGGAACATCTCGGCGGTCCAGCGGCCGA
This sequence comes from Cupriavidus taiwanensis LMG 19424, assembly GCF_000069785.1. Classification (NCBI taxonomy): domain Bacteria; kingdom Pseudomonadati; phylum Pseudomonadota; class Betaproteobacteria; order Burkholderiales; family Burkholderiaceae; genus Cupriavidus; species Cupriavidus taiwanensis. The sequence goes on along the minus strand of NC_010528.1, from coordinate 1,232,057 downwards.
TGCCGCGGATCTGGGTCAGCTCGGCGATGACGGCCTCGTCGTCCATCTGCGCCCACTGCGCGACATGGACCGTGCCGGCCTTGAAGTGCGCGGCCAGGTCGATCAGGTATTCCGCCTTACGCTTGGACACGCCGCAGCCCGCCAGCTTCTCGGGGCCGGCGCGCAGGAACTGCGCCGGCGCCAGCCGGGGGCAGACCGCGTGCAGGCGCTCCCATACCGACTGCGCCGCCTTGACCGAGATCTGCTGGCCCACCACCGCGCGCGCCAGCGTGACGAACGGGTCGCCGCGCGAGACCAGGTGCGCGGGGCCATAGGTCGGGATCATCTTGCGCAGGATGCGGTCGCGCTTCATCAGGTCGGCGCACGCCTCGTCCCAGTACGCCGGGCGCACGGCATCGGCGACGGTCTCGACCGGCAGCGGCACCGCCTCGGCTTCCGGCAGCACGGCCTTGGCGTTGCGCGCGGCCCTGGCAGCAGGCCGCGTCGTGTCCTTGCTGGTGTCCTTGCCGTCGGGCAGCGGCGCCTCCCTGGCGCCGGCCTTGCCCGGGCGCGGGCCGGCCGCCTTCGCCCGGCCCGCGGTGGCGGGCGGCGTGGCGGTAGCGGGCTTGCGCGCGGCAGCGTTCAAGCACGCCTCCACTCGGTGGCACCGCCCGGCTTGTCTTCCAGCACGATGCCCGCTTCCAGCAGCTGGGCGCGGATCCGGTCCGCCTCGGCGAAGTTGCGCTCGGCCTTGGCGGCCTTGCGCGCCGCGATCAGCTTCTCGATCTCGTCCGGCGACGGGCCGTCGGCGGACTTGCCGCCCTGCAGGAAGGTATGCGGGTCACGCTCGAGCAAGCCCAGCGTGCCGGCCAGCCCCTTGAGCTGGCGCGCGGCCGCGGTCGAGCCGGTGCGGTTGATCTCGCTGGCCAGGTCGAACAGCACCGACATCGCGATCGGCGTGTTGAAGTCGTCGCCCATGGCCTCGGCAAAGCGCTTCGCGTGCGGCTCGTCCCAGTCCACCGCGCAGCCGCCCGGCTGGCTGTCCTTCAGCGCCGTGTACAGGCGCGTCAGCGCGTGGCGCGCATCGTCCAGGTGGGCGTCGCTGTAGTTCAGCGGGCTGCGGTAGTGCGCGCGCAGGATGAAGAAGCGCACGACCTCGGCGTCGTACGCCTTCAGCACCTCGCGGATGGTGAAAAAATTGCCAAGCGACTTGGACATTTTCTCGTCGTTGATGCGCACGAAGCCGTTGTGCATCCACAGGTTGACGAAGGGCTTGCCGCTGGCGCCTTCGGACTGCGCGATCTCGTTCTCGTGGTGCGGGAACTGCAGGTCCGCCCCGCCGCCATGGATGTCGAAATGCTCGCCCAGCAGCGCGCAGCTCATCGCGGAGCATTCAATGTGCCAGCCGGGGCGGCCGGCGCCCCACTTCGAGTCCCACTTGCTCTCGGGCGGCTCGCTGGCCTTGGCGGATTTCCACAGCACGAAGTCGAGCGGGTCCTGCTTGGCATCGTTGGCGCTGACGCGCTCGCCGGCGCGCAGGTCTTCGAGCGACTTGCCGGACAGCTTGCCGTAGCCGTCGAACTTGCGCACCGAGTAGTTCACGTCGCCGTCGCTGGCCTGGTAGGCCAGGCCCTTGGCCTCGAGCTTGCCGATCATGTCGAGCATCTGCGGCACGTAGTCGGTGGCGCGCGGCTCGTGGTCGGGACGGATCACGCCCAGTGCCGCGGCATCCTCGTGCATGTACTGGATGAAGCGCGTGGTCAGCTCGCCGATGGTCTCACCGTTCTCTACCGCGCGGCGGATGATCTTGTCGTCGATGTCGGTGATGTTCTGCACATACGTCACCTCGTAGCCGGCGGCGCGCAACCACCGGTGCACCATGTCGAACACCACCATCACGCGCGCGTGGCCGACGTGGCAGTAGTCGTACACGGTCATGCCGCACACATACATGCGGACCTTGCCGGGTTCGATTGGCACGAATGGCTGTTTCTCACGCGCGAGCGTGTTGTAGATGTTCAGGGGCTGCATGAAACGAAGTGAGTGGTGAGAGGAGTCTGCCGGGTTCGCCCGGCAGGCAACGCGGGCCATGGCCGCCGGCGCGCACGCCGCCACTGGCGCAATGCCGTCGCGCCCCATATCTTACCGGAAGGCAGTGCGCGAGTCGGCGACGCGGCCCGGCGCGCCGGCGCGCATGGAAGCCGCGCATGGAGCCCGCGCATGGAGCCCGCGCATGGCCCCGCACACCTGGCCGCCGCGGCACCGCCTTCGTGCCGCACTTGCCGCTTTGCTAGAATGCCGCGGAGTATAACGGACCCGTCCTCAATGAGCCTGCCGCTGCCCTCCCCGTTTTTTGCTGTCCACGCCGCCACCGCTGCACGCATGCGCCGGCGCGGATCTCGCACCGTCGTGCCGCTGCTGGCGCTGGCCGCGGCGCTGGCAGGCCCCGCGTCCGCGCAGAACGGCCCGCTGTCGCTGGCGGTGCCGACCTCGCCGGTCGGCGGCATCCAGTCGACCGACCCGGGCATGGGCGAGGCCCAGCAAGCCGCCAATGCGCGCCGCTACGAGGACGCCATCAAGGGCTTCGACCGCGTGCTTGCCACCAATCCGCGCAATGCGCAGGCCCGCTTCCAGCGGGCCTGGGCGCTGGCCCAGGCGGGCCGCGAGGACGAAGCGATCCAGGCCTTCAGCGAGATGGCGCAGGACTTTCCCGAACTGCCCGAGCCGCACAACAACCTGGCACTGCTTTATGCCAAGCGCGGCGACCTGAAGCGCGCCGAAGCCGAACTGCTGCTGGCCACCGAGGTCAAGCCGGCCTTCGCGGTCGGCTACACCAACCTGGGCGACGTCTACCGCCGCCTGGCCGAGCAGGCCTACACCGAGGCCCTGCGCCGCAATCCGGGCGATGCCCGCGCCAGCGCCGGCCTGCGCCAACTGGCCCCGGCCTCCGCCGTGGCAGCGCCACCGAAGCCGGCCGCGCCAGCGGCCACCGGCCGCAAGGCGGCGCCGGGCGGACGCCAGTCTCCGGCCAGCGCCCCGGCGGCGAACTGACCCTCCATCCGCTGGCCCGGCGCGCCATGCCCGGGCCGTGTCCATCCCGACTTACCGGAGTTCCATTCATGATCCGTTCCCGTCGCATCCTGCTGGCCGGCCTGGCCGCCGGCACCCTGGCGCTGTCTTCGTTCAGCGCGCTGGCCCAGCAGAAGGCCGCCGAGCGCGTCCAGTTCGTCACCAGCGCCGGCAAGTTCACGGTCGAGCTCTATCCCGAGGCAGCGCCCAAGACCGTCGCGAACTTCCTGGAATATGTGAAGAGCGGCTTCTACAGTGGCACCATCTTCCACCGCGTGATCAACGGCTTCATGGTGCAGGGCGGCGGCTTTGACCGCGACATGAAGGAAAAGCCCACGCGCGCGCCGATCCCGCTGGAAGCCCGCAACGGCCTCAAGAACAAGGCCGGCACGGTTGCCATGGCGCGCACCAGCAACCCGGACTCGGCCACCGCGCAGTTCTTCGTCAATGTGGTGGATAATCCGAATCTCGACTACCCGCAGCCGGACGGCAATGGCTATGCCGTCTTCGGCAAGGTGGTGGAAGGCATGGACACGATCGACAAGATCAAGTCCGTGCCGACCACGGCCTACGGCCCGATGCGCAACGTGCCGGCCGCGCCGATCGTGATCGAGTCGGCCACCGTCGTCAAATAATTACCGAACAGAGGAAACCGCCATGTCCAAGGTACAGCTCCAGACCAACAAGGGTGTGATCACCCTGGAACTCGACGCCGAGAAGGCCCCGAAAACGGTTGAGAACTTCCTGTCGTATGTCCGCAAGGGCCACTACGACAACACCATCTTCCACCGCGTGATCAAGAACTTCATGATCCAGGGCGGCGGCTTCGAACCCGGCATGAAGCAGAAGGACACCGACGCCCCGATCGAGAACGAAGCCGGCAACGGCCTGAAGAACGACCGCTACACCGTGGCGATGGCGCGCACCAATGCGCCGCACTCGGCCACCGCGCAGTTCTTCATCAACGTGGTCGACAACGACTTCCTCAACTTTTCGTCGCCGACCCCGCAGGGCTTCGGCTATGCCGTGTTCGGCAAGGTCGTCGACGGCACCGACGTGGTCGAGCAGATCAAGGGCGTGCGTACCGGCAGCTCGGGCTTCCACCAGGACGTGCCGCTGGAAGACGTCGTGATCGAGAAGGCCGTCGTCGTCGAATAAGCCGATGCCTGCCGATTGCGGTACCGTGCGCGCGCGCGTGCCGGCCTTTTTTTCCCGACACCACGCATGACCGCAATCTCCCACACGCCGGTGGCCGGTCCCCTCGAGGTACAGGCGCCGGCGTGGTTCATTTCCGACCTGCATCTGACGCCCGGCATGCCGCGCACGCTAGCGGCCTTCGAGCGCACGCTCGAGCGCGCCGCAGCGCAGGCGCGCACGCTGTTCATCCTGGGCGACTTCTTTGAATTCTGGGTCGGCGACGAAGAAACCGACGCGCCGTTCGCGCAACGCGTGGCGCTGGCGCTGCGCACACTGTCCGCGCGCGGCGTGGCGGTGTACCTGATGCACGGCAACCGCGACTTCCTGCTGGGCCGCCGCTTTGCCGGCGCCGCGGGCGCCACGCTGCTGCCCGACCCCACCTTGATCGATTGCGCCGGCCAGCGCGTCGTGCTGAGCCACGGCGACATGCTGTGCATCGACGACGAACGCTACAACCGCTTTCGCCGCTGGACCCGCAAGCGCTGGGTGCAGCGCGTGTTCCTGGCGCTGCCGCTGCGCGCTCGCCTGGCGGTGGCCCGCAAGCTGCGCGCGGACAGCGAAGGCAACCGCGCCAGGCAACGCAGCGCCGGCGCGGCGGTGCCGGTGGTCTATGGGGATGTGGCCCCAGCGGCGGCGGCCGAGTTGCTCGGCGCCGCCGGCGCGTCGCTGCTGATCCATGGCCATACCCATCGCCCTGCCCGCCACGAAGACGGTGCAGGCGTGCGCTGGGTGCTGACCGACTGGGACCTGGATGGCGCGCATCCGCGCGCCGCGGTGCTGCAGCTGGACCGTGACGGTTTCCGGCTGCTGCCGCAGACCGACTGAGCGGCACCGCGGGCCAGCGGCGCAGCCCGTGCCGGCACGCCGTTATTTCATCAGCTTGCGCAGCTCGCTGGCATCGAACGGATCGTTCGGCGTGTTCTCCAGGTGTTCGCCAAGCCGGTCGAGCGCGGCCAGCACGGCCTCGATGCGGTCATGCTGGAGCGCGGCATTGTCGATCAGGCTCTTGAGCGCCAGCGACACCGGGTCGTCGGCGTTGGGCGTGATGCCGTAGGCCGAGAACTCCTGCTTGGCACCCTGCTGCACCGACGGCGCATCCGGCAGGATGATGCGGGCCGGGATGCCGACCGCGGTCGCGCCTGGCGGCACCGGCTTGAGCACCACCGCATTGGAGCCCACGCGCGCGCCGTCGCCCACCACGAACCCGCCCAGCACCTTGGCGCCGGCGCTGACCACCACGCCGGCCCCGAGGGTCGGATGCCGTTTCTGGCCCTTGTACAGCGACGTGCCGCCCAGCGTCACGCCCTGGTAGATGGTGCAGTCGTCGCCGATCTGCGCGGTTTCGCCGATGACCACGCCCATGCCGTGGTCGATGAACACGCGCCGGCCCAGCGTCGCCGCGGGATGGATCTCGATGCCGGTAAAAAAGCGCGACCAGTGCGAAATCCAGCGGCCCAGCCAGTGAAGCCCCGCGCGCCAGCATGCGTGCGCCAGCCGGTGCAGCAGCACCGCGTGCAGGCCCGGGTAGCAGGTCAGGACTTCGAGGCGGCTGCGCGCGGCGGGATCGCGCAGCATGATCGTGTCGATATCTTCCTTCAGGCGAGAGAACATCTTGGTCGTGTCGTGGTGCCGCGCCGTGCGCCGCGCCACGCGGGCCTGGGCCCGGGGCAGGGTCGCCGGCGCGGTCGGGGGCCGGTGAAGAGGATCAGGAGTGTAAGGGATTTGCCGGCCCGCCCTGCGGCACCGGCATTTGGCCCCTGATCCGCCAGGGACATTGCTGCGATGCTGCGATCAACATCGACCGGGCATGCGCGAGCCCGCGGCGGCGGGACATCCGGCCACGCCGCATCGGCATGCACCGTCCTGGTCCCACATCGCATCGCTACGGGTTGCTGCCACAGTCCTTTGCTCCTGTCACCGGTCGGCTTGCGGGCCAGACGGGTTCTGCGCGGCAATCAGCATGTGCTTGGCGATGCCGCGCAGGATGTTCACTTCCTCGCGCTCGAGGCCGCTGCGCGCCAGCAGGCGGCGCAGCCGGGTCATCAGCTTGCGGGGGTTGGACGGATCGAGAAATCCGATCGCCTCCAGCCCGGTCTGCAGGTGGCCGAACATGGCCTCGACCTGTTCCGCCGTGGCCGGCTCGCCAGCATAGCCGATATTGGCGCCCGCGTCCGGGGCGGCGTCCAGCAGCGTCAGCCGCATCTCGTAGGCGACCAGCTGCACCGCCTGCGCCAGGTTCAGCGAGGCATAGGCGGGATTGGCGGGGATATGGGTCACGGCGTTGCAGCGCTCCACCACCTCGTTGGGCAGGCCGTAGCGCTCGTTGCCGAACACGAACGCCACGTCGCCGCTGCCGCCCAGCGTCTGGCGCGCCCGCGCGGCGGCGGCACGCGGCAGCAGCCGCGGCGGCCCGAACTCGCGCTGGCGCGCGGTCATGGCGACGGTCAGCGCGGCCCCGGCCAGGGCCGCGTCCACCCCGTCGACGATCACCGCGGCGGCCAGCACGTCGTCGGCGCCGCTGGCCATGGCCACGGCATCGGGATGCCGCAGCACCTCCGGCTCGCGTGGCGACACCAGCACCAGGCTGCCGAAGCCCATGGTCTTGATGGCCCGCGCCACCGAGCCCACGTTGCCGGGATGGCTGGTTTCCACCAGCACGAAGCGCACGCGGCCGAAGGCGTCGCCGCCGTCGGGTGGCATGGCGGTCTGGCTCGTATCAATTGCCGGGTTCATATACAATTCGGGGTTCTTCTTTGGCGCGGCGCCAGGTTTATCCTTGCCCGCGAGGCGTTCTCGACACATCTACAGGGCGTCCCGCGGCAAGGCCATTCAGTCCAGGCGACGTCCCACGTTCTTCTACAATCCGTTGTGTTGTCAGCTGCCCATGAGCGGGCGTGCGGCGCTTTGGCGCCCCGCCGCATCGTGGCCGGCCTGGAGAGATTCATGCATCCGATGCTCAATATCGCCATCAAGGCGGCCCGCAAGGCGGGATCCATCATCAACCGCGCGTCGCTCGACGTCGATCTGGTGCGCGTCTCGCGCAAGCAACACAACGATTTCGTTACCGAGGTGGACCGCGCCGCTGAAGCCGCGATCATCGAGGTCCTGCGCACCGCCTACCCGGAACACGGCATTCTAGCGGAAGAGTCCGGCCAGTCCTGGGCCGAAGACGAAGCCGGCCATGAATACACCTGGGTGATCGACCCGCTCGACGGCACCACCAACTTCATCCACGGCTTCCCGCAATACGCGGTCTCGATCGCCCAGCTGCACCGCGGCACGCCGGTGCAGGCGGTGGTCTATGACCCGACCCGCGACGAACTGTTCACCGCCACCAAGGGCGCCGGCGCCTTCCTGAACAACCGCCGCATCCGCGTCACCCGCCGCGACAAGCTGGCCGACTGCCTGATCGGCACCGGCTTCCCGTTCCGCGACCTGGAAGGCGTGGACGAGTACCTCGAGATCTTCGCGCTGATGACGCGCAGCTGCGCCGGCCTGCGTCGCCCGGGCGCCGCGGCGCTGGACCTGGCCTACGTGGCCTGCGGCCGCCTCGACGGCTTCTTCGAGCGCGGCCTGCAGCCGTGGGACATGGCCGCCGGCATGCTGCTGATCACCGAATCGGGCGGGCTGGTGGGCAACTATGCCGGCGAGCCGCGCCAGATGGAACAAGGCGAAGTGCTGGCCGGCAACCCCAAGGCCTTTGCCCAGATGGTGCGCCTGCTGTCGCCGTACTCGCTGGACAACGCCAAGCCCGCCTCGGCCTGAATCCCGCTGATGGCCTGAGCGGCCATGCCAGCCCGCCCGCCGCATTCCGGCGGGCGTTTGTTTTTACGGGGCCGCATGCACGTGCGTTGCCCAACGCGGCCTCGTCTCATTCCCCGGCGAGCCATGATCCTGGTCAAGGCCGCGCCGCCCTGCGCTCACCAGAATGAATCCATGCGCCACGCCATGTGCGCGCGGATCCAGCCACAGGAGAGCCAGCATGTTTCCCGAGTACCGCGACCAGATCAGCACCCTGAAGACCCAAGACGCGCACTTTGCGCGGCTGTTCCACCGCCACAATTCGCTCGATCAGGAAATCCACAACATGGAGCGCGGCCTGGTGCCGGCTTCCACGTTCGAAATCGAGCGGCTGAAAAAAGAGAAGCTGCTGCTCAAGGACCAGCTCTATCAAATCCTGCGCCGCACCGCCGCCTGACGGAGGCGCGCAGATGACCGACCCCAACCTCCAGACCTCGCGCACTCCGGGCGCGACACGGCCCCGCGCCACGGCCCGCGGCGATGTGCTGCCCACCCGCTCCGCGCTGTCGGCCCAGCGCAATGAAGTCGACAGCGCCGTCGAAGCCGCCGTGCAACTGGCGGCAGGCGGCATGCAGGACATCCTGGCCAGCCAGGCCGGCGATGGCACCGGCATGCTTGGCGCCATCCGCACGCTGCTCGACGGCCTGGCGCCGGACGAGGCCGCGCAATTGCGCAGCCTGATCCTCGAAGGCGATCCCGCCGCCTGGCAGGCTGGCCGCCAGCGCCACCCGGACGACGAACTGTCCGCCGGCTGGCGCGAAGGCGCCTACCCGTACCAGAACCTGATGTCGCGGCGCAATTACGAGAAGCAGAAGTACCGCCTGCAGGTGGAACTGCTCAAGTTCCAGGCCTGGGTGCGCGAGACCGGCCAGCGCGTGGTGATCCTGTTCGAAGGCCGCGACGCCGCCGGCAAGGGCGGTACCATCAAACGCTTCATGGAACACATGAACCCGCGCGGCGCCCGCGTGGTGGCGCTGGAAAAGCCTACCGAGGCCGAACGCGGGCAATGGTACTTCCAGCGCTACGTGCAGCACCTGCCGTCCGCGGGAGAGATCGTGCTGTTCGACCGCTCCTGGTACAACCGCGCCGGCGTCGAGCATGTGATGGGCTTTTGCTCGGCGCGCGAATACCAGGACTTCCTGCAGCAGGCGCCGGATTTCGAGCGGCACCTGGTGCGCAGCGGCATCCACCTGTTCAAGTTCTGGTTCTCGGTAAGCCAGAAGGAGCAGCGCCGGCGCTTCCGCGAGCGCGAGATCCATCCGCTCAAGCAATGGAAGCTCAGCCCGGTCGACGTGGCCTCGCTCGACAAATGGGACGACTACACCCGCGCCAAGGAGGCCATGTTCGCGCATACCGATACCGCCGATGCGCCATGGACGGTGATCCGCTCCGATTGCAAGAAGCGCGCGCGGCTCAATGCACTGCGCTACATCCTGTCGCGCTTCCCGTATGCCAACCGCGACACCACCGCCATCGGCCAGCCGGATCCGCTGATCGTCGGGCGCGCGCTGGCCAACTGAACGCGGCGCGGCAGCATAGGATGCCGCCCGCGCTCGCCCGCTTCGCGCCATTCGCCACACACAACATAAAAAGGACGCCATGTTCAAGCACATCCTGCTCCCCGTCGACGGCTCGGAGCTGTCGCACCGGGCGGTCTCCGCCGCCATCCAGTTCGCCCGCACATCGGCGGCACGGCTCACGCCCTACATGTGCGTGGAGAGCTATCCGTATGTGCTGACCAGCGACAGCTCGCACGAAAAGCGCGACGCGTACCAGCAGCGCGTGCAAGCCGATGCGCGCCAGGAACTGGCCAAGGTCGAGTCCGCGGCCGCGCTGGCCGGCGTGCCATGCACCGGCCACGTCTCCAGCGCGTCGGCGCCGTACCAGGGCATCATCCATGCCGCCAGGGACCTGGGCTGCGATGTCATCTTCATGGCCTCGCATGGCCGCCGCGGCCTCAGCGGGCTGCTGCTGGGCAGCGAAACGCAGAAGGTGCTGACCCATAGCGATATTCCGGTGCTGGTGTTCCGCTGATCCCGGGCCGCCACAGGGGTCTGCGACCCTTCGGCGTCGCCACCGTGCTGTACCATATCGCCCATATTCGAAAACGCCCCTTAGTGCCGCGGCCGCAGGCCGCCGGACCAGCGCCCGGCCCGCCACCGCGGAGGCGCTTTTCCACGGCACGCAGGGTGCGCTCGCGCGGATCGGGCGGCACGATGCAGGCCCACCGCCAGACAGGCTAAATGGCAATGGGATTGCAGAAAAAGACCGACACCGAACAGGCGCAGGCCGATTCGTCCGCAGGCAAGCACACACCCATGATGGCGCAATATTTGCGCATCAAGGCGGACCATCCCGACACCCTGCTGTTCTACCGCATGGGTGACTTCTACGAACTTTTTCATGACGATGCCGAGAAGGCGGCGCGCCTGCTCGACATCACGCTGACCGCGCGCGGCGCTTCCAACGGCGTGCCGATCCGCATGGCCGGCATCCCCTTCCATTCGGTGGACCAGTACCTGGCGCGGCTGGTGAAGCTGGGCGAATCGGTTGCGATCTGCGAGCAGATCGGCGACCCGGCCACCAGCAAGGGGCCGGTGGAGCGCAAGGTGGTGCGCATCGTCACCCCGGGCACGCTGACCGATGCCGCGCTGCTGCCGGACAAGGCCGATACCTTCCTGATGGCCGTGCACCAGCAGACCACGCGCCGCGGCGTCAGCAAGACCGGCCTGGCGTGGCTGAACCTGGCCAGCGGCGAACTGCGCCTGATGGAATGCGAAGCGGCGCTGCTGGGCCGCGAACTGGAGCGCATCCGCCCGGCCGAGCTGCTTTATGCCGATGGCATCGAACTGCCCGCGCTGGCGTGCGCACGCACGCGCCTGCCGGAATGGCACTTCGACCAGGACGCCGGCACGCGCCGGCTGCGCGAGCAGCTCGGCGTGGCCAGCCTGGACCCGTTCGGCTGTGCCGGGCTGGGGGCCGCGCTGGGCGCGGCCGGCGCGCTGCTGAACTACGCCGCCACCACCCAGGGCCAGTCGCTACGCCATGTGCAGGGCGTGAAGGTCGAGCGCGAATCGGAGTACGTCGGGCTGGATTCCGCCACCCGGCGCAACCTGGAGCTGACCGAAACGCTGCGAGGCGGCGAGTCGCCGACGCTGTTCTCGCTGCTTGACACCTGCTGCACCGCCATGGGCAGCCGCGCGCTGCGCCACTGGCTGCACCACCCGCTGCGCGACCCCGCCGTCCCGCAGGCACGGCAGCAGGCCATCGGCGTGCTGATCGACCAGGGCAGCGACGCGCTGCGCGCGGCGCTGCGCCGGCTGGCCGACGTCGAGCGCATCACCTCGCGCCTGGCGCTGCTCAACGCGCGCCCGCGCGACCTGTCGTCGCTGCGCGACACGCTGCGCGCGCTGCCGGAGGTGCAGGCCTGCCTGCGCGACGACCAGGGCAGCCTGCTGCTGGCGCAAACCGTGCAGGACCTGGCCGTGCCGCAGGCTTGCCTGGAGCTGCTGGTCCGCGCCGTGGCCGAAGAACCCGCCACGGTGGTGCGCGACGGCGGCGTGATCGCGCGCGGCTTCGATGCCGAGCTCGACGAGCTGCGCGATATCTCCGAAAACTGCGGCCAGTTCCTGATCGACCTGGAAGCGCGCGAGCGCGCGCGCACCGGCATTGCGAACCTGCGCGTCGAGTTCAACCGCGTGCACGGCTTCTATATCGAGGTCACCAACGGCCAGGCCGACAAGGTGCCCGACGACTACCGCCGCCGCCAGACCCTGAAGAACGCCGAGCGCTACATCACGCCCGAGCTGAAGGCCTTCGAAGACAAGGCACTTTCGGCGCAGGACCGCGCACTGGCGCGCGAGAAGCAGCTGTACGAGGGCCTGCTGCAAGCCCTGCTGCCGCATATCGGCGAGCTGCAGCGCGTGGCCGCCGCGCTGGCGCGGCTGGACGTGCTGGCGGCACTGGCCGAGCGCGCGCAGACGCTGGACTGGTCGGCGCCGGAGCGCGTCGCCGAGAACGTGGTCGATATCGTGCAGGGCCGGCACCCGGTGGTCGAAGGCCAGCTCGCGGCGGAGTCGGTGGCGTTTATCGCCAACGACTGCCAGCTCAACGAGGCGCGCAAGCTGTTGCTGATCACCGGCCCGAACATGGGCGGCAAATCGACCTTCATGCGCCAGACCGCGCTGATCGTGCTGCTGGCCTGCGTCGGCGCCTATGTGCCGGCGCGGCGGGCGGTGATCGGGCCGATCGACCGCATCTTTACCCGCATCGGCGCCGCCGACGACCTGGCCGGCGGGCGCTCGACCTTCATGGTCGAAATGACCGAGGCCGCCGGCATCCTGCACCACGCCACGCCGGCATCGCTGGTGCTGATGGACGAGATCGGCCGCGGCACCTCGACCTTCGACGGCCTGGCGCTGGCGTGGGCGATCGCGCGCCACCTGCTGTCGCACAACCGCAGCCATACCCTGTTCGCCACGCACTACTTCGAGCTGACCCAGCTGCCGCAGGAGTTCCCGCAGGCGGCCAACGTGCACCTGTCGGCGGTCGAGCACGGCGACGGCATCGTGTTCCTGCATGCGGTGCAGGACGGCCCGGCCAGCCAGAGTTATGGCCTGCAGGTGGCGCAACTGGCCGGCGTGCCGCAGCCGGTGATCCGCGCCGCGCGCAAGCACCTGGCCTGGCTGGAGCAGCAATCCGCCGACGCCACGCCCACGCCGCAACTCGACCTGTTCGCCGCGCCGCCGACGCCGGACGACGACGAGGCCTGGGACGATGGCGATGCCGGCACGGCTTCCGCCAACGGTGCCGCCGTGCTGGCGCCGGAGCAGGCCGCCGTGATCGATGCGCTGGCCGACCTGGACCCGGACACCCTGACGCCGCGCGCGGCACTGGACGCGCTGTACCGGCTCAAGGCGCTCGCGGGCGAGGCGGTCGACACGGCATGAACGCGCTGCGACGCGCCCTGCCGACCCTGCTGCTGCCGTGGCTGTGCTTGATCGCCATGGCGACGGCCGCGCCGCACGCGCTGGCGGCGCGGCCGCCGGCCAAGCCCCAGGTGGTGCGCATCGCGCTGATCGCCGACCTGCCGCAATGGCCCGCCGCGGAGGCCAATATGGCGACGCTGCTCGAGCACTTCGCCGAGCGCAAGCTGAACCTGGTCATCCATGCCGGCGGCATCAAGGGCGATACGGAATCGTGCAGCGACGCCGTGCTCGGCAGCCGCCAGCAGTTGCTGAACCAGTCGCCGCTGCCGCTGATCTATGTGCCGGGCGAAACTGACTGGTCCGAATGCCGGCTGCCGGTCAACGGCAGCTTCGACCCGGTCGAGCGGCTGAACCGCCTGCGCGAACTGTTCTTTCCGGAAGACGCCACGCTCGGCCGGCAATCGCGGCCGCTGGTGCGGCAATCGGACCAGGCGCTGTTTCGCAGCTTCCGCGAGAACATGCGCATCAGCGTCGGCGATGTGCTCATCGTCGGCCTGAACGTGCCGGGCGACAATAACCACTACCGCGATGAAGGCGGCCGCAACAGCGAATTCGAGGACCGGCGCGAAGCCAACCGGCAGTGGCTGGCCCGGGCGTTCTCGGTGGCGCGCCAGCGCGACCTCAACGGCATCGTCGTGGTGGCGCACGCCGATCCGCATTTTGCCAACGGCTGGGAAAAGCGGGGACGGCCCACGCTGCTGGACGGCTTCATGCGCCATCGCACGCGCGATGGCTACCTGGAATTCAAGCGCCAGCTGCGCGACCTGAGCGCGCGCTTCAACGGCCAGGTGTTGCTGGTGCATGCGGCCGGCGGCGGCCCCGACAGCGGCTTCGGCATCGACAAGCCGCTGCGCGACGCGGCCGGCAAGGTGATGCAGAACTTCACGCGCGTATCGCTGCCGAGCAGCACGGTCTCGCAATGGGCCGAGCTGGTGATCACCCCCGCCGTGGCATCGCCGTTCGCGGTCGTACTGAAGGACGCCCCGGCACCGCAGTGACGCGCGCCAAAGCAAAGAAGCCGGCAACGGCCGGCTTCTTCAGGGGCGATACGCAGGCGGGCGCTCAGTGCAGCGTGCGGGGGGTATCGTCGTCCTCGTCTTCGTCCACCACCTCGACGCCCGAGGCGCCGTGGGCGTGGCCATGCTCGACTTCCTCGGCGGTGGCTTCGCGCACTTCCGAAACCTTCAGCCAGAAGCGCAGCGCCATGCCGGCCAGCGGATGATTGCCGTCGAGCACGACCTTGTCCTCGGCCACGTCGGTCACGGTGTAGATGACGGAGTCTTCTTCGTCGCCGTCCTCGGGCATGCCCTCGAACTGCATGCCGACTTCGAGCGGCTCGGGGAAGCGGTTGCGCGGCTCCACCTTCACCAGGTCGGCATCGTAGTCGCCGAACGCGTCTTCCGGCTCCAGCTGCAGCTGGGTCTCGAAGCCGGTGTCATGGCCGTCGAGCGCTTCCTCGATCTTGGGGAACGTGCCATCATACCCGCCGTGCAAATAGACCATGGCTTCATCTGACTCCTCGATCAGATTGCCTTGCGCGTCCGATAGCTTGTACATCACGGACACCACCGTGTTCTTAGCGATTTTCAATTCTTGACTCCATGAACGATTCCGCATTATACGCGCAGGCCCTGCCCCCTGGCCCCGTCGATCCAGACACTCCGCTCGACCTGCTTGGTGGCATGACGCCTGCTGCATTCATGCGGGATGTCTGGCATCGCAAGCCCTTGCTCATTCGACAGGCGGTGCCGGGAATTGTGCCGCCGGTGTCGCGCGATGCGCTTTTCGATCTCGCCGATCGCGACGACGTCGAATCGCGCCTGGTGACGCACTTCCGCAACCGCTGGAAGCTCGCGCACGGTCCATTTGCGCGCGAAAACCTGCCCGGCGTCAAGACCCGCCAGTGGACCCTGCTGGTACAGGGCGTCAACCTGCACGATGCCGCCGCGGCGGAACTGATGGGCCGCTTCCGCTTCGTGCCCGACGCCCGCCTCGACGACGTGATGATCAGCTACGCCACCGACGGCGGCGGCGTGGGGCCGCACTTCGACTCCTATGACGTGTTCCTGCTGCAAGTCTCGGGCCGGCGCCGCTGGCGCATTTCGTCACAGACCAGCCTTGAGCTGATTCCCGACATGCCGCTGAAGATTCTTGCCGACTTCAGCGCGGAACAGGAATGGGTGCTGGAGCCGGGCGACATGCTGTACCTGCCGCCGCAATATGCGCACGATGGTATTGCCGAAGGCGAATGCATGACCTGCTCGATCGGTTTCCGCGCGCCCGCTTATCGCGAATTGGCCGGGCACTTCCTGGCGTGGTTGTCGGAAACGGTGGAAGACAACGAAGACCTCGGCGGCCGTTATGCCGATGCCGGCGAGCGCGCCGCGACGCGTCCCGCGCAATTGCCGGCCGGCATGGCCAAGGCGGTGGCGGAACGGCTCAAGGCACTGCAATGGAACAGCCAGATGGTGTCGGAGTTTCTGGGCACGCATCTGTCCGAGCCCAAGCCTGGCGTTGAATTTGCAGAGATCGCTGACATGCCGTTGCGCCGTTATGCGACACTGGCGTCCCGGCATGGGGTGGTACTGGCCCCGGCTTCGATTGCGCTTTACGACCGGGCCAATTTCTTCCTGAATGGAGAAGCCTACGAGCCGCCGGCCGAATTGATGCCGTGGCTGAAGAAGTTGGCCGATAATCGGCAGCTCAGTGCCCAGGAAGTCGAGACCTGTGCCGATCTGCCCGATCTGATGGAAACATTCCATCACTGGACCCTGGAGGGATGGTTGCAATTGGGGCCGCGGCTGTAATAATGCGTAACATTGCGAATCAGCAAATTTCGGCGCTACACAAGCCGGGAAAACGCGGATATAATCGTCGGCTGGCTAGTACTGTGGACCACTGCATATGTCGGCACCCGGGAGGGCCTAATTTTGCAGTTCAAGAGCGATAATTACCGGTAATTATTCATCGCCTGTTTTTCGTTATTACAAGTTAAAGGACGAACAATGAAGAAGTCTCTCCTGATCGCATCGCTGCTGGCCGCTGTTGCTCTCGCTGCTTGCGGCAAGAAGGAAGAAGCCGCCGCTCCGGCCGCTGACACGGCTGCTCCGGCTGCCACCGCTCCGGCTGCTGAAGCTTCGGCTCCGGCTGCTGAAGCCCCGGCCGCTCCCGCTGCTGACGCTTCGGCCCCGGCTGCTGACGCCTCGGCTCCGGCTGCTGACGCTTCGGCTCCGGCCGCCAAGCAGTAATCGGTTTTTCACCGATAAAAAAACCGGCCTTCGGGCCGGTTTTTGTTTTTGGGACGCGCCCACGCACGATCCCTGCTGCCGGGCCTCAGGCCCGCACCGTCTGCCACGCCAGGCCTTCTTCCTGATCCGCCACCAGCACTTCGCTCGGGCTTGCGCCCAGCGCCGCCGCCAGCGCACCGGTGGCCAGCTCACGCGTGTTGTTCTGCTTGCTCAGATGGGCGGCCACCACGCGGTTCAGCCGGTCATGAGCCACCTGCGCCAGGATGCTGGCCGCGACTTCATTGGCCAGGTGGCCAAAGTCGCCGCCGATGCGCCGCTTGAGCGAGGCCGGATAGACTGAATTGCGCAGCATCTCGCGGTCATGGTTGCATTCGAGCACCAGCGCATCGACGCCCGCCAGGCGCGCGGTCACGTAAGGTGTCTCCATCCCCGCATCGGTCAGCACGCCCAGCCGGGCCTGCCCGTCCGACAGCACGAACTGCACCGGCTCGCGCGCGTCGTGTGGCACGGTGTAAGGCAGCACCTGCAGGCCGCCGATGGCGAAACCATGGTCGGCACAGCAGACCCGCACGTCGGCCACGTCGGCGCCGCGCAGGTGCGAGGTGGCCAGCCAGGTGCCGTGGCTGGTATAGACCGTCAGGCGATGGCGCGCGGCAAAGGCATAGGCCGATCCGACATGATCGCCATGCTCGTGCGTGACCAGCACCGCGTCGAGCTGGTCCGGCGTGACGCCCAGGCGCTCCAGGCGCCGGGCGGTCTCGCGGATGCCGAAGCCGCAGTCCAGCAGCACGCGGGTGGTGGTGGTGTCTTCGCGGGATTCGATCAGCAGCGAGTTGCCCTCGCTGCCGCTGCCGAGGAAGGCGAAGCGCATCATGGCCACGCCTTCCCCGCCAGGTACCGGCCAGAACGGCCGGCTGGCAAGCCAGCACGCATGCGCCGGCTCAGTGCAGTTGCTCGTCGAGCAGCGACAGGATGCGCTTGCCGACTTCGCCGTTCTCCGGCTGGCCGGCGTCGTTGAGCACCGTCACCAGCGTGCCGCTGCCCGTGCCCTTGAGCGAGACGCGGTATTTCTTCGCGGTCTTGGGGTCGTCAGGCTTGGTGAACAGCTTGGAGAAGAAGCCGCGGTTGTCGACCGTGTTGCGCGGGTCGACATAGCGCACGTAGTACAGCCCTTGCGCGCGATCGCGGTCTTCGACGGTAAAGTTGACGCGGTCCAGCGACAGGCCCACCGATCGCCAGGCGCGGTCGAACGGCTCGGGCAGCTGCAGCGCCGGGGCGCCGTTGACCTGGGCCAGGTACGACTTGTTCGGCGCGGCACCGTCAGCGCCGGCAGTGGCGCCCGCGGCAGCCGTGGTGCCGGCGGCAGCGCCCGCCGCCGCAGCGGTATCGCCCGCCGGCGTCGGGTTCTTGGCCATGCGGTCGGCCTGCTCCTTCTGCACGCCGAGGCGCTGCGCCAGGCGCGACAGGAATTCGGCTTCCAGTTCAGGATCGGCCGGGCGCGGGGTCCACACCGTGCTCGACTTGTCGATGCCGGTCAGCTGTTCCTGCGCGCCGCGGTGGCTGATGAAGACTTCCAGCGTACCGTTCTGCGCGCGCTCGACGCGGGTGCGGAACTTGTCGCGCTCGGAGGTCGAGTACAGGCCGTCGAACACCTTGCCGATGGTATTGCGGATGATGTCCTGCGGGATCTTGGCGCGGTTCTCGGCCCAGTCGGTTTCCATGATGCCGGTCTCGGGCGAGTCCTGCACCAGCAGGAAACCGCTTTCCTGCCAGAAGCCGCGCAGTTGCTGCCACAGCTGGTCGCCGCGCATGCCGTTGCTGATCACCAGCCAGCGCTGGTTGCCGTCGCGCTCCATGCGGATGCCCTGCGCCGACGGCAGCACGTTCTCGGTCGGCGATTGCTCGCGCACCTTGGTGGCCTGGCTGTAGGTCGACAGCGTCGAGGTGCCGTTGGCATCGGGCACCGAGTAGCGACGGTCGCCTTCCAGCTTGGTCAGGTCCGGCGGCACGTCGAGCGTGGGCGTGCGCTTCGAGGCTGACGACTTGTAGTCGATCTTGTCGGGCTGCATGGCCTCGTTCAGGCTGCTGCAGCCGGTCAGCACACCGGCGGCAAGCACGGGCACAACCAGGGCGGCGCGGCGGACTTGCGTCGCGCCGCGGCGGTTAAGCTTCAGTTTCATTGACACGCAATCCTAGTAGATAAGGCGGACAGCAGGACGCCGCGAAGAATCAGGCCAGCAGGCCGGCGGCGGCCAGTGCCTTGCGTACGTAGTCGTGGTTGCCCTCGGACAGCGGGGTCAGCGGCAGGCGGATACCGCCTTCCATCTTGCCCATCTGCTGGAGCGCCCACTTGACCGGGATCGGATTGGCTTCGATGAACATGGCCTGGTTCAGCCCGATCAGTTCCATATGCAGGCGGCGCGCGGTCACGACGTCGCCCTTCAGTGCCGCCGCGCACATCTCATGCATCTTGCGCGGCGCCACGTTCGCGGTCACCGAGATATTGCCGTGGCCGCCGAGCAGGATGAGCGCCACCGCCGTGGGATCGTCGCCGCTGTAGATGGCGAAGCCTTCCGGCGCGCCCTTGATCAGCTGCGCGGCACGGTCGATGTTGCCGGTCGCTTCCTTGACACCGACGATGCCCGGCACCTGCGCCAGGCGCAGGATGGTCTCGTTGTTCATGTCCGCGACCGTGCGGCCGGGGACGTTGTACAGCAGCACCGGCAGGTCCACCGCCTCGGCGATGGTGCGGAAATGCCGGTACATGCCTTCCTGGGTTGGCTTGTTGTAGTACGGCACGACTTGCAGCGAGGCATCGGCTCCCACCTTCTTGGCGAAGGCGGTCAGCTCGATGGCTTCCTTGGTGGAATTGCCGCCGGTCCCCGCGATGATCGGGATGCGCTTGCCGGCCTGTTCCACCGCAACGCGGATCAGCTCGCAGTGCTCCTCGACGGTCACCGTCGGGGACTCGCCGGTGGTACCCACGATCACGATGGCGTCTGTGCCTTCGGCAACGTGCCAGTCGACCAGTGCGCGCAGGGCCGGAAAGTCCAGGCTGCCGTCCTCATGCATCGGGGTGACGATGGCAACGATGCTGCCGGTAATCTGTGTCATAACGTTAGGGAATTCGGGATGCGAATAACGGGATTGTACCGGAACCGCAGGCCGCTTCGACCGCCGCCCGGACAGGGGTTGATACCAACTGTTTCAACGCGTGCGGCGCGATTTGCGCCGACAGCGCGGCGCGCCGCTCAGGGATCGAGCCGGTAGCGTGGCGGCGCGGCCGCACCGGCAGCTCCGGTCGCCTCGCGCACCGCACATAGGCGCTGCACGAAGGCTGTTTTCGGCACTTCCACCACGCCGTCCTCGAAGGCCACCACGCGCAGCCCATGGGCGCGCGCGACGTCGAGCAGCTCGCCCGGGCGCAGCAGGAAATCCGGCCGCGACGGCTTGCCCACGGTCTCGTTGCCGGCGGCGAAGGTTTCGTAGATCCAGTACCCGCCCGGCGCCAGCGCGGCCGCCAGGTGGGGCCACAGCGGCCGGTGCAGGTAGTTGGTAACGACGATGGCGTCGAACGGCGCCTCTTCGGACAGCGGCCAGCCGCCCTGCTCCAGGTCGGCCACGCGCCCGGTCACGCCGGTCAGGCCGGCGGGCAGGCCGGCGATGGCGTCGGCATCGCGGTCGACCGCCAGCACCTGGTGGCCGCGCGCCGCCAGCCACGCGGCATGGCGGCCGCCGCCGCAGGCCAGGTCCAGCACCCGTGCACCCGGGCGCAGCAGATGGGCCCAGCGCGTGACCCAGGCAGAGGGAGCGGCAATGCCGGCATGCGACAGCGTCATGGCAGCCCCCTCAATTGAGCAACAGCACGATCGGGCGCAGCAGCAGCTCGATCAGCGACATCAGCACATTGACCACCGGCGTCATCCAGATCGTGGTGATCACGCCCGCGGCCACCAGCGCCAGCACCACGAAAATGCCGTACGGCTCGATGCGCGACACCGCACGCGCGATGCCCTGCGGCAGCAGCGCGGTCAGCACGCGGCCGCCGTCCAGCGGCGGCACCGGGAACAGGTTGAAGGCCGCCACCACCAGGTTGACGCGCACGCCGGCCAGCGCCATCTCGCCGAAGAACGGCTCGCGCACGCCGCCCCAGGTCAGGCCGATCGCCAGCAGCACCCACACGAAGGCCTGCACCACGTTGCTGGCAGGACCGGCCAGCGCCACCCACATGCCATGCCAGCGCGGGTTGCGCAGGCGCTCGAACACCACCGGCACCGGCTTGGCGTAGCCGAACACGAACTGGCCGCTGGTCATGATGTACAGCAGCAGCGGCACGGCAATGGTGCCGATCGGGTCGATATGGCGGATCGGGTTCAGGCTGACGCGCCCGAGCGCATAGGCCGTGCTGTCTCCGAACAGCTTGGCCACGTAGCCGTGCGAGGCCTCGTGCAGCGTGATGGCGAAGAGCACCGGCAGGGCATAGACCGCGAAGGTCTGGATAAGGGAGGAATCCATGAGCGCTATTGTAGCGGCCCGCCGGCGTCCGGGCGCACGCTGATGCACCCGGCCGAAGGCGCGGCGGCGCCGCGTGTCAGAGGCCGAAGCGGGCGATGTCGCCGCGGCCGGCGCGGACCAGTTCGGGCTCGCCGCCGGTCAGGTCGATCACCGTGGTCGGCTGCGCCGGCGCCGGCCCGCCGTCGACGACGAGATCGAGCTGCTTTTCCAGCCGCGCCCGGATCTGCGCCGGATCGTTGAGCGGCGCCTCGTCGCCCGGCAACTGCAGCGTCGCCGAGATCAGCGGCTCGCCGGTCTCGCCCAAAAGCGCCAGCGGGATGGCATGCTCGGGCACGCGCACGCCGATGGTCTTGCGCGCCGGGTGCGACAGCCGCCGCGGCACTTCCTTGGTCGCTTCCAGGATGAACACGTACGGGCCCGGCGTGGCGCCCTTGAGCCAGCGGTACTGCCGGTTGTCGACGCGGGCAAAGTTGCCGAGTTCGGACAGGTCGCGGCACATCAGCGTCAGGTGATGGCGGTCGTCGATGCCGCGCAGCCGGCGCAGGCGCTCGACCGCGGCCTTGTCGTCGAGCCGGCAGGCCAGGGCATAGCTGGAGTCAGTCGGCAGCGCGACCAGCCCGCCCTTCTGCAGGATCTGGGCCGCCTGCTTGAGCAGGCGCGACTGCGGGTTGAGCGGATGGATCTCGAAGTACTGTGACATGGGCCAGGGAGCGGATTCGGATGGAACGGAAAGGCATCCGGGGCTGGCCCCGGCCAGGCAGGACGTGCCTACCAGTCATGCCAGACCGGCGTGACCGTGGGCGGCAGCGGCGGCAGCGTGCCCAGTTCCACCCGGCCCTCGCCGGGCCCGTGGAAGTCCGAGCCGCGCGAAGCCAGCAGGCCGTAGTGCCGCGCGACCTCGGCGTAGCGGCGGTACTGGTCGGGCGTATGGCTGCCGGTCACCACCTCGACCGCGCCGCCGCCCAGCGCCGTGAATTCGTCGAACAGCGCGTCGTGCTGGGTGTCGGTGTAGTGGTAGCGGCCCGGGTGCGCCATCACCGCGATGCCGCCGGCGGCGCGGATCCAGCCCACCGCTTCGGCCAGGCTGGCCCAGCGATGGCCGACATAGCCGGGACGGCCCTCGGACAGGTATTCGCTGAAGACATCGCCGATGCTGGCGCAGCGGCCCTGGTCGACCAGCCAGCGCGCAAAGTGCGTGCGCGAGATCAGGTCGGGGTTGCCCACGTACTGCAGGGCCCCTTCATAGGCACCGTCGATGCCCACCCTGGCCAGCGCGTCGGCGATATCGCGCGCGCGCCGCGCGCGGCCCGAGCGGGTTTCAGTCAGGCCATCGATCAGTTCCGGACAGAAGGGGTCGATCTGCAGGCCGACGATATGCACGGTCTGCCCGGCCCAGGTCACCGAGATCTCGACGCCCGGCACATAGCGCATGCCGAATTCCTCGGCGGCGGCGCGCGCCTCGGCCTGCCCGCCCAGCTCGTCGTGGTCGGTCAGCGCCCAGAACGCGACCCCTGCGTCGCGGGCGATCCGCGCCACGGCGCGCGGCGCGAGCGTGCCGTCGGAAACGGTGGAATGGCAATGCAGGTCGGCATTGATGGCGTGGGCATTTTGCATGGTGGCATTCTACTCCCGTCGCCCCTGGCATGCGTGGCGCCGCCACCGCTGGCCGGCCGCGCAAAGCCATGCCGGCAACGCTGGCGTCGGCGGCAAGCCGCTGGCTGCGGGGTATAGTCGGACTTTGCACCGTCGATTCGCGGGCACCTGGCGTGCCTGCCCTGCCCCATGCCTACCGCTACCCCTGCCACCGCCCCCGTCACCACCACCGATGTCCTGATCGTGGGCGCCGGCCCGGTCGGCCTGTTCGCCGCATTCCAGGCCGGCGTGCTCGGCCTGAAATGTGAACTGATCGATGTGCTCGACCGCGCCGGCGGCCAGTGCACCGAGCTGTATCCGGAAAAGCCGATCTACGACATTCCCGCCGTGCCGGGATGCCTCGCGCAGGACCTGGTGGACCGGCTGCTGGAGCAATGCGCCCCGTTCGACTTCCCGATGCACTTCGGCCAGCGCGCCGAAAGCGTCGCGGAGATCCCGGCGCCGGCGGCATCGGCAGGCCATGCCGGGCACGAACGCCTGCTGGTGACGACCGACGGCGGCAAGCGCTTCGATGTCGCCGCGGTGCTGATCTGCGCCGGCGCGGGCGCGTTCGCGCCGCAGCGCGTGTCGCTGCCCGAGGCGGCGGCGCTGGAAGGCCGCCACGTGCACTACGCGGTGCGCGATGTCTCGCACTTCGCCGGCAAGCGCGTGATCGTCGCGGGCGGCGGTGACTCGGCGCTGGACTGGGCACTGGCGCTGCGCAAGGTCGCCGCGCGCGTGACGCTGCTGCACCGGCGCGAGGGCTTTCGCGCTGCCGACGGCACCGTCGCCGAGATGCGCCGCGCGGTGGCCGAGGGCGAGATGGACTTCGTGGTCGGCATGCTGGGCGCACTGCGCACCGAAGGTGCGGACGGCGGGCTCAGCGAAGTCGAAGTGCGCACGCGCGACGGCAGCACCGTGTTGCCCGCCGAGGAACTGGTGGCGCTGTACGGCCTGGTGTCCGAGCCGGGCCCGATCGCGCAGTGGGACCTGGATATGCGCGCCGGCCGCATCCTGGTCGACACCACCACCTATGAAAGCTCGCGCCGCGGCATCTTCGCCGCCGGCGATATCGCCTTCTACCCCAACAAGCAGAAGCTGATCCTGTCAGGGTTCCACGAGGCGGCACTCGCACTGCGCAAGGCCTACCACTACGCGTTCCCGGAAAAGGCGCTGGTGCACGTGCACACCAGCAACAATGCCGCGCTGAAGGAAAAGCTTACCCACGCCTGAGGCCAGGACCGACGCCGGTATCACGTGCCGGCGCAGAACGATTCCACCAGCTCCGCCACGGCGGCGGGCTGGTCGTGGTGCAGCATGTGGCCCGCCTCCTCCACCACCGCCTCGCGGAAGTCGCGGAAGGCCTGGAAGCGCTGCTTGAACTCGTCGATGGACTGCTTGTGGGCAATATGGCGCAGCGTCTCGGAATCGCGCGCCTCCACGTGCAGCACTGGCGCGGTGACCTGCTGCCAGACCGCCATCACTTCATCGAGCCGGTACAGCATCGGGTTGACCAGCTTGTGCGCGGGATCGCCCAGGATCTCCCAGCGGCCCTCGGCGTTGCGGCGCGACCAGTGCGCGGCCAGGAACGCAGCGCGGTCGTCCGGCAGGCGCGGGTTGGTCTTCTGCAGGCGCGCGGCCACGCCGTCGAGGCTGTCATAGGTCTTCAGCTCCGCCCCGGCGCGCACTTCGTCGAGCCAGCGCGCGTAGCGCCGCGGCGCATGCTCCGGCCGCGTCGCGGTCATGCCGAAGCCCTCCAGGTCCACCACGCGGCGCACGCGCTGCGGGCGGATGCCGGCATACAGGCAGATCACGTTGGCGCCCATGCTGTGGCCGACCAGGTCGACCTGGCCGTCGGGCTGGTAGTGGTCGAGCAAGGCCTCCAGGTCGGCGATGTAGTCGGCGAACCAGTAGGACTGCGTGCCCGGGTAGCGCGTCGGCCAGTCGGTCTCGCCAAACCCGCGCCAGTCGGGCACGATCACATGCCAGTCGCCGCGCAGGTGGTCGACCAGGAACTGGAACGACGCGGCCACGTCCATCCACCCGTGCAGCATGAACAGCTTGCGCGCGCCGGGCGTGCCCCAGTGGCGCACGTGGTAGCGCAGCCCGCGCACCGTGATAAATTCAGACCGCGAGGTTTCCTTGATTGTCATTGTCTCCACCCTTGCGTCGGGAGCTTGCCCGCCGCGGGGGTCGGCGGGGAAGCCTCGACAAAATAGAACGATCGTTCGCTTGCGCGCATTATAGCGGTAGCGGCCACCCGTGCCGCGGCCCATGGCAGGACGCGCGGGCGCACCCAACGGAGACCCTGATGGCCGCAGCTGCCTTGCCGGCAAGCCGGCGCGACGACTACCGCGCCCTGTACGAATCTTTCCGCTGGGAGATTCCGCCGCACTTCAACATCGCCGAAGCCTGCTGCGGCCGCTGGGCCCGCGACCCGGCCACCATGGACCGCATCGCGGTCTATACCGAGCACGAAGACGGCCGCCGCAACGCGCATACCTTCGCCTACCTGCAGGCCGAGGCCAACCGCCTCTCGGCGGCGCTGCGCGCGCTCGGCGTGACGCGCGGGGACCGCGTGGCGATCGTGATGCCGCAGCGCATCGAGACCGTGATCGCGCATATGGCGATCTACCAGCTCGGGGCCATCGCCATGCCGCTGTCGATGCTGTTCGGGCCGGAGGCGCTGGCCTACCGCATCGCGCACAGCGAAGCCGGCGTGGCGATCGCCGACGAGACCTCGATCGATAACCTGCTGGGGGCGCGCCCCGAATGCCCGACGCTGGCCACGGTGATCGCCGCCGGCGAGGCCCGCGGCCGCGGCGACCAGGACTGGGACCTGCTGCTCGCGGGGCAGCTGCCGACCTTCGTCGCCGAGCAAACCAAGGCCGACGAGGCCGCGGTGCTGATCTACACCAGCGGCACCACCGGCCCGCCCAAGGGCGCGCTGATCCCGCATCGCGCGCTGATCGGCAACCTGACCGGCTTTGTCTGCTCGCAGAACTGGTATCCGCAAGACGACGACGTGTTCTGGAGCCCGGCCGACTGGGCCTGGACCGGCGGCCTGTGGGATGCGCTGATGCCGGCGCTGTACTTCGGAAAGCCGATCGTCGGCTACCAGGGCCGCTTCTCCGCCGAGCGCGCCTTCGAGCTGCTGGAGCGCTATGCCGTCACCAACACCTTCCTGTTCCCGACCGCGCTCAAGCAGATGATGAAGGCCTGCCCCGAGCCGCGCCGGCACTACGACATCCGGCTGCGCGCGCTGATGAGCGCGGGCGAGGCCGTGGGCGAGACCGTGTTCGACTGGTGCCGCGACGCGCTCGGCGTGCTGGTCAACGAGATGTTCGGCCAGACCGAGATCA
This sequence comes from Cupriavidus taiwanensis LMG 19424, assembly GCF_000069785.1. Lineage (NCBI taxonomy): Bacteria > Pseudomonadati > Pseudomonadota > Betaproteobacteria > Burkholderiales > Burkholderiaceae > Cupriavidus > Cupriavidus taiwanensis. Next base: position 1,206,266 of record NC_010528.1, on the reverse strand, counting down.
ACTACATCGTCGGCAACTGCACCGCGCAGAACGACGACGCACGGCTGGGCTGGCCGGCCCGGCCGGGTTCGATGGGACGCCCCTACCCCGGCCACCGCGTGCAGGTAATCGACGACGAAGGCCGCCCCTGCGCGCCGGACGAGGACGGCGAGGTGGCGGTGTGCGCGACCGACAGTGCCGGACATCCGGACCCCGTGTTCTTCCTGGGCTACTGGAAAAACGACGCCGCCACCGCGGCCAAGTACACCGAGCGCGACGGCCTGCGCTGGTGCCGCACCGGCGACCTCGCACGCGTCGATGCCGACGGCTACCTGTGGTACCAGGGGCGCGCCGACGATGTATTCAAGTCATCCGGCTACCGCATCGGGCCGAGCGAGATCGAGAACTGCCTGCTCAGGCATCCGGCGGTGTCCAACTGCGCCGTGGTGCCGTCGCCAGATCCGGAGCGCGGCGCGGTGGTCAAGGCCTTCGTGGTGCTGACGCCGTCCGTGGCGCGTTCGTTCGACGGCGATGCGGCGCTGGTTGCGGAACTGCAGGCGCATGTGCGAGGCCAGCTGGCACCGTACGAATACCCCAAGGCGATCGAATTCATCGACCAGTTGCCGATGACCACCACGGGCAAGATCCAGCGGCGGGTGTTGCGGCTGCTGGAGGAGGAGCGCGCCGCCGGGCGCCGCCGGTCAGCCTAGCCGGCCGATGCCTCCAGCCATGCCAGTTCATCGTCGTCGAAGCCCGCGGCACGGCGCGCCTCGAGGTTGAACGGGCCGCGCAGCTTCGGCGCGCGGTACTGTTCGGCCAGCTGCGCGTAGGTGGCGACGGGTTCCAGCCCGCGCTGCGCGCACAGCCAGCGATACCAGTGATTGCCGATGGCGACGTGGCCGACCTCGTCGCGCAGGATGATGTCGATGATGGCCGCGGCGGCATGGTCGCCGGCGCCGGCCAGCCGCGCACGCACCGGCGGCGAGGCATCGAGACCGCGCGCTTCCAGTGTGCGCGGCACCAGCGCCATGCGCGCCAGCACGTCGCCGGCGGTCTTGCCGGTCATCTCCCACAGGCTGTCGTGGGCCGGGAAATCGCCGTAGGCGGCGCCGAGCGTGGCCAGGTGGTCGGCCAGCAGCGTGAAGTGGTACGCCTCTTCATCGGCTACGCGCAGCCAGTCGCGGTAATACGCGGGCGGCATGCCGGCAAAGCGCCAGGCCGCATCGAGGGCCAGATTGATGGCATTGAATTCGATGTGGCACAGCGCATGGATCATCGCCGCGCGCCCGGCCGCGGTCTGCAGCGAGCGGCGCCGCTCGACGTGCTGCGGCGCGACCAGCAGCGGCCGCGCCGGCCGGCCGGGGATGGCATGGGCCGGCGTGGCGAGAATGGCCTCGCCGGCGCCGAGGGCATCGTCAGGCAACGTCGCCACGTGCCGATAAAGTGCGCGCGCCGCCACCGCCTTGTCGCGCGGGTCCGTCAGGCACAGCACCGCCAACGCCTGCTGGCGTGGCGAAGGTGACGGGTCAGGCTGCGCGGCGTCGGGTGTTTTTTCTGGCATGGGCGTAAAATCCGGGTCTGCCGCCATTGTAGGGCCTGGCCGGCACCCCGCCCGCCGCGCCAGCCGCGCAGCCGGGGCGCCGCCCCGTTCCCCCGCGCTGGCCCTTTAAAGTCCGGCGGCAACCCCCACTTCAACAAAAGCCATTCGTGCAGGAGACCTCATGGCGCTTTACCAGCTCGGCGACGTCAAGCCCAGTATCGACAGCGATGCCTACGTGGCCCCCGAAGCCACCATCATCGGCAACGTGACCCTCAAGTCCCGCGCCAGCGCCTGGCCCGGTGTCGTGATCCGCGGCGACAACGAGCCGATCGTGGTCGGCGCGGACACCAACATCCAGGAGGGTTCGGTGCTGCATACCGACCCGGGCTGCCCGCTGACCCTGGGCGACAAGGTCTCGATCGGCCACCAGGCCATGCTGCACGGCTGCACCGTGGGCGAAGGCTCGCTGATCGGGATCCAGGCCGTGGTGCTGAACCGCGCCGTGATCGGCAAGGAATGCCTGGTGGGCGCCGGCGCCGTGGTGACCGAGGGCAAGGTTTTCCCCGACCGCTCGCTGATCCTGGGCGCGCCGGCCAAGGTGGTGCGCCAGTTGACCGATGCCGACGTCGCCAACCTGTACCGCAACGCCGAGACCTACGCCACGCGACAGGCCATGTACAAGCAACAGCTCAAGCGGATCGGCTGACGACCGCCGGGCCTCTACAGAAACTCGACCGATTATTGTGACCGATACCACCACCCCCGACACCCTGCAGAAGTTCCTGTTCGACGCGGCCCCCGTGCGCGGCGAGCTGGTGCGCATGGAAGCCACCTGGCAAGAAGTGCTCGGCCGCCACAGCTACCCTGGCCCGGTGCGCCGGCTGCTGGGCGAGATGATGGCTGCCGCGGCGCTGCTGTCGGCCAACCTGAAGTTCAACGGGGCGCTGGTGATGCAGCTGCACGGCGACGGCCCGGTGCGCATGCTGGTGGTGGAATGCCTGTCCGACCTGTCGATGCGCGCCACCGCCAAGCTGGCCGAAGGCGCACAGCTTGCCGACGATGCCACGCTGGCGCAAATGGTCAACGCCCACGGCCACGGCCGCTTTGCCATCACGCTGGATCCGAAGGACAAGCTGCCGGGCCAGCAACCCTACCAGGGCATCGTGCCGCTGGCCGACGCGCACGGCCCGCTGGGTTCGATCAGCGCCGTGCTGGAGCACTACATGCAGGCCTCCGAGCAGCTCGACACGCGCCTGTGGCTGGCCGCCGACGACCATGTCGCCGCCGGCATGCTGCTGCAGAAGCTGCCGGCCTACGGCGGCACCGCCGAAGTCGGCGAGACCGGCGCGGCGCTGGCCAGCCATGCCAGGGCGCAGGACCTCGATACCTGGGACCGCGCGGTGCAGCTCGGCACCACGCTGAAGGCCGAGGAACTGCTGGCAGAGACCCCCGATACCCTGCTGCGCCGCCTGTTCTGGGAAGACCTGCAGGACACCGGCCTGCGGGTGTTTGAGCCGCTGACGCCGCATTTTTACTGCAGTTGCTCGCGCCCGAAGGTGGCCGGCATGCTGCAGTCGCTGGGCCAGGCCGAGATCGAAAGCATCATCGCCGAGCGCGGCCATGTCGAGATCCATTGCGACTTCTGCGGCCAGCGCTATGAGTTCGATCCGGTCGACTGCGCCCAGCTGTTCTCGCCCACGCCGGTCGCCACCGGCGCTGGCGCCGGCGCCAGCCAGCACCACTGATCCGGCCTCGGGCAGCGCCTGCGTGCGCTGCCGCACCGAGCGGGCGATGCGCGCCAGCCGGCGGGCGGCGCCGCGGAAACATCGGCCTTGCCGCCGGGTCCAACGGCTGTACGATGGCAGCATGCAGCTGCCGGTCAGCGAGCCTGAGAACCGCCATGTCCGCCCGAGCCAACCTTCCCCTGCCTGACTTCGCATTCCGTGCCTGTCATCCGCGGCGCGGCGTCGCGGCCTGCGCCGCGCTCGGCGCGCTGCTGCTGGCTGCCGGTTGCGTGCAGATCCCGCGCGATGCCAATGGCTCGCCGCCTACCGCGCGGCTGGCACCCAACGCGATACCGCCGGCGCCGCTGAGCGCCGAAGACAGGCAGAAACTCGACGAGCTGAACCAGCAGGTGCTGCGCGACCAGGCCGCCGCGATCGCGCTGGACCAGCAGGCCGCGGCCGCGCGCGCGGCCTATGCCTATCCCAACACCAGCTGGAACCTGTTTTACGGCGGATGGGGTGGCGGCCACTGGGGCGGCGGCGTCAGCGTCGGCATGCCCGGCTGGGGCTGGGGCGGCTATCCGTACGGCTGGTGGTGAGGCGGTGAGGGACTGCGGCGGGCTTGAAGCCAGCCGCCGGCAGTCACGGTGAACGGCTCAGTGGCCGCCCCGGCCGGCGACTGAATTCGGCGGCGGCGGCAACGGCGGCGTGGCGCTGACCTTGGGCGCCGGCGCGACGAACTGCACGAAGACCTCGCCTTCGCGCACCATGCCCAGCTCATAGCGGGCGCGCTCCTCGATGGCGCCGGTGCCGTCCTGCAGGTCGGCCACTTCCCCTTCCAGCTTGGCGTTGCGCAGCTTGAGCGTCTGGTTGCGGGCGCCCTGCTCGGTCAGCTGGCGGTTCAGATCCCATACGCGCAGCCAGCCGCCCTTGCCTAGCCAGAGTGGATACTGGATGGCAAGCAGCAGCACGAACAACAGCAGGGAAATCAGGCGCATGAAAAGTGGCGGACAGGAATTTCCGCACAATGATCTGCGAACTCCGCCCGGAAGGCAATTGCCAGGCAGATTTCGATACAAAAACGGCGGCGGCCGGGAAGTCCCGGCCGCCGCCATCCCATTCACCCGCAGCCGCTCCCGCTGGCGCGGGAACGACGCGGCAAACCGTCAGCGCAGGTTGTAGAACGCGCCCTTGCCCGGGTAGCTGGCGATATCGCCCAGGTCTTCCTCGATACGCAGCAGCTGGTTGTACTTGGCCATGCGGTCCGAGCGCGACAGCGAGCCGGTCTTGATCTGGCCGGCGTTGGTGCCCACGGCAATGTCGGCGATGGTGCTGTCCTCGGTCTCGCCCGAGCGGTGCGAGATCACGGCGGTGTAACCGGCGCGCTTGGCCATCTCGATGGCGGCAAAGGTCTCGGTCAGGGTGCCGATCTGGTTGATCTTGATCAGGATCGAGTTGCCGATGCCCTTCTCGATGCCTTCCTTCAGGATCTTGGTGTTGGTGACGAACAGGTCGTCGCCCACCAGCTGCACGCGCTTGCCCAGCTTGTCGGTCAGCGTCTTCCAGCCATCCCAGTCGCCTTCGGCCATGCCGTCCTCGATCGACACGATCGGGAACTTGTCGCACAGGTTGGCCAGGTAGTCGGCGAACTGTGTCGAGCTCAGCTTCAGGCCTTCGCCTTCCAGCTGGTACACGCCTTCGGCCTCGTGGTAGAACTCGCTGGCGGCGCAGTCCAGCGCCAGCAGCACGTCCTCGCCAGCGCGGTAGCCGGCCTTCTCGATGGCCTGCACGATGGTGTTCAGGCACTCTTCATTCGAAGAGAAGTTCGGGGCAAAGCCGCCTTCGTCGCCCACCGCGGTGGACATGCCCTTGTCGGCCAGGATCTTCTTCAGCGCGTGGAAGATCTCGGCGCCGCAGCGCAGGGCTTCGCGGAAGCTGGTCTGCGACACCGGCATGACCATGAATTCCTGGATGTCCAGGCTGTTGTTGGCGTGCGCGCCGCCGTTGACGATGTTCATCATCGGCACCGGCAGTTGCATTGCGCCCGAGCCGCCGAAGTAGCGGTACAGCGGCAAGCCGGCTTCCTCGGCCGCGGCCTTGGCCACCGCCATCGACACCGCCAGCATGGCGTTGGCGCCCAGGCGGCCCTTGTTCTCGGTACCGTCGAGGTCGATCAGGGTGCGGTCCAGGAAGGCCTGCTCGGAGGCGTCCAGGCCCATGATGGCTTCGGAGATCTCGGTGTTGATATGCTCGACCGCCTTCAGCACGCCCTTGCCCAGGTAGCGGCCCTTGTCGCCGTCGCGCAGCTCGATGGCTTCGCGCGAACCGGTCGACGCGCCCGACGGCACCGCGGCGCGGCCCATCACGCCGGATTCCAGCAGCACGTCGCACTCGACGGTGGGATTGCCGCGCGAGTCGAGAACCTCGCGACCGATGATATCTACGATTGCACTCATGAATTCCTCTCTGACTGTTGATTCTTGCTGCTGATCACTTCAACCTGCGCGCGTGTCAGGCGCATGTCATGCGCGCAGGCGATGCGCGCATGACGGCTGCCTGGCGCCAGCCGGCTCAGGCGGCGCCTTCGACCACGATCATGTTCATCTTCGCCGCGTGCTCGCGCGACTTGCGCGCGGCGCGGTAGGCCTCGCCATCGTGGAAGGCCTTGGCGTCGTCATAGCTGGGGAATTTCAGCACCACCACGCGCGTCGGTGCCCATTCGCCCTCCAGCGGCTCGGTCCGGCCGCCGCGCACCAGCACCTCGGCGCCATGGATCTGCATGGCCCGGCTCGAAAGCACCTTGTATTCCTCGTACTGCTGGGGGTCGGTCACGTCGACGTAGGCGATGATAAAGCCCGCGGCCATGGAGAATCTCCCGATTTTTTGTATTGTCTTTCGATATGGTTTGTCACTGCCGGCATCCGTGGCCGGCGCGGCGGCGACAAACGGGCGGGCTCAGGCGCAGGCCGGCCAGCCGAAGTTGTCTTCCAGGAAGCCGGCGCGCTTGACCAGCGTGTCGAGCTCCTTGAGCACGGTCAGCAGTTCCTTCATGCGCGACAGCGGCACCGCGTTGGGGCCGTCGGACATGGCCTTGCTCGGGTCCGGATGCGTTTCCATGAACAGGCCCGCCACGCCGGTGGCGACCGCGGCGCGCGACAGCACCGGCACGAACTCGCGCTGGCCGCCCGAGCTGGTGCCCTGGCCGCCCGGCAGCTGCACCGAGTGGGTGGCGTCGAACACCACCGGGGCGCCGGTCTCGCGCATGATCGCCAGCGAGCGCATGTCGGACACCAGGTTGTTGTAGCCGAACGAGACGCCACGCTCGCAGGCCATGAAGACATCGTCGGGCAGACCGGCTTCACGCGCGGCATCGCGCGCCTTGTCGATCACGTTCTTCATGTCGTGCGGCGCCAGGAACTGGCCTTTCTTGATGTTCACCGGCTTGCCGCTCTGCGCGCAGGCACGGATGAAATCGGTCTGGCGGCACAGGAACGCCGGCGTCTGCAGCACGTCGACCACGGCGGCGACGGGCTTGATCTCGTCGATCTCGTGGATGTCGGTCAGCACCGGCACGCCGATCTCGCGCTTGACGTGGGCCAGGATCTCCAGGCCCTTTTCCATGCCCAGGCCGCGGAACGACTTGCCGGAAGAGCGGTTGGCCTTGTCGAACGACGACTTGTAGATGAACGGGATGCCCAGTTCCGTGGTGATGGCCTTGAGCTCGCCCGCGGTATCCAGCGCCATCTGCTCGGACTCGATCACGCACGGGCCGGCGATCAGGAAGAACGGCTTGTCGAGGCCAACCTCGAATCCACAGAGTTTCATGACTGTCTCTCCTGCTTGCGTCGGGCCTTAAGCGCCCTTGCGCTGCTGGCTGGCCAGCGCGGCTTCGACGTAGGCCTTGAACAGCGGGTGGCCGTCGCGCGGCGTCGAGGTGAATTCCGGGTGGAACTGCACGCCGACGAACCACGGGTGCATCGACTCCGGCAGTTCCATCATTTCGGGCAGGTTCTCGGTCGGCGTACGCGCGGAGATCACCATGCCGGCCTTTTCCAGCGTCGGCACGTAGTGGTTGTTGACTTCGTAGCGGTGGCGGTGGCGCTCGTTGACCTCGGCGCCATAGATGGCGCGGGCCTTGGTGCCTTCCTTCACCGGCACGCGCTGCGCGCCCAGGCGCATGGTGCCGCCCAGGTCGGAATCGGCCGAGCGCTGCTCGACCTTGCCTTCGCGGTCGACCCACTCGGTGATAAGCGCGACCACCGGATGCTCGGTTTCCAGGTTGAACTCGGTCGAGTTGGCGTCGGCCATGCCGGCCAGGTGGCGCGCAAACTCGATCACGGCCAGCTGCATGCCCAGGCAGATGCCCAGGTAAGGGATCTTGTTCTCGCGGGCGTACTGGATCGCGCGGATCTTGCCCTCGGTGCCGCGCTTGCCGAAGCCGCCCGGTACCAGGATCGCGTCCAACGGGGCCAGCACTTCGAGATGGCCCGATTCCAGTTCCTCGGAATCGATGTACTCGATGTTGACGCGCGTGGCGGTGTGCATGCCGGCGTGGCGCAGCGCCTCGATCAGCGACTTGTACGACTCGGTCAGGTCGACATACTTGCCGACCATGCCGATGGTGATTTCGTGCTCGGGGTTTTCCTGGGCGTTGACCAGCTTCTGCCACATCGACAGGTCGGCCGGCTTGGGATCCAGGCGCAGTTCCTCGCAGATCAGGCGGTCCAGGCCCTGCTCGTTGAGCATCTGCGGGATCTTGTAGATGCTGTCCGCGTCCCACACCGAGATCACGGCGTCCTGCGGGATATTGGCGAACAGCGAGATCTTGGCGCGCTCGTCGTCCGGGATCGGGCGGTCGGCGCGGCACAGCAGCGCGGTGGGCGAGATGCCGATTTCGCGCAGCTTCTGCACCGAGTGCTGGGTCGGCTTGGTCTTCAGTTCGCCGGCGCTGGCAATGAACGGCACCAGCGTCAGGTGCACGAAGGCGCAGTGGTTGCGGCCCATGCGCAGGCTCATCTGGCGCGCGGCTTCCAGGAACGGCAGCGACTCGATGTCACCCACGGTGCCGCCGATTTCCACCAGCGCCACGTCGGCCTTGCCATCGTGCGAGGCAGCGGCGCCCTTCTCGATGAAGGCCTGGATCTCATTGGTGATATGCGGGATCACCTGCACGGTCTTGCCCAGGTATTCGCCGCGGCGCTCCTTGCGGATCACCGATTCGTAGATCTGGCCGGTGGTGAAGTTGTTCGACTTGCGCATCTTGGCCGAGACGAAACGCTCGTAGTGGCCGAGATCGAGGTCGGTTTCCGCACCGTCTTCCGTGACAAACACCTCGCCATGCTGGAAGGGGCTCATCGTGCCGGGATCGACGTTGATGTAGGGATCGAGCTTGAGGAGGGTGACTTTGAGGCCGCGCGACTCAAGAATGGCCGCGAGCGAGGCAGCAGCGATGCCCTTGCCGAGAGAAGAGACGACGCCACCGGTGACGAAGACGAATTTGGTCATAAACCGAGCTTGCCGGGGAAATCGGGATTATACATGAGAGCCCGTTCCCCGCCGACCCGGAAATTGTGACAGCGGCCCCGCGCCAACGCCCGTCAGCGGGCGCTGCCGCCGCGCTGCGGCGCATGCGCCGCACGCCGGCTCAGCGCCCCTGCTCGCGCATCGCGCCGATCAGTTCGCGCACCAGTTGCGCGGTCTGCTGCGGTCGCTCCATCGGGTACAGATGGCCGCCTTCGATAAAGCGCAGGTTGGGCCCGACCAGCCGGCGCGTGGCCCCCAGGCCGCACTGCCGCACCTCGCGCGAGCGCGTGCCGGCGACGAAGCCGACCGGCACCGGCGCGCCGCGCGCGACCTTGCGACCGAGGCTGGTCGGCAGCGTGCGGTAGATCCAGTATTCGACCTCGCGGTCGAAGCGCAGCCGGCGCTCGTTGTCCTTGCCAGTGGCCTCGGTGCCGTGGATGGCGTAGTCGCGCAGCACCTCGTGGTCCCACACCGCGAAGTTGGGCTTGGCGCGGAAGTGTTGCCAGACGGCCTCGGCATCCGGCCAGTGCGTGCGCCGGTTCTTGGTCACCGCCGCCGGGCCCGGCTTTTCATCGATGCCCAGCATCTGGGCAGTCTTCAGCAACGACGCGCGCCAGCCCGCGATGATCGGCGAATCCAGCATCACCACGCCCCGCACCCGCTCGGGCCGGCGCAGCGCCGCCATCAGCGACAGGAAACCGCCCAGCGAATGACCCACCAGCCACACCGGCTCGCGGTACTGGCGGTCGATGTCGCCCAGCAGTTCTTCCACCAGATGCGGCCAGCCGCGTGTCACCGGGAACTCCGGCTTGTGGCCGTAGCGGTCCACGGCGCGGAACTCGAACTCGCCGTCCAGTTCGCCGAACAGCTTGCGGTAGGTCGTCACCGGGAAACCGTTGGCGTGGGAAAAATGGATGATCTCGCGCATGCCTGCCGCCCCTCAGTCCGGCTTGCGCGGATGCACACGCCTGGCCCGGACCGGCTGGGCCCAGCGGTCGGCCTCGCCCGAGCGCGCCAGCGAGAATTCCGCGGGCGCGGCCGGGTCCCACTCGGGGTTGTGGATCTCGCCGAAGACCTGGCGCAGGCGATGGCCCCAGGTATCGCGGATCATGCGGAAATAGGCATTGCGCTCGTCGATATTGACGAAGCGGGTCACCTGCAGCGAATCCGCCTCATAGACCAGCAGGTCCAGCGGCAGGCCCACCGAGATATTCGACTTCAGCGTCGAGTCCATCGAGATCAGCGCGCACTTGGCCCCTTCCGCCAGCGGCAGCGACGGGTGCACGATGCGGTCGACGATGGGCTTGCCGTACTTGGCCTCTCCGATCTGGAAGTAGCAGTTCTCGGGCGTGGCCTCGACGAAATTGCCGGCCGCGTAGATATTGAACAGCCGCACCCGCTCGCCGCGCACCTGGCCGCCGAAGATCAGGCTGACGTTGAATTCGATGCCGGCGTCGCGCAGCGCGTGCGCGTCGCGCCGGTGCACCTGGCGCACGGCCTCGCCGACGATCGAAGCAGCCTCGAACATGTCGCGCGCGGTCCACAGCGAACGCTTCTCGTCGTGGTCCTCGATCAGGATCTGCCGCACCGACTGGCTGATGGCCAGGTTGCCCGCGGTCATCAGCACCATCACCCGGTCGCCGGGCTCCTCGAACACCGTCATCTTGCGCGCGGTGGAGATGGCGTCTACCCCGGCGTTGGTGCGGGAATCGGACAGGAATACCAGGCCGGCATCCAGCCGCATGGCTACGCAATACGTCATGGTTTGTCTTGGTGTTCTTGGTGGCGGCCGGCCCGGGCCGGCAGTGGCCTGCATTCACTCCGGATTCTAGCGCCGGTGCACCTGCACCGCGCCGCGTCTGGAAGCAAGCACCTAATCAGGTCGAAAGTGGCGTGATGGTTACATTGACTTCCAGCGTCTCGCCGGCGCCGCCTTCCAGGATGCCCCGCACTGGTGCCGCGGAGGCGTAATCGCGCCCCACCGCCAGCCGGATATGGCGTTCGTCGGTCAGGCAGCCGTGCGTAATGTCGATGCTGCACCAGATCTCCGCGGCCGGGTCCAGGCACACGTCGGCCCAGGCGTGGCTGGCCAGTTCGGTGGCCGCCGGGTCATAGAAATATCCGCTGACATAGCGGGCTGGGATGCCCAGCGCACGGCAAGCCGCCACCATCACCTGCGCCTGGTCCTGGCACACCCCGGTGCCCAGAGCAAAGGCCTCGGCCGCCGAGGTGCCGACATCGGTGGTGTTGGGCTTGTAGCGCACGCGCTCGCCGATGCCCTGGGCCAGCGCCAGCAGCGCGCCGATATCATGCCCGGCCGCCAGGAACGGCGCGGCAAACGCCTGCATCGCCGCCGGCGCGGTGGTCAGCGGCGTGCTGGCAAGGAAGTACAGCGGCGACACCCGCGCTTCGCCGTCAGGCGGCGCATCGCAAAACGCATGGTGCCCGTCGCGGTCCAGATCGCCATGCGGCGGCAGCACTTCCACCTCGCCGCTGGCTTCGATGGCGATGGTGCTGGCGGGCCCGGACACCGTGAAGTTGTGCACGATGTTGCCGAAGCCGTCGCGCGCCGCCGAGGGCTTGCCGGGCGCCGACAGCTGCCAGTGGCCCACGGTCTGCAGCGGGCCCGAGCGCGGCTCCAGCCGCACTTCGTGCACGCTGCGCCGCACCGGTTCGGCGTAGCGGTAGACAGTATGGTGGTGGATCTTGTATTTCACGGTTTCAGGGCGCGGCTGCACGAGGCTGCCGGCGGCCCGGCTCAGGCCGCCTGCAGCGGCACGAGGAAGTCCCGGCTGATGCCATTGCCGAGGTCGCCGATGCGCTCGAGGAAGCTGGTCAGGTACGCATGCAGGCCGACGGCAAAGATATCGTCGATGCGCGCGTATTTCAGGTCGGCGTGGAGTTTACCAGCCTGGCGCTCGGTTTCCGCCGAATGCTGGTTGCGCACCGTATGCAGGATCGCCACCACCTCGTCCATGCTCGACACCAGCGAACGCGGCATGTCCGGGCGCAGGATCAGCAGTTCGGCCACGCGCTGCGGCGTGATGACCGCGCGATAGACCTTGCGGTAGACCTCGAAGCCCGACACCGAGCGCAGGATCGCTGCCCAGTGGTAGAAGTCGTTCTGCGCGCTGCCCTGGTCGACGCCCTGCCCGCCGCGCCGATCGGCACTGGTCTCGGGCTCGTTGCCCTCGCCGCCCGATGACGCCTGGAACTTGACGTCGAGTATCCGCGCGGTATTGTCGGCGCGCTCCAGGAAGGTGCCGAGCCGCATGAAGTGGAAGGCATCGTCCTTGAGCATGGTGCCGAACTGCACGCCGCGCGCAAGGTGCGAGCGGAACTTGACCCATTCGAAGAAGCGCGCCGGGTCTTCCTTCAGCACGCCGTCGGCAATCAGGCGCTGCACCTCCAGCCACGTGGTGTTGACGGTTTCCCAGACCTCGGTGGTCAGCGAACCGCGCACCGCGCGCGCATTCTCGCGCGCCGCGCGCAGGCAGCTCATGATCGACGAGGCATTGGTCATGTCGCGCACCATGAAGTCGATCACGTCGTCGCGCGACAGCAGGCCATACTTGTGGTCGAAGACCTCGGTCAGCTCCGAGATATCGAGCATGGCCCACCAGCCCTGCTCGGCCACTTCGGCCGATTGCGGCAACAGCGAGGTCTGGTAGTTGACGTCGAGCATGCGCGCGGTGTTCTCGGCGCGCTCGGTGTAACGGGCCATCCAGAACAGGTGGTCGGCGGTGCGGCTCAGCATGTGGGCTCTCCCGGGTTGGCGGCGGTCGTCATCGCGGTGGTCTTGGCAGTCTTCATCGCAGGCACCGGGTTCATCGTTCCAGCACCCAGGTGTCCTTGGTGCCGCCCCCCTGCGAGGAATTCACCACCAGCGACCCCTCCCGCAGCGCCACGCGGGTCAGCCCGCCCGGCACCATGCGCACCTCCTTGCCCGACAGCACGAACGGGCGCAGGTCGATATGGCGCGGGGCGATGCCGGACTCGACATAGGTCGGGCAGGTCGACAGCGCCAGCGTGGGCTGCGCGATGTACTGCTCGGGCCTGGCCCTGACCACCTCGCGGAAGGCTTCGATTTCGGCGCGTGTCGCGGCCGGCCCGACCAGCATGCCGTAGCCGCCGGCGCCATGGGTCTCCTTGACCACCAGTTCACCCATATGGTCCAGCACGTACTGCAGGTCCTCGGCGCGCCGGCACATGTAGGTCGGCACGTTGCTGAGGATGGCCTCCTCGCCCAGGTAGAAGCGGATCATGTCCGGCACATACGGGTAGATCGACTTGTCGTCGGCCACGCCGGTGCCGATCGCATTGCAGATGGTCACGTTGCCGGCGCGGTAGACCGACAGCAGCCCCGCGGCGCCTAGCGTGGAATCGGGGCGGAAGGCGAGCGGATCGAGGAAATCGTCGTCGACGCGCCGGTAGATCACGTCGATGCGTTGCGGGCCCTGCGTGGTGCGCATGAACAGGTGGTTGTCCTCGACGAAGAGGTCGCTGCCCTCGACCAGCTCCACCCCCATCTGCTGCGCCAGGAACGCATGCTCGAAGTACGCCGAGTTGTACATGCCCGGCGTCAGCACCACCACGGTCGGATCGGCGATGGCCTGCGGCGAGACCCCGCGCAGCATGTCGAGCAGCAGGTCGGGATAGTGCGCCACCGGCGCCACGCGGTTGCGCGCGAACAGGTCCGGGAACAGGCGCATCATCATCTTGCGGTTTTCCAGCATGTACGACACGCCCGACGGCACGCGCAGGTTGTCTTCCAGCACGTAGAACTCGCCCTCGCCGGCGCGCACCACGTCGATGCCGGCGACATGCGCATAGACGTCGTGCGGCACGCTGACGCCGAGCATCTCGGGCCGGTACTGGGCGTTGTTGTAGATCTGGTCGGGCGGGATCACCCCGGCGCGGATGATGTCCTGGCCGTGGTAGATGTCGTGGATGAAGCGGTTCAGCGCGGCCACGCGCTGGCGCAAGCCTTTTTCCAGCAGCGCCCATTCGCTCGCCGGGAAAATGCGCGGGATCACGTCGAACGGAATGGTGCGCTCGGTGCCGCTGTTGGCCTCGTCCTTGTCGCCGTAGACGGCGAAGGTGATGCCCACGCGCCGGAACACCAGGTCGGCCTCGGCGCGCTTGTTGGCCATCGTGCTTTCGGTCTGGCGCGCCAGCCATTCGGCGAAATGCCGGTAATGCGGGCGTACCGCCCCGTCAGGCAAGGCCTGCCCCGCGTGGATCAGCGCCGGCGCCTTGTCCTCGCGCCAGTCCAGCATCTCGTCGAAGTACCGCGCCGCCATGATGGCCGCTCCTCCATGTCGCGGGCCGCCGGCACGGCGGCGCTTGTCCGCGCCGCTGCCGGCCGCCCTGGTTGCCCTGGCTGTCGTGCCCTGCCCCGCGCCGCGCCGGTCGGCGCAAGCCACGGTGATGCCGTCGAGTCACTGGCTCTTCCAGCATATCCGTGCCGGCGAAAGCCGCAAGGTGGCCCGGCGCGACGCCGGGTCGGCCGCGCCAGCACCGAAGGCAAGCTAGCAAGATGCCTGCCAGCGCACGCAAATAGGCCGCCGGCAGGACCGGCGGCCTCTTTGCGTTGCATGGAGAGCGCAGTCGTGCCCTGGTGCCATGCCCCGCCGGGCATGGGGCGGCAGATCAGCGCGCCGCGCCGGCGCCTTGCCGCACGGTGGCCCGCAGGATGGTGTCGACCAGCACCTCGGGCGGCTGGCGGATATCGAGCGCCAGCGCGTCGCCGGGTTCTTCCAGCGTATCGAACTGGCTTTGCAAGAGCTCCGGGTTGAAGAAGTGCTCGGTGCGCGCGGACAGGCGCTCGCCGATCAGCGCGGCATCCCCCTTCATGAACACGAAGGTCACGCCGCCATCCGGCGGGGTCAGCCGGTCCCGGTACGCCTGGCGCAGCGCCGAGCAGGTGAACACATGGGTGCGGCCTTCGGCCCGGGCCGTGTCGATCGCCGCGCGCATCGCGGCCAGCCACGGCCAGCGGTCTGCGTCGGTCAGCGGGATGCCGGCGTGCATCTTGGCCTTGTTGGCGTCGCTGTGGAAGTCGTCGGCGTCATGGAAGCCGCAGCCCAGCCGCTGCGCCAGCAACTGGCCGACCGTGGTCTTGCCGCTGCCGGAAACGCCCATCAGGATATAGATCATGTCTGCTCCGTCGGTCTTGGTATCGGATGGTGGTGCCATCCTTGTCGGTTGCCTGCCCGTCCGCGGCGGCCCGGCCGAACGCAGTGGCGGCGGGTCGCAGGGACGTCGCGGGGGCGCGGCGGCCCCCGCGGGAAAATTCACGATGAAAAGTCGGCTCTGGCCCGGTTATTGTGCGACGGATCGCAGCGCGGCGGGTTGGCCGTCGCTACCGGCGGCTTCGGCATCCGCCTCGGACAGGTCGAGTGCGCTGCCGCCCTCTTCCGCGATGCGTGCGTGGCGCCGGAACAGGCCGAACAGGCCGCGGCCCAGGCTGAATTGCGCGAACGGGTCGGCAGGGGCGCGGGCTGGCGCACGCGCCGCGAATTCGGCTTCGTCGCCCAGCCATTGCAGCGTGCCGGCGACGGCGTCGACACGGATGCGGTCGCCGTCGCGCACGCGCGCCAGCGCGCCGCCCGCCAGCGCCTCGGGGCCGACGTGGATCACCGCCGGCACTTTGCCCGAAGCGCCGGACATGCGCCCGTCGGTCACCAGCGCCACCCTGTGGCCGGCGTCCTGCAGCGCGCCCAGCACGGGGGTCAACCGGTGCAGTTCGGGCATGCCATTGGCATTCGGCCCCTGGAAGCGCACCACGGCCACCACGTCGCCGCGCAGTTCGCCGGCATCGAACGCCGCTTGCAGCGCCTCTTGCGAATCGAACACGCGCACCGGGGCCTCGACCACGCGATGCTCGGGTGCCACCGCCGAGACCTTGATCACGCCGCGGCCCAGGTTGCCCTGCATCAGGCGCAGGCCGCCCTCGGCGGAGAACGGGGCCGCGGCGGTCGCCAGCACCTGCGGGTCACCGCTTTGCGCAGCGCCGTCGCGCCATTGCAGCACACCCTCTGTCATCACCGGTTCCTGCGTGTAACGGGCCAGGCCCGGCCCGGCCACGGTCTGCACATCCTCGTGCAGCAGCCCCGCCTGCAGCAGCTCGCGGATGACGAAGCCGGCGCCGCCGGCGGCATGGAAATGGTTCACATCGGCCGAGCCATTGGGATAGACGCGAGCCAGCAGCGGCGTGATGCGCGACAGCAGGTCGAAATCGTTCCAGTCGATGACGATGCCGGCGGCACGCGCCATCGCCACCAGGTGGATGGTGTGGTTGGTGGAACCGCCGGTGGCAAGCAGGCCGACCATGGCGTTGGCGATGGCGCGCTCGTCGACGATGCGCGCCAGCGGCAGGTAGTCGTTGCCGCGCGCGCGCAGTGCAATGGCGCGCTGTGCCGCGGCGGCCGTCAGCGCATCGCGCAGGCCGCTGTCGGGATGGACGAAGGCAGCGCCGGGCAAGTGCAGGCCCATCACTTCCATCAGGAACTGGTTGCTGTTGGCCGTACCGTAGAAGGTGCAGGTGCCGGGGCCGTGATAGGCCTGGCATTCGGCCTCCAGCAAGGCCTCGCGCCCGACCTGGCCGGTGGCATAGAGCTGGCGCACGCGCGCCTTCTCCTTGTTGGGCAGCCCGCTGGCCATCGGGCCCGCGGGCACGAACACCATCGGCAGGTGGCCGAACTGGAGCGCCCCCATCAACAGCCCAGGCACGATCTTGTCGCACACCCCCAGCATCAGCGCCGCATCGAAGGTGTTGTGCGACAGCGCCACCGCGGTGCCCATGGCAATCGCATCGCGCGAGAACAGCGACAGCTCCATGCCCGCGTTGCCCTGCGTGATGCCGTCGCACATGGCCGGCACGCCGCCCGCCACCTGCGCCACCGCGCCGACCGCGCGCGCGGCCTCGCGGATCACGGCGGGATAGCGCTCGTAGGGCTGGTGCGCCGACAGCATGTCGTTGTACGCGGTGACGATGCCCAGGTTGGGCGCATGGTCGACACGCAGCTTCAGCTTGTCGCTGGCCGGCAATGCGGCAAAGCCGTGCGCCAGGTTGGCGCAGGACAGGCCGCGCAGCGGCCCCAGTTCCGCCTGGGCGCGCTCGCAGCGGGCAAGATAGGCGGCACGGCTGGCGCGGCTGCGCGCAATGATGCGGTCGGTAACGGCCTGGAGTTCGGCCCGGACGGCGGAAGGCATGGCGGTGACGGTCCTTGTGGGTATGGCGAGGCGGCGCCGATGCGGCGCCATCGCCTGTAGATTTTCTACAGATCGGGCGCCATTATACCCAGCACCCGGCCATCGTCGACCCGATCGGGCCTCACAATCGCGCATAAAATCCCGAAATCAGGGCAAACCCGGAGGGCAGGCCGTACCGCATTTCAGGCAAGATGCCGCGCCAATCGATGTAGAATCTCTACATTCCCTCACACACCGATACCTCCGCCTGCCGCCATGCGCGACCGCATCCTTGCCGTCTACGACACCCTTCGTCCTTCCGAACGCCGCCTGGCCGACTATGTCGCCCGCCACGGCGCCGCCGTGATCCGGCTGTCGATGCCGGAACTGGCCGAGCGCGCCGGCGTGTCGCAACCCACCATCGCGCGTTTCTGCGCCGCGCTGGGCTATGACGGCTTCCGCGAATTCAAGCTGCAGTTCGCGCAGAACGTCGGTGGCGGCACGCCCTTCGTGCACCAGGATGTGGCAGCCGACGACCGCCCCGCGGATATCGCCGGCAAGGTGTTCGACCGCACCATTGCCACGCTGATGAGTGTGCGCAATGCCCTCTCGGCCGACCAGATCGAGCATGGCATCCGGCTGCTCGCCGGGGCGCGGCGCATCGAGTTCTACGGCTGCGGCAACTCCGGCATCGTCGCGCTGGACATCCAGCACAAGTTCTTCCGCCTGGGCATGCCGACCGTCGCCTATGCCGACCCGCACGTGTTCAGCATGTCGGCGGCGCTGCTGGCGCCGGGCGACGTGGCCGTGCTGGTCTCCAACAGCGGCCGGACCTGGGACATGCTGACCGCCGCCACGCTGGCGCGCGGCAGCGGTGCCAGCGTGCTGGCGCTGACCCACAGCGGCTCGCCGCTGGCGCGGCTGGCCGATGTCTGCGTGTTCTCGGACGTCGAGGAAGACAGCGAGGTCTACACGCCGATGACCTCGCGCATCAGCCACCTGGTGCTTGGCGATGTGCTCGCCGCCGGCGTCGCGCTGGCGCGCGCGGACACCGTCGCCCCGCGCCTGCAGCGCGCCAAGGCGCATCTGCGCGAGCGGCGCATCGCCGGCGCGGAGCCGGCACCGGCACGAAGCCGCGCGCGCGCCGCGGCGGCGCAGACAGCCACGCCCGCGCCGACCGCTGCGCGCCCCAGCCGCCGCAAGGCCGGCTGACTGGCCCCCGGCACCGCGCCCGCTAGCGCGGCGCCGGTGGCCGGACCCGCCAGTAGCGCGGTTCGGCCTGCCGGAACATCGACAGCGCGTCACCCGCACGCGCCGTATCCATGATGACCGCGCCGGTGTCGTCGGTGCGATAGCGCAAGACACCCGCGCGGCCAAAGCGCTCCCAGACGTCGGCGTTCGGATGGCGATAGCGGTTGGCGTAGCCCAGCTGGAACACCGCCGCCGCCGGCGCCACCGCCGCGATCCAGTCCGCGCCGGACGACGTGCCGCTGCCGTGATGCGCCACCACCAGCACGTCGGCACGCAAGGCGCCGACCGGCAAGCGGTCAAGCAGCGCACGCTCCTGCGCCAGGCCGATATCGCCGGTCAGCAGCAGGCTGTGCGCGGCCGTATCCACGCGCAGCACGCAACTGCGCGCGTTGCTGGGGATGGCGGCCAGCTGGGCCTGCTCCGGCGGCGGGTGCAGCACGGTAAACCGCACGCCGTCCCACTGCCACTGCTGTCCCGCCGCGCACGGCGGCCATTGGCCCGGCCTGGCCCCGGGCTGCCCGGCGCCAAGCAGCGGGTGCCCGGCAGGCGCACCGGTGCTGCGCGCGACCACGGACACTGCCCCGACCACGTCAGCCACGCCGCCGGCATGATCGATGTCTTCATGGCTGACCATCAGGTGATCGAGCTGTGTCACGCCCTCGGCGCGCAATACCGGCACCACCACTTGCGCGCCGGCGCTGGACCCGGTGGCGTAGCCGGGCCCGGTGTCGTACAGCAGCG
Organism: Cupriavidus taiwanensis LMG 19424; assembly: GCF_000069785.1. NCBI lineage: Bacteria > Pseudomonadati > Pseudomonadota > Betaproteobacteria > Burkholderiales > Burkholderiaceae > Cupriavidus > Cupriavidus taiwanensis. The sequence continues at coordinate 1,187,312 of NC_010528.1, read as the reverse complement.
CGTGTGCGCGCGTGCGCACCAGCACCGCCGTGCCCTGCCCCACGTCGAACATCACCGCGCGGAACTGGCCGTCGGCAACCGGCGGGCCGCGCGCCACCAGCATCGGCAGCATCAGCAGCGCGCCATGCCAGCGCAGCCGCGCCGAAGCCACGGGCGCCACCAGCAGTGCAACGCCCGAGCCGGCAAGCAGCAGCGCCGCCGGCCCCGCGCTGGCCGCCTCCCACATCGCCCACGGCTGCCGGGAGAACCATGCCAGCACGGCAGCCAGCGCCACCATCGCGAAATGGGCCACCGCCATGACCGGTGCGGCAAGCCACAGCGGCAGCGCGGCGCCCAGCAGGGCCAGCGGCGTCACCAGCAGGCTCACCACCGGAATCGCCACCGCATTGGCAAGCGGCGACACCACCGAGACCTGGCCGAACAGCAGCAGCGTCAGCGGCACCAGACCGATGGTGACGGCCCACTGGGTGCGCGCCCCCGCGGCCAGGGCGGCCCGCAGCCGCTGCCAGCGGCCCGCCCTCGCGGCGTCCCGTCCCGGCCGGGCAGCGAAGAAGATCACCGCGACGGCACCGAATGACAGCCAGAAGCCGGGCAGCATCACCGCCCACGGGTCCAGCAGCAGCGCCACCAGGGCCGCCCACGCCAGCACCACCGATGCCGGCGGCGCGCGTGCCCCCCACACCGCGACCGCGGCGACGCAAAGCATGGCGACGGTGCGCAGCGCCGGGATCTGCATGCCGGCCAGCATGCCGTAGCCTATCGCGGTGGCCACGGCCACCGCCAGCGCGGCTTGCCGGGCCGGCAGCCACAGTGGCAGCGGCCGGCGGAGGCAGTGACCGCAGCCGAACGAATGGCGCCATAGCAGTCCGGCCAGCGACGCCGCCATGCCGGCCACCATGGTGATGTGCAGCCCGGAAATGGCCACCAGGTGGCTCACGCCCGTGCGGCGGAACAGCTGCCAGTCTTCCGCCTCGATGCCGCGCTGGTCGCCGATCACCAGCGCGACCAGCACGGCGCCGAAGCGCGCGCCGGCCGGCAGCGCCGCGCGCAGGCGGTCGCGCACGGCGGCACGCCAGGCTTCGATGCGCCAGGCCAGCCGCTCGTGGGCCGCGTTCTGCGGCGGCCCCTGCGCGCGGCGCACATAGCCGGTCGCGCCATAGCCCTGCGCCAGCAGCCAGTAGGCGTAATCGAAGCCGGACGGATTGGCGAGCCCGCGCGGGCGCCGCAGGCGCAAGGTCAGCGTGAAGCGCTGCCCCGGCCTCAGGTCGGGCGGCGCGTCGCGCCAGTTGAGGATGACACTGCCTGGCAGCGCCGGCGCCTGCGCCGGCCCGGCTGAATGCTCGATGGTGAACGCGAAACGTGTGCCTGCGGCGGTCTGCGCGGGCAAACCGGACACTACCCCGCGCACGTCGAGGTCGCGCGCCTCCAGCGCCGCGGGCAGCCATTGGTCCAGGCGCAGCTCGGCGCGCCAGGCAGCCCAGCAGAAGGCGGTGGCGAAGGCCAGCGCCGCCATCGCCACGCTTTGCAGCATGGCCGGCAGGCGCCTGCGCCACAGGGCCATGGCCATGGCGCACAACGCCAGCAGCGCCGCGCCCAGGTGCAAGGCGGGCTGGGACGGCAGCGCCGATTGCTGCTGCAGGGTCCAGCACCCGGCCACGAAGGCCACCACGAAGCGACGCACGGCACCTCCTCCGATGATCTTGCATCACCGGAGTTGTACCCGCGCGCAGGCGCGGCAAGCTTGTCAGCCTGTCAGGGAGATGTGGAAGTTGTGTGACCGCCGGAAAGCGCGGGCGCCATGGTGTCGGCAAAGGCCGCCAGGCGCGGCAGCGCCGCCACGGCATTGCGCCAGGTCGCCTGCGCCAGCGTCTGCGCGTCGATGCCGCGCAGCTCCGCCATCACGCGCGCCACGCCCGCCACCTCCGCCGGCGTATTGCGCGCCTTGTGCTGTTCCCCGAACTGGTCGTCCGACAGCCACGCCGGCGCGATGTCCGGCGCATCGGTTTCCAGCACCAGCGCTTCCAGCGGCAGCTCCGTCGCCAGCCGGCGGATCTGGCGCGCGCGGCTGAAGGTGACATTGCCGCCGAAGCCCAGCTTCATCCCCTGGTCGACGAAGCGCCGCGCCTGTTCGTGGCTGCCGTTGAAGGCGTGGGCAATGCCGCGCTTGATACCGAGCTTGCGCAGCTGCGCGCCGACCTGGTCCTGCGACTTGCGCACATGCAGCAGCACCGGCAGGTCGAACTCGCGCGCGAGCTTCAGCTGTTCGGCGTAGAGCCAAGTCTGGTGCTCCGCGTCGAGCCCGGCCACGAAGAAGTCGAGCCCGATCTCGCCGATGCCGACGAAGCGCGGGTCGTCCATGCTGGCGGCCACCTGGCGCCGCAGCGTATCCAGCTCGGCCTGCCCCGCGCCGGGCGAGCACAGCGGGTGGATGCCCAGCGCGTAGACGCAGCGCGCATCGCGATGCGCCAGCGCGCGCACGGTGTCGAAGTTCCATGCGGCCACCGCCGGCACCACGATGCCGCGCACGCCGGCGGCCTCGGCCGCGTCGGCGACCTGCTCGCGGTCCGGGTCGAACTCGCCGGCATCGAGGTGGCAATGGGTGTCGATCCACATGGCCGCGGCCGCTTCAGCGTTCCTGGTGCAGGTGGCCGTCGCGCAGCCGCAGCACGCGGTCGCAGCGGCCGGCGAGGTCGAGGTCATGCGTGACGATGACGAAGCTGGTACCGAGCGTGCGCGACAGTTCCAGCATCAGGTCGTAGACGCCGCCGGCGGTGTGGTCGTCGAGATTGCCGGTGGGCTCGTCGGCCAGCACGCAGGCGGGCTGGCCCACCAGCGCGCGCGCAATGGCAACGCGCTGGCGCTCGCCGCCGGACAGCTCGCCCGGCCGGTGCCGCGAGCGCCCGCCCAGCCCCACGCGCTCCAGCATCGCCTGCGCAACTTCGCGCGCGGCCGACTGGGTCAGGCCGCGGATGCGCAGCGGCATCGCCACGTTGTCGAGTGCGGTGAATTCCGGCAGCAGGTGATGGAACTGGTAGACAAAGCCCAGCGAGCGGTTGCGCACCACGTTGCGCTCGCGCTCGCGCAACGCCGTGAACGGCTTGCCGAGCAGCGCGACGCGGCCGGAATCGGGCTCGTCGAGCCCGCCCAGCACATGCAGCAGCGTGCTCTTGCCCGAGCCCGAGGCGCCCACGATGGCCACTTTCTCGCCGGCGTTGACGCGTACGTCGACACCGCGCAGCACGTCGACGTCGAGCTCGCCCTGGCGGAAGCGCTTGGTCAGGCCCTCGGCCACCAGCACCGGCGCACCGGTGCGCGGCAGGCCCGGGGCGGGTGTGGAAGTATCGGCTTGCAGCACGGCTTCACTCATAGCGCAGCGCCTCCGCCGGGTTGACGCGGGCGGCGCGCCAGCTGGGATAGAGCGTGGCCAGCGTGGCCAGCACGAAAGAGATGATGCCGATGGTGGCGATGTCGTTCACGCGGGGATCGGAAGGCAGTTGGCTGATGAAATAGATGTCGCGCGGCAGGAACTGCACGTGCAGCACCCGCTCGATGAAGGGCACGATCACGTCGATATTGGTGGCGATCAGCGTGCCGCCGGCCACGCCCAGCAGCGTGCCGATAAAGCCGATGGCCACGCCCTGGACGATAAAGATCTTCATGATCGAGCCCGGCTGCGCGCCCATGGTGCGCAGGATGGCGATATCGGCCTGCTTGTCGGTGACGGTCATCACCAGCGTCGACACCAGGTTGAACGCGGCCACCGCGATGATCAGCGTCAGGATGATGAACATCATCCGCTTCTCGGTCTGCACCGCGGCAAACCAGTTGCGGTTCTGCTTCGACCAGTCGCGCAGGTAGAGCTCGCCCGACATGGTGCCGGCCAGTTCCTGCGCCACCAGCGGCGCGCGCTGCATGTCCTGCAGCTTCAGGCGCACGCCGGTGGGGCCGCTCAGGCGGAACAGGGTCTCGGCGTCCTGCAGGTTGACCAGCGCCAGCGCGCTGTCGAACTCGAAGTGTCCGGACGAAAACACGCCCACCACGGTGAACTGCTTGAGCCGCGGCAGCACGCCCGCCGGCGTGATGGTGCCCTGCGGCGCCAGCAGCGTGATCTTGTCGCCGACCTGGACGCCCATGGCGTTGGCCAGCTCGTTGCCCAGCGCGATGCCGAAGCTGCCCGGCACCAGCGCCGCCATGCTGCCGGCGCGGAACTGGCTGCCGATCTCGGACACCTTGGGTTCCTGCGTCGGCTCCACGCCGCGCAGCAGCACGCCACGCACGGCATCGTCGCGGGTCAGCATGGCCTGCGCCGCCACATAGGGCGCGGCCCCGACCACCTCCTTGTTCTGCAGCGCCTCGGCCGCGGTCTTCTGCCAGTCCGGCAGCGCCGACGGGCCGATCACCTCGATATGCGCCAGCACCGACAGCATGCGGTCGCGCACTTCCTTCTGGAACCCGTTCATCACCGACAGCACCACGATCAGCGCGGCCACGCCGAGCGCGATCCCCAGCATCGAGATCATCGAGATAAACGAAATGAAGGTGTTGCGGCTGGCGCGCTTGCTTGCGCGGGTATATCGCCAGCCGATCTGCCACTCGTAGGGAAATTTCAAGAGGATTCCTGTTGTTTCGGGAAAGCGCCAGGGCCCGTCGGGGCGTCGCCGGCGACACGCAGGCAGCGGCGGCCGGCGGCGTCACGGTCACGCCGCGCTCACGTCGCGGCCACGTCGCCGTCACGTCGGGCTCAGGGCCCGGGACTGGCGCGAGCCAGCCGGGAGTTTACAATCTCGCCACCATGATGACGCACCTGACCCTGATTGTGCCCTTTTCCGTCCCGCCCGGCGCTGGCGACGACGGCCGCGACGACGTCGTTCCCGGCGCGCTGCTGCGGCAATTGGAGCTGCCGGCGCTCGGAAAGTTGCTGACCCGGGCCGCACCCGGTCCGCGCGAGCGGCACGACGACCCGTTCCTGCGCAGCCTGCCGCAAGAGCGCTGGCTGGCCGGCAAGGCGGGACTGGACACGGTGCGGGTGCCGCTGGCGCCCTATATGCGGCTGGCCGACAACGGCGGCGCCACTACCAGCGCCACTACCAGCGCCACCACCGGCGCCACCACCGGCGCCCCGGCGGCCACCCCGGCCGCCGCGGACGGCCAGTCCTGGGCCTGCCTGCAGCCGGTGCACATCCACGCCGCGCGCGACCACCTGGTGCTGATGCCGCCGGGCCAGCTCGGCCTGCGGCCGCAGGAAGCCACCGCGCTGCGCGAGGCCATCGACGCGCTGCTGCAGGAATCCGGCATCACGCTGGAGACGCCCTGCCCGCAGCGCTGGTACCTGCCCGAGGCCGTGTTCGGCCCGCTCGAGGCCACCACGCCGCTGCGCGCGGCGGGCCGCAATATCGACATCTGGATGCAGGCCGGCGAGCGCGCGCGCGACTGGCGCCGGCTGCAGAACGAAATCCAGATGACGTGGTTCGACCACCGCGTCAACCAGGCCCGCGAAGCCGCCGGCGAGGTGCCGGTCAACTCGGTCTGGCTGTACGGCGGCGGCGCGCTGCGGCCGGTGCCGCGGCTGGCCGATACGGTGCTGAGCTGCGACCCGTTCCTGAGCGGCCTGGCGCTGGCCGGCGGCAGCCGCGTGCTGCCGGTGCCGGCCGGCCTGGCCGGCGCGGCCGCGCTCGAAGGCTCGGTACTGACGATGCTCGACAGCGCCACCGAAGCCCATGTCGCCGAGGACTGGGGGCTGTGGCTGGACCGCATGCACGCGCTCGACGCCGACTGGTTCGCCCCGGCGCTGGAAGCGCTGGCGGCCGGCCGGATCGGCGCCATCACGCTGGTGCTGGGGGGCGAGAACCACTTTGCCGAGTTCACCGTGCGGCGCGCCGACCTGCGCAAGTTCTGGCGCGGCATGGGCCAGCGCGGCGACTGGCGCGCGCTGCTGTCCGACCTCGCCCTTGCCGCCTGAAGCCATCGCTCCCGACACCCCACTGCCGCCCCGCCCATGACCCGGATCGCCATCCGCCAGTATTCCCCCGAACACGCCAGCGCGCTGGCCGCCACCGGCCTGCACCCGACGCTGGCGCGCATCCTGGCCGCGCGCGGCGTGGCCCGCGCCGCCGAGCTGGCCACCGACCTGCCCGAACTGGTGCCGCCCGCGGCCATGAAAGGGATCGGCCACGCCGCGGCTTACCTGGCGGATGCCATCGCCGCCGGCAAGCGCCTGCTGATCGTCGCCGACTATGACTGCGACGGCGCCACCGCCTGCGCGGTCGGCGTGCGCGGCCTGCGCATGCTGGGCGCGCGGGTCGAGTACATCGTGCCCAACCGCTTCGAGTACGGCTATGGCCTGACGCCGGAGATCGTCGCGCTGGCGGCGAAGCAGAATCCGGACGTGATCGTCACCGTCGACAACGGCATCGCCAGCGTCGACGGCGTCGCCGCGGCCAATGCGCTGGGCATCGACGTGGTAGTGACCGACCACCACCTGCCAGGCGCGGAACTGCCGCAGGCCGCGGTGATCGTCAACCCGAACCAGCCGGGCTGCGAATTCCCCAGCAAGAACCTGGCGGGCGTGGGCGTGATGTTCTACGTGCTGCTGGCGCTGCGGGCCGAGCTGCGCCGCCGCGGCGTCTACACCCAGCAGACCCAGCCGCCGCTGCAGACGCTGCTGGACCTGGTGGCGCTGGGCACCGTGGCCGACGTGGTCAAGCTGGACACCAACAACCGCATCCTGGTGGCACAGGGCCTGCGCCGCATGCGCGCCGGACGCATGCAGCCCGGCGTCGCCGCGCTGTTCCGCGCCGCCGGCCGCGAGGCCGCGCGCGCCAATACCTTCGACCTGGGCTTTGGCCTGGGCCCGCGCCTGAATGCGGCCGGCCGGCTGGCCGACATGTCGCTGGGCATCGAGTGCCTGCTGACCGACGATGCCAACCGCGCCTGGGAAATCGCCCAGGAGCTGGACAGCATGAACCGCGAGCGGCGCGACATCGAGGCCGGCATGCAGCAGGAAGCGCTGCGCATCCTCGAGCAGCCCATGGCCGGACTGGCCGGCGCGGACGCCTCGCGCTTTACCGTCAGCGTGTTCAACGATACCTGGCACCAGGGCGTGATCGGCATCGTGGCGTCGCGGCTGAAGGACAAGTTCCACCGCCCCACCATCACCTTTGCGCCGGGCGACGACACCACCGTCAAGGGCTCGGGCCGCTCGATCCCCGGCTTCCACCTGCGCGACGCGCTCGACCTGGTGTCCAAGCGCCACCCCGGCATGCTGCTCAAGTTCGGCGGCCACGCCATGGCGGCGGGGCTGACCGTGCGCGCCGAACGCTTTGCCGAATTCCAGGAAGCCTTCGAGGCGGTCGGGCGCGAATGGCTGACCGACGACCAGCTGGCGCGCGTGATCGAGACCGACGGCGATATCGAGGACCAGTGCTTCAGCCCCGAGTTCGTCAGCCTGCTGGAACAGCAGGTGTGGGGCCAGGGCTTCCCGGCGCCGACCTTCTGCGGCGAGTTCGACGTGCTGCGCCAAAGCGTGCTCAAGGGCAAGCACCTGAAGCTTCAGCTGGGGCGCGGCAGCCAGCGCTTCGACGCGATCTGGTTCAACCATGCCGACTCGCTCGGCGCCAGCGCGCAGGTGGCCTACCGGCTCGACAACAACACCTTCAACGGCGTCACCCGCGTGCAGCTGGTGATCGAGCACGCGCAGTAAGCGTGCCCGCGGCGCAGCGCGCCCGGCTCAGCCCCGCGACGGCAGGTAGGCGGCCGGATTCACCGGCTTGCCGTTGCCGCGCACCTCGAAGTGCAGCTCGCTCGGGCTTGCGCCCATGCGGCCCACGTCCTGCCCCGCCGACACCTGTGCGCCCTCGCTGACCAGCGGCTGGTCGAGGTTGCCATAGACGGTGAGCCAGTCGTCGTTGTGCTTGACGATCACCAGCATGCCGTAGCCGCGCAGGTTGCCCACATGGATGGCGCGGCCGGCGGCGGCGGCGCGCACCGTGCTGTTGGCCGGCACGGCGATGCTCAGGCCCTTGCTGGCCGGCGGCGCGAAGCTGGCCGTGACGCGACCGTCGGCCGGCCACTGCAGGCGGATGCTGCTCGCCGGCGGGCGGGACGCCGCGGCGCCGTCGACGCGCGGCGTATCGGTCACGGCCTGGTCGGAGCCGGTCGACGCCGTCGCACTGCCTGCCGCGGCGCCGGGCGGCCGCACCCGGATCAATTGCCCCACTTCGATCTGGCTCGGGCTGGTGATGTCGCTGTTCCAGCGGGTCAGGTCGCGCACGCTGCGACGGTGCTTGCGCGCAATCGAATACAGCGTGTCGCCGCGCTCGACGCGGTAGTAGCCGTCCGGCACGGGCCCGCCCGTGGTGCCGCAGGCGGCCGTGAGCGCCGCCGTCGCGGCCGCCAGCAGCAGGCCCAGCGTACGGCGCCGGCCTGGCTCGAGATCATGTCTGGTTTTCGTCATGCGTCCTGTTCTTGGTCTGTGCCGGGGGCGGCTTGCAACCCGTATTATCGCCGTGCGCGCCGCCCGGCACCCCCGGATAGACCGCGCGGGCGCCGTTGCGTTCGGCTGGCGGCCGCGCCGCAGAGGGCGGGAAGCCGCGATCTGCGGCGCCGATCCGCTATAATTCGAGGTTTTCGAAGCGCAGGAACATCATGGAAGCAGAACGCCTCAACGCCATCTCCGGTGCCATCTCCGATCTCCGTTCCCGGACGGAAGATCTACGGGGGTATCTTTGACTACGATGTCAAAGTAGGAAGGCTGGACGAAGTCAACGGCCTGCTGGAAGACCCCGACGTCTGGAACAACCCCAAGCGGGCCCAGGACCTCGGCAAGGAAAAGAAGATGCTCGAGGGCGTGGTCGGCGTCCTGGGCAAGCTCACCGATGACCTCGTCGGTGCCGAAGAGCTGTTCGAGCTCGCGAAAGAGGAAGGCGACGACGACACGCTCGAGTCGATCGAGGCCGACGTCAAGGGCTTCGAGGCAGTGGTGGCGGACATGGAGTTCCGCCGCATGTTCTCCGGCGAGATGGACCAGGCCAACGCCTTCATCGATATCCAGGCAGGCGCCGGCGGCACTGAAGCGTGCGACTGGGCCTCGATGCTGCTGCGCCAGTACCTGAAGTACTGCGAGCGCAAGGGCTTCAAGGCCGAGGTGCTGGAAGAGTCCGAAGGCGACGTTGCCGGCATCAAGAGCGCGACCATCAAGATCGAGGGCGAGTACGCCTTCGGCTACCTGCGTACCGAGACCGGCGTGCACCGCCTGGTGCGCAAGTCGCCGTTCGATTCGTCGGGCGGGCGCCATACCTCGTTCTCGTCGGTGTTCGTCTACCCCGAGGTGGACGACTCGTTCGAGGTCGAGATCAACCCGGCGGACCTGCGCGTGGATACCTACCGCGCTTCGGGCGCGGGCGGCCAGCACATCAACAAGACCGATTCGGCGGTGCGGATCACGCATATCCCGACCGGGATCGTGGTGCAGTGCCAGAACGACCGCTCGCAGCACCGCAACCGCGCCGAGGCCATGTCGATGCTGAAGTCGCGCCTGTACGAGCACGAGATGCGCAAGCGCCAGGCCGAGGCCGACAAGCTCGAGGCCGGCAAGACCGACGTGGGCTGGGGCCACCAGATCCGCTCCTACGTGCTGGACCAGAGCCGGATCAAGGACCTGCGCACCAACGTGGAAATGTCCAACACCCAGAAGGTGCTGGACGGCGACCTGGACCCGTTCATCGAGGCCAGCCTCAAGCAGGGACTTTAAGTCCGTACCCGCCGCCGGCCGGCGGCGGCACAGCAACCCATCCATCGCTGTACCGCCGCCCGCGCCATGCCGGCACGACGGCCTTTCCGACCGGGGCACCATGAGCGAAGCCAATCACCTGTACATCATCACCGGCGCCTCGCGCGGGCTGGGCGCGGCACTGACCAACGCCCTGCTGGTGCCGGGCAACCGCCTGATCTGCGTCGCGCGCAGCCGCAACACCGAGCTCGAACGCATCGCCACGCTCAGCGGCGTGCCGGTGGCCTGGCACCTGCAGGACCTGTCGCAGGCCGGCCCCGCAGCCACCTGGCTGGCCAGCGTGCTCGACACGCTCGACCTGCCGCCGACCAGCGCCACGCTGATCTTGAACGCCGGCGTAGTCGAGCCGATCGGGCCGGTCGCGGCGCTGCAGGAAAAATCGCTGGTGCCGCACCTGCTGACCAACCTGGCGGCGCCGATGACCATGACCGCGGCGTTCCTGGAGCGCACCGAGAAGTTCGGCTGCCCGCGCAAGGTGCTGGCGATCTCCTCCGGCGCGGCACGGCGCCCGATCGAAGGCTGGAGCGCCTACTGCGCCGGCAAGGCCGGGCTCGACATGTTCATGCGCTCGGTCAATGCCGAATACGCCCACGCCGAGGCGCCGCGCACCGTTCGCGCGGTGGCGCTGGCGCCGGGCGTGATCGATACCGGCATGCAGGCCACCATCCGCAATGCCGATTTTGCCCAGGTGCAGCGCTTCCGCGAGCTCAAGGCCAACCAGCAGCTCGCGTCGGCCGAGGAAACGGCCGGCCGCATCGTCGCCTACCTGCACCGCCCGGATTTCGGCAGCACCGAGCTGGACGATCTCCGCAACTACTGAAGCCATACTGAACCCGCGCGCTGCCCGGCGCGCGACCGACAAGACATCATGACCGAACCGAATCGCGCCCAGGCCCCGGCGCAGAACAAGGCCGCCGCCGACACGCCCGCCGTCGACGAAAACAAGATCATCGCGGAGCGGCGCGAGAAACTGGCCGCGCTGCGCCAGCAAGGCGTGGCCTTCCCCAACGATTTCCGCCCGACCCACCAGGCCGCCGCGCTGCAGGCGCAGTACGCCGACACCGAGCAGGCCACGCTCGAGGCCGCGCCGGTCGAGGTCGCCATCGCCGGGCGCATGATGCTCAAGCGCGTGATGGGCAAGGCCAGCTTCGCCACCGTGCAGGATGGCAGCGGCCAGATCCAGTTCTACATCACCCGCGACAAGGTCGGCGAAGAGGTCTACGCCGCCTTCAAGCACTGGGACCTGGGCGACATCATCAGCGCCCGCGGCGAACTGTTCCGCACCAACAAGGGCGAGCTGTCGGTGCAGGTGCGCGAGCTGCGCCTGCTGTCCAAGTCGCTGCGCCCGCTGCCGGACAAGTTCCACGGCCTGGCCGACCAGGAAATGAAGTACCGCCAGCGCTATGTCGACCTGATCGTGTCGCCGGAAACGCGCAACACCTTCCGCGCCCGCACCGATGCGATCTCGTCGCTGCGCCGCCATATGGCCGACGCCGGCTTCATGGAAGTGGAAACGCCGATGCTGCACCCGATCCCGGGCGGCGCCGCGGCCAAGCCGTTCATCACGCACCACAATGCGCTGGACATGCAGATGTTCCTGCGCATCGCGCCCGAGCTGTACCTGAAGCGCCTGATCGTCGGCGGCTTCGAGCGCGTGTTCGAGATCAACCGCAACTTCCGCAACGAGGGGGTGAGCCCGCGCCACAACCCCGAGTTCACCATGATGGAGTTCTACGCGGCCTACACGGATTACCGCTGGCTGATGGACTTCACCGAAGACCTGATCCGCAAGGCCGCGATCGACGCGCGCGGCAGCGCCGTGCTGACCTACCAGGACCGCGAGCTGGACCTGTCCAAGCCGTTCCACCGCCTGACCATCTGCCAGGCGATCCAGAAGTTCGCGCCGCAGTACACCGACGCGCAACTGGCCGATGCTGAATTCCTGCGCACCGAGCTGAAGAAGTTCGGCGTCAACACCAACGCGCCGCAGTTCCTCAACGCCGGGCTGGGCACGCTGCAGCTGGTGCTGTTCGAGGAAACCGCCGAAAGCCAGCTGTGGGAGCCCACCTTTATCGTCGACTACCCGGTCGAGGTCTCGCCGCTGGCGCGCGCTTCGGACACGGTGCCGGGCATCACCGAGCGTTTCGAGCTGTTCATCACCGGCCGCGAGATCGCCAACGGCTTCTCCGAGCTGAACGACGCCGAGGACCAGGCCGACCGCTTCCGCAAGCAGGTCGAGCAGAAGGACGCCGGCGACGAGGAAGCGATGTACTTCGACGCCGACTACATCCGCGCGCTGGAATACGGCATGCCCCCGACGGGCGGCTGCGGCATCGGCATCGACCGGCTGGTGATGTTGCTGACGGACAGCCCGAATATCCGCGACGTGATTCTGTTCCCGCATCTGCGCAAGGAAGACTGAGGCACTGCAAACCGAGCGGTCGATTAGTTCGTATCGTCCAGCATCAAAGCAAAAAGGCCTGCATCAAGCCGGCCTTTTTCTCATTCCTGACATCAGGAATTCATTCCGCTTCCTCGATCCACGCCTGCTGGATCGCCTCCAGGATCTTCTCGCCCGAGCGCGCCGGATCGTCGGCAAAGCCGTCGAGCTCCAGCACCCAGCGGCGCAGGTCGGTAAAGCGCACGCCGGCCGGATCGACCTCCGGGAACTTGTCGTACAGGGCTTCGGCGATGGCGTAGGTGTCGGTCCACTTCATGGGCTTGTTCTCCGCTGAGGTCTGTGCCGGCCGCTCAGTGGCCTTCCTTGGCGTGGTTGATGGTGTACCTGGGGATCTCGACGGTCAGGTCTTCCTCGTCGACGATGGCCTGGCACGACAGGCGCGAATTCGGCTCCAGGCCCCAGGCCTTGTCGAGCAAATCCTCTTCCTTCTCCTCGGCCTCGTTGAGCGAGTCGAAGCCCTCGCGCACGATCACGTGGCAAGTGGTGCAGGCACAGGACTTCTCGCACGCGTGCTCGAGATCGATACCGTGGGAGAGCAGCGAGTCGAGCACGCTGACGCCCTTCTCGGCCTCGATCACCTTCCCTTCCGGGCAGTATTCGACGTGGGGCAAAACTATGATCTGTGGCATGTCGTTTCCTGGGTTCTGTAGTGCGGTACAGGCGCGGTGATCAGCCCAGCTCCTGCACCTTGCGCCCCGCCAGTGCGCTTTTGATCGAGCGGTCCATGCGGCGCGCCGCAAATTCGTCGGTGCCGTGCGAGAGCTTTTCCACCGCGGCGCGGATGGCCAGATGGTCCTCGCCGGTGGCAATCTCGCGCACCGTGGCCATCAGCGCTTCCACCGCGGCGCGCTCGTCGGCGGACAGCAGGTCGCCGTCGGTTTCCAGCGCGCGTTGCGTGGCCTCGACCAGGCGGTCCGCTTCGACGCGTTCCTCGGCCAGCGCGCGGCTCTTCATGTCGTGCTCGGCTTCGCGGAAGCTGTCCTGCAGCATGCGCGCGATATCGTCGTCGGCCAGCCCGTACGACGGCTTGACCGTCACCGAGGCCTCCACGCCCGAATGCGTTTCGCGCGCGGTCACCGACAGCAGGCCGTCGGCGTCGACCTGGTAGGTCACGCGGATGCGCGCGGCGCCGGCCACCATCGGCGGGATGCCGCGCAGCTCGAACCGCGCCAGCGAACGGCAGTCGCTGGCCAGCTCGCGCTCGCCCTGCAGCACGTGGATCGCCATCGCGGTCTGGCCGTCCTTGAAGGTGGTGAATTCCTGCGCCCGCGCCACCGGGATGGTGCTGTTGCGCGGAATGATCTTCTCGACCAGGCCGCCCATGGTCTCGACGCCCAGCGACAGCGGGATCACGTCGAGCAGCAGCCAGTCTTCGCCCGGGGCATGGTTGCCGGCCAGCAGGTTGGCCTGCATCGCGGCGCCCAGCGCCACCACGCGGTCCGGATCGAGGTTGGTGAGCGGGTTCTGGCCGAAGAAGTCGCCAACCGCCTTGCGGATCGACGGCATGCGCGTGGCCCCGCCGACCAGCACCACGCCCTTGACCTCTTCCGGGCCCACGCCGGCATCGCGCAGCGCCTTGCGCACCGGCGCCAGGGTCTTCTGCACCAGGTGGGCAGTGATCTGCTCGAAGATCTCGTCGGTCAGCGTCAGGTGCACGATCTCGCCGGACTCCAGCACCGCGTCGATCACCGTGCTGTCGGCTTCCGACAGCGCTTCCTTGGCGGCGCGCGCGCGCACCATCAGCAGGCGCATGTCCTGCGCCGACAGCGGCTGCAGATTGGCCTGCTCGACGATCCAGCACAGCAGGCGCTGGTCGAAGTCGTCGCCGCCGAGCGCCGAATCGCCGCCGGTGGCCAGCACTTCGAACACGCCCTGGGTGAGCTTGAGCACCGAGATATCGAAGGTGCCGCCGCCCAGGTCATACACGGCATAGATGCCTTCGGCGGCGTTGTCGAGGCCGTAGGCAATGGCCGCGGCGGTGGGCTCGTTGAGCAGGCGAAGCACTTCCAGGCCGGCCAGGCGCGCGGCGTCCTTGGTCGCCTGGCGCTGGGCCTCGTCGAAATACGCCGGCACCGTGATGACGGCGCCGACCAGGTCGTCGCCCAGGCTGTCTTCGGCACGCTGGCGCAGCGTGGCCAGGATCTCGGCCGAGATCTCCACCGGGCTCTTCACGCCGGCCGCGGTCTTGATCTGCACCATGCCCGGCGCATCGACGAAGTCGTACGGGCTGTGCTCGATATTGGCGACGTCGCGCAGCCCGCGGCCCATGAAGCGCTTGACCGACACGATGGTGTTCTTGGGGTCGCGCACCGCTTCGTCCTGGGCCCGGTAGCCGATCTGTGCGGTACGGTCCGGCAGGTAGCGCACGACCGACGGCAGCAGCGCGCGGCCGCGCTCGTCGGCCAGCACCTCGGGGATGCTGCTGCGCACCGCGGCCACCAGCGAGTTGGTGGTGCCGAGGTCGATGCCGACGGCCAGGCGGCGTTGGTGGGGCGCCGGCGACATGCCGGGTTCGGAAATCTGAAGCAGTGCCATGGTAATTCTTCGCTGTCTTGTACGGCAGGGGAACCCGCCAGCTGGGCGGATTTCAGGCCGGGCGCCATTGTGTCATGGCCCCGGCGATCTTGCCGGTCAGTCTTCCAGCCGGTCGATGGCCTCGCTGGTATCGTGCTCGATCTTCTCGATAAACATCAGTTGCCGCACCGCGCCGCCGGCCGCCTCGTTGTCGCCAGCGTCCAGCAGCGCGCCGAGTGCCGCGTGGCGCTCGCGCTTT
This sequence comes from Cupriavidus taiwanensis LMG 19424, assembly GCF_000069785.1. Lineage (NCBI taxonomy): Bacteria > Pseudomonadati > Pseudomonadota > Betaproteobacteria > Burkholderiales > Burkholderiaceae > Cupriavidus > Cupriavidus taiwanensis. The sequence continues at coordinate 1,172,291 of NC_010528.1, read as the reverse complement.
TCCTGGCGCAGTTCGCGCAGCAGCGCATCGAGCCGGTCCACTGCGCGCTCTTCCACCGCTTCCTGCAGCGCTTCGCGCCATTCCATCTGCTGCATCAGGAAGGCCGGCGTCATGGCCGTGTTGTTCTCGGCCTGCACATCGACGCCGCGCAGCTTCAGCAGGTAGGTGGCGCGCCGCAGCGGCTGGCGCAGCGTGCGGTAGGCTTCGTTGGCATGCGCGGCCCACTGCATCGCCACGCGGCGCTCGGCATCGCCGGCCTTGGCGAAGCGGTCCGGATGCGCCTGCGACTGTACGGTCCGGTACGCCGCGTCGAGCGCGGCCTCGTCGACGCCGTACTGCACCGGCAGGCCGAACAGCGCAAAAAAATCGTCTTTCAACTGCTTCCCCAAGAAAAAAGAGCGGCCGCGCCGCCCTTCGTCCGTGCTGCCGCCGCTACCGCGCAGGCTGGCCGGCCCACTCGGCCGGCGGCTCGTTGCGGTCGCACTTCAGGCAGTTCACCCGCGTGCCGATCATGGCGGCGCGGCCCGCCTCGCTTTGCGTCCACGGCCGCGACTGCCACGGCGGGTCGTGCCGCACATGCTGGCCATGGCCGCAGTCGAGTTCGGCCACCCAGTGGCCTTCCTCGTCGCGGCGGAAGCCGACGATGCGGCGCTCCACCGGCCCTGCCCGCGTCAGCCTGCGCTGGCGTGCGTCAGACCGTGAACGACTCGCCGCAGCCGCACTCGTCCTTGACGTTGGGGTTGTTGAAGCGGAAGCCTTCGTTCAACCCTTCGCGCGCGTAGTCGAGTTCGGTGCCGTCGATATACGGCAGGCTCTTCGCGTCGACGATGACCTTGATCCCGTGCGATTCGAACACGTTGTCTTCCGGCAGCAGTTCGTCGACGTATTCCAGCTTGTAGGCCAGGCCCGAGCAGCCGGTGGTCTTCACGCCCAGGCGCAGGCCCACGCCCTTGCCGCGGCGTTCCAGGTAGCGCGCCACATGCTTGGCGGCCTTCTCGGTCATGGTGATCATCGTTGCGTTCCTTCGTCGATGCCGTGGTCAGTGCGACAGCTCAGGCGGCCTTCTGCTCGGCGCCGTGCTTCTTCTTGTAGTCTTCGACGGCGGCCTTGATCGCGTCTTCGGCCAGGATCGAGCAGTGGATCTTCACCGGCGGCAGCGCCAGTTCCTCGGCGATCTGGGTGTTCTTGATCTCCAGCGCCTGGTCCACGGTCTTGCCCTTGACCCACTCGGTCACCAGCGACGACGAAGCGATGGCCGAGCCGCAGCCATAGGTCTTGAACTTGGCGTCTTCGATCACGCCTGCTTCGTTGACCTTGATCTGCAGCTTCATCACGTCGCCGCAAGCCGGGGCGCCGACCATGCCGGTGCCGACCGCGTCGTCGTTCTTGTCGAACGAACCGACGTTGCGGGGGTTTTCATAGTGGTCGAGAACCTTCGTGCTGTATGACATTTGGCTTACCTCTTGCGTATCTTTTACGGGGGGTCTTGCTGTTATTTTCGCGGGATCCGGCGGGTGTTCAGTGCGCAGCCCACTGGATCGAATTCAGGTCGACGCCGTCCTTGAACATTTCCCACAGCGGCGACAGGTCGCGCAGCTTGCCGATCTTGCTCTTGAGCAGCTCGACGGTGTAGTCGATTTCCTGCTCGGTGGTGAAGCGGCCCACCGTGAAGCGGATCGAGCTGTGCGCCAGCTCGTCGTTGCGGCCCAGCGCGCGGAGCACGTACGAGGGCTCCAGCGAGGCCGAGGTGCAGGCCGAGCCCGACGACACCGCCACGTCCTTGATCGCCATGATCAGCGACTCGCCTTCGACGAAGTTGAAGCTGACGTTCAGGTTGTGCGGCACGCGGTGCTCCAGGTCACCGTTCAGGTAGACCTCTTCCATGTCCGACAGGCCGTTCCACAGGCGGTCACGCAGCATGCGGATGCGCTCGTTTTCGGTCGCCATCTCTTCGCGGGCGATGCGGAAGGCTTCACCCATGCCGACGATCTGGTGCGTGGCCAGCGTGCCCGAGCGCATGCCGCGCTCATGGCCGCCGCCGTGCATCTGCGCCTCGATGCGCACGCGCGGCTTGCGGCGCACGTACAACGCGCCGATGCCCTTCGGGCCGTAGGTCTTGTGGGCCGAGAACGACATCAGGTCGCACTTCAGCTTGTTCAGGTCGATCGCCACCTTGCCGGTCGCCTGCGCGGCGTCGCAATGGAAGATGATGCCCTTCTCGCGGCAGATCTCACCGATCTGTTCGACGTCCTGGATCACGCCGATCTCGTTGTTGACCAGCATCACCGACACCAGGATGGTGTCCGGGCGCAGCGCCTGCTTGAACACGTCCATGTCGAGCAGGCCGTTTTCCTTCACGTCCAGGTACGTCACTTCAAAGCCCTGGCGCTCCAGCTCGCGCGTGGTGTCGAGCACGGCCTTGTGCTCGGTCTTCACGGTGATGATGTGCTTGCCCTTGCCCGAATAGAAATTCGCGGCGCCCTTGATCGCCAGGTTGTCCGATTCGGTCGCCCCCGAGGTCCACACGATCTCGCGCGGGTCGGCACCGACCAGTGCGGCCACCTGCTCGCGCGCCTCTTCCACCGCGCGCTCCGCGTCCCAGCCGTACGCATGGCTGCGCGACGCGGGATTGCCGAACTGCTCGCGCAGGTACGGAATCATCTTGTCCGCCACGCGCGGGTCCACCGGCGTGGTGGCCGAGTAATCCATGTAGATGGGGAAATGTGGGGTGCTCATCGTTATGACTGCCTTGTAAGGGACCGCTGATCGCTGTGTTGCTGTCTTGCCCGCGCGCTCAGGATTGCGCCAGGCTGAAAACTGAATTCACCATTCTGGCCCGGACCGGCTTTTCCTGCTTGTCGGCCTTGCCGCGCGCGGCGGCGACCGGCTGCGCGGCGTCTTCGCGCATGTCGTGCAGCACGGCGGGCTGGCGCTCGCGCTGCTGGTCCACCAGGTTCTTGAGGGAAACGGAGTCGAGGTACTCGACCATCTTCTGGTTCAGCGTGGCCCACAGCTCGTGGGTCATGCAGCGCCCCGAGCCGTCATCTCCGTTACAATTGCCCTTGCCGCCGCACTGGGTGGCATCCAGGGGCTCGTCCACGGCGATGATGATGTCCGCCACGGTGACGTCCTCGGCCTTGCGCGCCAGACTGTAGCCGCCGCCCGGGCCGCGCACGCTTTCGACGATCTCGTGCCGGCGCAGCTTGCCGAACAGCTGCTCCAGGTACGACAGCGAGATCTTCTGCCGCTGGCTGATGCCGGCGAGCGTGACCGGTCCCTGGTCCTGGCGCATGGCCAGGTCGATCATGGCAGTGACCGCGAAGCGGCCTTTGGTGGTCAGTCTCATGGTGCAGGGCTCTGGGGTGAAGCGTGGGGGTGAAGCTAATACTTGATCGTTTCCGTCAAGTATAAAGGTACCCGACTAATTCAGTCAACTACCCCTGCCGCACCGCACCACCCCGACCCACCCTGCCCCTCAGGCCTGGCGCCCGCCTGCAGCCGCCCGCTCGGGCGCCACGCGCGGCGGTACCAGCAGCGACAGCGGCTGTTTCAGGATGCGCCGCCGCACGGCCGCGCTCAGCTCGGCGCGATCGACCCGCCGCAGATTGCGTGACCGCAGCGCCATATTGAACGCCAGCGCGAAGCTGACCGCCACATTCAGCATGCCCATCAGCGCAATGCCCGCGACCGCCAGCCACAGCGCCGGCATGCGCAGCGCATCCCACCCCAGCACGCCGATCGCCGCGCCGACCGACCCGGTCGACAGCGTCACATGGCGCACTTCCATATGCGGGCCGAAAAAGCTCAGGATCTCGGGCCCCAGCCCCAGCAGCAGCCCCAGCGACACATTGGCGACGATGCCCGACAGGTTGCGCTTCCAGAAGTCCGCCATGCGGGTGGCGCCGCGCGCGCCCAGCACATATTGCAGGCGGCGGTGGCAGGCCATCACGTCGTGCACGCGATGCAGCGCGAACCAGTTGTCGGCCCAGCCCGCGAACAGGCTGGACAGCCACAGCAGCACGCCGGTAAAGGCCGCGTATAGCGGCGTCGGCCCCAGGATCGAGAAGGACTCGATGGTGGCGATCGCCTTGGCCGGAGTGATCAGGTTGGTGCCCAGCAGCCGATGCGCCAGCCACTGGACGCCCAGCGCCACCGGAAACACCACCGCCAGGTTGCCGGCAATGGCGGCCGCGTTGGAGCGGATCATGGCGACGGTGTCGTCGACGAAGATCTCGCGCCCTTCCGGCCGCCCCGCGCCGTCGAGCCGGTGCGCCAGCGCGGGCCCGGTCATGGCCGGCTGCTTGGTCGCCAGCGTGAAGTGCGCGAAATGGATGGCGAGGAAGCTGCCGGCATAGTTGAGCGAGGCCAGTACGCCCTCGCTGAACTTGTCCAGGTGCAGCCCGTAGATCAGGAACTTCAGGTACACCGTGGCCACCGAGACCAGGCCGCCGCCGGCCGCGGCCCGCACCAGTTCGGCATATTCGCGGCGGTCGCGCGTGATGTAGTGCTCGCCGGTCTCGGCCGAGCGTTCCACCACCTTGCGCGCCAGCTGCGCGAACGAGGTCCCGGCCAGATGCGCAATGCTGCGCCGCGCCTGGGTCGAGCGGATCAGCTCGGCCACCAGGTGCGCCGGCATGCCGCGCCGGCCGGGCTCGACCCACGCCGCCAGCAGCAGCTCGATGCGGCTGAGCTGCACCTTCATGCGCTCGATCTGGAACACCACCTCGACCGACACGCCGTTTTCCTCCAGGTCTTCGTACACCTGGCGCGCGGCCGCGTGGCAGCCGTCGAGCAGCGCGCGGAAGTAGTTCAGGCGATGCCCGAAGCTGCTGTCGTCGCGGCGCAGCCCGTCCTCGCGCAGGGCCTGGATGGCCTCGTCCAGGCGAAAGAACGGCGTGTCCTCGACACGCCCCGCCAGCCGCGAGCGGATCGCCTGGCTCAGGCCGGTGGCGCGCACCTGGCTGACCAGCACCGCGATGCTGGTGACCAGCGTCTGTCCCAGCGCCTCGCGGTAGCGCGCCAGGCCGGACGCCGCGCCATCGGCGTGGCCGGCCTCCAGCACGCGTGCCAGCCGGGCCATCAGCATATCGTCGATGGCCTCGACCCAGTCGGCATCGTCGTCGCCGACGAACACCAGCGTGAACAGCGCGGCCATGTCGCTGCGGTTCGGCGGCGGCGGCAGGAAGCGGCTTTGCAACCGGCTCACCATCTCGCTGAAAAAGCCGGGGTGCTGGGCCACGCCGGTATCGCAGAACAGGCCGGTGGGATCGTTCTCGCGCAGCAGGCTGCGCACTGTCCGGGCAAAGCGCGCGGCCCAGTCCGGGTGCCGCTCCAGCACCTGCAGCAGGTAGCGCAGCCGCACGTGCTCCGGATAGCGGCGCGGCGCGCCGTCTTCCTCGCCGTCAGCGTCGGCGCCGAGTCCGCCGTCGCGGCGGATCCAGAAGGCCAGTTCGATCAGCCAGCCGTTGCGCTCGGCCAGCGGCGCCTCAGGATCGGCCGCGGCCAGGATGGCGTCGAGCTGCAGGCTGGCATTGCGCGACTCGCGCCACTTGCGGAACAGTTTGCGAAGCATGGATTCTCGTCGGGTACGGGCCGCCGGCCGCGGGCGCATCGCGCCACGGCGGGGCCCGGGAAAGACAGCGCGAAGGCTGGCTGGATCAGCCGGCCGGAGGCTGCAGGCGCTGGCGCAGTTCGGCCACCAGGCCGTCGCAGGCATCTTCGATGTAGTCGAGCACGCGCTCGAAGCCATCGCCTTCGCCGTAATACGGGTCCGGCACCTCGTCGGCGTCGTGGCGGGTGGCGAAGCTCATCAGCAGCCGCACCTTGTCGCCGGCATCCGGGCGCAGCCGCAGCAGGCCGGCAAGGTTCTCGCGGTCCATCGCCAGGATCAGGTCGAAGCGGTCGAAGTCCGGCACGCCGACCTTGCGCGCGCGCAGCGCGGACAGGTCATAGCCGCGCTGCAGCGCATGGCGCTGGGTACGGGGATCGGGCGCGCGGCCGAGATGATATTCGTGCGTGCCCGCCGAATCCAGCTCAACCAGCGCCGCCAGTCCGGCGGCATCGAGCTTGGCGCGCAGCACGCCCTCCGCCGTGGGGGAACGGCAGATATTCCCCATGCAACACATCAGGATGGCGTATGGCTTCATCGGATCAAGGCTTGGCAAGATGGCACGGCAGGCGCGATTCTACCTGCGGCGCCTTGCCGCCTCCCCGCTTGCCGCCGCCGGTCGCTAGGCGAGCTGCTTGGCCAGGCGCTCGCCGTGCGCAAACCCGGCCACCAGCGCCGCCTCGGCCGACTTGTAGTGGTCGGTAATGAGCGAGGTCTCGGTCAGCGTGCCCGCGGCCCGGATGTTGGTGCCGGGACGGCAGACGCGCACGGTGTACGACCATTCGCTCTGCGAGCGCTGCCTGACCTGCACTTGCACTTCGTGGGTTTCATAGACCTTCTTCTTCCATTCGCCGATGTCGGTCATTGTGGTTCTCCACGGGAAATGGGGGTCCCGGCTGGCGGGCTAGCTGACCTCGCCCGCGTCGATCGCGCGCATGGCGCCGGCCTCCGCCAGGGCAATGGCAGCTTCGGGGGTGGGCGCGTCGCCGGCGATGGCCTCGAAGCTCGGGCCGGTCGGCTCGCCGAAGGCGTCGGCGATGCGCATCTGCGCGGCAAAGCCGCCGGTGGTATTCGGAACCGCGGTGACGACCACTGCGTAGCCGCCATACTCGAACTGGCGTTCCATCGTGCCTCCTTCCGGGTCGTCCCTGGCCTGGCCCGTCGCTGCCCGGCCCTTCCTGCCAGTGCCGCCGAGGATTTCACTATAGGCGAAGCGCGCCCGGCGTTGCGGCGTATCAGGCAGGCGGCAGCGCGCCCTCGCCGCTGGCGCCGAACACCTGCGCCTTCAGCTTGGCCAGCTGGTCGCGCACCTGCGCGGCCTGCTCGAACTCCAGATTGCGGGCATGGTCAAGCATGAGCTTCTCCAGCCGCTTGATTTCCCTGGACACCTGCTTCTCGCTCATGTCCTCATAACGGGCCTGCTCCTGCGCGGCCTGTAGCTCGGCCTTGGCGTCGCTGGCGTTGTAGACGCCGTCGATGATGTCCTTGATGCGCTTGACCACGCCGCGCGGCGTGATGCCGTTGGCTTCGTTGAAGGCGATCTGTTTCGCGCGGCGGCGCTCGGTCTCGTCGATGGCCTTCTTCATCGAGTCGGTCATGCGGTCCGCGTACAGGATCGCGGTGCCGTTGACGTTGCGCGCGGCGCGGCCGATGGTCTGGATCAGCGAGCGCTCGGCCCGCAGGAAGCCTTCCTTGTCCGCATCGAGGATCGCCACCAGCGATACCTCGGGAATGTCCAGCCCCTCGCGCAGCAGGTTGATGCCCACCAGCACGTCGAAGGTACCCAGGCGCAGGTCGCGGATGATCTCGACGCGCTCGACGGTATCGATATCCGAGTGCAGGTAGCGCACCTTGACGCCGTTCTCGGTCAGGAACTCGGTCAGCTGCTCGGCCATGCGCTTGGTCAGCGTGGTCACCAGCACGCGCTCGCCGGCCTCGACCCTGGCATGGATCTCGGACAGCAGGTCATCCACCTGCGTGGTCGCGGGGCGGACCATGATGATCGGATCGACCAGCCCGGTCGGGCGGACCACCTGCTCCACCACCTGGCCGGCGTGCTCCTGTTCGAACTGTGCCGGCGTGGCCGTGACGAACATCACCTGGCGCATCTTGCGCTCGAACTCGTCGAACTTCAGCGGCCGGTTGTCCAGCGCCGACGGCAGCCGGAAGCCGTATTCCACCAGCGTGGTCTTGCGCGCGCGGTCGCCGTTGTACATGCCGTTGAGCTGCCCGATCAGCACGTGCGACTCGTCCAGGAACATCAGTGCGTCGGGCGGCAGGTAGTCGACCAGCGTCGGCGGCGGATCACCGGGACGCGCGCCGGAGAGGTGCCGCGAATAGTTCTCGATGCCCTTGCAGAAGCCCAGCTCCGACAGCATCTCGAGGTCGAAGCGGGTGCGCTGCTCCAGCCGCTGCGCTTCCACCAGGCGGTTTTCCTTGTGGAAGAACTCGAGACGCTCGCGCAGTTCGGCCTTGATCGCCTCGATCGCGCGCAGCACCGTTTCACGCGGGGTCACGTAGTGGCTCGACGGGTAGACCGTGAAGCGCGGGATCTTCTGCCGCACCCGTCCCGTGAGCGGGTCGAAGAAATGCAGCGACTCGACTTCGTCGTCGAACATCTCCAGCCGCACCGCCATCTCGGCGTGTTCCGCCGGGAAGATGTCGATGGTGTCGCCGCGCACGCGAAAGGTGCCGCGCTGGAAGTCGGTTTCGTTGCGGGTGTACTGCATCGCGATCAGGCGCGCGATCACGTCACGCTGGCTGATCTTGTCGCCGGCCCGCAGCGTCAGGATCATCTGGTGGTATTCGGTCGGGTTGCCGATGCCATAGATCGCCGACACGGTCGCCACGATGACGGTGTCGCGGCGCTCCAGCAGGCTCTTGGTCGCCGACAGCCGCATCTGCTCGATATGCTCGTTGATCGACGAGTCCTTCTCGATAAACAGGTCGCGTTGCGGAACGTAAGCCTCGGGCTGGTAGTAGTCGTAGTAGCTGACGAAGTACTCCACCGCATTGCGCGGGAAGAACTCGCGGAATTCGGCGTAGAGCTGCGCCGCCAGCGTCTTGTTGGGTGCGAACACGATGGCCGGGCGCCCGAGGCGGGCGATCACGTTGGCCATGGTGAAGGTCTTGCCCGAACCCGTCACGCCCAGCAGGGTCTGGTACGACAGGCCGTCTTCCACCCCCTCCACCAGCTGCCGGATCGCTTCCGGCTGGTCGCCGGCGGGCGGGAACGGCTGGTACAGCTGGAACGGGGAATCCGGAAATGTGACGAATTTGTCTTCGTCCAGGGCCGGCGCGGCTTCGGCAAGGTTCGTCATAGGGGCGTGACTAGGGAAATACCTGAGGAAAACGGGCGGATTACGCTAGAATCTTGGGGTTGTCAGCCCCCGCTTCAAGCCAAGAAGAGCGCGGCCGGGCCTGCCAGCCTCCAGCGCAGTACGGAGCATTCTACGCCTTCCGTTTTTCACATAGCCGACCACGAGATTCCAAATGAGTTTGTTTTCTGCCGTCGAGATGGCCCCGCGCGACCCGATCCTGGGCCTCAACGAAGCCTTCAATGCCGACACCCGCCCGACCAAGGTCAACCTGGGCGTCGGCGTGTACTTCACCGACGAAGGGAAAATCCCGCTGCTGCGCGCCGTCCAGGAGGCAGAAAAAGCCCGTCTGACCACCGCCACCCCGCGTGGCTACCTGCCGATCGAAGGCATCGCCGCCTATGACCAGGCGGTGCAGACGCTGCTGTTCGGCAAGGAATCGCCGCTGATCACGGAAGGCCGCGTGGTGACGGCCCAGGCACTTGGCGGCACCGGCGCACTGAAGATCGGCGCCGACTTCCTGAAGCGCCTGTACCCGGACGCCAAGGTCGCCATCAGCGACCCGAGCTGGGAAAACCACCGCGCCCTGTTCGAATCCGCCGGCTTCCCGGTGGTCAACTACGCCTACTACGACGCCCCCAGCCACGGCCTGAACTTCGCCGGCATGGTGGCATCGCTGCAGTCGTTCCCGGCCAACACCATCGTCGTGCTGCACGCCTGCTGCCACAACCCGACCGGCGTCGACCTGTCGCCCGAGCAGTGGAAGCAGGTGGTGGACCTGGTCAAGGAACGCAACCTGATCCCGTTCCTCGACATGGCCTACCAGGGCTTCGCCGACGGCATCGACGCCGATGGCGCCGCGGTGCGCCTGTTCGCCGACTCGGGCCTGCCGTTCTTCGTGTCGAGCTCGTTCTCGAAGAGCTTCTCGCTGTATGGCGAGCGCGTCGGCGCGCTGTCCATCGTCACCACCAGCAAGGAAGAATCGCAACGCGTGATGTCGCAGGTCAAGCGCGTGATCCGCACCAACTATTCCAACCCGCCGACCCACGGCGGCACCGTGGTCGCGACCGTGCTGAACAGCCCGGAACTGCGCGCCATGTGGGAAGAAGAACTGGCCGAAATGCGCGACCGCATCAAGCTGATGCGCCACGCGCTGGTGGACAAGCTGGCCGCCAAGGGCGTGCCGGGCGACTTCTCCTTCGTCAAGGCCCAGCGCGGCATGTTCTCGTATTCGGGCCTGACCTCGGCCCAGGTGGACCGCCTGCGCAACGAGCACGGCATCTACGCCGTCAGCACCGGCCGCATCTGCGTGGCGGCGCTGAACAGCCGCAACATCGATGCGGTGGTCGACGCGATCGCGGCCGTGATGTAACGCCACGATGAGTTGCCGCGCCGCAACGGACGGCAACTGGCGTAGGCATCACAAAACATAAGAAAAAAAGCGGCTTCGGCCGCTTTTTGCATTTGTTTGCGAAGTTGTAGGACGTTGTCACCGAAAAATCAGGCCAATGCCTTATTGTGTTCCACGCATACGGAAGTACTTTAAGGTATATGCTGCAAAGCAAGATCGTTAGCACGGTCGTTCGATTCAGGCATAATCGGCGCCACACGATCCATGGTGTATTGTCAGTACATTGTTACTTGGTGGTACGCATTCTCAGTAAGACCAGGCAGAAACGGCATGCTCTATCAACTGCATGAGTTCCAGCGCTCGATCCTGCACCCGCTGACCGCGTGGGCCCAGGCGACCGCCAAGACCTTCACCAATCCCCTCAGCCCGATGTCGCTGGTACCTGGCGCTCCGCGCCTGGCCGCCGGCTACGAACTGCTGTACCGGCTCGGCAAGGAATACGAAAAACCGGCGTTCGACATCCGCTCGGTGCGCTCCAACGGGCGCGACATTCCCATCGTCGAGCAGACCGTGCTGGAAAAGCCCTTCTGCAAGCTGCTGCGCTTCAAGCGCTATGCCGACGATCCCGAGACCATCAAGCTGCTCAAGGACGAGCCCGTGGTGCTGGTGGCCGCGCCGCTGTCGGGCCACCATGCCACGCTGCTGCGCGACACCGTGCGCACGCTGCTGCAGGACCACAAGGTCTACGTCACCGACTGGATCGACGCCCGCATGGTGCCGGTCGAGGAAGGCGCCTTCCACCTGTCGGACTACATCTACTACATCCAGGAATTCATCCGTCATATCGGCGCCGAGAACCTGCATGTGATCTCGGTATGCCAGCCCACGGTGCCGGTGCTGGCCGCCATTTCGCTGATGGCGTCCGCCGGCGAGAAGACGCCGCGCACCATGACCATGATGGGCGGCCCGATCGATGCGCGCAAAAGCCCGACCGCGGTCAACTCGCTGGCGACCAACAAGTCCTACGAGTGGTTCGAGAACAACGTCATCTACACCGTGCCGGCCAACTATCCCGGCCACGGCCGCCGCGTCTACCCGGGCTTCCTGCAGCACGCCGGCTTTGTCGCGATGAACCCGGACCGGCACCTGTCCTCGCACTATGACTACTACCTGAGCCTGGTCGAGGGCGATGCCGACGACGCCGAGGCGCACGTGCGCTTCTACGACGAGTACAACGCGGTGCTCGACATGGCCGCCGAGTACTACCTGGACACCATCCGCGAGGTGTTCCAGGAATTCCGCCTGGCCAACGGCACCTGGGAGATCGACGGCAAGCCGGTGCGTCCGCAGGACATCAAGAGCACGGCGCTGATGACGATCGAGGGCGAGCTGGACGACATCTCCGGCGCGGGCCAGACCGCCGCGGCGCACGACCTGTGCGCCGGCATCCCGAAAAACCGCAAGCAGCACCTCAATGCCGTGCGTTGCGGCCACTACGGGATCTTCTCGGGCCGGCGCTGGCGCGAGGACATCTACCCGCAGCTGCGCGACTTTATCCGCAAATACCACCAGGCCCCGGCGGCCGTGGCCAGCAAGTAAAAGACAAACGCCCGCGCAAGCGGGCGTTTCTGTCTGGGCAGCGTTGCCGGCGGCTCATGGCTTCTTCAGGTAGCTCAGCAGCATGTCCGTGTGCAGTTCGGCAAAGCGCTCGTGCTCCTGCTGCGATGCCACGTCGCGGCCGATCACGGCGCTGATGGTGTAACGGTTCGACAGCACGTAGTAGCCGAGCGCGGAAATGGTCAGGTAGAACTGCGGCACGTCGATCTGGTCGCGGAACAGTCCCTGCTGCTGGCCGCGCCGGATCACGTCGGCGAGCACGTCGACCACCGGATTGATCAACTGCTGCAGCTGCGCGGATTTCTTCAGGTGCCGTGCCTCGTGCAGGTTTTCGCTGTTGACGAGGCGGATGAACTCGGGATGCTCGTAGTACCAGTCCCAGACGAAGCGGGCCAGCGTGCGTACGCCCTCGACCGGGTCTTCGTCGACCAGGTGCAATTGCTCTTCGGCGGCGCGGAAGTTAGCGTATTGCTTCTCCAGCACCGCCAGGAACAGGCCCTCCTTGCTGCCGTAGTAGTAATACAGCATGCGCTCGTTGGTCTCCGCGCGCCGGGCAATCTGGTCGACGCGGGCGCCGGCCAGACCACCCTTGGCGAATTCCTCGGTGGCCGCAGCGAGGATGCGTCGGCGCGTCCCTTCCGGGTCGCGTTTGGTCTTGGGCTCTGTTGACATGGAGTGTGGTTGATCGTTGCGCGGATTATGGCACAGGCCGGAATGCGGCAATCCGGCCGCGCGACGCGCATCATCGCCGTTTCTGTCCGCCGGCGAAATCGGGGATAATCCTTGCGGCGCGAAAACCGCAGGGTCCGCAGAGACTCCGGTGCCGCCGGGGCCGCCAGCACATTGTCCGCCCCGTAAGGGCCGCCGTTATGTCGCCAACCGCTCACAGCACCGCGCAAATTTGGCGCTCTGCCGGTGGCCGGCGCCGCGCTGGCGCGGCTTTTTGATCCGCTCTTGTCCCCTAGATTGCTGTCCGTTGTCGTGAATCCCGCCGTCAAGTCCCTCGCCGACCGTATCGAGGCGCTGCTGCCACAGACCCAGTGCACCAAGTGCGGCTTCAGCGGCTGCCGCCCCTACGCCGAAGCCATGGCCAGCGGCGAGGCCGCCTGCAACCGTTGCCCGCCGGGCGGCGCGCAAGGTATCGAGCGCCTGGCCGCGTTGCTGGGCACCGAGCCCCTGCCGCTCGATCCCGAACGCGGCACCGAGCAGCCGCGCGCCGTCGCCCGCATCGACGAGAGCCTGTGCATCGGCTGCACGCTCTGCATCCAGGCCTGCCCGGTCGACGCCATCGCCGGCGCCGCCAAGCAGATGCATACCGTGATCCCCGACCTGTGCACCGGCTGCGACCTGTGCGTGCCGCCCTGCCCGGTCGACTGCATCGACATGGTGCCGGTTACCGGCACGCGCACCGGCTGGGACGCGTGGTCGCAGGCGCAGGCCGATGCCGCGCAGGCACGCTACCTGGCGCGCACGGCGCGGCTGGTGCGCGAGCGCGAAGAAAACGACGCACGCCTCGCCGCCAAGGCCGCCGCCAAGCTTGCCGCGGTTCAGGCCGAAGCGCCCGAGAACGATGCCGAGCGCGCCGCGCAGGAACGCAAGCGCGCCATCATCCAGGCCGCGATCGAACGGGCGCGGCAGAAGCAGCAGGCCGCGCGGCCGCGCAATACCGAGAACGTGTCGGCCGCGGTGCAGGCCCAGATCGACGCCGCCGATGCGCGGCGCGCGCGCGCCGGGCTGACGCCGGGGCAGGACGATCCCAATACTGGCCAGGACCCGGCTACCGACCGGAAACAAGAACCATGAACGCTGCCAAGTGCCGTGCCATCTTCGAGACACTGCGCGAAGTCAACCCGGCCCCGGCCACCGAACTGGAGTACAGCTCGCCGTTCGAGCTGCTGATCGCCGTGCTGCTGTCGGCGCAGGCCACCGACGTTGGCGTGAACAAGGCCACGCGCCGGCTGTTCCCGGTCGCGCATACCCCGCGGCAGATGCTGGAGCTGGGCGAAGCTGGCCTGAGCGAATACATCAAGACCATCGGCCTCTACAAGACCAAGGCCAAGCATGTGATCGAGACCTGCCGCATCCTGGTCGAGCGCCATGGCGGCAAGGTGCCGGCGCAGCGCGAAGCGCTGGAAGCGCTGCCGGGCGTGGGCCGCAAGACCGCCAACGTGGTGCTCAACACCGCGTTCGGCCAGCCCACCATCGCGGTCGACACGCATATCTTCCGCGTCTCGAACCGCACCGGCCTGGCGCCGGGCAAGAACGTCGACATCGTCGAGCAGAAGCTGCTCAAGTGCGTACCGCATGAATTCCTGCACGACGCCCATCACTGGCTGATCCTGCACGGGCGCTACGTGTGCAAGGCGCGCAAGCCGGAATGCTGGCATTGCGCCATCGAACCGCTGTGCGAGTTCAGGGAGAAAACCCCGGCACCGCAGCTGTAGCCGCTACCTCCCCGGGCTCGTGCGCCAGCACCATCGCCAGCTGCAACGCGGTGCGCGCCACGACGTCGACATCGGGGGTGTAACCGTGGCGGATCCAGCGCACGGCAAGATGGACCACCCCGCCCGCCACGCCTGCCGTCAGCAGCGGGTCATGCTGGCGCCCTGGCGGCAGCAGCGCTTGCGCGAGCAGGCCGCCAAACTCGTCCAGCGAGTCGGCCAGCGCGCCGTCGACCAGCTTGCTGACACCGCGGATCTCTACCAGAAACACCCGCGCCGAACGCGGTTCGCGCTGCAGTGCGCCGAAATAGGCCCGCAGCATCGCCAGCGCCCGTTGCGGGCCGTCGTTGCCGGCCGCCTCGCCCGCCTGCGCCAAGGTGTGCAGCAGGCGATGGGTCACCGTTTGAAACGATGCCAGCAGCAAGGCCTCGCTGTTGGTGAATGACTCGTAGAAATAGCGTTCGGTCAGGCCAGCGGCCTCGCACACGGCCTTGACCGTGGCGTTCTGGTAACCGCGCTCGCCATAGACCTGCACGGCCGCGGCGATCAGTTGCGCGCGGCGCTGAGCGCGGCGCTCTTCGGCTTCGGCGCCGCGATAGCGGCGCGCGGGAGTCAGCTCGGGGGTCATGCGCGCCATTATGACATTCCCTATTGTCAGAAAACTTGCGGGATCGCTTCTGACAACCTATGTTGTCAGAAGTGTCACTCGACCGGATGCCTCCCATGCGTGAAGCCAGTTCCGATGACGCAGTTCTCGATGTGCTGATCGTCGGCGCCGGCCTGTCCGGCATCGGTGCAGCGCGCCAGCTGCAACGGCGCTGTCCGGGCAAGCGCTACGCCATCCTCGAGGCGCGCGACGCCATCGGCGGCACCTGGGACCTGTTCCGCTACCCGGGCATCCGCTCGGATTCGGACATGTACACGCTGGGCTACCGCTTCAAGCCCTGGCGCGGCGCCAGGGCGATCGCCGACGGCCCCTCGATCCGCGCCTATATCCGCGAGACCGCTGAAGAAACCGGCATCACGCGCCATATCCGCTTCGGCCACCGCGTGGTCGGCGCGGCGTGGGACAGCGCCGACGCTTGCTGGACCGTCGAAGCCGAACGCAGCACTGACGGCAGCCGGCTGCGATTGCGCGCACGCCTGCTCTATGTGTGCGCCGGCTACTACAGCTATGCCGAGGGCCACCGTCCCGCGTTCGACGGCGAGGACCGCTTTCGCGGCCGCATCGTGCACCCGCAGTTCTGGGACGAGTCGCTCGACTACGCCGGCAAGCGCGTGGTGGTGATCGGCAGCGGCGCCACCGCGGTCACGCTGGTGCCGGCGATGGCCGCCAGCGCGGCGCACGTGACCATGCTGCAGCGCTCGCCCACGTATATCGTGACGCGCCCAGGCGAGGACGCCATCGCGCGCACCCTGCGCCGCGTGCTGCCCGAACGGCTGGCCTACACCGCCACGCGCTGGAAGAACGTGCTGCTCGGCATGACCTTCTTCCAGCTGGCGCGGCGCCGGCCGGAACGCGTCAAGGCACGCCTGGTCGGCATGGCCGCGGCGCAGTTGCCGGCGGGCTTCGACGTGGCGACGCATTTCACGCCGCGCTACAACCCCTGGGACCAGCGCCTGTGCCTGGTACCCGACGGCGACCTGTTCCGCGCCCTGCGCGAGGGCCGCGCCTCGGTGGTCACCGACACCATCAAACGCTTCACCGAAAACGGCATCGAGCTCGCCAGCGGCAAGTCGCTGGACGCGGATATCGTGGTGACGGCCACCGGGCTCAAGCTGAACATGCTGGGCGACATGGCGCTCACCGTCGACGGCCAGCCGCGCCGCCCCGCCGATTGCCTGGCCTACAAGGGCATGATGCTCAGCGACGTGCCCAACCTGGTGCTGGCCTTCGGCTACACCAACGCCTCGTGGACGCTCAAGGCGGACCTGACGGCCGAGTACGTGTGCCGCCTGCTGCGCCACATGGACCGCCACGGCCACCGCATCGCCGTGCCGCGCGCGCCCGCCGCGGTGCAGCCCACGCCGTTTCTGGATTTCACCTCGGGCTATGTGCAGCGTGCCGCGGGCGTGCTGCCACGGCAGGGCGACCGCAAGCCGTGGCGCGTGCACCAGAACTACCTGAAGGACCTGCTGACGATCCGGCATGGCCGCATCGCCGATGGCGTACTCCAGTTCGGCGCCCCGCCGGCCGCCGTGCCGGCGCCGCGGGGGCCGCGCAGCCACCAGGACGCCACGGGGGGCAACACGGCGGTGGCCGCCAGCGAGGTGCAGCCATGACGGTCATCCTGGCCAGCCTGGCCGTGTTGACGGCCCTGATCCTGCTGTCCGGCGCCGCGCTATGGCTGTACACCTGGCGTACCGCCCGCCGCATCGAAGCGGCGATGCCGCCGTCGGGCCGCTTTGTCGACGTGCCCGGCGCGCGGCTGCATGTGGTGGAGCGCGGGCAAGGCCCGGCGCTGCTGCTGGTGCATGGCCTGTCGGGCCAGCTCGAGAACTTCGGCTACGGCATGATCGCGCCGCTGGCAGAGAGCTTCCGCGTCGTCGCCGTCGACCGCCCCGGCGCCGGCCATTCCACGCGCATGCCAGGCAGCCCCGCCGACCTGCCCGCGCAGGCCGACGCGCTCGCCGCGCTGTGCGACAAGCTGGGCCTGGAACGTCCGCTGGTGGTGGGCCATTCGCTGGGCGGCGCCATCGCGCTGGCGCTGGCGATCCGCCATTCGGAGCGCGTCGGCGGACTGGCGCTGATCGCGCCGCTGACTCACCCGCCCACTACGATCTCGCCGGTGTTCAAGGCCATGGCCGTGCCGCGCGCGTGGCAGCGCCGGCTGATGGCCTGGACCCTGGTGGTGCCGATGTCGATCCGCCATCGCGCCGAAGTCATGGACATCGTGTTCGGCCCCGACCCGGTGCCGGACGACTTCCCGACCCGCGGCGGCGGCCTGCTGGCCTTGCGCCCGCGCCACTTCCTGGCGGCCTCCGAAGACCTGCTCGGCGCCGCCCGCAGCCTGCCGGACCTGCTGCGCGACTACGGCGCCCTGCGCGTGCCCGTGAGCGTGCTGTACGGCCGCGAGGACCGCATCCTCGACTTCGCCGAGCATGGCGAGGCGCTGGTGGCCAAGGTGCCGGGCGCCACGCTGACCCTGGTCAGCGGCGGCCACATGCTGCCGGTGACCGCTATCGCCACTAGTGTCGATTTCGTGCGCACCGCCGCGGCGCGGATGCAGGGCACCGCGCCGCGGGCGGCACAGTTCGCTTGATCCCAGGAGAGCGCCCATGGCCACCACGACGGGTTCGAACCCCTACAAGCAAGATCTCTTCGCCGCGTTCCGCGCAGTGCGCAAGCTGATGGCGGACGGCAACGACACCGAGCAGGTGTTCCGCATCATGCGCGCGCTCAACGGCCCGTCGATGCCGCGCAACTTCCGCCGCCTGCTGGCCACGCACGACGGGCGCCGCATGGTCTACCAGCGCATCGAGCTGGCCGAACGCTTGTCCGATCCGGCTTACGTGGCCGGGTTCGCGCCGGGCACGGTCGGCGCGGCCTATCGCGCGTTCCTGGAACAGACCGGATACAGCGCGGACGGGCTGGCCAAGGTGTCGAACCTCGACCAGGAGCCGGTGCTCGAGGACGCCTACCTGTGGTTCGGCCGGCGCACGCGCGACATCCACGATATCTGGCATGTGCTCACCGGCTACCGCGCCGACGAAAGCCTCGGCGAAGCCGCGCTGGTCGCGTTCAGCTATGCGCAGACCGGCGGCAAGGGCTGGGCCCTCATCGCCATCGCCGCGTCGCTGAAGAGCCTGCGCGTCACCGGCAACCTCGCCTTCGCACGCGCCGTGCTGGAGGGCTACCGGCTGGGCCGCCGCGCCCGCTGGCTGCTGGGCGAGGATTACGAAAAGCTGCTGCACGAACCGATCGACGCAGCGCGCCAACGGCTGGGGATCGGCGAGGCGCGCCGCTACCTGGCCTGCAACCCGATGCAGGAATGGACCGCGTGAGCGCTCGCGCTGCTGACCTGAAAAGTTGAATTGCGGGGGATGATGCAGATTCCCGCGGATTGATGCGTTGACTTCGTCGATGCGCCGGCCCTCTCCCCCGCCCCTCTCCCGCAAGCGGGCGAGGGGACCAAACAAGCGGAGAGGAAATATCCTTTGGGCTCGCCCGTGACAGCGCCGTGCGAGCGCAGCGACGCACTCCGTGCCCGAGCAATAGACCTGAGATAGGGAGCGCGCGCAGCGCAGCCGAAGGCGTCCCACCAATAACGTGATAAGCAGGCTGCCACCGACCTAAAGTCGGGTTCGTCCATCCGACCCCGAACGCCAGGCACCTCCCGGTAGCGTCAGCAGGGTCGAACCACCACCAGCACGACCGCGAGTCACCACCGCCAGAACCACCAACGCCGCCTTGGCCAGCCGCCCAGGCGACGCGCTCTTTGCCTCCTTTCTGTCGCTCGGACAGAAAGGAGGTCGCCGGCTACGCCGGCGAAACAGCGGCACTCGCCAAGCACGACGAACAAACGAACGAACCCAGACCCCCCCAGGAACGCCCAAAAAAAAGCGACCACCCCGGGTCGCTCATCTACCAGTAGCCAGCCCCGTTCAAACAACCCGGCAAGCTTCATCAAACGACAGCCGCGGCCCCCGCGGATACAGCTTGTCCGCCACCCCATAGCCCAGATTGCACAGGAAGTTGACCTTCCACTTGCCATCGGGGAAGAACGCCGCATTGACCTTGTCGGCATCGAAGCCGCCCATCGGGCCGCAGTCCAGGCCGAACGCGCGCGCCGCGAGGATAAAGTAGCCACCCTGCAGCGAGCTGTTCATCAGCGCGTCGCGGGCAATCTTCTCGTCGTTGCCGGCGTACCACGAGCGGGCATCGGCATGCGGGAACAGCTTGGGCAGCTGGTCGTGGAAGGCGGTGTCGAAGGCGATGATGGCGGTCACCGGCGCCGAGCGCGTCTTGTCGACGTTGCCGGCGGAGACGCAGTCCACCAGGCGCGCCTTCTCGGCGGCGCTCTTGACGAATACGATGCGCGCGGGGCTGCTGTTGGCCGCGGTCGGGCCGAACTTCATCGCTTCATAGATCTGGTGCAGCACGGCGTCGTCCACATGGCGGTCCTGCCACACGTTATGGGTGCGGGCTTCGGTGAACAGTTGCGCCAGCGCGGCGTGGTCGATCTGGGACATGCGCGTCCTTTCTGTACGGGAGGTAAGAGAAGGCGCGATTGTACCCAAGCGCCGGCGTGCGCCACGACAGCGCCTTTGAGCAACCCGTTCAATTCCCTTGCATGTCGGCGCGCGCCGGGGCGGGCGCGCTGCCGCGGCGGGTCAGCCACAGCACGCCCGCCAGGATCAGGCCACCGCCCACTGCCTGCGCCGGGCCGATCTGCTCGCCCAGCAGCAAGGCCGCCAGCGCCACGGTGACCACCGGCTCCAGCGTCGACAGCATCGACGCCTGTGCCGCGCCCAGCCGCTGCAAACCCGCAAAGAACGTCAGGATCGCCAGCACTGTCGACAGCAGCGCGATGCCCGCCAGCGCCAGCCAGCCGCCGGCATCGGCCGGGAACTGCGGCGGCGTGCCCGCGCCGGCGCGCAGCAGGCCGACGGCGCCGTAGACCAGCGCCGCCGCGGTGCAGATCACCGTGGTGGTGGCGATCGGGTTGACGCCGGCGGTCAGGCGCGCGCCGACGATGATGTAGACGGAGTAGATCACCGCCGCCGCCAGCCCCAGCGCGATTCCCAGCGGCGAGCCGGCGCCGCCGCCGACCGTCAGCCCGGCGCCGACCGAGCACAGCACCAGTGCCACCACCGCCGCGGTGGTCAGCCGCTCCTTCAGGAAAACCGCTGCCAGGATGGTGACGAACAGCGGGTACAGGTACAGCAGCAGTGCCACCAGGCTCGCCTGCGCGTGGTTGAGCGCGCTGAAGAAGCAGAACGACTGGCCGACGTAGCCTATGCCCCCCATCGCCGCCAGCGCCAGTACGCGGCGCCACGGCGGCAGCGCGATGCCGCGCGTGCGCATCACCCACGCCAGCGCCGCGGCGGCCAGCAGGAAACGCACCAGCAGCAGGCCGTACACGTCCGCGCCGGCGGCATAGGCGAACCGCGCGAAGATCGCCATGGCACCAAAGGCGCTGGCCGAGACCGCGATCAGCAGCACGCCGGCCAGCTTGTCGCGGGCGTCGGTCGGGGCGGTGGGGGCGGAAGCGGTCATCGGGCAGGCGGCGGGAAGTCGGCGATCCCGCATTCTACTTGGGCGCCATCGCGGCAAGCGGCGGCCGGCAAGGGCAGCCCCCGTCGTTTACAATGGCGCCACCATGTTCAATCCCTCCCGAGAAGAAGTCCGCCGGTTCTTCTGCGATGCCTGGCAGAAGCAGATCGCAGGCGGCGTGCTGACCCCGCTGGAAGCCATTGCCGTCGACTGGATCGGCGAGCACCCGGAGTACCAGGACCTGCTGCGCGACACCGAAGGCGCGCTGGCGCAGGACTACACCCCCGAGCAAGGCCAGACCAATCCCTTCCTGCACCTGGCGATGCACCTGTCGATTTCCGAGCAGGTCTCGGTCGACCAGCCCCGCGGCATCCGCCAGGCTTACGAGGCGCTGGCGCGCCGGCTCGATTCCCCGCACGATGCCCAGCACCAGGTGATGGAATGCCTGGGCGAGATGCTGTGGCAGGCGCAGCGCACCGGCCAGCCGCCGGACGGCGACCACTACGTCGACTGCGTCAGGCGCCGCGCCAACCGCTGACAGCGCCCCGCCAGTACGCGCAAAAAGTGCAGCGTACAATTCCTAACAAGCCGTGGCGGGCGTGCGTGGTAGGCTTTGGGCTCCGAGTTTTCCCTAGTTGCGTTGCCATCACCCGGCAACGTCGCGCATCTTCATGCCCCCTACTGCATTTTCCTTGCGGCCGCGGCTGGCGCCAGTCAGCCGCGCCGTTGCCCCGCTCTGCCTGTCGCTGATGCTGGCCTGGCCGCTGGCCGGCCATGCCGGCGTGGCGCTGCTGCAGCCTCCGCGCGTGATCGACGGCAACCAGCCCCTGACGCTGACCCTGGTGGTGTCTGCCGACACTACCACGCGTCGCTACCGTATTCCCGACACGCTCGAAGTGACCGCATCCGGCGAGATGCAGGCGCCGGTGCGCCTGGTGCTGTGGCGCGAAGTCTCCGGCCCCGCCGTCGTCAACCTGCGCCGCGGCGAGCATCGCGCCATCCGCTACACGGTGGCGCTGCCGCCGGTGCTGCGTGGCCAGGTGCGGCTCGATGCCACCGGCATCGACGCCGCGCCGGTGCTGGTCACGCTGAACCGGCTGCCGCAACCTGGCGAGGCGGCCACGCCGACGCCGCCGGTGGCCAGCCAAGCGCCGGCCGCTGCGGACAGTGCCGAATCCGCCGACAGTGCGCCCGTGCCGGTCACGGGGATCACCACGGCCGGGACCACGGCCCCTGCCCCGGCCGACCTGCGCGACAGCGCCCGGCTGTCGTTCCACGACCCGATGTACTTCATGGTCGGTGCGAACGGCGGCGCCAACGCAAAATTCCAGTTCAGCTTCAAGTACCGCATCTTCGAGGGCGAGGATCCTGCCTCGAAGCGCCTGTTCGACAACCTCTACTTCAGCTACACCCAGTTCTCGTTGTGGGACCTGAGCGAAGATTCGGCGCCGTTCCGCGACACCAACTACCGGCCGAGCCTGTTCTACTACCTGTCGGATACGGGCGTGCACAACAACGTGATCAGCCGGCTGTCGCTGGCCGCCGGCCTGGAGCATGAATCCAACGGCCGCAACGGCGTGGAGTCGCGCAGCATCAATACGGTATTCGTCAAGCCGACCTTCTATTTCGGCGACCAGAACGACTGGCACTGGCGCGTCGCGCCCAAGCTCTACGCCTATGTGGAAAAGGCCGACAACCCGGACATCGCCCACTACCGCGGCTTCATGGACCTGGGCATCGCCTATGGGCGGCCGGACTCATGGGAATTCTCGGCGACGCTGCGCAAGGGCACGCGCAAGTGGTACGGCAGCGTCGACGCGCAGCTCACCTACCCGATGGCGCGGCTGATCCCCGGCACCGCCGGGTACCTGATGGCGGGATATTTCGTCGGCTATGGCGAGAGCCTGCTCGACTACAACCACAAGCTGCCCTGGCAGTTCCGCATCGGCTACGCGCTGACGCGCTGATGCAATGAGACGCCGGCTGCGTTAGCCCGCCAGCGGCTTGCCGCTGGCCTTCAGGCGCGCATTGGCCACGGCTGCGGCAAACTGCCCGTGGCCGTGCCAGCCGGTGGCCCGGCCGAGCTTCTTGCCGTTCTGGAAAAACATGAACACCGGAATGCCGTGCAGGCCGAACCGCCGTCCCAGCTGCGGATGCGCGTAGACGTTGGCATGCAGCCAGTGCAGTTCCAGCGCCCGGAGCGGCCCGGGATTGGCGAGCATGGCCTTCTTGGCCATTTCGCAGTTGAAGCAGTCCACACCCCAGAAGAACACGCACACCAGGGCATCGCCGGCCGCGGCGATGGCGCCGTCGATGGTGGCATCGTCGACCTCGCGCATGGCCAGCGCGTCAAAGGCGCGGTGGTCGAGATGCGGGGCCGCGGACGGGTCCGGCGCGCCGGCTTGCAGTTCAGTGCTCATGGTTCGCTCCTGATGCGGTTCGCCCCGGACGGGGCCGGCGGCCGATGACGAGCGCCCCGGGCCGGCAGGCACCGGGCGCCGGGACCGGACAGGCGGCAACGCCCGTCCGCGTGGAACCCCTGACGGGTTACTTCGGCGCCGCCACCGTGACCAGCGCCGGGCGCAGCACGCGGTCGGCGATGGTGTAGCCGCGCTGGAGCACGGTCACCACGGTATTGGGCTCCTGGTCCGCCGGCACCATCGAGATGGCCTGGTGGCGGTGCGGGTCGAACTTCTCGCCCACCGGATTGAGTTCGACGATCTTGCCGCGCTCGAAGGCGGCGGCCAGCTGGCGCGCGGTCAACTCGACGCCTTCGCGCAGCTTGGCGATATCGCCGGAGCCGTCGGCCAGCGCGGCCTGCAGGCTGTCCATGACCGGCAGCAGGTTGTCGGCGAAGTTCTCGATGGCGAACTTGTGCGCCTTGGCGACATCTTCCTGCGCCCGGCGGCGGATGTTCTCGCCTTCCGCAACGGCGCGCATGTACAGGTCGTAATGCTCGCTCGCCTTGGCTTCCAGGGCGGCCAGCTGGGCCGCCACGTCGTCCACGGCGGCAGCCGCGGTGTCGGGCGCGCCGGTCTCCGGGCTGGCGGCGGCGGTGCTGGTCGCCTCATCGCCCGCAGGCGTCGCAGTCTGGTTGGATGGCGTCTGCTTCTGGTCTTCCATGTCGATCCGTATCAATGCAGTGTCGCGGCCGCCGTGAGGCTCGGCCGCGGGTGGTAAATCGGCGTGTGTCCGGTGCAGGTGGTGGCAGTTCGCCGCATTTCAAGAGTGGCGCCGGCGCGACGCTGAAACACACGGTTACAAAGCCTGGCCCGTTGCAATCGACGCCTTATTGCTTTGCGGCAATGCCCTCACTAAGATTCTTAGTAAGAAAAATGACAAAAATGGCGAGGGCCCAGGAGATGGTTCATTTTTGCGCCGCTTCCGAAAGGTTGGCCATGCATAAGCTCCCAGTCGTGACGCTGTGCCTCGTGGCCGCATTGGCGGTCATGACCGTCTTTATCTGCCTGTCCGGCGCCTTCACCCCGCGCGATACGGAGTATGGCAGCGGCAAGGCGGTGTTCAAGCACTACATTGTTCCCATTGTCAGTCCGGACGTGTCGCAGGAATAGACGTCCGACCCCGCTCACCCCGGCTGTCCATTGCGCGGCGGCGCCGGAAACGGTGCCGCCGCTGCCATGTCAGCCCTTGAAGTCGTCGATGCGGCGGCGGTCGCGCTTGGTCGGGCGCCCCTGGAGCTGCGCGGAGGGCTCCGGCTGCAGGCGCCGGCGCTCGGCATCGGCGGCCCGCCGCGACTGGCTTTCGGCACTTTCCTGATACAGCGTCTGCGCCACCGGCGCCGGCCCGCGCGCCGGGGCGATGCCTTTGACTTCGAGCTCCCAGCGCTGCTGGTGCGCTTCGAGCACCACCTTGTCGCCGGGCTTGACCTCGCGCGAGTTCTTGCAAAGCTGGCCGTTGACCGTCACCCTGCCGCGCTCCACCGCCTCGGCCGCCAGCGAACGCGTCTTGAAGAAACGCGCGCACCACAGCCATTTGTCGATGCGCTGGCGCGCATCCGCCTCGAAATCCACGTTCATGCCGCCGCTCCCCGCGCCTGCGCACGCGTGCGCCGCGCCTCCAGTTCATGCGGATGCGGCGTGGCGAGGGCCCAGCCCTGCAGGTGCTGCAGCGCAATCTCCGCCATCGCCGCGATCCACGGCGCGGCATCGTTCATGCATGGAATGAAGTGGAAGTCCTTGCCGCCCGCGACCTTGAACTCAGTCTGGCCTTCCATGGCGATTTCTTCCAGCGTCTCGATGCAGTCCGCCGGAAAGCCCGGGCAGAACACGTCCACGCGCCCGGCACCGACCTTGCCCAGTTCCGCCAGCGTCGGCGCCGTATAGGGCTGCAGCCACTCGGCCTTGCCGAATCGGGACTGGAACGTCACCTGGTACTGCCCCGGTTGCAGGCCCAGCGCCTCGCCGAGCAGGCGGCCGGTCTTCAGGCACTCGCAATGGTAGGGATCGCCCAGTTCCAGCGTCCGGCGCGGCACGCCGTGGAACGACAGGATCAGCTTGTCGCCCCGGCCGAAATCCGGCATGCCGTGCCGCGCCCAATAGGCGCTGACCTGTTGCTGCAATGCGGAGATATACGCCGGATGGTCATGGAAATGCTTGACCAGCCGCAGCTCGGGCTGGTTGCGCCACTGGCCCAGCACCCGGAACACCTCGTCGAAGGCCGTGGCGGTGGTGGTGCCAGAGTACTGCGGATACATGGGCAGCACCAGCACCTGCTCGCAGCCCTGGCGGCGCAGCGCCTCCATCACCGAACCGATCGACGGGTTGCCGTAGCGCATTGCGCACGCCACCGTCACCTCGTGGCCATTCTGGTGCAGCAGCCGCTGCAGCGCATGCGCCTGGCGCTCGCTGTAGACCAGCAGCGGCGAGCCCGTCATATGGGCCTCGCGCAGCCAGATCGATTCGTACTTGAGCGCCGACGCGCGCGAGCGCAGCGGCAGGATCACGCCGTACAGCAGCGGCAGCCACGCCGCGCGCGGTATTTCCACCACGCGCGGATCGGACAGGAATTCTTTCAGGTAACGCCCCACAGCCTTGGGGGTCGGGGCGTCGGGGGTGCCCAGGTTGACCAGCAGGATGGCCGTGCGCGGCGCCTGGCCGTGCTGGTAGGCCGGTTCGGGAGAAAACGTCATGTCGCTTCCGGGTTGGCGCGATGCCGGGATGGGGCGGGTGTGACGACGGGTGCCGCGACGGGTGCAGCGCAGCGGCGCCGCGCCCGCGCGGCGGGAATGGAGCCGCCGGTCAGACCGGAACGCCGGACCACTAGTTCTGGCTCAGCGCGCTGGACAGCAACCGCGCAGTAATGTCGACGATCGGGATCACACGCTCGTAGGCCATGCGCGTGGGGCCGATCACGCCCAGCGTGCCGACGATCTGCCCGTCGACCTCGTACGGCGCGGTAATGACCGCCATGTCCTCGATCGGCACCAGCTGGCTTTCACCGCCGATGAAGATCTGCACGCCCTGCGCATGGCTGGACACATCCAGCAGCTGCAGCAGGCTGGTCTTGTGCTCGAACACGTCGAACAGGCGCCGCAGCTTGTCCATGCTCGAGGCCAGGTCGTCGACTTCGAGCAGCTTGCGCTCGCCGCTGATGTAGACGTGGTCGTCATCCTCGTCCTCGGCGGTGCTGCCGGCCTCGACCGCGGCCTGCATCAGCTGCGACATGTCGCGGCGCAGGTCCTGCAACTCCAGCCGCAGGTGGCTGCGCACGGTGTCGAAGCTCATGCCGGCATAGTGCGAGTTGAAGAAGTTGGCGGCCTCGATCAGCTGGGCCGGCGTGTACGGCAGTTCGGTCTGGATGATGCGGTTCTGCACGTCGCCCTCGGGGCTGACGATGATCAGCAGGATGCGCTTGTCCGACAGCCGCATGAACTCGATCTGCCGGAACGCCTGCGCGCGGCGCGGCGTCATCACCACGCCGGCAAAGTGCGACAGGTTGGACAGCGTGCGCGCCGCCGCGGTAATCATGCGCTGCGGCCCCAGCTGCTGCCCGCCCAGCTGGTCCTGGATCTGCCCGGTCAGCTCGGCCAGGTCGGCGTTGCGCTCGAGCGGCTTGGCCGTCAGCATCGAGTCGACGAACAGCCGGTAGCCACGCGGCGTCGGGATCCGGCCGGCCGACGTGTGCGGGCTGGCGATAAAACCCATTTCCTCGAGATCGGACATCACATTGCGGATCGTCGCCGGCGACAGGTCCAGCCCCGAGTACTTGGACAGGGTGCGGGAGCCGACCGGCTGGCCTTCGGCAATGTAGCGCTCGATCAGGGTCTTGAGCAGCGTTTTGGAGCGTTCATCCATGATGCCCCGATTTTACGCAAGTTTTGGACCTTCTGGCGGCCCGGCCGGATGTGCCGCCAGATGTGCCGCCGGACGGGCCGCCGGCGCCTGCTGACAACCGTCACGGCGGTATGGTCTAATCCCGGCATGTCCGCCCCACCCAAAGCCAGCGCCGTGCGCACACCATTCAAGACCGTCGCCCTGGTGGGCAGGTACTCCACTGCCGGCATCGAAGGGCCGCTGGAAGAGATTGCCTCCTATATCCTGCGCAACGGCCAGGACGTGGTATTCGAGCGCGAGACCGCGCTGGCCACCGGGCTGACCGCCTATCCCGCCCTGTCCGCCGAGGAAATCGGCCGGCAGGCCGACGTTGCCGTGGTGCTCGGTGGCGACGGTACGCTGCTGGGCATCGCCCGCCAGCTCGCCGGCTATGACGTGCCCCTGATCGGCGTGAACCACGGGCGGCTCGGTTTCATGACCGACATCGCGCTGGAAGATGCGCATACGGTGCTGCCCGACATGCTCGACGGCCGCTACGAGTCCGAGACGCGGCTGCTGCTGGCCTCGCGCGTGGTGCGCGACGACATGGACATCTTCTCCGCGCTGGCGCTGAACGATGTGGTGGTGAACCGCTCCGGCATTTCGGGCATGGTCGAGCTGGCGGTTTCGGTGGACGGCCACTTCATGTACAACCAGCGCTCCGACGGCCTGATCGTGTCGACCGCGACCGGCTCCACCGCTTACGCGCTGTCGGCCGGCGGCCCGATCCTGCACCCCACGCTGTCGGGCGTGGTGCTGGTGCCGATCGCCCCGCACGCGCTGTCCAACCGGCCGATCGTGCTGCCGCACGACGCCGAGGTAACCATCGAGGTGGCGAGCGCGCGCGACGCCAGCGTCAACTTCGACATGCAGTCGCTGACCTCGCTGCTGCCGGGCGACCGCATCGTGGTGCGGCGCTCGCAGAAGACCATCAACCTGCTGCACCCGGTGGGCTACAACTACTACGCCACGCTGCGCAAGAAGCTGCACTGGCACGAATACCCGTCCGAAGACAACCGCCTCTGAGCGCAATCCAGCCGCCCCTCAGCCCGAGCCCGACCCTTCATCGGACCGACTACCCTTCCCGCCACGATGCTGCGCAGCCTGTCCATCCGTGATTTCGTCATCGTCGACACCCTCGACCTGGACTTCGCCTCCGGCTTTACCGTCTTCACCGGCGAGACCGGCGCCGGCAAGTCGATCCTGATCGACGCCCTGGCGCTGGTGCTGGGCGAGCGCGCCGATGCCGGCGTGGTGCGCGAAGGCGCGCCGCGCGCCAGCGTCAGCGCCACCTTCTCGACCCATCCCGCGCTCGATGCCTGGCTGGCCGAGCGCGAACTCAACAGCGAAGAAGACGGCGGCGTACCGACCGTGCTGCTGCGCCGTACCGTCGATGCCGGCGGCCGCAGCAAGGCCTTTATCAACGGCGCTGCCGCCACCCTGGCACAGCTGCGCGAAGTGGGCGACCAGCTGGTCGATATCCACGGCCAGCATGCGCACCAGCAACTGCTGCGCCCCGATGCGCAGCGGCTGCTGTTCGATGCCCATGCCGGGCTGACGCAGCAGGCCGCCGCCGTGGCCGAGGCCTGGCGGGCCTGGCGCGCCTGCGTGCGCCAGCGCGAAGCGGTCGAGCACCAGTCGCGCGAGATGCAGCTGGAGCGCGAGCGGCTCGAGTGGCAGGTCGGCGAGCTGGACAAGCTCAACCCGCAGCCTGGCGAATGGGACGAAATCCAGTCGGAGTACAACCGGCTCTCGCATGCCGCCGGCCTGATCGACGGCAGCCGCGCCGCGCTCGAGGCGCTGTCCGAGGCCGACGGGTCGGTGCTGTCGGCGCTCAACAGCATCGTGCACCGGCTGCAGCAGCTGGCCGATGTCGACCCCGCGCTGCGCGACGTGCTGGCCGCGCTCGAGCCGGCGCAGGTGCAGGCCGAGGAAGCCGCGCACTCGCTGACGCGCTATGTCGACCGGCTCGAACTCGACCCCGAGCGGCTGCAGCTGGTGGAAGAACGCATGCAGGCACTGCACGCCACCGCGCGCAAGTACCGCCTGCCGCCCGAGCAGCTCGCCGATGAGCTGGTCGCGCGCCGCCAGCAGCTCGACGACCTGCAGGCCGCGCAGGACCTGAACAAGGTGATGGCGCGCGAGGCCGCGGCCAAGGCCGCCTACCTGACGCTGGCGCAGCACCTCAGTCATGCCCGCAAGGAAGCCGCGCAAGCGCTGTCCGGCGCGGTCACCGATGCCATGCAGGGCCTGTCGATGGCCGGCGGCAGCTTTGTCGCCGCGCTCAATGCGCTCGACGAAGGCCAGAGCTACGGCCTCGAGCAGGTCGAGTTCCTGGTGGCCGGCCACGCTGGCGTCAGCGCGCGTCCGCTGGCCCGCGTGGCCTCCGGCGGCGAGCTGGCGCGCATCAGCCTGGCGATCTCGGTGATCACCAGCGAAGCCTCGCCCACGCCCACGCTGATCTTCGACGAAGTCGACACCGGCATCGGCGGCGCAGTGGCCGAGGTGGTCGGCCGGCGCCTGCAGGAACTCGGCCGCGCGCGCCAGGTGCTGTGCGTGACCCACCTGCCGCAAGTGGCGGCGCAGGCCGGCACGCACCTGCTGGTGAGCAAGGAAACCACCGCCGAGGCCGACGCGTCGGTGACGCGTTCGCGCATTCGCGTGCTGGATCCGGCCGGGCGCGTGGTCGAGACCGCGCGCATGCTGGGCGGTGCGACCGTCACCGCCACCACGCTGCAACATGCCGAGGAGATGCTGGCGCAGGGCATGGCCGACAGCGGTGCGGGCCAGCCCGCGCGCGCGGGCAAGGACGGCAAGCGCGGCCGCCGCGCCGCGGCGGGCTAAAGGACTCGCGTCACATCGCACGGCCTTGCGTGGCATCGCCCAACTTATTTTTTCACAGGAGCTTCCCCATGACCCGCCCAGCGCCCACCGGCCACCGCCAGCGCGCCTCGCTGCGCGCAGTGCTGGCCATTGCCACCGCCGCCTCGGCCGCACTGCTGGCGCTGTCGGCTTGCCAGGCCCAGCCCAAGGCCTCGGCGCCGCCGCCGGGCAGCATCAGCGATGACCGTGCGCTTGGCGACATCATGGTCCGCTTCAAGCCGCCCGCGGTGGACATGTCCGAAGACGCCGGCAAGCTGCTGGCCGAGATCAAGGGGCCGATCCGCTACGTGGTCAAGCGGCCGATGTCAGGCGGGGTCTGGCTGGTGACGGCGATCTCGCCGTCGGCGGACGCCACCCTCGACCAGGCCGTCGACACGCTGCGCGCCACGCCGCGCATCGAGACCGCCGAACCGGACCGGCTGCTCAAGCCCAGCCGCAATATCCCCACCAGCCGCGACATGCCGGCGCGCTAGCACCGGATTGAATCTGTACGGAATGCCGCATTAACGCACGCGAACGATGCGAAAGCCGGCCTTGCACAACCCGGCGGGATCGTATTCGCTACATAAGATGCCCACGCGCCGGCCCCGGCCCGAGCGCGCTACGCCCCAGGGGGAGGAGAAATCCATGCCGCAATCCGCGCTGTCCGCGTTGTCCGTACCTTGCCGCAGCTTCGCGGCCCGCCGCTGGCGGGCCATCGCCCTGGCCGCCGCCGCAGCATGCGGCGCGGTCCCGACCGGCACGGCGCTCGCAGCCGGCGCGCAGTCCGCACCGGCCTATACCGGCCACATCATCGTGCGCTGGCGCGACGGCACCACCGCGGTCGACGGCAACGGCACCGCCAAGTCACCCGCCGCCGCCGAGGCCCTCAAGCAGCTGAGCGAACGCACCGGCATCGCGGTCTCCGCACGCCGCGCCATGGGCGGCAACCTGCAGCTGCTGCAAGTCCCCGACACCTTCGCGGCCGACCCTGAAGCCGCGGCCGCACGGCTGCGCCAGGACCCGCGCGTCGCCGACGCCGTGCCCGACCGCTGGCTGCGGCTGCACGACACCCTGCCTGACGATCCCGAGTTCCAGGTCAACCAGCCGTACCTGAAAGGCACCGGCACCGTGGTCGGCGGCGCCAACCTGCCGCGCGCGTGGGACCGCACCCGCGGCAGTACAGGCATGGTGGTGGCGGTGGTAGACACCGGCATCCTGCCCCATCCCGATCTGCAGGGGCGGCTGCTGTCCGGCTACGACTTCATCAGCACCACCACGGTCTCCAATGACGGCGACGGCCGCGACGGCGACCCCACCGACGCCGGCGACAACCTGCCGGCCGGCTTCACCTGCCCGGGCAGCAGCACGCCCACGCCCGCGCCCACCAACAACAGCTGGCATGGCACGCGCGTCGCGGGCGTGCTCGGCGCGCAGACCAACAACGCGCGCGACATCGCTGGCGTCGACTGGAATGCGCGCATCCTGCCGGTGCGGGTCTCGGGACGCTGCGGCGCGCTGCTGTCCGATACCGTCGACGGCATGCGCTGGGCCGGCGGCCTGCCGGTGCCCAACGTGCCAGACAACCCGACGCCGGCGCGCGTGGTCAATATCAGCCTCGGTGGCGGCACCTGCAGCAGCATCGAACAGCAGGCGGTCAACGACCTGAATGCGCGCGGCGTGGTGGTGGTGGCCGCGGCCGGCAACAACCGCGGCGCGGTCGAAGCGCCAGGCGACTGCAGCGGCGTGATCGCGGTCACGGCCCATGCCAACGGCGGCGAGAACGCCAGCTATGCCAACGTCGGCCCGCAGGTGGCGATCAGCGCGCCGGGCGGGGGCTGCGGCAACTCGCAGGTGGTCGACGGCCGCTGCACGGTCACACCTTCGGTGATCCGCACGCTGAGCAACGATGGCAAGACGTCGCTCGGAAACTACGTGGTGGCATCGTCCGCGGGCACCAGTTTCGCCGCGCCGATGGTGTCGGGCGTGGTGGCGATGATGTTCACGCTCAACGGCTCGCTGACGCCGGCGCAGGTCACCGCGGCGCTGAAGAGTTCGGCGCGTCCGCATCCTTCCGGTACGTTCTGCACCACCAACCAGGGCGTATGCGGGGCGGGCCTGCTCGATGCCGACGGCGCGCTGCTGACTGCGGTAGGTATGCCACCGGTGCAGGCCGCGCCGGCACCGGCCGCGGATGGCGGCGGTGGCGGCGGCGCGATGCCGCTGGGGAGCGCGCTGCTGCTCGCGCTGGCAGGCCTGTTCAGCTTCGCGCTGCGGCGACGCGCGTAGCTCTCAGACGGCGGCGCCGTTGCTGCGCGCCGGCCGCCGCGACAGCCACCATTCCTGCAAGACCCAGCACAGCAGGCCGGCCACCGCGCCGGCCGCATGCGCCACGCGCACCACGCCGAAGCCCCACGCCGGATCGAACACCACCGGCGCCAGCCACGACTGTTCCACCCAGACCTTGGCCAGCACGCCCAGGCACAGCAGCACGCCGGTGATACGCGCCAGCCCGGGCGCGCGCAGCAGCCCCAGCGCGCCCCACAGCGCCAGCCCGTGCAGCGCACCCGAAAGCCCGCCGTACCAGGCAATCGCCGGCACGCGCAGCAGCACCACCTGCACCGCGATGCCGCACGCCACCAGCACCAGCAACAGGGTACGCACCCGCGCCACGCGCGCGCAGATCGCCAGCACGCCGGTGGCGGCGAGCATGTCGGCCAGCCAGTGGTGGCCGTCCAGATGTACCCACATTGCCGTGGCCAGGCGCCACCACTGGCCGTCGTGCCGCACCGCGTCGCGCAGGTACAGGCCATGCGCGTGCCACCAGGGCAGGAAGGTGAAGGCCGCCGACAGCGCCCACACCAGGGCCAGCGCCGCCAGCAGCCCCGGCCACGATGCGCTCGCCGCGGCTGGCGGGCCGGGCGCGTCAGTCCTCACCGAATACGGCCCGCCACAGCGTGCGCACCGCCGCGGTCTGCGCCGCCATCGATGCCGGCGGCACGCGCGCATGGGCCTGGCCGTCGAGGCGCAGCTGATGCTGGCGCGCGCGGAACAGCCGGTAGGCGTCGCCCACCGCCAGCGCCAGCGTGGCGTCGATCAGACCCAGCTCGCCGGCTTCGCGCAGCAGCGCGATATTGCCTGCGTTGCGCGTCAGCTGCGGATAGGCGCGGCTGTGCAGCAGCACCAGGTACTGCACCGTGAACTCGATGTCGACCATGCCGCCGCGGTCGTGCTTCAGGTCGAACAGGTCGGTCGGATTGGGATGGCCCTCGGCGACCTTGCCGCGCATCTGCGCGATCTCGGCGCGCAGTGCCGCGGCGTCGCGCTCCTGGCGCAGCACCTCGCCGCGCAGCGCCTCGAAGCGCGCGCCGATGGCGGCATCGCCGGCGCAGAAACGCGCGCGCGTCAGTGCCTGGTGTTCCCATACCCAGGCGGTGTTGTCGCCCTCGCGCAGCTGGTAGCGGCGGAAGGCGTCGAAGCTGGTGACCAGCAGGCCGGCCGCGCCATTGGGACGCAGCCGCGTGTCGACATCGAACAGCGCGCCGGCCGCGGTATGGCTGGTGAGCCAGGTGATCAGGCGGCGCGCATAGGCGGCATAGACCTCGGGCGCGCGCTCGTGCTCGTCGTCGTACAGGAAGATGATGTCGAGGTCCGAGGCATAGCCCAGCTCCTTGCCGCCCAGCCGGCCATACGCGATCACGGCGAAGCGCGGCGTCTCGCAGTGGCGCGTGGCCAGCTGGCGCCACACCGTTTCCAGCGTCGCGTCGAGCATGGCATCGGCCAGGTCCGACAGGCGGTCGGCCACCTGCTCCACCGTCAGCATGCCCTGCAGGTCCTGCAGCAGCACGCGGAAGGTCTCGGCATGATGCTCGCGGCGCAGGATGTCCATCTGCTGCTCGACCTGCCCCTCCGCGGCCAGCAGCCGTTCATGCAGGCTCTTGCGGAACGCGGCCCAGTCGGGCGCGCCGGCCAGCGCGTCGCTGTCGAGCAGTTCGTCGAGCAGTTGCGGATGGCGCGTCAGGTAGGCCGCGGCCCAGCGCGAGGCATGCAGCGTCTGCGCGACCCGGTCCATCGCCTGCGGGTATTCGGACAGCAGCGACAGGTAGGAGGCGCGCCGGCTGATCGCTTCAAGGAAGTCGATGAAGCGTCCGATGGTGCTGTCGGGATCGTCCTGGCGCGCCGCCAGGTCGAGCGCGCGGTTGACCAGCTGGTCGAAGCGCGCGCGGCTGGACTCGGACAGCGCGCGATAGCGCAGCGACACGGCGATTGCGCGCAGCCGGTCCAGCAGCGCATTGCAGTCGGTAAAGCCGGCCGCCTGCAGCCGCTGGCACGGCACGGCGCTGTCGGCTTCGCCGTGCGACGGGTCCTGGCTGTTGTCCTGCGCGCGCGCGGCGCTGTCATGGATGACAATGTCCGGCCACAGCGCCTCGCACGGGCCCGCATCCGGGTCGGAGAAGGTGGCCTCGAACTGCTGTGCAACCGGCTCCTGCAGCATGGCCAGCCGCGACAGCAATGCCGGCCAGTCGGCGCAGCCCATCATGCGCGCCACGGCCTGCTGCTCGTCCGGCGACGTGGGCAGGTGGTGGGTCTGCGCGTCGTCGCGGTATTGCAGCCGGTGTTCGAGCTGGCGCAGGAAGCGGTAGGCGTCGCCCAGCTGCGCCGCCTGTCCGGCCGGCAGCAGGCCGCGCTCGACCGCCACCGCCAGCACTTCCAGCGTCGGCCGGATCCGCAGCGCCGGGTCCTGTCCGCCGCGGATCAGCTGGAACACCTGGGCCATGAATTCGATCTCGCGGATGCCGCCGCGGCCCAGCTTGATGTTGAACGAGCGCTGGTTGACACCATGCCCGGGCAGCCCGCCGCTGCGCTTGGCGGCCTCGCTGCGGATCTGCGCATGCAGCGAGCGGATCGCCGCGATCACGCCGTAGTCCAGGTAGCGCCGGAACACGAACGGCGTGGTCAGGCGCGCCAGCAAGGCCGCGGTACGCTGCGCATGGGCCGAGTCCAGCGCCGACACCACGCGGCCCTTGATCCAGGCATAGCGTTCCCACTCGCGACCCTGCACCACCAGGTATTCCTCCAGCATGCCGAGGCTGCACGCCAGCGGCCCGGCATCGCCGTTGGGACGCAGCCGCATGTCGACGCGGAACACATAGCCATCGGCGGTGACGTCGGCCAGCAGGTTGATCAGCCGGCGGCCCAGTCGGATGAAGTATTCGTGGTTGGACAGGCTGCGCGGCCCGCCCTGGGTCTCGCCGTCCTCGTCGTAGAGGAAGATCAGGTCGATATCGGACGAGACATTGAGCTCGCGCCCGCCCAGCTTGCCCATGCCCACCACCACCAGCTCCTGCACCTCGCCGCTGTGGGCGCCGACCGGACGGCCGAAGGTGGCGGCCAGATCGTCGCCCAGCACCGCCAGGCCGTGCTGGATCGCCAGTTCGGCCAGGTCGGTCATGGCACCGGTGACCTCGCCCAGCGTGGCCAGGCCGCGCAGGTCGCGCTCGATCACCGCGCACATGACCTCGGCGCGCAGCCGGCGCAGCGCGCGCTTGGCGGCATCTTCGGCATCGGTCGAGGGCGCTTGCAACGCCTGCAGGCGCGCTGCCATCCAGGCGCGCGTGAGCGGCTGCGTCACCGCGGCGGCAAGGATTTCCGGCAAGTCCGGGCGGGCCTGCAGCACACGCCGCGCGTAATGCGAGTACGTGGCCGAGTACAATACGTCGCCGCCTGCCCCGGCGCCATCGCCGTCCGGCTGCAGCGCCTGCGCCGCGGTGACGGCAAAGGCGCCGGCAGCCATGGTGCCGGGGCCCTGCCCCGGTGCGACGGACGCCGCATGGGCGGGTTCCGGCGTGGCGCGCGCGCCATGTTGGTCAGCAGCGCCGCCAGCGGCGGAACTCGTCGGGTCAGAGGCAGTCATTCCAGTATTTGAAATGCAAGGAAAGGCGCGAAAGGTGCGGCCGGGGTACCCCGCTGCGGCACGCGCAGCTTGCGATTTCTTGTTTTAGCCGGCCGGGCACCAGATTGGAGAGCGGCTAGTATTGTCGGATAATCTGCGCATGTCCAGCCGCGCCCCACAACCCGCTGACGGTTCTCCCCCCAATGGCGGCGCGGGCGGGCACGAGGCCGCCACCACGCTGCCCACCCTGCCGGCTGCACGGCCCGACAGCTCCCCTGGTATTGAACCCGCTGGCACGGCTTCCCGCCAGGCTTCGGCCTGGACGCGCGCCGGGGCGCTGGCCCGCGCCGGTGCCCGGGCCGCGGTGGCCGCCGTGCGCCATCCGCTCTGGCGCCGCGTGGGGCGCGCGCTGGTGCGGCTGGCGCTGGCGCTGGCGGTGCTGGCGCTGGCGGCGGGACTCCTGATCCGCTTTGTGCTGTGGCCGCAGGCTTCCGCCGCGCGCGAGTGGCTGGAACAGCGCGGCTCGCAGGCACTGTCGGCCCAGGTCAGGATCGGCTCGCTCGATACCTACTGGGACGGCTGGCATCCCGCCTTCCGCGCCCGCGGCCTGAGCGCGGTCGATGCCCAGCAGCGCGCGCTGCTGTCGGCCGCCACGCTCGACGGCAAGCTGGCGTGGCGTTCGCTGGTCAGCATGAACCTGCAGTTCGTCAGCCTGAGCGCCAGCGGCACCGACATCCTGGTGCGCCGCACCCCCGAGGGCCGGCTGCTGGTCGCCGGCATGGTGGTCGACGCCACCGGCGGCCAGCAGGACGACGACCGCTTCCTGGGCTGGCTGATGTCGCAGGGGCGCGTGGCGCTGTCCGACGGCAAGCTGCGCTGGCTCGACGAGAAGGCGCGCCTGCCCCAACTCGACATCGGCGAGATCCGGCTCGACACCCGCCGCGAGGGCGCGCGCCACACCTTCCACCTGGAAGCGCGCTCGCCGGCACTGGGTCCGCGCCCGCTCGAGGTTCGCTCGACCTTCCGTGACGACTACCTGCACAGCGCCGGCAACTGGCGCCACTGGAGCGGCCAGGCCACCTGGGACCTCGGCCAGCTGCAACTGCCGGTGCTGCAGCGCTACCTGGCAATGTTCGAGCGCGTCGCCAGCGGCACCTTCAGCACCGATGGCAGCATCGAATTCCGCGAGGGGCGCATCGTGCGCAGCCAGACCCGGCTGCGCGCCAGCGGCGTCGACCTGCAACTGGCCGGCGCCGCCGCGCCGCTGCGGCTGGCCAATGCGCAGGCCCTGCTGCTGCACCGGACCGAGCGCGACGGCAGCAACCTGCTGACCGTCGACACGCTGCTATGGCAGCCGCTGCAGCCCGAGCAGCCCGCGGTGACCGATCACGGCAACGCGCCCGCCGCGGCCGACGGCAGCTGGCGCGAAGGCATGCGCAAGGTCGCCATCGGCTGGGCCCGGGCCAAGGACGGCACCCTGAACAAGTTCTCGCTGAAGGCACCCTCGCTGGACCTGAACACGGTGCGCGCGCTGGCCACTTCGATGCCGATCGACACCGCGGTGCTGCGCCGGCTGCGCGCGCTGCAGCCAGCCGGCCATATCGACAACCTCAACGTCAGCTGGACCCGCGCGCGCACTGGCATGCTCGAGCGCGGCGGCGGCAAGCCCCACTACAGCATCCAGGGCACGCTGCGCAATGTTTCCGTCAACGGCCAGCCCGCGGTGCCGGCGCTCGACGCGGCCGGCCATCCGCGCCCGGGCACGCCGGGCTTCTCGCACCTGTCCGGCACCTTCGCCTTCGACGACCAGCAGGGCAGCGCGCGCTTCGAGGGCAACGACGCGGCGCTGGTGCTGCCCGGGCTGTTCGAAGACCCGCACCTGGCGTTCGACCAGATCGGCGGCGACGTGCGCTGGCAGCACCGCGACGGCAAGCTCGCGGTGACGGTGGACAGCTTGCGCTTCGCCAATGCCGACGCTGCCGGCTCGGTGCGCGGCACCTGGCGCGAAGGCGGTGACGGCGTCTCGGGCCTGGCGGACCTGGCCGGCGAGATGAGCCGCGCCAGCGTGGCGCGCGTGCCGCGCTACCTGCCGCTGAGCATCCCCGCCGCGACTCGCCACTACCTGTCCGGCGCGCTCGCCGGCGGCGAGGCCGCCGGGGTCAGCTTCGTGCTGCGCGGCGACCTCGCGCACTTCCCGTTCCACGCGCCGCACGAGAAGGCTGGCGAGTTCCGCGTCGAGGTGCCGATCGAACACGTCAGCTACCAGATCGCGCCGCATGCCGCGCCGCACGAGCCGGCCCACGGCACCGCCGGCGGCGCCCCGTCATGGCCGGTGTTCACGGATATCGCCGGGCGCGTGGTATTCGACCGCGGCAGCATGACCTTCCTGGCGCGCCGGGCTACGGTGCAGGACATTGCCGGCGTCACGCTGCAGGATGTCAGCGGCCGCATCGACGACCTGAGCCCGCGCGGCAAGCTGGCCATCGACGGTAGCGCCACCGGGCCGGTGCAAGGCTTCGTGCGCTACATCAACGCCTCGCCGGTGCGCGAATGGACCGCGCACGTGGCCGACGCGGCCAGGGCCAGCGGCAATGGCGAACTGAAGCTCAAGCTCGACATGCCGCTGGAGCACGCCAATGCGGCCCGGGTCGATGGCCGCTTCCGCTTTCCCGGCAACGATGTCGTGCTCGGCCCGCAACTGCCGCCGCTGGGCAATGCCAGCGGCGTCATCACCTTCAACGAGCACGGCTTCGGGCTGGAGAACCTGCGCGCCCGCTTTCTTGGCGGCGAGCTGCGCCTGGCCGGCGGCACGCAGCCGGACGGGGCCACGCGCGTAAGCGCGAGCGGCCAGGCCTCGGCCGCCGGGCTGCGCGAGGCCGCGGCGGGCACCGCGCTGGCGCCGCTGGCGGCGCGGCTGGAAGGCACCACCGGCTACAGCGCGGTGATCGGCGTGCGCGACCGGCAGTTGCAGGTCCAGCTGAACACCGAGCTCAACGGCATGGCGCTGCAGTTGCCGGCGCCGCTGGCCAAGGCCGCGGCGCCCGCGCTGCCGCTGCGCGTGGAGCTGCGTCCGGCCGCGCAGTCGGCCAATGCCGCCGGCGCTGCCCGCGCCGGCACCGACGAACTGGCGGTGCAGCTGGGCAATGTGCTGAACGCACGCTACCTGCTACGCCGCGATGGCGGTGGCAACGGCGGCCATGGCTTCGAAGTGCTGGCGGGCGGCATCGGCGTGCAGCAGGCCGCGCCGCCGCCGGCGGCCGGCGTCAGCGCCGCGGCCACCTTCGACCGGCTCGATATCGATGCCTGGCGCGCCGCCTTCGCCGGTGGCGCCGGCGAAGGCGGCAGCACTGCCGCTGCGGCCGCCGACGAGCCGCCCTCGCCGTTCCTGCCGAACCGCATCGCGCTGCGCGCGCGCTCGCTGCACGGCATGGGCCGCACGCTGGACGAGGTCTCGCTCGACGCCAGCCGCGAAGCCGACGGCTGGAACGCCAGGGTCGACTCGCGCCAGGTTGCCGGCGCGGTGCAATGGCGCCCGGGCGCGACGGCTGCCGCCGGTTCGCTGCGCTTGCGCCTGGCACGCCTGAACGTGCCCGATGCCAGCGACGAGCACAACGTGGTCGATGCGCTGGCCAGCAGCATCGACACCTTGCCCGCGATCGACCTGGTTGCCGAGCAGTTCATGCTGCGCGGCCACGACTTCGGCAAGCTCGAGGTCAAGGCGCATACCGAGACCGGCGCCGGCGGCACCGATCCGGTATGGACCCTGGACAAGCTGCAGATCGAACAGCCCGGCGCCACGCTCACCGGCAACGGCAGCTGGCGCGTGCCGCGCCGCCTGCGCGCCGACGCCACCGCCGAGCGCCGCACGCTGCTGTCGTTCGCCATCGACGTGCGCGATGCCGGCGCGACGCTGGACCGCCTGGGGCTGCCGCATACGCTCAGCGACGGCAAGGGCAAGCTCGAGGGCCGCGTGGCGTGGCGCGGCTCGCCGCTGTCGATCGACTACCCGACGCTGACCGGCAAGCTGTCGCTGGACCTCGAGAACGGCCAGATCCTCAGCGTCGAGCCGGGCGCGGCGCGCCTGCTCGGCGTGCTCAGCCTGCAAGGCCTGCTGCGCTTTGCCACGCTGGACTTCCGTACGCTGTCGGGCCGCGGGCTGCTGTTCGACCGCATCACCGGCAGCGGCACCATCGAGAACGGCGTCGGCACGATCCAGGACTTCCGCCTGCGCAGCCCGCAGATCATCGCCAGCATGAGCGGCACGGCCAACCTGCTGCGCGAAACCCAGGACCTGCGCGTCGAGGTGGTGCCGCGCATCAATGCCACCACCACCTCCATCGCTGCGGCCTTCATCAATCCGGCGCTGGGCATCGGCACGCTCGCCGCGCAGTTGCTGTTCGCCGACGAGTTCTCCAAGATGTTCACCCAGCACTACCGCATCTCGGGCAGCTGGGCCAACCCACAGGTCGGCAAAGTGGAGGACAATAAGGCGCAAGGCCCGACCTTCCAGAACCGCGCGGACCCGGCCTTCCCGCGCTAGAAGAAGATGCCGCCCCCATGACCCCAGCCAGTTCTGCCAGCCCTGCCCCGTTCCGCGTTGCCGCCGTCCAGACCGTGACCGGCACCTCGCTTGACGCCAACCTGGCGCGCGCCGAGGCGCGCATCGCCGAGGCCGCCGCCGGCGGTGCCGAACTGGTGCTGCTGCCCGAGTACTTCTGCATCATGGGCCGCGCCGAATCCGACAAGGTTGCCGTGCGCGAGCACGACGGCGACGGCCCGGTGCAGCAGTTCCTGGCCGACACGGCGCGCCGCCATGGCATCTGGCTGGTGGGCGGCACGCTGCCGATGTGGTGCGATGACCCGCAGCGCGTGTACAACACCTCGCTCGCCTTCAACCCGCGCGGCGAGCGCATCGCGCGCTACGACAAGATCCACCTGTTCGGCTTCACCCGCGGCACCGAAAGCTATGACGAATCGCGCACCATCCTGGCCGGGCGCACGCCGGTCAGCTTCGATGCGCCCTGCGGCCGGGTGGCGATGTCGGTGTGCTACGACCTGCGCTTCCCGGAGCTGTACCGCGGCCTGGCCGCAGACGGCGGCACCAGCCTGATCCTGATGCCGGCCGCCTTCACCTACACCACCGGGCAGGCCCACTGGGAAATCCTGCTGCGCGCCCGCGCCATCGAAAACCAGTGCTATGTGCTGGCGGCGGCTCAAGGCGGCAAGCACGAGAACGGCCGGCGCACCTGGGGCCATTCGATGCTGGTGGACCCGTGGGGCGAAGTGCTGGCGATGCTGCCCGAAGGCGAAGGCGTGGTCGGCGGCGTGATCGACCCGGCGCGGCTGGAGGAAGTCCGGCAGAACCTGCCGGCATTGCGGCACCGGGTGCTGTAGCATGTACGCAACTGCGGGGGCCGATGGCGCCCTCGCCCACAGGATTGTCTGCCGCGCCGGCCAGCCCGCGCGGCCACAGGAAAAAAAGGACCTCTCATGAACGCCGGCGATCTCGGAATCCGCAACCTGGCCACCGCGCAGCAACTGCTGCTGGCGCCGTACGGCCTGGACGAAGCCAGGCTCCAGCGCGTGCTGGCCGATATCTTCACGCACAAGGTCGACTACGCCGACCTGTACTTCCAGTACACCCGCAACGAGGCCTGGAGCCTGGAAGAAGGCATCGTCAAGTCGGGCAGCTTCAGCATCGACCAGGGCGTGGGCGTGCGCGCGGTCTCGGGCGACCGCACCGCCTTCGCCTACTCGGATGAAATCAGCCTGCCCGCGCTGTCGCAGGCGGCAGCCGCCACGCGCACCATCGGCAAGGCCGGCAGCGGCCGTATCAAGGTCGCCGGCGAGCTGGCCACGCAAGCGGGGCGCAACCTGTACTCGCCCAACGACCCGCTCGACTCGATGAGCGCGGCGGAAAAGGTGGCGCTGCTCGAGCGCATCGAGCGCATGGCGCGCGCCAAGGATCCGCGCGTGGTGCAGGTCATGGCGGGCCTGGCGGGCGAGTACGACGTGGTGCTGGTAGCGCGCAGCGACGGCGTGATCGCCGCCGACGTGCGCCCGCTGGTGCGGGTCTCGGTCACGGTGATCGCCGAACAGGGCGGGCGCCGCGAGATCGGCTCGTCCGGCGGCGGCGGCCGCTATGCCTACGGCTATTTCACCGATGCGCTGCTGCAGCAGTACGTGGACGAGGCGGTGTCGTCGGCGCTGGTCAACCTGGATGCGCGCCCGGCCCCGGCCGGCGCGATGACCGTGGTGCTGGGCCCCGGCTGGCCCGGCGTGCTGCTGCACGAGGCGGTCGGCCACGGGCTGGAAGGCGACTTCAACCGCAAGGGCTCGTCGGCGTTTGCCGGCCGCATGGGCGAGCGCGTCGCGGCCAGGGGCGTGACCGTGGTAGACGACGGCACGCTGGCCAACCGCCGCGGCTCGCTCAACCTGGACGATGAAGGCAACCCGACCCAGTGCACAACGCTGATCGAGGACGGCATCCTGCGCGGCTATATCCAGGACACGCTCAACGCGCGCCTGATGAAGATGCCGGTCACCGGCAACGCGCGCCGCGAAAGCTATGCCGCGCTGCCGATGCCGCGCATGACCAACACCTACATGCTCAACGGCGACAAGGACCCGCAGGAAATCATCGCCAGCGTCAAGAAGGGCCTGTATGCGGTCAACTTTGGCGGCGGCCAGGTCGACATCACCAACGGCAAGTTCGTGTTCTCGGCGAGCGAGGCCTATATGATCGAGGACGGCAAGATCACCTACCCGGTCAAGGGCGCGACCCTGGTCGGCAACGGCCCGGAATCGCTCAAGGACGTGACCATGATCGGCAACGACATGCGGCTGGATTCGGGCGTGGGCGTGTGCGGCAAGGAAGGCCAGAGCGTGCCGGTGGGCGTGGGCCAGCCGACGCTGCGCATCGAGAATATGACGGTGGGCGGGACGGCCTGAGGCCGCTGTCTGACAGGGGGTTTGCTCCCCTCTCCAGCGTGCGGGAGAGGGAGCACGCAATCAGCATCCCGGACGGCCACACCCTTACGGCCGCACTTCATACACCAGATTGAACGGCGTCTGCGCCGCGCGGCGGAAGCTGCGGAAGCCTGCCTGCTCCGCCACCGCACGCATGCGCGCCTCGCCCGCCTGTGCGCCCAGGCACAGGCCGACTTCCTGCGAGCGCGATGCCGGCGTGCAGATGAAGGTCGACGCGGAGTAGAACACCCGGCCTACCGGATTCAGGTTCTGCTCCAGCGCATCGTTGGCAAAGGGCTCGACGATCATCCAGGCGCCGTCGGCGCGCAGGGTCTCTCGCACATGGCGCGCCGCGCCCACGGGATCGCCCATGTCGTGCAGGCAGTCGAACACCGCCACCAGGTCATAGTCCTTGCCGCCATAGTCCTTGGCGCTGGCCACCTCGAAGCGCACGCGCTCGGCCACGCCGGCGCGGCGCGCGGCCTCGGCCGCATGGCGCACCGAGGGCTCATGGTAGTCGAAGCCGACGAAGCGCGACGCGGGAAACGCCTGCGCCATGATGATGGTCGAGGCGCCATGGCCGCAGCCTACGTCCGCCACCATGGCCCCCGCCTCCAGCCGCGCCGCCATGCCTGCCAGCGCCGGAATCCATTCCGACACAAGGTGCGCCGCATAGCCGGGCCGGAAGAAGCGTTCGGTGCCGTGGAACAGCGCGGGATCGTGCTCGTGCCAGCCCAGGCCGCGGCCATTGCGGAAGATATCGATCATTTTGGGAATCGCGCGGAACTGCGCCACGGCGATCTGGAACGCGCCCGGGATAAAGGCCGGGCTGCCTTCCTGTGCCAGCGCAAAGGCCTGTTCTTCGTTCAGGCTGAACTGCGCCGAACTAGCGTCATAGTCGACGTAGCCGCTGGCCGCCTGCGCCGACAGCCATTCGCGCAGGTAGCGCTCGTCGGTATGGGTCTTGGCCGCCAGCATGGCGACAGTCATCGGCTTTTCCGCCAGCGCCTTGTACAGGCCCAGTTCATCGCCGACGACCACGGTCGCGGCATGCATCACCGCGCCGATATCGCCGACGAATTTTTCCATGAAGGCATTCAGCCTCGCTTCATCGACGCTCATGATGCACCTCCCCGTGCGCACTGCTCCCCGCTTTCAATATAGCCCCGGGCTATAACAGGAAAAGCCTGAATGCGGCCCGCAGGACCCGGCCGGCAAGGCGGCGCCGGACGGTTAGCCGCGTTGGTGCGCCAGCGCACGGCATGACTGCGTCGACACTTGCCAACCCCGGCAAAAGGCGCTATAAAGATGCTTCGTCGCGCGGCCAGCAGCCAATGCGCAACGAAAATTATCGAAGCGGCGCGCAATTTCCTGCCTTTCTGCCACGCAGTGCAGCATAAATCCAGCGCCCGCGAAGAAAATCGTTTCAAGCTGACCCAAGCCAACGCCTTTTTCCGCCATGTCCGCTAAGTTTTACTTTTACTTTTTTGGCGATCTCACACCGCTGGCGGATAGGGAGGGATGGCTGTAAGCAGCGCCCCGAAT
Source organism: Cupriavidus taiwanensis LMG 19424 (assembly GCF_000069785.1). Lineage (NCBI taxonomy): Bacteria > Pseudomonadati > Pseudomonadota > Betaproteobacteria > Burkholderiales > Burkholderiaceae > Cupriavidus > Cupriavidus taiwanensis. The sequence continues at coordinate 1,128,139 of NC_010528.1, read as the reverse complement.
ACAAAAAAGACCGCCAGCGACCCTGGCGGTTTTTTTATACCCGTTTGTTTTCCCACACTCTCACGACCTCACAAGAATCCTGGAGCCATCATGCTGAAGAACACCGACGACCTGCGCATCCGTGAACTCAAGGAGCTGCTGCCGCCCGCGCACCTGATCCGCGAGTTTGGCTGCTCCGAACAGGCTTCGGACGTGATCTACGGCGCGCGCCAGGCCATGCACCGCATCCTGCACGGCATGGATGACCGTCTGATCGTCATCATCGGACCCTGCTCGATCCACGATACCCGCGCCGCGCTGGAATACGCCAAGCTGCTCAAGGTCCAGCGCGAGCGCTTCGCCGGCGAGCTGGAGGTGGTGATGCGGGTGTACTTCGAGAAGCCGCGCACCACCGTGGGCTGGAAGGGCCTGATCAACGACCCGCACATGGACGGCAGCTTCAAGATCAATGACGGCCTGCGCACCGCGCGCGAGCTGCTGCTGACCATCAGCGAAATGGGCGTGCCGACCGGCACCGAGTACCTCGACATGATCAGCCCGCAATACATCGCCGACCTGGTCAGCTGGGGCGCGATCGGCGCGCGCACCACCGAGTCGCAGGTGCACCGCGAGCTGGCATCGGGACTGTCGTGCCCGGTCGGGTTCAAGAACGGCACCGACGGCAACGTCAAGATCGCGGTCGACGCGATCAAGGCCGCGTCGCAGCCGCACCATTTCCTGTCGGTGACCAAGGGCGGGCATTCGGCGATCGTGTCGACCTCGGGCAACGAGGACTGCCACGTGATCCTGCGCGGCGGCAAGGCGCCCAACTACGACGCCGCCAGCGTGCAGGAAGCGTGCGACGCCATCGCCAAGGCCGGCCTGGCCTCGCGCCTGATGATCGACGCCTCGCATGCCAACAGCAGCAAGAAGCATGAGAACCAGATCCCGGTGTGCGCCGACATCGGCCGCCAGATTGCCGCCGGCGACCAGCGCATCATCGGCGTGATGGTCGAATCGCACCTGGTGGCCGGGCGCCAGGACCACGTGCAGGGCCAGCCGGTCGACGAGCTGACCTATGGCCAGTCCGTCACCGATGCGTGCATCGGCTGGGACGACTCGGTCAAGGTGCTCGAGGGCCTGGCCGAGTCGGTGCGCCAGCGCCGACTCGTGTCGGGCAGCGGCAACTGAAGCAACACTGAAGGGTCGACGGCGTTGGCGCACCGGCTGCGGCCGGCCTGAGCCCCGCCGCGGACGAAAAAAAGCCGCTTCCAGCGAAGCGGCTTTTTGCGTGCAGGCGGCGGGCGCCGCCGGCCATTACTTCTTCAGCACCAGGTCGCCCGGCAGCGACTCGATGTAGGCGGCCATGTCCTTCAGTTCCTTGCGCGTGAACGGGCGCGGCTTGCCATCCTTGTCGGTGACCGCCGGATTGGCGTTGACCTGGCCGGCCATGATCGCGTTGGAACGGCCCACCAGCGCATTGCCCGACACCTGGTAGGACATCAGCGCGTGGTACAGGTAGTCGGCATGCTGGCCGGCCAGCTTGGGGTAGTCGGGCGAGATCGGCTTGTTCATGCCGGCGCCATGGCAGGCCACGCAGTTGCCCTTTTCCACCAGCGTCTTGCCGTTGGCAAGGTCGGCGGCCGAGGCCGGCATGGCGGCAGCACCCAGCACGAGTGCGCCGAGCGCGAACGAAAGCGTCTTGAGCGTCTTCATGTGGGGTCTCTTACTTGAGGGAATTGTTCTGCGTGCCGGCGTTCTGCTGCGAGTAGTAGGCCGCCACGTTGGCGATGTCCTGCTCGGTCAGCGTCGCGGCGATGCTGCGCATGGTGGGGTGCTTGCGCTCGCCCTTCTGGTAGGCCTTCAGCGCGTTCTCGATGTACTTGGCGCTCTGGCCGCCCAGCAGCGGCACTTCATAGATCTCGGGGAAGGACGCACGGTAGCCCGGAATGCCATGGCATCCGATGCACATTGCAACCTTGTCCTTGGCAGCGTCTCCATTGCCCTTGACTTCCTGTGCCTGCACGGCCGTTGCAGCCGCGCCCAGCACCACCATCGTGAGGAGCTTTTTCATTGTCTTTGCGGATTGGAAGTTAAACCGTGTGACCTGCCCTGCCGGGCGGAGACGGTTTCAGAATGCTTCTGCGGAGCAACCGGGCAGCCAGTTGGTTGGCCGGGGTGCAACCCGCCAGAGATGTCGCATCCGGTCGGTTTGCCGGGGAGTGGAACACCATTCTGGAACCACCTCGCGCAATCGCCGCGACCCGGAAGGGCCGCAGGGACTTCTGAACGCGGACTGCCGGATACTGGAGAACTGGACGTGGGGGCGCGTCAAACCGCCGCATTGTACCGCAGCCGGCACCTGCCAGTCCAGCCAGCGGTCGGCGCCGGCGGAACCCTGTCAGCGGGCCCCAACACGAACCGCAAAGGTCTTTTATACTGGCCCATTCCGGGAATCCGCACGACCGTTCGCGTACGCTGCGCCAGCGGCAAGCGGGCGCCCGTCACGGACCCTGTTTCCATAACGAAAGCGCGCGTCACAGCGCGAAGAGACCGCGCCCAGCACGCCAACCCGGCCCTCGTCCGCGAGCGGCCGCCACCTCAGGTTGCCTCATGTCAAACACCGCCAACGCTTCCGCCCAAGCCTCCTCCCAGCCGGTCCGCTTCGAAGGCAGCGACCAGTATGTTGCCACCGACGACCTCAAGCTGGCCGTCAATGCCGCGCGCACGCTGCAGCGCCCCCTGCTGATCAAGGGTGAGCCCGGCACCGGCAAGACCATGCTGGCCGAGGAAGTCGCCGCCGCGCTGGGCATGCCGCTGCTGCAATGGCATATCAAGTCGACCACCAAGGCACAGCAGGGCCTGTACGAATACGACGCCGTGTCGCGCCTGCGCGATTCGCAGCTGGGCGACGACCGCGTCCACGACATCCGCAACTACATCGTCAAGGGCGTGCTGTGGCAGGCCTTCGAGGCCGACCAGCAGGTGGTGCTGCTGATCGACGAGATCGACAAGGCCGACATCGAATTCCCCAACGACCTGCTGCGCGAACTCGACCGCATGGAGTTCTATGTCTACGAGACCCGCGAGCTGGTCAAGGCGAAGCACCGGCCGCTGGTGATCATCACCTCGAACAACGAGAAGGAGTTGCCCGACGCCTTCCTGCGCCGCTGCTTCTTCCACTACATCAAGTTCCCCGATGCCGAGACGATGCAGCAGATCGTCGACGTGCACTACCCCGGCATCAAGCGCGAGCTGGTTGCCGCCGCGCTGGAATCGTTCTACGAGATGCGCAACCTGCCGGGCCTGAAGAAGAAGCCGTCGACGTCCGAGCTGATCGACTGGCTCAAGCTGCTGATGGCCGAGGACATCCCGCCCGAGGCGCTGAAGAGCCCGGACAAGAAGGCCGCGATCCCGCCGCTGCATGGCGCGCTGCTGAAGAACGAGCAGGACGTGCACCTGTTCGAGCGCCTGGTGTTCATGAACCGCGCCAACCGCTGAGCGCGCGGCCAAGCCCGATGACCGACACGACACCTTTTGCCAAACCCGTGATCCTGGCGGGCCGGCATGCCACGCTGGAACCGCTGCGGCCCGAGCACGCCGACGGCCTGCGCGCCGCCTGTGCCGACGGCGAACTGTGGAAGCTCTGGTACACCAGCGTGCCGGCGCCCGAGCGCATGGAGGCCGAGATCGCGCGGCGCCTGGACCTGCAGCAGCGTGGCTCGATGCTGCCGTTCGCGGTGCGCGACGCAGCCGGCGAGCTGGCGGGCATGACCACCTACATGAACATCGACGCGGCCAACCGGCGCGTGGAGATCGGCTCGACCTGGTATGCGCGCCGGGTCCAGCGCACGCCGCTGAACACCGAGTGCAAGCTGATGCTGCTGGGCCATGCCTTCGACCATCTCGACTGCATCGCGGTGGAATTCCGCACGCACTGGATGAACCAGCAGAGCCGCGCCGCGATCGCCCGCCTGGGCGCCCGGCAGGACGGCGTGCTGCGCAACCACATGCGCATGCCGGACGGCACGCTGCGCGACACCGTGGTGTTCTCGATCATCGCCAGCGAATGGCCGGCGGTGCGGCAACACCTGCAATTCCAGCTCGAGCGGCCGCGCTGATGCGCCGCGCCGACTGAAAGCGAGGCACCATGCTGATCGATTTCTTCTTCTCGCTGCGCCACGCCAAGCTGCCGGTTTCGGTCAAGGAATACCTGACCATGCTGGAAGCGCTCAAGGCGCAGGTCATCACGCCTTCCATCGACGAGTTCTACTACCTGTCGCGGATGACGCTGGTGAAGGACGAGAAGCACTTCGACAAGTTCGACCAGGCCTTCGCCGCCTATTTCAAGGGCGTGGACAGTCTGGTCGACTGGAAGTCCGACATCCCGCTCGACTGGCTGCAGAAGACGCTGGAGCGCGAACTGTCGCCCGAGGAAAAGGCCAAGATCGAGGCCATGGGCGGCCTCGACAAGCTGATGGAGCGCCTCAAGCAGCTGCTCGAGGAGCAGAAGGAAAAGCACGAAGGCGGCAACAAGTGGATTGGCACCGGCGGCACCTCGCCGTTCGGCCACGGCGGCTACAACCCCCAGGGCATCCGCATCGGCGGCCCGTCCAAGGGCAACCGCACCGCGATCAAGGTGTGGGAGGCGCGCACCTACAAGGACTATGACGACCAGGTCGAACTGGGCACGCGCAACATCAAGGTCGCGCTGCGCCGGCTGCGCCGCTTCGCCCGCGAAGGCGCCGACACCGAGCTGGACCTCGACGACACCATCCATTCCACCGCGGCCAACGCCGGCCTGCTCGACATCAAGCTGCGGCCCGAGCGCCACAACAAGGTCAAGGTGCTGATGCTGATGGACGTAGGCGGCTCGATGGACGACCACATCAAGCGCGTCGAGGAACTGTTCTCGGCCACCAAGACCGAGTTCAAGCACCTGGAGTACTACTACTTCCACAACTGCCTGTACGACTACGTGTGGAAGAACAACCGCCGCCGCCACGCCGAAAAGCTGGCGACCTGGGACCTGCTGCACAAGTACACGCCCGACTACAAGATCATCTTCGTCGGCGACGCCACCATGAGCCCGTACGAGATCCTGCAGCCCGGCGGCTCGGTCGAGTACAACAACGCCGAGGCCGGCGCGGTGTGGCTGAACCGCATGACCGAGCAGTTCCCGCACTTCGTCTGGCTCAATCCCGAACCGGAAGGGCTGTGGCAGTACCGGCAGTCGATCACGGTGATCAACCAGCTGATGAAGGGACGGATGTTCCCGGTCACGCTGGCGGGGCTGGAGCAGGCGATGAAGGTGTTGTCGAAGTAAGCCTAGGGGCGCGAAACGGGCGCCGGCCGCGCCAGGTCCGCCCCCTCCATCACCCACGCCCTGAACGTGCGCAGCGCCGGCAGGTGCTGCTTCTGCTCCGGATAGCACAGGTAATAGCCCTTCTTCGCCAGCACCTGCGCGGGGTGCGCCACCACCAGCGCGCCGGTGGCCAGCTCTTCTTCGATCAGGCAGCGCGGAATCAGGGCGATGCCCAGACCGGACAGCGCCGCCTGCGTCAGCAGCGAAAACTGGTCGAAGCGCGCGCCGCTCCAGGCGTCGCGCGTGGGCAATCCCAGCGTGGCGAACCAGTCGGGCCAGGCCTCGGGCACGGTGGTGTGGTGCAGCAGCGGATAGCGCAGCAACGCCGCCGGCGTCGGCGCGACGCCATCGGGCTCGGACGCCAGCAGCCCTGGCCGGCATACCGGCAGGACTTCGCGGCCGGTCATGTAGTCGGCCAGGCTGCCGGGCCAGACGCCGTCGCCGAAGCGGATCGCGGCATCGAGGTCCGGTTCGGAGAAATCGTAGCCCTGCGCATGCGGCACGAACTCCAGCGTCACCTCCGGATGCCGCGCGAAGAACTGCGGCAGGCGCGGGATCAGCCACTTGGCGCCCAGCGTCGGCATGCTGGCGATATGCAGCACGCCGCCCCGTCCCTGCCCCGCCATCAACTCCACCGTCGCCGCCTCCAGCTCGTTCAGGCTGGGCGCGATGCGCTCCAGGTAGCGCTCGCCCGCGGGCGTCAGCACCAGCCGCTGGCGCACCCGCTGGAACAACTCGACCCCGAGGTAGGCCTCGAGGCTGCGTACCTGCTTGCTGACCGCGCCTTGCGTGACATGCAGCTCACGGGCGGCTACGGTAAAGCTGTTATGGCGCGCTGCCGCTTCGAAGGCGTGCAACTCGGTCAGCGACGGACATAGGCGTCGCATAAATCACCTCTACTTCACGACCAAATGGAATGAGCTAGGGATTTTATTTCGTTTGCGGGGGTTCCGCTTGCACGAGCAGAATCGTGAAAACGCCTTTGTCTCTTCCTTGATACCTTTCGCCACAAAGATCATGCAACGTCGCCACCTTCTCCGCGCCCTGGCCGCCGCCTCGGCCGTCCTCGCCACCGGCCTGTCGTTCAGCGCCGCCGCCCAGTCCGGCTACCCGACCAAGCCGATCACGCTGGTGGTCCCCTTCCCGGCCGGCGGCACCACCGACATCGTCGCGCGCATCGTCGCCGACAAGCTCGGCCAGCAACTGGGCCAGGCCGTGGTGGTCGACAACCGCGGCGGCGCCGGCGGCAGCATCGGCACCACCTTCCTGTCCAAGGCCGCGCCGGACGGCTACACGCTGGGCATCGCCACGGCGTCGACCCACGGCATCAACCCGGCGGTCTACCCGCGCCTGTCCTACGATGCCACCAAGGACTTCACCCCCATCACCAACCTGGCCTCGGTGCCGAACGTGATGAGCATCCACCCGTCGGTCAAGGCCACCGACATGAAGGCCTTCATCGCGCTGGCGCAGGCGCAGCCCGGCAAGCTGGCCTATGGCTCGGCCGGCAACGGCAGCGTCTCGCACATGATGGGAGAACTGTTCAAGATGAGCAGCAAGACCGAACTGCTGCACGTGCCGTACAAGGGCGTGGGCCCGGCGCTGAACGACGCGCTGGCCGGCCAGGTGCAGGTGCTGTTCGACAACCTGCCGTCGTCGCTGCCGTTCATCGAGGGCGGCAAGCTGCGCGCGCTCGCGGTGGCCGCGCCCAAGCGCGTGGCGGCGCTGCCCAATGTGCCGACCTTCGCCGAACTCGGCCTGGGCGAAGTCAACGATGCCGCCTGGTTCGGCCTGATCGCCCCGGCCAACCTGCCGGTCGACCTGCAGAACAAGCTGCATGCCGCCGCGGTCAAGGTGCTGGCACTGCCGGAAGTCAAGGCCAAGCTGGAGAAGCTCGGCGCCACCCCGGTGGGCGACACGCCGGCGCACTTTGCCGCGCAGATCAAGAGCGAAGTGGCCAAGAACAAGCGCGTCGCCGCCGCCGCCAGGATCTCGCTCGACTGAACGCACCGCATACCATGACCGACACCGACCGAACCATCGCGGACAGTCCGTTCTGCCTGTACCAGCCCGAGGGCGAGCCTGCGGCGCTGTTCCTGGACTCGCCGCACAGCGCGACCACGTACCCGACGGACTTCCGCCCCGATCCCGCGCTGCCGCTGCCGCTGCTGCGCCAGGCCGAGGACACCTTTGTCGACGAGCTCTACGCCGGCGCCCCGGCGCGCGGCATCCCGCTGCTGTGCGCGGGCTTTCCGCGCAGCTACCTGGATGCCAACCGCGCGCTCGAAGAAATCGACGAGGCCCTGCTCGACGCGCCGTGGCCTGGCGCCAAACAGGAAACTTCCAAGACCCGGCTGGGCAAGGGCCTGGTCTGGCGCGTGCTGGACACCGGCGAAGCCATCTACGACCGCAAGCTGAGCGTGGCCGAGGTGCAGGCCCGCATCGAGCGCTGCTACCTGCCCTATTACGCGCAGTTGCAGAAGCTGGCCGAGCGCGCCGTCGCCAGCCATGGCAGCGCCTGGCATATCAACTGCCATTCGATGCCGAGCCACGCCGCGCCGTTCGCGACCGAATTCCCCGGGCTGGAGCATCCGGATTTCGTCGTCGGCGACCGCGACGGCACCACCTGCGACAAGCGCTTTACCGACCGGGTCGAGGGGCTGCTCAAGGAGATGGGCTACGAGGTGTGGCGCAACCACCCGTACAAGGGCGTCGAGATCGTGCGCGTGGTCGGGCAGCCGCAGGCCGGCCGCCACAGCCTGCAGCTCGAGGTCAACCGCAAGCTCTACATGGACGAAGCCGGCCTGACCCATACTGCCGGCTTTGCCAGGCTGCGGCACGACCTGAACAGCCTGCTCGACGAACTGCTGCGCTTTACGCGCGCGATGCCGTCGCGCGTGGCCTGACACCGGTCAGGACCCCGGGCACGGCTGGCGGCCGGGCCCGGCACAGCGCAGGCCTGCCTGCGCCGGGATCACTTCGCGCGGGCGGCGGCGTGTTGGCCGTGCTTTAGAAGAATGGGTAACAAGATTTAGGAACTTTGGCAGATGGGTTTCCTCTATCATGGCAATCCTTTGCGAACCCATCCTGGCTGCCGGCCCATGGCGCCGGCAGGCAATCCAGGCAAGCACACGCTCACAACGCTAACACCGTGATCCGACGAATCTCCGCAATGCTCGGCAGCCGGCTGCGCATGGTGGCTGCCGCCGTAGCCGGTGCGATCGCGCTGGCAGGCTGCGCCAACCTGCCGGACGATGCCGCCGGCACCGCCGCCGCCCCGGCACCGGCCCCCGCATCCGCCGCCATCGCCGCGGCACCGGCCCGCCCCGCCGCCGCTACCGCCCCGGCAATCTCCGCCCAGCCCCCCATCAAGACCATCAACCTGCCCGACCGCGGCCGCGTCAGTCTGTCCGAGTACCGCGCGCGCATGCGCGAACAGCTGATGAAGACCGAGAACGCTACCAGCGACGTGGCCGACTGCGCCGCCCATGCCAGCTGGGTGGTGCCGCGCTCGGCCACCTACGATGCGCTGAAGATTCCCACCGGCGCGCTCGCCGCGGGACAGGCCACCACCGAGCCCTGGAGCGGGCGCTTCTCGCCGGGCAAGCAGGCCGTGCCGGTCAGTTCGGTGGTCACCTTCGCCGCCACCGCGCACAAGCGCAAGGGCAGCGACGACTGGCAGCCGGTGAAGGTGCGCTGCGGCTATGACGACGGCATGATGCTGGCCTATGAACTGCTGGACAGCAGCGGCGCCACCATCAGCGAGCCCGCCGCGGCGCCGGCGGTGCCTACCGCCACGCGCACGTCGGCCAGCAAGAGCCGCAAAGGGGCCAAGGGCAAGAGCACGGCGTCGAAGTCCGGCAAGGCGTCGGCATCGAAGTCCGTGAAGTCGAGCTCCGCCAAGTCGACGTCGGCCAAGGCGAGCAGCAAGAGCAAGAAAAAGCAGTAGACGCAGCAACGCAGCGCACGCCCATGCGGGCGCTGGTTGTCGCCCCTATCCCATAAATGGGAGAGGGGAGAAGACCGTCAGCAAGCCAACGCTCAGCCCAGAAAATCCAGGATCGCCTGCAGCATCGCCGTTCCCAGCAGCGCGCTGCGCGCCCCGTTCCAGCCCACCGCGGGATCGGGCATATCAGCGTTGTCCTTGAACGGCATCTCCAGCGTCAGCGCCAGGCAGCCGAAGGTGTGGCCGATGTATTTGGACGCCAGCTTGAGCGCATCGGCGTTGTACTTGCTGGCGGCGTAGCCATGCACGTCCTGGAAGTCAGGCGAGGCCCGCTTGAAGGCCTCGATAAAGCGCTGCTGCTCGCGCCGGCGTGCTTCGGTAAAACCCGGCAGCATCTCGCTGCCGGCGACGAAGTTGTACGGCAGGCCCTCGTCGCCGTGGATATCGAAGAACATGTCGCAGCCGGTGGCTTCGATCGCGCGGCGCACGTGATAGACCTCGGGGCTGGTATCGGCACTCGGCGCCATCCACTCGCGGTTCAGGTTGGCGCCCGCGGCGTTGGTGCGCAGGTTGCCGCGCGCCGAGCCGTCGGGGTTCATGTTCGGCACGATATGGAACACCGCGCGCTCGAGCAGCTTGCGCGCGACCGGGTCGCCGGCCCACATGCCGGTGCCGGTCAGCCGCTGCAGCACGCCTTCGACAAACCACTCGGCCATGCTCTCGCCCGGGTGCTGGCGCGCGATCATCCAGATGTTGGACTTGCCCGGACCCGGCTGGCCGACAGTGACGCGCGTCATGTCGCGTCCGTCCACGGTGCTGCCCAGGTGCGACAGCCGCGCCAGCGGCGAACGCTGGCAGCTTGCCAGCAGCGACAGGTGGCGCTCGTCCGGATACGGCTCGAAATACGCGAACCAGATGCTGTCGTGCTCGGGCGTGACCTCGACGGTCATCACCTGGCCGTCGAAACGCGTCGGCACGCGGAACCAGTTGGCGCGGTCGTACGACGCCACCGCGCGGTAGTCGCGCCAGCCGTCCGGATAGGTGCAATCGCCCGCGTTCAGGAAGTGCAGGCGGCAGGCCTGCCCGGCCGCGCCCTGCAGCCGGAAATGGAACCACTGGCGGAAGTCGGCGTGCGAATCGGCACGGATGCGCAGGCGGATATCGTCGGCGCGGTCAAGCGCCTCGACCTCGATGGCGCCGGAATCGAAATGCGAAGAGATATGCAGCATGGCTGGCGGGCTCGTGGCGATGGTTGCGGGACGCGTGGTCAGTCTTCCAGGCGGCGGCGGAATACCCAGCGGATCGCGTCCGAGGCCGCCTTGTCGAAGGCATAGCCGTCCTCGGCGAAGCGCTTGAGCTTCTCTGGGTCGGTCACGCGGTGCGTCACCGCGTAGCGCGCCATGGTGCCGCGCGCGCGCTTGGCATGGAACGAAATGATCTTGTAGCGGCCGCCCTTCCAGTCCTCGAACACCGGCGTGACGATGCGCGCCTGCAGCACCTTGGGCCGCACCACCTTGAAATATTCTTCCGAAGCCAGGTTGACCAGCACCGGCGCGCCTTCCTGCTTGAGCGCGGCCATGTCGGCGTTGAGCATCTGCGTGACGTCGTCGCCCCAGAACGCGTACAGGTCCTTGCCGGCGGCGTTGTCCAGGCGCGTGCCCATTTCGAGCCGGTAGGGCTGCATCCAGTCCAGCGGGCGCAGCACCCCGTACAGGCCGGACAGGATGCGCAGGTGCTTTTGCGCAAAGCCGAGGTCGTCGGCCGACAGCGATTTCGCGTCGAGACCGTCGTAGACATCGCCGTTGAAGGCCAGCACCGCCTGCTTGCTGTTGGCCGCGGTGAACGTCGGCGACCAGTCGGCGTAGCGCGTCACGTTGAGCACTGCCAGCTTGTCCGAGATGTCCATTAGCGCGCCCACGTCCTGCGGCGCCAGCCGGCGCAGGCGCTCGATCAGCGCGGCGGAACGGTCGATGAAGCGCGGCAGCGTGTGAGTCTTGATGCGGGCGGGAGTCTCGTAGTCCAGCGACTTGGCGGGAGACAAAACGATGAGCATGGCAAAATCGCGGCAGTAGCCAAGGACAAACAAGCCCAGATTGTAGCGAATGCGCCTCGACACCACCGCAACCATCCTGCCCGCCGGCACTGCCGGGGACGCCGGCCGCCCCGCCGGCATCACATCTGCGCCGCGCGTGGTGCTGGACTCCAATATCTGGGTGGACCTGCTGGTCTTCCAGGACCCCCACGTCGAGCCGATCCGCGCCGCGCTGGAGGCCGGCACCATCGCCCCGGTGATCCGCGCCGACTGCCGCGAGGAACTGCGTCGGGTGCTGGCCTATCCGCAATTCGCACGCTTCGACGTCGATATCGGCGCGGCGCTGGCCACCGTCGACCGTCTCGCCACCCTGCAAGCCGCGCCGCTGCAGGCCGACTGCGACGCCATCCGCCTGCCGCGCTGCAAGGACACTGACGACCAGAAGTTCGTCGAACTGGCCCATTTCGCCGGCGCCGCCTGTCTGGTGTCGAAGGACAAGGCCGTGCTCAAGCTGCGCAGCCGCCTGCGCCGCAGCAGCGGCGTGGAAGTGATGACACCGCCGGCATTCGGCGCCTGGCTGGCCGCGCTGGGCCCGGCCGGCGATCCGCTTTAAGGCCGATCCGCTTTAGAATGTGGCGGCTCGCGCCGCCGCCGTGCCGCAGGCGCCCGAGCGCCTCCCGTTTCCATCGCATCGACACCCTGCCCTATGTCCGCAGACACCACGCTTGCTCCACTGACGCCGCCGCCATCGCGCCTGCCCGGCGTCGGCACCACCATCTTCACCGTGATGTCGGCGCTCGCCGCCGAAAAGAACGCGGTCAACCTGGGCCAGGGCTTCCCCGACTTCGAATGCGACCCGGGCATCGTCGATGCCGTGGCCGCTGCCATGCGCGCCGGCCATAACCAGTACCCGCCGATGGCCGGCGTGCCGCGCCTGCGCCAGGCCATCGCCGCCAAGATCGCCAGCCTGTATGGCCACCAGTACAGCTGGGACAGCGAGATCACGGTCACCGCGGGCGCCACCCAGGGCATCCTGACCGCGATCCTGTGCGCGGTGCATCCGGGCGACGAGGTCATCGTGCTGGAGCCGTGCTACGACAGCTACCTGCCGGCGATCGAACTGGCCGGTGCTACCGCGGTGCCGGTCGCGCTGGAAGCGCCCGCGTTCCGCGTGCCGTTCGACAAGCTCGCCGCCGCCATCACGCCGCGCACGCGCATGATCCTCATCAACACGCCGCACAACCCTACCGGCACGATCTGGCGCGCGGGGGACATGGACCAGCTGGCGCAGATCCTGGCGGGCACCGACATCCTGCTGCTGTCGGACGAGGTCTACGAGCATATGGTCTACGACGGCCAGCGCCATGAATCGGTGTCGCGCCACCCCGAGCTGGCGCGCCGCAGCTTCGTCATCTCCAGCTTCGGCAAGACCTACCACGTGACCGGCTGGAAGGTCGGCTACGTGGCCGCGCCCGCCGCGCTGATGGCTGAGTTCCGCAAGGTGCACCAGTTCAACGTGTTCACGGTCAACACGCCGGTGCAGCATGGCCTGGCCGACTATATGGCCGATGCCGCGCCCTACCTGCAGCTGTCGGCGTTCTACCAGGCCAAGCGCGATTTTTTCCGCGCCGGGCTGGCGGCCTCGCGCTTCAAGCTGCTGCCTTCGGACGGCACGTATTTCCAGTGCGTTGATTATTCCGCGATCTCGGACCTGAGCGAGGCCGACTTCGCCATGTGGCTGACGCGCGAGATCGGCGTGGCCGCGATTCCGGTCTCGGCCTTCTACTCGCAGCCGCGTGAATCCGGCGTGGTGCGGTTCTGCTTCGCGAAGAAGGAAGAGACGCTGGCGCTGGCGCTGGAGCGGTTGGGAAAGCTGTAAGCAGAAGCGGAAACGCCCGCAAATTGCGGGCGTATCTCCACCACCGACGGAGGACCGCGCAACGCTGGCCCCCTGAGCTTACTTCCTCCGGCTCATCATCAGCTCCGTATTCGCCTTGCGGTCGGCGTTGACCTTCTGCACCGACTCGCGCTGCGACAGCGTCTTCAGGTAGTCCTTGACCGGCAGCTCCGCCAGCATGTCGGTGCCATAGATGATCTTGGTGCACGACGACACCAGCGGCAGGTGCACCGCCGCGGCGCAATCGGCCAGCGTGAAGCGGTCGCCGGCGATGTACGGCGAGAACTTCGCCAGGCTGGCGAAGGCGGGGATATAGCGGGTCAGCAGCTTGTGCTGGCGCTCCTTGACGCCGTCGCTGACCTTGCCGCCGAAGAAGGCCTCGGGGTACAGCTCGCGCGCGGTCAGCTCCAGGTAGAGTTCCAGGAACACGATGATCTCGCGCACCTTGGCCGCCTGGTACGGGTCCGCCGGCAGCAGCGGCGTCTGCGGGTAGGTCGCTTCCACGTATTCGGCGATGGCTTCGGACTCGCACAGCGGGCCGGATTCGGTGATGATGTAGGGCACCTTGCCTGCGGGCGTGGCCGCCGGGTCGGTCTCGCCGATCCAGGCCAGCACCTCTTCGAACGGCACGTTCTTTTCCAGCAGCGCCAGCTTCACTTTGTTGTAGTAGTTGCTGGCGGCAAATCCGCAGAGCTTCAGCATGTCGTCTGTCTCCGTTATGGGATGGGTTCCCGCATCGAATCGCGTGGAACGGGGGATTGTGGACCATCCGGCGTCTGCAGTGAACCGGCTGGCCGATCAGCGCACGCCGCCTGCCCTGCCGGTCTGTCGCGGAAGGTGCAAAAAACGTACGATCGTGCTAATTTAACCACAACTTTTGGGACGAATGATGAGCACTTTCACCATCGATACGCTGGGTATCGTCGGCACCGGCGCCATGGGTCGGGGCATCGCGCAGATCGCAGCCCAGGCCGGCCTGACCGTCAACCTGTACGACGCCAACCCGCAGGCGGTGGAAGCCGCTCGCAAGTACCTGCAGGACACGCTGGCCAAGCTCGCCGACAAGGGCAAGATCAGCGCCGCCGACGCCGAGGCCACGCTGGCCCGCGTCAGGCCGTGCGGCGCGCTGGAAGACCTGGCCGGCTGCGACATGGTGCTCGAAGCCATCGTCGAGAAGCTCGAAGTCAAGCGCGACCTGATCGCCAGGCTGGAAGCGATCCTGCGCGACGACGCCATCATCGCCTCGAACACCTCGTCGCTGTCGATCACGGCGATCGCCGTGGGTTCGAAGCACCCCGGCCGCATCGCCGGCTACCACTTCTTCAACCCGGTGCCGCTGATGAAGGTGGTCGAGGTCATCGACGGCCTGTCGGGCAACCCGGCGGTGGGCGACGCGCTGATGGCGCTGTCGCGCCGCATGGGCCATACGCCGGTGCGCTGCAAGGACATGCCGGGCTTCATCGTCAACCATGCCGGCCGCGGCATGAATATCGAAGGCCTGAAGGTCGCGCAGGAAGGCGTGGCGGAATTCGCCGACATCGACAACATCATGCGCGAGCAGGCGGGCTTCCGCATGGGCCCGTTCGAACTGATGGACCTGACCGGGCTGGACGTGTCGCACCCGGTGATGGAATCGATCTACAACCAGTTCTACCAGGAGCCGCGCTACCGCCCGTCGCCGATCACCGCGATCCGCGCGGTCGGGGGGCTGATCGGGCGCAAGGCCGGCGCCGGCTTCTACACCTACGCCGATGGCCAGAAGCAAGTGCCGGCCGCCGCCGCTGTGCCGGCCGCGCGCCCGTCGAGCGTGTGGGTCAGCCATGCCAGCGAGCGCGGCCATGCCATGGTGACCAAGCTGCTGGGCGCGCTGGGCGTGACCCCGGAAGGCGGCAACCAGCCCTCGGCCGACGCGCTGATCATCGTCACGCCGCTTGGTCTGGACGCCACCACCAGCGCCCTGCAGCAGGGCCTGGACCCGGCCCGCACCGTCGCCATCGACACGCTGCTGCCGTTCGAGGCCACCAAGCGCCGCACGCTGATGACCACGCCGGCGACCAGCGCTGCCGCGCGCGACGCCGCGCACGGCCTGTTTGCCAGCGACGGCGTGCCGGTCACGGTGATCCGCGACTCGGCCGGCTTCGTTGCCCAGCGCGTGCTCTGCTGCATCATCAACATCGCCAGCGATATCGCGCAGCAGCGCATCGCCACGCCGGGCGACATCGACCTGGCCGTGAACCTCGGCCTGGGCTACCCGAAAGGCCCGCTGGCCCTCGGCGACGCGGTCGGCCCGCAGCTGGTGCTGGAGACGCTGCGCAACATGGAAGCGCTGACCGGCGACATGCGCTACCGCCCGAGCCCGTGGCTGTGGCGCCGTGCCGGCCTGGGCCTGTCGCTGCTGGCCGAAGAGCAGTAACCGGCCAGTCGTCCGTCCCCACACCGAGCCCCCGCCCATGCCCGCACAGCTGCTTTCCCGCCGCGTCGATTCGACGCTGGTGCTGACCATCTCGAACCCCGAGGCGCGCAACGCGCTGCACCCGGACATCTACGCGGCGTCGCAGCAGGCGCTGGAACAGGCCGCGTCGGATGACTCGCTGCGCGCGGTCATCATCACCGGTGCCGACGGCATCTTCTGCGCCGGCGGCAACCTGAACCGGCTGCTGGGCAACCGCAGCCAGCCGCCGGAAGTGCAGGCCGCCAGCATCGCGCTGCTGAACGGCTGGATCGAGTCGCTGCACGCCTTTCCCAAGCCGATCATCGCGGCGGTGGAAGGCGCGGCCGCGGGCGCGGGCTTCTCGGTGGTGCTGGCGTGCGACTTCGTGGTGGCGGCCAGCGATGCCAAATTCGTGATGGCCTACGTCTCGGTGGGCCTGACCCCCGACGGCGGCGGCTCGTACGAAATCGCACGCGCGCTGCCGCGCCCGCTGGCGAGCGAGCTGATGATGGAAGGCAAGCCGGTCGACGCCGCCCGGCTGGCGCAGTTCGGGCTGGTCAACCGCGTCACCGGGCCGGGCCAGGCGCTGGACGAAGCGCTGCGCCTGGCCTCGGGCCTGGCGCGGCAGTCGCCGCACGCGGTCGGCCGCATCAAGGCGCTGATCAACCACGCCGCCACCGCGTCGCGCGCCGAGCATCTGCTGGCCGAGCGCGACAGCTTCGTCGCCGCGCTGCACCACCCCGACGGCGGCGAAGGCATCAGCGCCTTCCTGGAGAAGCGCAAGCCGCAATACCGCTGATCCGCCCGCGATCCTGACAAGGGATTCGCCCCGCGGATCGTCACGGCCAGCCCGCGGCAGACGGGCATGCCGGCACAATGCAAGGAGACCACGCATGGAATTGCCGCCGTCCTCGCGCCGCCGCATCTACCTGATGCGGCATGGCGCCGTGTCTTACTTCGACGACGCCGGCCGCCGCACCGCCCTGCCCGAACTGGTGCCGCTGAACGAGACGGGCCGCATGCAGGCCACCGCGGCCGGCCGTGCCTTCGCCGCGGAGCAGGTCCGCTTCGACCGCGTCATCGTCAGCGGCCTGCCGCGTACCGTGGAGACCGCGCAACGCGTGCTGGCGGAGCTGCCTGAGATGGACGGCATCGCCCCCGAAGTCTGGCCGGAACTGCAGGAAATCCGCGGCGGCGACCTGGCCGCGATTGCCAGCGAGAACCTGCGCGATGCCTTCGTCGGCGCCTTCGAAGGCGAGGTGCCCGAAGACAAGCGCTTTCTCAACGGCGAGACCATCGGTGCCTTCCTCGACCGCGTGCTGCCCGCGCTGGCGCGCCTGCGCGACGACCCCGACTGGGATACCGTGCTGATGGTGCTGCATGGCGGCACCAACCGCGCCATCCTGTCGCAAGCGATCACCTGCGGGCGGCGCGTGTTCTTCGGCTCGCTGCTGCAGACCGCCGGCTGCATCAATGTGCTCGACATGGGCGACGGCCCGCTCGACTGGGTGGTGCGCATGACCAACTACTCGCCCCCCACGCCCGTGCACAGCGGCTCGCGCCATACCACCATGGAAGTGCTGCTGCACCAGTATTTGCGCGGACGCCAGCCGCCCGGCTGACGCGCCCGGCCCCGATTCCTTATTGCAACCGAACAGAAAACCAACGGAGACAGCATGACGAGCAACGTATCGCACTTCGAAGGCACGCGCCCGGTGGCCGACCAGCAGCGCTTCGACACCGCCGCGCTGGAGGCCTGGATGCGCCAGCACGTGGAGGGCTTTGCCGGCCCGCTGACCGTGGAGCAGTTCAAGGGCGGGCAGTCCAATCCGACCTTCAAGCTGGTCACGCCGGGCCAGACCTACGTGATGCGCGCCAAGCCCGGCCCCAAGAGCAAGCTGCTGCCGTCTGCGCACGCGATCGAGCGCGAATACCGCGTGATGGCCGCGCTGGCCGGCACCGATGTGCCGGTGGCGCGCATGTATGCGCTGTGCGAGGACGAATCCGTGATCGGGCGCGCCTTCTACATCATGGAGTTCGTCGCCGGACGCGTGCTGTGGGACCAGTCGCTGCCAGGCATGAGCCCTGCCGAGCGCAGCGCCATCTATGACGAGATGAACCGCGTCATCGCCGCGCTGCATTCGGTCGACTACAACGCCATCGGCCTGGGCGACTACGGCAAGCCCGGCAACTACTTCCAGCGCCAGATCGAGCGCTGGACCAAGCAGTACAAGCTGTCCGAGACCGAGTCGATCCCGGCCATGGACGCGCTGATGGACTGGCTGCCGCAGCATATCCCGCAGGAAGACGCCGACCTGACCTCGATCGTGCATGGCGACTACCGGCTCGACAACCTGATGTTCCATCCGACCGAGCCGCGCGTGCTGGCGGTGCTGGACTGGGAGCTGTCGACGCTGGGCCACCCGATGGCCGACTTCAGCTACCACTGCATGAGCTGGCATATCGCCCCGGGCCAGTTCCGCGGCATCGCCGGCCTCGACTTCGCCGCGCTCGGCATCCCCGACGAAGCCAGCTACCGCCGCCTGTACGAGCAGCGCACCGGCCGCCCCATCACCGGCGACTGGAACTTCTACCTGGCCTTCAGCATGTTCCGCATCGCCGGCATCCTCCAGGGCATCATGAAGCGCGTGGTCGACGGCACCGCCTCGTCGGCGCAGGCCACCGACGCCGGCAAACGCGCGCGGCCGATGGCAGAGATGGGGTGGGAGTATGCGAAGAAGGCGAAGGGCTGAGGGCTGAGCGGCCTATCGCCGCGCCCCTGCAAGCGGAAGGCTTGCAGGGGCGTTTTCTTTTCGGCGCGGCAAAGCGCGGCATAATTGCCAGAATCCACAGAAGCAACGAAATCGCAGGATGTTCTGGCTTTACTACTTGCTCCCTGCAGCCATCGCCGCGTCTATGGTGTGGTCAGACTATGGCGCCCTCGCCGGCCTGGCCACCCTGGTCGCAGTGCCTGCCGCGCAGACGGTCTTGCTGTTCTGGCTGGCGGACCGCACCAACGGCATGCTCGCCACTGCCCCCGCCAAAGAGACGCCGCGCCAACGGCTCGAAGTGCCCCTCCAGGGCGGAGAAAAGGCACGGTTCAAGCGACTTTTCCTGACGGATGAAGCGGAAGGCCGGCGTGAAGGCACCCGCCGCCTCTATGACGACCTGATGGTGACGATCGGGCAATACCTGGACGTCGAGTCGGGTGGCGAGGGTTCCGACGCCTCGATGGTTTCCAGCACGGAACTGGCCGACCAGCACGATGCGACGACGCATCCTGGCGATTCGCTTGTGGTGTTCCGCTCGCGTGACCGCGCATGGTCGGGCTTCCGCTTCGGCGGCGATAGCTTCCGCTTCCCCTGCTGGTCGATCTCCACAATACGCTTCACGGAGATCCTCCCCGCCAAGGGCGGCGGCTACTACGCGGTAACGCTTGAGTTCAAAGTTCCTGCCAGGAACCGGCCGCCGGGAACGAGCGCCGGGGCCTGGCGGTCGAGCGGATTCAACCTGTTGTTCGACTATTCGGCGTCACGCTCTGATGCCATCACTGCGGCATTTGTCGAGATTGCCGGGGTTCTTGGCGCGAGGTATGAGTACCAGAGCTATATGAACGTTTAGCAGCCGATGCCGGGCGCCAAACGGCGACGCCTGGACCTGCGGCATCCTGGAACGCCCAGGCGTTGTGAAGTCGCGCAGGCCCCGGCTTCGCTCAATCCCCCAGCGCCACCCCCTCACGCCGCGGATCCGCCCCGCCAGCCCACACCGTCTTCCCATCCGGCCCCTGGCGGCGCACGATGGCCTGCGTGCCGCTGGTCATCTCGATCGCCGTCACCTGGTGGCCGCGCGCCTGCAGTGCCTGCACCAGCCCCGGCGACACCAGGCCTTGCTCCACTTCGGTCGGGCCGTTGCGGCTGCCGAAGTTGCCCATGCCGATCGCCGCCTGCGGGTCCAGGTTCCAGTCGAGCATGCCGACCAGGGCCTTGGATACGTACTCGATGATCTGCGAGCCGCCCGGCGAACCGACCGTTGCCACCAGCTGGCCGCTCTCGCGGTCGAACACCAGCGTCGGCGCCATCGACGAGCGCGGGCGCTTGCCCGGCTGCACGCGGTTGGCCACCGGCTTGCCGTTTTCGCTCGGCACGAAGGAGAAGTCGGTGAGCTGGTTGTTGAGCATGAAACCTCGCACCATCAGATGCGAGCCGAAGTACGACTCGATCGTGGTAGTCATCGAGATGGCGCCGCCGCGGTCGTCGACCGCGACGATCTGCGAGGTGGAAATGCGCGGCGGCGAGCGGTCCGGTGCGTAGGCCAGCGTGGCGCCGGGCGGCGTGCCCGGCTGGGCCTTGCCCATGCTCTGCTCGCCGATCAGCTCGGCGCGCGCGGCGAGGTAGGACGGGTTGACCATGCCGCTGACGTCGACCGGAACGAAATCCGCGTCGGCGACGTACAGGCCGCGGTCGGCATAAGCCAGGCGGTCGGCCTCTGCAATCGCATGGACGGCGTCGGGATGGGCTTCCAGCTGCGCCGGCGTGTTCACCGCCTGCGGCTTGAGTGCCGCGAGCGCGTATTTGGGATTTTTGGTTTCCAGCGCCTGCAGCGTGCCGAGGATCTGCGCGATGGCGATACCGCCGGACGACGGCGGCGGCATGCCGCAGATCTTCCAGCGTTTGTAATCGGTGCACACCGGCACGCGCTGCTTGGCGCGGTAGCTGTCCAGGTCCGCCATCGACAGCGAGCCGGCATTGCTGCCACTGTTGACCTTGGCCACGATATCGCGCGCGATCGGGCCGCCGTAGAGCACGCCCGCGCCGCGCCGCGCCATGTCGCGCAGCGTCTGCGCCAGCTTCGGGTTCTTCAGCACCGTGCCGGCCGGCTTGGGCTTGCCCTGGGCATCGAGGAAGTAGGCGGCCATCTCCGGCGAATTGGCCAGGAACTTGTCGGCCGCGACCTGCGTATAGAGCCGCTGCGAGATCGGAAAGCCCTTCTCCGCCAGGTCGATGGCGGGCTGGAACAGCCTGGCCCATGGCAGGCGGCCGTGCTTGCGGTGGACCATCTCCAGCGCGCGCATCACGCCCGGCGTGCCGACCGAGCGACCGCCGATCTGGGCCTCGCTGAACGACATCGGCTTGCCGTCGGGGCGCATGAACAGGTTTTCGGTGGCGCCGGCGGGAGCGGTCTCGCGGCCGTCGAAGGCCTGCACGTTCTTGCCGTCCCAGTACATGATGAAGGCGCCCCCGCCGATGCCGGTGGCCTGCGGCTCGACCAGCGTCAGCACCGCCTGCATGGCGATGGCGGCATCGATGGCGGAGCCGCCCTGGCGCAGCATGGCGCGTCCGGCCTCGGTGGCGAGCGGATTGGCCGCGGCGGCCATATGGCGCTGCGCGTAGACCGTAGCCATGCCGGGGCGGTAGCCCGACGCCACTTCCGGCGCCGGCGGCATCGCCGCGGGCGGAGCCGCTGCTGCCGGCGCAGCGGAGGCGTCCGGGGTCGCCGTGCTTCCGCCCGGGGTACCACAGGCACCGAGCAGCGCCGACAGGGCCAGCGCCAGCGCGCCGCGCCACGCCATCGAAGTGAGGTCAGGGATAGCCATGCGAGATCTCCGGCAGAAGGATCCAACGATTGTAGTGGCGATCCGGGCATACCGCGAGGATGGAAGTCTGGCGCTCGCCACAGCCGTATCGGACAACCGACGGCCGAAAAAATATTTCGCCCGCCTCAACCCCGCCGGTCCGCATGGCCCGTTACATCGACAGGCCGTCATGCCGGCGCCCTGCCCAGCGGCCTTCCAGGAGAACAACATGCAACCACGCGCACCGGTCCTTCTTGCCAGCCTCGCCGCCGCCCTGGCGCTTGTACTGGCGGCATGCGGCGGCCCTTCGCGGCCGCTGCCCGAGCCGATGTCCCAGCCGGTGTCCCCGGCGATTGCCCCGGCTCCGCCACCGGACCCCGGCCACGCGGCCCGGGCAGCCCAGTCCAGATCGGCGGCGGAAATGCACCGGATCGAACCGCACGCCGCGCTGGCGCTGCCGCACCCGTACCCGCTGCCGGCGCCGGAAGATCGCGAACGCTACGGCACCATCGACGAGAACGGCATCAGGCTGGTGGCCCAGGCGCCGGTATCCACCTTCAGCATCGATGTCGATACCGGCAGCTACAGCAATGTGCGGCGCCTGCTCAATGCCGGCCGCGTGCCGCCGGCCGATGCGGTACGCGTGGAGGAACTGCTGAACTACTTCCCCTACGACTATGCCCAGCCCACCGATGGCCGCCCGTTCGCCGTGCACACCGCGCTGGCGCCGGCGCCCTGGCATCCGTCCAATGTGCTGCTGCGCATCGGCATCAAGGGCAAGGACATGGCCAGCGGCGCGCTGCCCGCGGCCAACCTGGTGTTCCTGGTCGACGTGTCGGGCTCGATGAACACGCCGGACAAGCTGCCGCTGCTGAAATCGTCGCTGAAGCTGCTGGTGAACCAGTTGCGCGCCCAGGACCGCATCACGCTGGTCACCTACGCCAGCGGCACGCGCGTGGCGTTGCCGCCCACGCCGGGCAGCGACAAGGGCGCCATCGTCGCCGCCATCGACCAGCTGGTGGCGGGCGGCAGCACCGCCGGCGCCAGCGGCATTGCGCTGGCCTACCAGGCCGCGCAGCAAAGCTATATCGCCGGCGGCATCAACCGCGTGCTGCTGGCCACCGACGGCGATTTCAACGTGGGCGTGACCGACTTCCGCCAGCTCAAGAGCATGGTCGAGGACAAGCGCAAGTCCGGGGTCTCGCTGTCGACGCTGGGCTTCGGCACCGGCAACTACAACGAGCAGCTGATGGAGCAGCTGGCCGATGCCGGCGACGGCGCGTACTCCTACATCGACAACCTGATGGAAGGCAACAAGGTGCTGGTCAGCGAGATCAGCTCGACGCTCGCCACCATCGCGCGCGACGTGAAGATACAGGTCGAGTTCAATCCGGCCACGGTGGCCGAGTACCGGCTGATCGGCTATGAGAACCGCATGCTGGCACGCGAGGACTTCAACAACGACAAGGTCGATGCCGGCGATATCGGCGCGGGCCACACCGTGACTGCGCTGTACGAGCTGACGCTGGCGGGTCAGCGCGGGCTGGTCGACCCGCTGCGCTACCAGCGCGCGGCGCCGGCAACGGGGCGCGATGGCGAACTGGCGCATGTGCGGCTGCGCTACAAGCTGCCTTCCGCCAGTACCAGCCAGTTGCTCGATGTCACCGTGGCGCGGCAGGCGCTGCGCCCGCTGGCGCAGGGCGACGACGACTTCCGCTTTGCCGCGGCGGTGGCCGGCTTCGGCCAGGTGCTGCGCGGCGGCAAGTTCACCGGCGACTGGCGCTACGCCGACGCGCGCGCACTGGCGCAAGGCGCGCGCGGTGCCGACCGCTTCGGCTACCGCGGGGAATTCGTCAAGCTGGTGGACCTGGCGCAGAGCCTGTCCACCGCGGCGCCGGCCGCCGCTCAAGGCGGCGCACCGGCCGGGCATGCGGCACGCTGAGCCGCACCGCGGCGCGCAGCCGGCGCAGGGTGGCGCGGACTGTCGCGCCACCCTGCGCTCTCCTATACTCCGGCGCATGCAGGCTCCAGCCTACGCTCCCTCCGCAAATTGCGCTGCCCCGGCCGACGCGCTGGGCGCGCTGCCCGACCACGACCTGATGCTGCTGGTCGCGGGCGGCATTATCGAGCAGCCCGTCACCGAGCTGTTCCGCCGGCACAACGCGGGCCTCTACAACTACCTGGCCTGGCTCTGCCAGGGCAATACCGGCGAAGCCGAGGACCTCGCGCAGAAGACCTGGGTCAAGCTGATGACCCGCTGCGGCGACTACCAGCCAAGCGCGGCGTTCCGCACCTTCCTGTTCCAGATCGCGCGCAATGCCTGGCTCGACCAGGTGCGCGGCGCCGAGGCGCGCCAGCGCGACGCGCTGGACGAACACCTGCCCGAACTGCCCGCTGACGACCTGTCGCCCGAAGCGGAACTGCAGTTGCGACAGCATGCGCAGCACGTCCACCGCGCGCTGCTGCAGTTGCCGGTCGCGCAGCGCGAAGTGGTGGTGCTGCGCTTCTTCAGCAATATGAGCGTCGAAGAGATTGCCGCGATGCTGGGCGAGAAGTTCGAGACCGTGAAGAGCCGGCTGCGCTATGCGTTCGCGCGCCTGCGCGCGGACCTGGCCGGCGGCGTGCCGGAGTCGCGGCCATGAGCGCGGGCCACGCCGCATCGCACGCGGCCGAACGTTTCATCGCGGGTGAGGACCGGCTTTCGGCACTGTTGCAAGCGCTGCCGCCCTACCTGCCGCCGGCTGCGCTGGAAGCCTCCGTACTTGCCGCCGCGCGGGCCGCGCAGCAGGACGTCGGGCGCCAACAGACCGGGGCCCTGCCGTTTGCGGCGCCGCCGGCGCTGGCCGCCGCCGTGCTGGAAGAAGCCGCGCGCCTGCAGGCAGCCCAGTCGGCGCGGCGCGATGCGGTGCTGGCGCGCATCGCCGCCGGCGCGGCGGCGGAGGACGTGCTCGGCGCGCGCCTCGGTGCGGATGCGGCGGCGTGGCTGCGGGCACAGGCTGCGGATTCGACACGAAACGCCGCACCACCCTGCACGATGGATCCGTCCACGCATGCGGCGCGCGCCCGCCGGTGGTGGCGTTCGCTCGGACTGGTCGCCAGCGTCGCGGCGGTGGCCGGGCTGACCACCAGCATCGTGCTGCGGCAGATCGACGATGGCGCGCTGTCGCCGATGGGGACAGCCGAGATGGCGTCGACCGAGATGGCCGCGCCCGCGCCATCTCCGGCAGCGGCGACTGCACCATCGCCGCCCGGGCCGGAACCCGCCGCCGCGCCGCCCCCGCAACCCGCACCGCCCGCCGCCAAGGCGCCTGCGCCTTCGGCCCGCCCGGCACAGCGCGCGGCACCCGGCACGGAGCCGGCGCGAAGCGCTCGGCGCGAATCCGCGCCGGACAGCCAGGCGCCGGCACAGGCAAGCCCAGCTCCGCCGCCCGCGCCTGCGATCGCGGCCGCGCCGCCGGCACCTGCTGACGCCGCCATCGCGGAAGCGGTACCGTCCGCGCCTGCGCCTGCCGCTCCGTCGGTTTATGCGCGCAAGCCCGCCCCCGCCATGGCTGCGCGCCCACCGGCGGCCGCGTCCACCATGACGGTATCGACCCGGGACGATCCCGCCGCCATCGCGGCGCGCCTGGGCACGGCAAACCCGCTCAGGCTGTGGGCAGCCGAGCCCGAGCATGTGGAAATCCGGGAATGGGCGCAACGGCTGTGGCAGGCGATGCCGGCGGGACAGCGCCCGCCCGTGCCGGTTGCGGTACAGGCCGATCCCGCGCTGGCGCCGGGCCAGGTGCGGATCGACCTGCGTGAAGAGTTGCCGCGGGGCGCGCCGCAATGAGCGCGCCGCGGCGCGAGGGTCAGCGCGTGGTGAACGACCAGCTCAGGTCCACCGGCTGCGCGCCGAGCCGGCCCGTGACCCGCACGGTATAGCGCTGCTGGCTGGCCAGCGGCGCCACCGGCGTGCACACGGCCAGGCCGCGCGCCGCGCTGCTCAGGCCCGAGGAACGGCTGTCGACCTTGATGCAGTCGACGTTGCCGCCTTGCGCATCGGTGATGACAAAGTTGTCGGCATCGAACTGCGGCGAGGTATTGATCGCCTGCAGCGATACCGGATAGCCCATGGTGCGGTTTTCATAGCCGGGCGCCGGGTTGGGGCTTTCGGTGTTGACCCAGTTGACCGGCACGTCGTTCTGGCCGTCGAACGGATAGGCCACCATCTGGTTGTCGCTGCCGCTCTTGACCCGGTCGGCGAGGTCGACGGTCTGGTAGTAGCTGGCCGAGGTGCCGCTGCCGTTGGCGCCAACGCGCTCGGCAAAGCCGCTGCCGGCAGAGCCATAGCTGCCCAGCAGCGCGGCACGGTGGAACGGCGCGTCGACCAGGTCCGACACCAGTGCGTCCTTGGGCGACATCGACAGCTGCGCATTGGCCACCGAGGTCCAGCGGTTGGCGCCGGCCACCACTTCGGCGGTGGCATCGGTCGGATAGGCCGCCTGGATGCGCTCGTAGGCGGTGGCGCCGGTGTAGCCCGGGTTGCCGCTGCTTTCGTCGTGCGTCAGCGTGGCATTGGCCAGCATGTAATCGGTATGCGCCTGCGCGGCGGCATTGAGCGGGTCGCGCGCCGTCAGCGGCGGCAAGCCTACCTGCACGCGGCGATAGTTGGCATAGCACAGGCCCGCGGTGCGCGGCTCTTCCAGCACGCGGTAGTTGTTGACCGCGCTGCCGCGCGCCGGCAGCAGCGAGACGCCGCTGCCCCGCGCGGCGGCCGGCGCCGGACCGCTGACGGTATAGCAGGCCCCGGCCGTGGTCGTGGTGGCGGAACCGCTCGGGGAGGTTGGGGAAGTCGGGGACGTGGCTGCGCTCTGGCCACCAGCCGGCGCGCTGGGTTGCGCACCGGACGGGGCCGCTGCGCCAGGCGCGGCACCGGCAGTCGTTCCACCGTCGCCGCCATCGCCACCGCCGCAGGCAGCCAGCGCCAGCGCAACGGCGGTACATAGCGAGGTCAGCGCCAGCGCGGTGTGCCGCGCGCGGCGCGGTGGCATGGACGTGCAATCGGCAGGCAAGCGTTTCCCAATCATCGGTCTGAGTCGTCGTGGTGAAGTTCGGCGAATTGGTCTGCCCGGGGGATCCGCCATCGCGGACAGCCGGCGCGACAACCATTCACGGGCACCGTGCAGCACGGGCCCGCTGTGGCTTTGCCGGGGGCAGGAAGACCGCACGATGGTATGGGCCGGGACCGCGAGGGTCTAGCGCTTGAACAATTGCTTACGTGTGACCCGCGCGCGCCGCACCTGGCGGCGATTCCCGCTGCGGCAGTGTCCGTTGAGGCCCGTCAGCCCGCAGCGGCCACGTCGGCCATGCCGCTGCCGAGCGAGGCCATCACCGCCATCAGCTGCTCGCGCAGCCAGCGGTTGGCGCCGTCGTTTTCGCCGCCCGCGTGCCAGTACAGATGCAGCTCCAGCGACGGCACCTTGAACGGCAGCGACAGCAGGCGGTTGGCATAGGGCTCATTGGCGATGCGCGCGTAGCGCAGCGGCAGCGTGGCAAGCAGGTCCGTGCAGCTGACCACTCGGCACGCCGCGGCGTAATGCTGGCAGCGCAGCCGCACGCGCCGGGTCAGGCCCATGCGATGCAGGGCCTGGTCTTCCAGTCCGGCCCCGCGGCGGCGCGACGACACATGCACGTGCTCGGCCGCCAGGTAGCGCTCCAGCGTCAGCTCTTTCTTCACCAGCGGATGGTCGCGCCGCGCCAGCACCACCATCGGGTCGGCCATGAATGGTGCATGGTGGATGGCCGGCGAGACCGGCAGCAGGATGTCGAGCGCGGCGTCGAGCGTGCCGGCCAGCAGTTCCGATTCCATTTCACGCCGGTCGAAGCGGATCGCGGCAATCTCCACCTGCGGCGCCATCGCCGTGACGCGGCTCATCAGCGGCGGCAGCAGCGTCGACTCGAGCGCATCGCGCATGCCGATGGTGAAGCGGCGCACGGTGTTGGTGGGATCGAAGTGCGGCGTGTCCTGCAGCGTGCGCGCGAACGACTGCAGCGCGCTGCGCACCTCGGCCGCGAGCGAACGGGCCAGCGGCGTGGGCGCCATGCCCTGCCCGCGCCGCTCGAACAGCGGATCGTCGAACAGCGTGCGCAGCCGCCCCAGCGCATGGCTGACCGCGGGCTGCGTCAGGTTGAGCTGGCGCGCGGCCGCGGTGATGCTGCCTTCGCTGTAGATGGCGTCGAACACGACGAAGAGGTTGAGGTCGATGCGGGAGAGCTGCATGCTGGGATTCTGGCACGGAATGCAGGGAATTGATACTGGCAAATCCAGAAAATTCATTTTTCTAATTAATAGCTTTCAGATAGAGTGCATTCCATCGGCAAAGTTATTGCCTGAAGACGAAGCCACCCGGCGCTGTCGACACCCGGCGCCCACCGATTCCGTAGCGAGGAGACCACATGGATTTCGAGTACAGCCCGAAGGTCAAGGAGATGCAGGCCAAGCTGCTGGCCTTCTTCGACCAGCACATCTATCCGAACGAAAAGCGCTTCGCCGAGGAGATCGATGCCAACCGCCGCGCCGGCAATGCCTGGATCCCGACCAGGGTGATCGAGGAACTGAAGCCGCTGGCACGCGAAGCCGGGCTGTGGAACCTGTTCCTGCCGCGTTCGCCGCGCGCGCCGCAGGGCCTGTCGAACCTGGAATACGCCACGCTGTGCGAGATCATGGGGCGGGTACCCTGGTCGGCCGAGGTGTTCAACTGCGCAGCCCCGGACACCGGCAACATGGAGACGCTGGAGCGCTATGCGTCGGAAGAACTGAAAGACCAGTGGCTGGAGCCGCTGCTGGCCGGCGAGATCCGCTCGGCCTTCCTGATGACCGAGCCGGCGGTGGCCTCGTCGGATGCCACCAATATCGAGTGCCGCATCGAGCGCGATGGCGACCACTACGTGATCAACGGCACCAAGTGGTGGTCGTCGGGCGCCGGCGATCCGCGCTGCAAGGTCTACATCGTGATGGGCAAGACCGATCCCGAGGCCGGCCGCCATGAGCAGCAGTCGATGATCGTGGTGCCGGCCGATACCCCGGGCATCACCATCAAGCGCTTCCTGCCGGTGTTCGGCTACGACGACGCGCCGCACGGCCACATGGAGATCGAGCTGAAGAACGTGCGCGTGCCGGCCTCGAACATCCTGCTGGGGGAAGGCCGCGGCTTCGAGATCGCGCAGGGCCGCCTGGGCCCGGGCCGCATCCACCACTGCATGCGCAGCATCGGCGTGGCCGAGCGCGCGCTGGAACTGCTGTGCAAGCGCGCGCTGTCGCGGGTGGCCTTTGGCAAGCCGGTGTCGGCCCAGGGTGTGACGCAGGAGCGCATCGCCGAAGCCCGTTGCGAGATCGAGATGGCGCGCCTGCTGACGCTCAAGGCCGCGTACATGATGGACACGGTCGGCAACAAGGTGGCCAAGGCCGAGATCGCCATGATCAAGGTGGTGGCTCCCAACGTGGCGCTGAAGGTAATCGACTGGGCCATCCAGGTGCATGGCGCCGCCGGCGTTTCCAGCGATTTCCCGCTGGCCAGCTGGTGGGCGCACCAGCGCACGCTGCGCCTGGCCGACGGCCCGGACGAGGTGCACCGCAACGCCATCGCCAAGCTGGAGCTGGCCAAGCACATGAACGTCAACCCGGACACGATCAAGATGCCGGTGGCGCGCGGCTTCTGAGCGCCTGGCCGCGCCGGCGGGGCCTGGCCCTGACGGCAATGTGGAAAACGCGCAGCTTGCCTGCGCGTTTTTTTCTTCTGTGCTTAAATCGCGCGGTTCGCCACGTCAGTGGTTGATGTGGCCGTTCCCATGACAGCAGCCAGGAGATTCCTGCAATGATCGACGTCTACACCTGGGCCACGCCCAATGGCCACAAAGTCCACATCATGCTGGAGGAGTGCGGACTGGAGTACAAGGTCCACCCGATCAACATCGGCGCCGGCGACCAGTTCGGCGAGGACTTCCTGAAGATCAGCCCCAACAACAAGATTCCCGCCATCGTCGACCCGCACGGACCCGACGGCAAGCCGATCTCGCTGTTCGAATCGGGCGCCATCCTGCTCTACCTGGCGGGCAAGACCGGCAAGTTCCTGCCCGAAGACGTGCGCGGCAAGTACGAGACCCTGCAGTGGCTGATGTTCCAGATGGGCGGCGTGGGTCCGATGCTTGGACAGGCGCATCACTTCCGCATCTATGCGCCCGAGCAGATCGCGTACGCGGTCAACCGCTACACCAATGAAGCGAAGCGCCTGTACGGCGTGATCGACACGCAGTTGTCGAAGCATCCATGGCTGGCCGGCGACCAGTACACCATCGCCGACATCGCCACCTTCCCGTGGCTGCGCAGCTGGCAGAACCAGGGCGTGGAGCTGGACGACTACCCTCACCTGAAGCGCTGGTTCAACGAGATCGCCGAGCGTCCCGCGGTCAAGCGCGGCGTGGAGGTGCTGGCCAGCGCGCGCAAGGCGCTGCAGGACGACAAGGCGCGCGAAGTGCTGTTCGGCGCCACGCAGTACAAGCGTCACTGAGGGCGGTACGCCGGCCGGCCGCTGCGCGGCTTGCGCAGTGCGCTGGCCGGCAGCCACGCGGGCCGTCAGGCCGATGCCAGCGCATCGCGCGCCACGGCGCGGCCATCCGCGCGCCGGCCGCCGCGCGCGGCCACGCCGTCATGCGGGGCATCGCCCGGACCGAAGCAGCACAGCAGGCCGGCGCCCGGCGAAAGCAGGTCGAGCCGGCATGACTCCTGCGGGTCCGGCGCGTAGAGCGATCCGGGCTGCAGCAAGGCCATGTCGCCCCCGGCCAGCGCCAACGCGCCATGCCAGTGCAGGGCGACGGCACCCTGGTAACACAGCGCCCAGCGCAAGCCGCGCGCGCGCAGCCGCGGGCCCCAGTCATCCGCCGATCCATCCAGTTGGACGAACTCCGGGCGAACAGCCTGCTGCGCCGGCCGGTCCTCCGTCTCCGGCGCGTCCGCCGGCGCCTGCGCTGCCGTTGCGCCCTCGGCGCCGGCGGGGGCCATCGCGCCCAGCGCGCCATGCCACGCGCCCGCGGGCATGGCCACGGCGCGCGCGGCCTCGGCAGGGCCTTGCGGCACGGCGCGCACCATGATGGTGTCGGCCACCGCCTGCACCTGCATCGGCACCCCCGGCGCTGGCGCGAACAGTTCGCCGCCGCCCACCAGCAGGCTGCCGCGCCCCGGCGAACTCAGCCGCACGCCGCCACGCAGGCATCCCCACCATTCATGGCAATTCGCTGAAAATTCGGGCTGGCGCTCGCCGGCGCAGAGGAAGATGTAGTCGCAGGTGCAGCCGAGACCGGCAGCAGCGGCAAGCAAGCGTGACTGGAATCCGGGAATCAAATCCGACGGCGCGCGGCGGTCGGCATCGAAGGCGCGCATGCGCGCCTCGAACAGCGAGAAGATCTGCATGGCAATCCCCCTGCAGGGCGACAGGCAACACGCGCCTGTCCGCGCAGCCCGCGCACGCCTGGCGGCGTGACGCTCGGTCCTGCGCAATAACCCGTCTGGCGCGGCGCTGCGATGCAGGCCGCCCGGTTGATGCCATCGTGCCGCGCCCATGCCTGGCGCGCCCCTCAGTTTGCGGATCGGACACCGATAGTGAGGATGAGGATAAGTTGTCGTGGCCTCAAGGTCAAACCCTTAGCCTCAGACCACTCCGAACTTTTGTTGATCCCATGACTTCTCGAAATCTCAGACTTTTCGGATTGCATCTTGCCTGGCTGCGCAAGCAAAGAGGCTGGTCCCAGGAGACCCTTTCGCTCGAAAGCGGGCTGTCGCGCTCGTACCTGAGCGGCATTGAAAGCGGCAAGCGCAACCTGGCGCTGGCCAACATCTGCAGGCTGGCCGAGACCCTGGCCGTGCCCACCGCCGAGATGCTGGACTTCAGCCGCCACGACGCCAGCCAGCTGCAGGTCGAGCAATCGCGCGCGCCGTTCGGCAACCGCCAGCGCGCGGCGATCGAAGCCACGGTGCACCACATGACCGAACTCACCGAGCCGGAGCTGAACCTGGTCGCCGCGGTGGCACGGGCGCTGGCGGGCAAGGGCAGCTTCCGCCCGGCGCTCGGGCACGGCAGTGCCGGCCCCAGGCCGGCACCCGATGCCGACCCCAGCCAGGACGGCTAGAGCCCCAGCATGCCCTGCCGTTCGATGAAGCGGATCACCTCGTCCAGCCCCTGTCCGGACTTGACGCTGCCCATCACGAACGGCCGGGTGCCGCGCATCTTGCGCGCATCGCTTTCCATCACCGGCAGCGATGCGCCCACATACGGCGCCAGGTCGGTCTTGTTGATCACCAGCAGGTCGGACTTGGTGATGCCCGGCCCGCCCTTCCTCGGAATCTTCTCGCCCCCGGCGACGTCGATCACGTAGATCGTCAGATCAGAAAGTTCCGGGCTGAAGGTCGCGGCCAGGTTGTCGCCGCCGGACTCGATGAACACCACGTCGGCATCCGGGAAGCGCGCCAGCATGCGGTCCACCGCCTCCAGATTGATCGATGCGTC
This sequence comes from Cupriavidus taiwanensis LMG 19424, assembly GCF_000069785.1. Classification (NCBI taxonomy): domain Bacteria; kingdom Pseudomonadati; phylum Pseudomonadota; class Betaproteobacteria; order Burkholderiales; family Burkholderiaceae; genus Cupriavidus; species Cupriavidus taiwanensis. Next base: position 1,096,379 of record NC_010528.1, on the reverse strand, counting down.
CTCGCGGATCGCGGTGTGCGGACAGCCGCCGGTTTCCACGCCCAGGATGCGCTCGGCCGGCAGCGCGCCGGAGATGGTGAGCAGGCGCTGGTCTTCCTTGGTGTAGATGTCGTTGGTGATCGCGACCAGGTCATAGCGGTCGCGCATTGCCTTGCACAGCATTTCCAGCAACGTGGTCTTGCCGGAGCCGACGGGGCCGCCGACGCCGACGCGCAGCGGGGGGTTTTTCTTGGTACGGGCGTGGGTCATGGTGGTAATCGGTTCAGGATCGGAACAGCCGGGAGTACTGCGTTTCGTGGCGTGCGCACAGCAGGCCCAGCATCGGGGAAAACGTCGACAGTTGCGGCGGCGTGGCCTCGGCGCGGCGACAGGCTTCGTCGACGGTGTCGAGCACGGCGCCATGCAGCCGGCGCAGCATGTGCTGCCCCGCCACCTGCCCCAGCGGCACCGCCTTGATCGCCGCGGCCACCTGGTTCTCGGCCCAGTTGAAGCAGTAGGCGGCCAGACCGTCGCGCGCGCCGATCTCCAGCGCCACGCAGGCAGCGGTGAAGGCGGTCGGCAGGCACACGGGCGACAGCGCGGCCAGGGTCTCGCGCAATGCGGGCGTACCCCATTCCATCTGCGCGATCAGCCGGGCCAGCGACCAGCCCATCTGCTCGGTCTCCAGCCGCAACTCGGAGGTCTCGCGGGTGGCGTGGAACCAGTCGTTCCAGCTCCGCACCCGCACGGCATCGCCCGCCTGCCAGTGGCGATGCAGCAGCAGCCATAACGGCGCCTCGCATTGCGCCTGGACATGCCGCAGGTTGTCGCCGATCCAGCGCTCGGCCGTGGGGGCGTCATGCACGCTGCCGCATTCGATCGCGGCCTCGAGGCCTTGCGAATAGCTGAAGCCGCCGATGGGCAAGGCGGGGGATGCGAGGTGCAGAAGGGAGATGAGTTGGTGGAGGCCGGTCATGGGCGGGTCGGGGGATCGGCGACGGTTTGCTCCCCATGGACATGCTCGCCCTCATGACCATGCGAGTGCGAGTGCGAGTGCGAGTGCGAGTGCCCATGATGCTCATGAAACACCGCCTGCGCCGCCGCATAATCCTCCGCGAACGTCGCATCGTGTCCATGCTTGTGCCCGCCGCCATAGGCGCCCGCCTCCGGCTCGAACGGCAGTTCGGCACGCTCCGCAAGCACGCCCAGCCGCCGCAGCATGTCGGCCAGCACCGCGTCGTATTCGAGCCGCAGGTAGTCGCGGCCGATCTCCACCGGCGTGTGGCGGTTGCCGAGGTGGTAGGCCGCGCGCATCAGCGCGTGCGGATCTTGCGCGCGGACTTCCAGCACGGACTCGGCGGCGGCCCGGACCTCGACGAAACTGCCGTCTTCCGCCACCAGCAGGTCGCCGCCGCGCAGCACGGTGCCGCGAGGCAGGAACAGCGCGGCGTCTGCACCGTTGTCGAGCACCGCGCGCAGGCGGCTCTTGCTGCGGTCGGCGAACGGCAGCACCAGCTTGGGTGCGCGGCGCACCAGCACGCTGGCAATGCCGTGCGGAGCGGCGAGGACTTTATCGATCTTCAGCATCGGCATTTTTCCGCGGCACGGGCCGCGGCCGTTCAGAACAGGAAGTAGCGCTGCGCCATGGGCAGCTCGGTAGCGGGCTCGCAGGTCAGCAGCTGGCCGTCGGCGACGACCTGGTACGTCTCCGGGTCGACCGTGACATGCGGTTGCCAGTCGTTGAGAACCATGTCGCGCTTGCTGACCGTGCGAGTGCCGCGCACGGCGGCAAGGGTCTTGGCCAGTCCGTAGCGTTCGCCGATGCCGGCGGCCAGCGCCGCCTGCGAAACAAAGGTCAGCGAGGAACGGTGCAGCGCGCCGCCGGCCGCGGCGAACATCGGCCGGTAGTGCACCGGCTGCGGCGTCGGGATCGAGGCATTGGGGTCACCCATCGCGGCCGCGGCGATCATGCCGCCCTTCAGGATCAGGCTGGGCTTGACGCCGAAGAACGCGGGCCGCCACAGCACCAGGTCGGCCCACTTGCCGACTTCGACGGAACCTACCTCATGCGCGATGCCATGGGTCAGCGCCGGATTGATGGTGTACTTGGCGACATAGCGCCTGACGCGGAAGTTGTCGTGCCCGCCGCGCGCATCGTGCGGGTCGCCCGGCAGCTTGCCGCGCTGCGCCGCCATCTTGTGCGCCGTCTGCCAGGTTCGGATGATCACTTCGCCGACGCGCCCCATCGCCTGCGAATCGCTCGAGATCATCGAGAACGCGCCGAGGTCGTGCAGGATGTCCTCGGCGGCGATGGTCTCGCGGCGGATGCGGCTTTCGGCGAAGGCAATGTCCTCGGCGATCGACGGGTCCAGGTGGTGGCACACCATCAGCATGTCGAGATGCTCGTCCAGCGTGTTGACGGTGTACGGGCGCGTCGGGTTGGTCGACGACGGCAGCACGTTGGCCTCGCCGCAGACCTTGATGATGTCCGGCGCATGCCCGCCGCCCGCGCCTTCGGTGTGGTAGGTATGAATGGTGCGGCCCTTGAACGCGGCGATCGTCGCCTCGACAAAACCGGCCTCGTTGAGCGTATCGGTGTGGATCGCCACCTGGGTGTCGGTCGCGTCCGCCACCGACAGGCAGGTATCGATCGCCGCCGGCGTGGTACCCCAGTCTTCATGCAGCTTCAGGCCGATGGCGCCGGCTTCCACCTGCTCCAGGATCGGCCCCTGCTGGCTGGCGTTGCCCTTGCCCAGCAGCCCGATGTTCATCGGGTAGGCGTCGGCCGCCTGCAGCATGCGCTCCATGTACCACGGCCCCGGCGTCACCGTGGTGGCGAAAGTGCCGGTGGCGGGCCCGGTACCGCCACCGATCATGGTGGTGACGCCGCTCATCAGCGCCTCGTCGATCTGCTGCGGGCAGATGAAGTGGATATGGCTGTCGATGCCGCCCGCGGTGACGATCATGCCCTCCGCCGCGATCACCTCGGTGCCGGGCCCGACCACGATGGTGACGCCCGGCTGGATGTCGGGGTTGCCGGCCTTGCCGATCGCGGCGATGCGCCCGTGCTTGAGGCCGATATCGGCCTTGACGATGCCCCAGTGGTCGACGATCAGCGCATTGGTGAGCACGGTGTCGACGCAGTCCCTGGACATGCGCTGGCTCTGCCCCATGCCGTCGCGGATGACCTTGCCGCCGCCGAACTTCACTTCCTCGCCGTAGACGGTGAAGTCCTTTTCGACTTCGATGATCAGACCGGTATCGGCCAGCCGCAGGCGGTCGCCGGTGGTGGGTCCGAACATCTCGGCATACGCCTGCCTGGAGATCGATGCCATCACAGCGCTCCCATGATCTTGCCGTTGAAGCCGTAGACGATGCGGTCGCCCGCCAGCGCCACCAGTTCCACGGTGCGGGTCTGCCCGGGCTCGAACCGCACGGCGGTGCCCGCGGCGATGTTCAGGCGGAAGCCGCGCGCGGCCTCGCGCTCGAATGCCAGTGCGGCGTTGGTTTCGTAGAAGTGGAAGTGCGAGCCGACCTGGATCGGCCGGTCGCCGGTATTGGCCACGGTCACGCTGACGGTGGCGCGGCCGGCGTTGAGTTCGATCTCGCCGTCGGCGGGCATCAGTTCACCGGGGATCATGGCGGTCCTCCTCAGGCCACCAGCAGGCCGGCGCCGTACAGCGCCACGCCGGCGCCGGCCGCGCGCGCCAGCCAGCCGGCACGGCGGCGCAGCAGCGTGCCGGCGCCGATGCCCAGCAGGTGCAACGCCATGGTCGCCGCGGCGAAGCCGCCCACGTAGGCCAGCACCGCCGGCAGCGCGCCCGCGCTGGCGGGCAGTTCGGCGCCATGCGCGTAGCCATGGAACACGGCAAAGCCGCCCACCAGCAGCGTGCCGGCCCATGCCGGCAACTTTGCGCGCAGCGCCAGCAGCACACCGATCACCAGCAGCGAAGCCGCGATCATCGGCTCCACCGCGGGCAGCGCCATGCCGGAGAGGCCGAGCGCGGCGCCCACCAGCATCAAGCCCACGAAAGCCAGCGGCAGGCGCAGCGTATCGGCGGCGGAGCGCGCCACCAGTGCGCTCCATACGCCCACCGCGGCCATCGCCAGCAGGTGGTCGGCGCCGGTGAACGGGTGCGCCAGGCCCGCCCACAGGCTGGCGCCGACGGTGGCGGCGTCGTGGCCGGGATGCGCCAGCGCGGCGCCGGCGGCAACGGTCAGGGAAGCGCCCAGGGCAAGGCGCAGGCAAGCGGTACGGGTCATCGCGGTCATCGGATTGGAATTGGAAGTGTTATCGGCTTCGGTGATCAATGCATACTCAGACAATGGGGTGGTGCACGGTCACCAGCTTGGTGCCGTCGGGGAACGTCGCTTCCACCTGGATCTCGGGGATCATCTCGGCGATGCCGTCCATCACGTCTTCTCGCGTCAGCACGGTGGTGCCTTCGTGCATCAGCTCGGCCACGGTGCGACCGTCGCGCGCGCCCTCCATGATGGCGGCGGTGATCAGCGCCACCGCTTCCGGATAGTTGAGCTTGAGCCCGCGCGCCTTGCGCCGTTCGGCCAGCAGCGCGGCGGTAAAGATCAGCAGCTTGTCCTTCTCTCTCGGCGTCAGTTCCATCTCTCTCGTTCCCTGTCTGTCTTGTTGTCCGGTCGTGGCCTAAGTTGCCCACAGCCGCAGCGGCCGCGCCGCCACGCCGTGCATCGGCTCGCGCAGCGCGCTCCAGCTGTCGACCATCACATGGCGCACGGCCTCCATCTGCCGGCCGAGCACGCGCACCAGCAGCATCGAGCGGCCATGGGCTGCCAGGCAGGTCACGCCCGCGCGCAGTTCCGGCCCATAGGGCAACTGCTCCGCCAGCGCTTCCGCCAGTTGCTGCGTGGCGCCCTCGCCCACCGCCCATAGCGTGCCCAGCACATTGAGCCCGTCCAGTCCCGCCACCGCCGTGCGCAGCGGCGATTGCGCATCGAGATGCGACTGTTCGATCCACAACGCGCGCTCGCCGGCGCCGACGCGTGTATCGAGCCACAGCGCGCCGCGTGCCCACTGCTCGCCCGATGCCTGCCGGCCCAGCACCACGGCATCCCAGCCGATCGCACTGCCGCCCGGCGCCACGTCGAGCACGGTCGAAATCCGCGCGCGCGCATCGTCAAAGACGATGTTCTCCTGCGGCAGCCAGTCCAGCCGCGCGCCGGCCCCGACCGTCAGCCGCACCTGCTGCGCCGCGTCGCGGCCGAGCGACTTGTACCACTTGGTAGCGCCCGGCGTGGCCAGCACCGCGTGGGCGCCGGCCTCGACCGTCACTTCGATATCCAGGCTGTCGCCACCCGCCACGCCAGCGGGCGGATGCAGGATCACGGCATGGCAGATGGGGCCTTCCGGGTACAGCGGCTTCTGCACCAGCAGCGGCCCCTGGTGGCGGCGCTCGACCAGCGCGGTGCGGTCGCCGCGTTGCGCAAAGCGCAGCCGCAGGCTGGCCTGCCATGCGGCAGTCACGGCGAGTGACGAAGGAAAATCGGGATGACGCATGGCGTGGCAATGCCGGCGGCGGGCGCGCGATGGCGGGGGTTGCAGGCAATCATAACGCGTCGCCCGCCTGGGCGAAAAGCGATGTGCGGTGCGCAATCCCCGTTCCACCCTTACACGGCAATCAGCTCCCGTACGCCGTCCTGCTCCATGCTGGCCCCGGCACCGCGCGCGACCACCTCGCCCCGGCTCATTACCACATAGTGGTCGGCGATATGGCGCGCGAACTCGTAATACTGCTCGACCAGCAGCACCGTCATGCCGAACTCGTCCACCAGCAGCCGCAGCGCGCGGCCGATGTCCTGGATGATCGATGGCTGGATACCCTCGGTCGGCTCGTCGAGGATCAGCAGTTGCGGTTCGCTCATCAGCGCCCGGCCGATCGCCAGTTGCTGCTGCTGTCCGCCGGACAGGTCGCCGCCGCGGCGCTGGCGCATGGTGCGCAGCACCGGGAACAGCTGATAGATACGATCCGGCACGCCCGAGGGCCGCGCGCGGCTGGCGGCGCCGATCAGCAGGTTCTCTTCGACCGTCAGACGCGGAAAGATCTCGCGGCCTTGCGGCACATAGGCCAGCCCGGCGGAGACGCGATCGTATGGCGCCTTCTTCTCCAGCGGCTTGCCGTCCCAGTGGATGCTGCCGCTGCGCGTCGGCACCACGCCCATCAGGCATTTCAGCAGCGTGCTCTTGCCGACGCCGTTGCGGCCGAGCAGCGTGGTAAGCTTGCCCGCCGGCACGTCGAAGGAAACGTTGCGCAGGATATGGCTGCCGCCGTAGAACTGGTTCAGTGCATTGACCTGCAGCATGCCTATCTCCCCAGGTAGGATTCGATCACGCGTTCGTCGCGCTTGACGCTGTCGAGCGTGCCTTCGGCCAGCACGCTGCCTTCGGCCAGCACGGTGACCTTGCCGCCAGCGCCGGCCAGCGCGGCGACGAATTCCATGTCGTGCTCCACCACCATCATCGAGCAGCTGCCGCGCAGGCCGTTGAGCAGGCTGGCCAGCTGCATGGTCTCTTCATCGGTCATGCCTGCCACGGGTTCATCGAGCAGCAACAGTTGCGGCTGCTGCATCAGCAACATGCCGATCTCCAGCCGCTGCTTCTGCCCGTGCGACAGCAGGCCGGCGGGCCGGTACGCCTCGTCCTCCAGGCCGGTCAGCGCCAGCGTCTCCTCGATGCGGCGATGGCCGTCGCCGGTGAGCCGCGCGCGCAGCGACGACCACCAGCGCTTGTCGGCCTTCATCGCCAGCTCCAGGTTCTCCCACACCGCGTGCTGCTCGAACACGGTCGGCTTCTGGAACTTGCGCCCGATGCCGACCTGCGCGATGCGCGGCTCGGTCATCCGCATCAGGTCGATGGTCTGCCCGAGGAACACGCGCCCGCTGACATTGGCATTGCGCGGCCCGGTCTTGCCGGTGATGACATCCATCATCGTGGTCTTGCCCGCGCCGTTGGGGCCGATCACGCAGCGCAGCTCGCCATGGTCGATCGACAGGTTCAGCTTGTTGAGCGCGCGGAAGCCGTCGAACTGGACGGTGAGGTCTTCCAGGTACAGGATCGGGCCGTGCGACACGTCGATGGTGTCCGGCTCCAGCACGCGGCCCAGCCCGGTGGCATCGCCGCTTTCGGCCTGGCCGTGTTCGAGTGCGGCGTTCATGCTTCACCTCCGGTGCGGCCCGCGACCGCCGGCGTGGCGGCCGCTTCGGTTGGCACGGGTGTGGCGGCGTGCGCGCGGCGCTCGCGCCAGCGCTGCCACAGGCCGGTCACGCCATCGGGCAGGTACAGCGTCACCAGCACGAACATCGCGCCCAGCAGGAACAGCCAGTATTCGGCAAAGTGCGCGGTGAAGAGCGTCTTGGCGCCATTGACCAGGAACGCGCCGATGACCGGTCCGATCAGCGTGCCGCGCCCGCCAACGGCCACCCACACCGCCATTTCGATCGAGTTGCCGGGCGACATCTCGCCCGGGTTGATGATGCCGACCTGCGGCACGTAGAGCGCGCCGGCGATGCCGCACAGCACGGCCGAGAAGGTCCACACGAACAGCTTGTAGCCGAGCGGGCTGTAGCCGGAGAACATGACGCGCATCTCGGCATCGCGCACCGCGGTCACCACGCGGCCCAGCTTGGACGTCACGATGTAGCGGCAGGCAACGAAGCCGCCCAGCAGTGCGAGGAAGGTCAGCACGAACAGCGCCGCGCGCGTCTGCGGCGCGGCGATGGCAAAGCCGGCGATGCGCTTGAAGTCGGTAAAGCCGTTGTTGCCGCCGAAGCCGGTCTCGTTGCGGAAGAACAGCAGCATGGCCGCGTACGTCATCGCCTGCGTGATGATCGACAGGTACACGCCCTTGATGCGCGAGCGGAAGGCAAAGAAGCCGAACAGCCACGCCAGCACGCCGGGCACCAGCACCACCAGCAGCAGCGCATAGCCGAGATGGTCGGTGCCGTGCCAGAACCACGGCAGCTCTTTCCAGTCGAGGAACACCATGAAGTCCGGCAGGTCGCTCTTGTACACGCCTTCGCGCCCGATCGAACGCATCAGGTACATGCCCATGGCATAGCCGCCCAGCGCGAAGAACAGGCCGTGGCCGAGGCTGAGGATACCGCAGTAGCCCCACACCAGGTCGAGCGCGATCGCCGCCAGCGCAAAGCACATGATCTTGCCGACCAGCGTCAGCGCATACGCCGACAGGTGCAGCGGATGGCCTTCCGGCACCAGCAGCGCGCAGACCGGCACGCCGATGCCGACAATCGCCGTCAGCGCCAGCAGCACGAGCCAGCCTCGCGGAGAAAACAGCGACTGGCGCTCGGGTACGGCAAGCCGGAACGGCGTGGCGGAAGAGTTGGATTGGAATCGCTGCATCATGCCTCCGCACTGCGCCCCTTGAGCGCGAACAGTCCCTGCGGCCGCTTCTGGATAAACAGCACGATCAGCACCAGGACCAGGATCTTGGCCAGCACCGCGCCATAGAAAGGTTCGATGAACTTGTTGAGGATGCCCAGCCCGAACGCGCCGACGATGGTGCCGGCCAGTTGCCCCACCCCGCCCAGCACCACCACCATGAACGAATCGATGATGTAGGCCTGGCCCAGGTCGGGGCCGACATTGCCGATCTGCGACAGCGCGCAGCCGCCGAGCCCGGCGATGCCGGCACCGAAGGCAAAGGCGTAGCTGTCGACCTGCCACGTACGCACGCCGACGCACGCCGCCATGGTCCGGTTCTGCGTCGTCGCGCGCACGAACAGCCCCAGCCGCGTGCGGTTGAGCACCGCCCACGCCACCGCCACCACCGCCAGCGCGAACAGGATGATGACCACGCGGTTGTAGGGGATCACCAGGCCCGGCATCCATTCGAAGCCGCCGCTCATCCATGCGGGATTGGCCACTTCCACGTTCTGCGCGCCGAACAGCGTGCGCACCGCCTGCATCAGCAGCAGGCTGATGCCGAAGGTGGCCAGCAGCGTTTCCAGCGGGCGGCCGTACAGGTGGCGCAGCACCAGCCGTTCCAGCACGAAGCCCACCAGGGCGGCCGCCAGGAACGAAGCCGGCAGCGCCGCGGGCAGGTACCAGTCGAATGCGCCCGGCGCATGCGCACGGAACAGCGACTGCACCACGTAGGTGGCATAGGCGCCGATCATCAGGAATTCGCCGTGGGCCATGTTGATGACGCCGATCAGCCCGTAGGTGATGGCCAGGCCGAGCGCGGCCAGCAGCAGCACGCTGCCCAGGCTGAGGCCGGCGAACAGGTTGCCGATCACTTCGGCGCGGCGCTGGCCGCCCTGCAGCGTGTCCAGCGCCTGCTGCGCCGCCAGGCGCACGCTGCTATCGGGCTCGCGGTAGCGGCCGGCGCTGTCGCGCTCCACCAGCGGCGCCAGCTTCTGGCGGTTTTGCGGGTTGCTGTCGCGGCCCAGGATGCCGATGGCTTCGAGGCGCGCTTCGCGCGCGGCGGGCTCGGGCGTGCCGGCCAGCACCAGGTTGGCCCAGATCACGTCCAGGCTGGCGCGCAGGCCGGCATCGGCCTCGGTCTTGCGCGCGGCTTCGACCGCGGGCAGCGACGCGCTTTCCGGCTGGTCGCGCAGCGTGGCCACCGCCTGCGCGCGCACGGCGATGTCTGGCGACTGCAGCAGCAGGCTGCTGGCGGCGCTGTCGACCAGCGCGCGCAGGCTGTTGTTCAGCGTCAGCGACTCGAGTTCGTCGGCCTTGACCGTGACTGGCTGGCCGGTGATCGCATCGACAATCTTGTCGCCATCCTGGCGCACCATGCCGGCCGACGGGGCGTATTGCAGGGCGTCGTCCTGCAGCGCTTTCAGGATCGGGCCGGCTGCGGCGGGAGCGGCCTTGGCCAGGGCCGACAGCGCGGCGGTCTTGGCGTCGAAGTCGTCCCCGGCCAGCGGCTTGAGGTCGGCCTGCGTCAGCGCGGCGGCCCATGGCGCTGAGGCCAGCAGCAACGCTGCCAGCAGGGCGCGCAGCCAGGGCACGACTCGAACGGATAAGGGATTGCGCATAGGAGCTTGCGATTGTCAGGAATGAAGCGCGCTGTTTGTTTGCGCCCCTCTCCCGCAAGCGGGAGAGGGGCGCCGGATGGTGGCAAGCAAACGAGGCTTACATCACCTTGTCCGGCTTCCCTTCATTGCCCGCGATAAACGGGCTCCACGGCTGCGCGCGCACCGGCTTCGGCGTCTTCCACACCACCGCGAACTGACCGTCGCCCTTGACCTCGCCGATCATCACCGGCTTGTACAGGTGGTGGTTCTCGCCCATGGTCAGGGTGAAGCCGTCCGGCGCCTTGAAGGTCTGGCCATACATGGCCGCGCGCACCTTGGCGGTGTCGGTGCTGCCGGCTTTCTTCACCGCTTGTGCCCACATGTGGATGCCCACGTAGGTGGCTTCCATCGGGTCGTTGGTCACGCGCTTGTCGCCGCCGGGCAGGGTGTTGGCCTTGACCCACGCCGCCCACTGCTTGCGGAACGCATCGTTCTCGGGGTTCTTGACCGACATGAAGTAGTTCCACGCGGCCAGGTGACCCACCAGCGGCTTGGTGTCGATGCCGCGCAGCTCTTCTTCGCCGACCGAGAACGCCACCACCGGCACGTCCTTGGCCTTGAGCCCGGCGTTGCCCAGTTCCTTGTAGAACGGCACGTTGGAATCGCCGTTGATGGTGGAGATCACCGCGGTCTTCCCGCCCTGCGAGAACTTCTTGATATTGGCGACGATGGTCTGGTAGTCGCTGTGGCCGAACGGGGTGTAGACCTCTTCGATATCCTTGTCGGCCACGCCCTTGCTCTTCAGGAAGGCGCGCAGGATCTTGTTGGTGGTGCGCGGGTAGACGTAGTCGGTGCCGAGCAGGAAGAAGCGCTTGGCGCCGCCGCCTTCCTTGCTCATCAGGTACTCGACCGCGGGGATGGCCTGCTGGTTGGGGGCCGCGCCGGTGTAGAAGACGTTCTTCGACATTTCCTCGCCTTCATACTGCACCGGGTAGAACAGCAGCGAGTTGAGCTCTTCGTAGACCGGCAGCACCGACTTGCGCGATACCGAGGTCCAGCAGCCGAAGGTCACCGCGACCTTGTCCTTGCTCACCAGCTGGCGCGCCTTCTCGGCGAACAGCGGCCAGTTCGACGCCGGGTCCACCACCACCGGCTCCAGCTTGCGCCCGAGCACGCCGCCGCTCTTGTTGATCTCGTCGATGGTCATCAGCGCCACGTCCTTCAGCGACGTCTCGGAGATCGCCATGGTGCCGGACAGCGAATGCAGGATGCCGACCTTGATCGGCTCCTTGGACTGCGCCAGCGCCAGCGGGCTGGTACCGATCATCGCCGCGGCGGCTATCGCCGACAGCTTCAGCATGTCACGTCGTTGCATTTGCAGCTCCCGTTTATGGTGTTGGTCAGGGACTACGCTCCCCGGGGTGATGCATCTGCAACTAGCGTGCCACGGCGATATGGCGCCCGCGGCGCGGCCACAGGCGGCGCGTACGGCGGAAGCTAGCCTGCCGCGCGCGTGCGCACCATCGCCGTGCCACACTGGCTCGCACTGAGTCAGTGCGTATCGGCCGACGCGGGCGATGTCGGTGCATGGCGCTTGCATCGCGCTCGCAGCTTGCGCCAGCGTGGCGCCCGCTGCCGTGCCGGCACGGCGGCGCGCACGGTTTAAGCGAACGCTTAAACCCGGATTCGAATGCATGTAAATCCGTACATTCAATGATTAAGGCCGGCGCTCCGCGGCACTACGGTGAAAGCTGGCCGTGGTCGCGCCTTGCGACCCGGCCGTGGCGCATTTCCCGGACCCCCATAAAAGGAAGGAGAAACCATGCCGTACGCTGCCGACCCCAACGCATCCACCGCCGAGCCGCAATCGCACGCCAACCCGTACCGGCGCCCGCGCCGCGGCAAGCTGGCGCTGGCGGCACTGGCGCTGACACTTGGCGCCTGCGGCGGCGGCGACGACTCCCCGCCCCCGCCTCCGCCACCGGCGGTCACGCCCACCGCCGGCTGCGAGCTGGACGGCAGCACCGGCGGCCAGGCCGTGGTGCTGCCGGGCGACCCCAACGCGCCGGAGCAGGCAACCGGCTATGCGCCCAAGGTCACGGTCTACAGCAAGACCTATATGGCGGTGACCAACAACCCGGTCTCGACCAAGGCGGCATGCGACGTGCTGAAGGCCGGCGGCACGGCGATCGACGCCGCGGTGGCGGCGCAGATGGTGCTGAACCTGGTCGAGCCGCAATCGTCCGGCATCGGCGGCGGCGCCTTCATCCTGCATTTCGACGCGGCGACGCGGCAGCTCACCGCCTACGACGGCCGCGAGACCGCCCCGGCCGCCGCCGACGAGAACTACCTGCGCTGGAAGTCCGCGGCCGACCCGACCACGCCCCTGCCCAATGCCCAGCGTAGCGGCCGCTCCATCGGCACCCCCGGCACGCTGCGCGTGCTCGAGCTGGCCCACCGCGACTACGGCAAGACCGCGTGGAAGGAACTGTTCGCGCCGGCGATCAAGCTGGCCACCGACGGCTTTGCGATCCCGCCTCGCATGGCCGCCGCGATCTCGGACAGCGCCACCGTGGCCAATATCAAGCGCGATCCGGAAATGGCCGCCTACTTCCTCAATCCCGACGGCACCCCGCGCGCGGTCAACACCGTGCTGCGCAACCCCGCGCTGGCAGCGGTCTTCAGCGCCGTCGCCGCGGACGGCGCCGACGCCTTCTACAAGAACGGCCCGATCGCGCAGGCCATCGTCGCCAAGATCCAGACCACCTACGACGGCAACACCACGCCGGGCGTGACCACGCTGGACGACCTGGCCAACTACCAGGCCAAGAAGCGCACGCCGGTGTGCACCACCTACCGGCAGTACGAGGTGTGCGGCATGCCGCCGCCGTCCTCGGGCGGGATCGCGGTGGCGCAGATCCTGGGCATCGTCGAGAACTTCGACATGGCGGCGCACAAGCCCACGCTGGTCGACCAGAACGGCGGCCGGCCCAGCGTGCTGGGCGCCCACCTGATGGGCGAGGCCGGCCACCTGGCCTATGCCGACCGCAACAAGTACGTGGCCGACACCGACTTCATTCCGTTGCCCGGCGGCAGCCCGGACACCATGCTGAACAAGGCCTACCTGAGCCAGCGCGCCAGCCTGATCAGCACCACCGGCTCGATGGTCACGCCGGTGGCGGCGGGCAACCTCGGCGACGTGCCGCTGGCGCCGTCGATGGTGGAGGAGCGCGGCACCACGCACCTGTCGCTGCATGACAAGTACGGCAACGTGGTGGCGATGACCACCACCATCGAGGCCGGCCTGGGCTCGTTCCACATGACCAACGGCTTCCTGCTCAACAACGAGCTGACCGACTTCAATGCCGATCCCGCGCCGGGCGGCGTGAAGGTGGCCAACCGGCTGCAACCGGGCAAGCGCCCGCGCAGCTCGATGGCGCCGACCCTGGTGTTCCGGCGCAACAGCGACGGCTCGCGCGGCGACTTCTACATGACCACCGGCTCGCCGGGCGGCGCCACCATCATCCAGTTCGTCGCCAAGACCCTGGTGGCTTCGCTGGACTGGGGCCTGGATGCGCAGCAGGCGGTCTCGATGATCGACTTCGGCGGCAATAACGCGAGCGCGGGCTCGCCCATGGTGGTCGGCGGCGAGCATCCCAACGTCGACACCAGCACCCCGGCCGGCGGCCTGCCAGGCGACAACGACCCGCTGGTCAAGGGCCTGCGCAACCTGGGCCACACCGTCAACACGGCGGCGCAGTCCAGCGGGCTGAGCGCGATCATCCGCACCACCATCGGCGGCTCGGCGGTGCTGGTGGGCGGCGCCGACCCGCGGCGCGAGGGCGTGGTGCTGGGGGACACGTTCAAGCCCTGACGATGCCGTTGCAGCAATGAGAAAGGGGCCCCGCGGGGCCCCTTTTCCGATGCAGGACGGCAGTCCTTACATCACCATCATGTTGGCGTTCAGGTTGTGCATGATCCACAGCGAACCCGCCACCACGATCACCAGGATCAGCGCCGTGAACAGCAGCGCGATCACGTTGCTGCGCTGTTCGGACGACGAATCCAGGTGCAGGAAGTACTTCAGGTGCACGATCATCTGGACCACGGCCATGCCCAGGATGGTCCACAGGATGGTGCCCTTGTCCATGGTGCCGTCCATCACGATCTTGAACGGGATCACGGTCAGGATCACGGCCAGGATGAAGCCGATTGCGTAGCCCTTGAAGCTGGCGTGGCCGCCAGCGTGGCTGTCGTGCGCGTGCGAGTCGTGGGCGCCGTGCGCCGCCGGTGCGTTGTGTTGTGCCATCACAGATGTCCCATCAGGTAGACCACGGTAAACACGCCGATCCAGACCACGTCCAGGAAGTGCCAGAACAGCGACAGGCACATCAGGCGCTTGCTGAGCGTCGGGGTGATGCCCTTCTTGCCCAGCTGCCACATCAGCACGATCATCCACAGCATGCCGCTGGCGACGTGCAGGCCGTGGGTGCCGACCAGCGTGAAGAACGACGACAGGAACGCGCTGCGGCCCGGGCCGGCGCCTTCGGCGATCAGGTGGTGGAACTCGTTGATTTCCATCGCCATGAACGCCAGGCCCAGCAGGAAGGTGATGCCGAGCCAGGTCTGCACGTGCTTGAGGCTGCGGTTCTGCAGCGAGATCATCGCCATGCCGTACGTGATCGAGGAGAACAGCAGGATGAAGGTCTCCACCAGCACGTAGTTGAGCTCGAACAGCTCCTTCGCCGACGGGCCGCCTGCCAGTTCGCCGCGCAGCACGGCGAAGGCCGCGAACAGTCCGGCGAAGATGATGCAGTCGCTCATCAGGTAGATCCAGAAGCCATACACCGTATTGGCACTGGTATCGTGGTGCGCATGGTCGTGGCCATGGGCGTCGGCGTGAGCCGGCGCGCCGGCCTGCGCGGGGATGCGGTCTAGGACTTGAGTCGACATGGTTCTCAGGCTTGCGAAGCAATGCGCTGCAGATGGCGCGTTTCGATCTGCTCGACCTCGGTGGCCGGCACGTAGTAGTCGATATGGTCGTCGTTGCTGCGGTGGATGAACGCCCAGATCATGCCCACCAGGCCAACGATGGCCAGCCACCAGATATGCCAGGTCAGGGCGAAGCCGAACACCAGGCTGAAGGCGCCGATGATGAAGCCCGCGCCCGTGTTCTTGGGCATGTGGATCTTCTCGTAGCCTTCGGTCGGCAGGGTCTCGCCACGGGCCTTCATGTCGGCGAACGCGTCCAGGTCACGCACCACCGGGGTGTGCGCGAAGTTGTAGAACGGCGGCGGCGACGAAGTGGCCCACTCCAGCGTGCGGCCGCCCCACGGGTCGCCGGTCACGTCGGCCAGCTTCTTGCGGTCGCGGATCGACACCACGATCTGCAGCACCTGGAAGAAGATGCCCAGCGCGACGAACACCACGCCCACCACGGCCAGGTACAGCCACGGCGTCCAGGCCGGGTTGTCGGTATGGTTCAGGCGGCGGGTCATGCCCATCAGGCCCAGCACGTACAGCGGCATGAAGGCGAAGTAGAAGCCCACCAGCCAGCACCAGAACGAAGCCTTGCCCAGTCGCTCGTTCAGCTTGAAGCCGAACGCCTTCGGCCACCAGTAGGTGATGCCGGCCAGGTAACCGAACAGCACGCCGCCGATGATCACGTTGTGGAAGTGGGCGATCAGGAACAGGCTGTTGTGCAGCACGAAGTCAGCCGCCGGCACCGCCATCAGCACACCGGTCATGCCGCCGATCACGAAGGTGATCATGAAGCCCAGCGTCCACAGCACCGGCGAGGTCATCTGCACGCGGCCGCGGTACATGGTGAACAGCCAGTTGAAGATCTTCACCCCGGTCGGGATGGAGATGATCATGGTGGTGATGCCGAAGAACGCGTTGACGTTGGCGCCCGAGCCCATCGTGAAGAAGTGGTGCAGCCATACGATGAACGACAGCACCATGATCGCGGCGGTCGCGTACACCATGCCCTTGTAGCCGAACAGCTTCTTGCCCGAGAACGTGGCAATGACTTCAGAGAAGATGCCGAACGCCGGCAGGATCAGGATGTACACCTCGGGGTGGCCCCAGATCCAGATCAGGTTCACGTACATCATGGCGTTGCCGCCACCGTCGTTCGTGAAGAAGTGCATGCCGAGGTAGCGGTCCAGGCCCAGCAGCGCCAGGGTCACGGTCAGCACCGGGAAGGCGGCGACGATCAGCACGTTGGTGCACAGCGCGGTCCAGGTGAACACCGGCATGCGCATCAGCGTCATGCCAGGCGCGCGCATGCGCAGGATCGTCACCAGGAAGTTCACGCCCGTCAGCAAGGTGCCCAGGCCTGAGATCTGCAAGCTCCAGAGGTAGTAGTCCACCCCCACGCCCGGGCTGTAGTCCAGGCCCGACAGCGGCGGGTAGGCCAGCCAGCCGGTCTTGGCGAATTCACCGACGCCCAGCGAGATGTTGACCAGCATGGCACCCGCCACGAACAGCCAGAACGACAGCGTGTTCAGGAACGGGAAGGCCACGTCGCGCGCGCCGATCTGCAGCGGCACGACCAGGTTCATCAGGCCGGTCATCAGCGGCATGGCCACGAAGAAGATCATGATCACGCCGTGGGCGGTGAAGATCTGGTCGTAGTGCTCCGGCGGCAGCACGCCGGTGGCGCCATTGGTGGCCAGCGCCAGCTGGGTGCGCATCATGACCGCGTCGGCGAAGCCGCGCAGCAGCATGATCAGCGCCACCAGGCAGTACATCACGCCGATCTTCTTGTGGTCGACAGAGGTGAACCACTCGTTCCAGAGGTAGCCCCACTTCTTGAAATAGGTGATCGCGCCCAGCAGCGCGGCACCGCCCAGGGCGACACCGGCCAGCACGACCATGATGATCGGCTCATGAAACGGAATCGCCGACAAACTCAACTTGCCAAACATCATTGCTCCCAGGATTACGCGCCCGCCGGCAGCGCGGCCGGCGTGGTCAAGGACAGCTGCTCTTCACCGAGGGTGTTGCGCGACGTGCAGATCGGGCCGCCCTTGAACCCGTCGGCGGCCAGTGCGGCACCGCCGTGGCCCATGTACTTGTGCAGGATGTTGTGGAAGAGCTGGTCTTCCACCTTGCCGTAGTACGTGACCGGCTCCTTCTCGCTGGGTTGTGCCAGCGTCTTGTAGCCTTCGACGCCCAGTTCGGTCGACGAAGCGCGAACCTTGGCCACCCACTGGTCGAACTCGTAGTTCGACATGGCGTCCGCCTTGAACTTCATGCCCGAGAAACCGCCGCCGCTGTAGTTGGCGGACACGCCGTCATACGAGCCGGCATGATTGGCGATCAGGTGCAGCTTGGTCTCCATCCCTGCCATGGCGTAAACCTGGCTGCCCAGTTGCGGGATGAAGAACGAATTCATGATCGAATCCGAGGTGATCTTGAAGTTCACCGGGGTGTCGACCGGGAACGCGATCTGGTTGACGGTGGCGATCTTCAGTTCCGGATAGATGAACAGCCACTTCCAGTTCAGCGCGACCACCTCGATGGTGACCGGCTTCTTGTTCGATTCCAGCGGCTTGTACGGGTCCAGGTCGTGCGAGGACTTCCAGGTGATGATGCCCAGCGCGATGATGATCAGGCACGGGATCAGCCACACCACCACTTCGATCGCGGTCGAGTGCGACCAGTCCGGCTCGTAGCGGGCCTTGGTATTGGATGCGCGGTACTTCCAGGCGAACACCAGCGTGAGCACGATCACCGGCACCACCACCAGCAGCATGAGCCAGGTGGCGATCAGGATGATGTTCTTGATGTCGACGCCGACCTGCCCTTTCGGGTCGAGCAGCGTCATGTTGCAGCCGGCCAGCAGGAGCAGGCCGAGGCAAGGCAGGAACCGCGTCCAACGCGGCAGTATGGGTTTCTTCATGTCACGACTGGTTTGGTTACACCGCGCTTTGGGCAAAAGCGTGGCTAAACCGCCTGATGCTCGCGCAAGAGGCGTGGGGCTATGGGAAAACCGGAAGGACGTGTCCTTAGCTGGCGTTGCGGTCGGGCGGCGGATCTAACGCCGGAGGACCATGCGGCCTTGCAACGCCATGAACACGGAAGGACAACTGACTGCGCGCGCTGCAGGCCCTGTGGGACCTTGCCGGCGCTGCGGCACCTGATGGCCGAAACCGCGAACGGTCCCGGCTGGATACTGCGGCCGGGTAGCGTTGGAATACGAGGCTTTTGCGCCTCCCGACAGACCTGCCGTCATGACAGGCGCGGTTTTCGGCCGGGGAGCGCAACACGTAAAACATCGTGGGCGCGACTGTACCGCAACGCAACATTAGGGGTAAACCCAACGCTTCGGAACACACTGTTCATTTAAACGGACAATCAGGGCTTTGGTGCAGCGCGTTGCCCTTGATCCACGTCAACATCACAAAAACGCGCATAAATATGCAGAAAGCCGCGCTTTGCGCGGCCCTCAGGGGTGCGACATGGCGCTGTGGCATATTGTCGCAGTGCCGCAAGCGGCGCTGCGGCTCAGCCGTAGCGGCGGGTAATGGACTCGGCGATGCACACCGGCCGCTCGCTGCCCTCGCGCTCCACGGTGACCTCCCAGGTGGACTGCGCGCCGACCAGTTCGGGCGACTTCGGCAGCGGGTCCAGGCGCTCGACCTTGAGCAGCTTGATGCGTGCGCGCAGCTTGCTCCCAACCGGCACCGGTGCCGTGAAGCGCACCCGGTTCAGCCCGTAGTTGACGCCGATCTTGGAGGGCATGCTCAGTGCGTTGTGCATGAACTTGGGCAGCAGCGACAGCGTCAGGAAGCCGTGCGCGATCGGGCCGCCATAGGGCGACTCCTTTTTCGCGCGCTCCACGTCGATGTGGATCCACTGGTGGTCGCCGGTAGCCTCGGCAAACTGGTTGACCTGATGCTGGGTTACCTCGATCCAGTCGCTGACCGCGACTTCCTGCCCCTGCAGCCCTTCCAGCTCTTCCAGCGTTGCGATGGTACGCATGTCGATCGTCTCCTCGTGACGGTTAAGTGTTGTTACGCCGGCCGGCGGCCGTACATGCCCATGCCCTTGACGGTACACACCAGCTCGCCGCGCTGGTTGGTGGCCTCCCACTGGGTATGGACCACGCCGCGGTCCGGCTTGGATTGCGACGGCCGGCTGTCGAGCACGTTCAGCACCACGGTGAGCGTGTCGCCGGCATAGACCGGCTTGAGCCAGCGGATCTCGTCGACGCCCGGCGAACCCATGCTGGCAGACTTGCCGGTGGTGCTCAGCACCAGCAGGCGCATCATGATCGAGCACGTCATCCAGCCGCTCGAGATCAGGCCGCCGTAGATGCTGTTGGCGGCGGCTTCCTTGTCGATATGGAACGGCTGCGGATCGTACTGGCGCGCGAAGTTCAGGATCTCTTCCTCGGTGACGAGGTAGGAGCCCAGCTCGCGGCGGCTGCCGACTTCAAAATCCTCGAAATACAGCATGGGGGTGTCTCCGTTGTGGATGCGGTTGACTTGTCCGCACGATGATCGCATGGCAGGCCGGCGCGCGCGTCCGTATTTGCCGAACCCGCCCCTAACAGCGCCCAAAGAAAAAAACCGCGCCTGGACTGCAGCGCGGTTTTGACTGGACTGGCCGGATCAGGCAGCTTCCTGGAACCCGGGCTGGGCGGCAAACCTGCCCAGGTGATGGTCCACGTCGCCGAAGGTGGTGTTGATCATCGTCAGCCGCTTGAACATGTGCGCGGCCGGAAGTTCGTTGGTCACGCCCATGCCGCCGTGGATCTGCACCGCCTCCTGGCCCACCGTGCGCGCCGCCTGCCCCACGCGCGCCTTGGCGGCCGAGACGTAGCGGCGGCGCTCTTCCGGCATCGCCTCCTCGAAGCGCGCCGCGGCCAGCAGCGTGATCGAGCGCGACTGCTCGGCGTGGATGAACATCTCGACCATGCGGTGCTGCAGCGCCTGGAAGCGTGCGATCGGCTGGCCGAACTGCTGGCGCGTCTTGGCGTATTCCAGCGTCGCCGCGTTGAGCGTATCCATCACGCCCACGGCCTCGGCGCACAGCAGCACCGCGGCGTAGTCGGCCACCTGCTCGACCAGCGCGAAGCCCTTGCCGGCCTCGCCCAGCAGCTGCGCCGGCGCGTCCTGGAAGGTGATGTCGGCCGCGCGCAGGTTGTCGATGGTGCGATAGTCCTTGATGCTGACACCGGCGCCCTTGGCATCCACCAGGAACAGCGAGATGCCGTCCTGGTCGGCATCGCCGCCGCTGCTGCGCGCCGATACGATCAGCTTGTCGGCCTGGCCGCCGTGCACCACCACGGTCTTGCGGCCGTTGAGCTTGCCGTCGCGCGCGGTGACGCGCACGTTGTTCAGCTCATAGCGCGCCTGCGGCTCGTTGAACGCCACCGCCAGCTTCAGTTCGCCGCCGGCCACCTGCTCCAGCAGCGCGTCCTGGCCGCCAGCCAGGCCCAGTGCGTAGGCGCCCACCACCGTCGCCAGGTAGGGCTCGACGATCAGGCCGCGGCCCAGTTCCTGCTGCACCACCATCATGTCCAGGGCCTTGCCGGCAAAACCGCCCTGCGCTTCCGGCACCGGCAGCGCGGTCAGGCCCAGTTCGGCCAGCGCGCCCCATGCGGCCTCGCCGTAGCCGGCGGCGCTCTCGTAGCGCTTCTTGCGCTCTTCGAAACCGTAATCCTTGTCGATGAAACGGCGGACGGCGTCGGCCAGTTGCTTCTGTTCGTCGCTGAGATTGAAGTTCATGATGCGTGTCTCCTCACAGCCCCAGAATCATCTGGCTGATGATGTTCTTCTGAATTTCGTTGGACCCGCCGTAGATGGAGGTCTTGCGATAGTTGAAGTAGTACGCGGCCAGCGGCGCGGCGTCGTCATAGCCGGTCACGGCGTGCTCGGTCTCGCACTCCAGGTAGGCGGTGTCGAACGGCTGCGCGTACGGGCCGACGGCCTCGACCATCAGCTCGGTCAGCAGTTGCTGGATCTCGGTGCCCTTGATCTTCAGCATCGATGCCTCGGGGCCGGGGCCCTTGCCCGCCGCTTCGCTCGACACCACGCGCAGCACGGTGATCTCGAGCGCCATCAGCTCGATCTCGAGCGCGGCCACCTTGGCGCCGAACACCGGATCTTCGAGCAGCGGCTTGCCGTTCTTCTGCTGCTGGCGCGCCACGCGCTTGAGGAAGCCCAGCTCGCGCTTGGAATTGCCGACGCGGGCGATGCCGGTGCGCTCGTGGCCGAGCAGGTACTTGGCGTAGGTCCAGCCCTTGTTCTCTTCGCCGACGCGGTTTTCGACCGGCACCTTGACGTTGTCGAAGAAGACTTCGTTCACCTCGTGCTCTTCGTCGAGCATGATGATCGGGCGCACGGTGATGCCCGGGGTCTTCATGTCGATCAGCAGGAACGAGATGCCTTCCTGCTTCTTGGCCTCGGGGTCGGTGCGGACCAGGCAGAAGATCATGTCGGCGTGCTGGCCGAGCGTGGTCCAGGTCTTCTGGCCGTTGACGATGTAGTGCTTGCCGTCCGGGGTCAGCTCGGCGCGGGTCTTCAGCGAGGCCAGGTCCGAACCCGAGCCCGGCTCCGAATAGCCCTGGCACCACCAGTCGGTGCAGTCCAGGATGCGCGGCAGGTAGTACGACTTCTGCTGCTCGTTGCCGTACTTCATGATCACCGGCGCGACCATCGCCACGCCGAACGGCAGCACGCCGGGCGCGCCGACGCGGGCATTCTCTTCGTCCCAGATATGGCGCTGGGTGGCGTTCCAGCCGGTGCCGCCGTACTGGACCGGCCAGTGCGGCGCCGACCAGCCTTTGCCGGCGAGCAGCTTGTGCCAGCGCACCAGGTCGTCGCGGTTCGGACGGCGGTGGTTGAGAATCTTGCTGCGGATGTCCGCCGGCAAGTTGGCTTCGAGCCAGCTACGCACTTCCTCGCGGAAGGCGTCGTCGGACGCCGAGTAGTTGAGATCCATGCCCGTCTCCAGTGGTGCCGGCATGGCGCGGGCCGCCGGCGGTTTGTTCTGCCTGCGCGTCATGCGCCGACAGCAACGGGCACAGGACGCAATTCAGTGAGCCGTCTGCTTCAGCGCATCCGGCAACACGAGCGGAAAAGTCTCGATGCCCTCCTCGGCCAGCGCCTGCACTTCCTCCGGCGAGGCCGAACCGCGGATGCCGCGTTCCGGCGCCTCGTCATAGTGCATGCGCCTTGCCTCTTCGGCAAAGCGGTCGCCAACGTCCTCGGTCTGCGCCAGCACCTGCTTCACTGCCTTCATATAGAGCGCTTGCAGTGTCACCGGTGCGGCAGCCGGCTGCGCCGGCCTGGTCTTGCCTTCGCGCGTGGTCGCGCCTGACAGGTTCAGGCGCGGCGCGCTGGGCAGCCGGGTCACGGCGTGGTCGCCACAGACCGGGCATTGGACCAGGTCACGCGAGATTTGCGACTGCGCCTCTTCCTCCGAGGCAAACCAGCCCTCGAAACGATGGTCATGCGCGCAGCGCAGGTCGAGCACCTTCATGATCTTTCCAGCCCGTCAAAAGCTATATTATCCGCGAATCCAAATTTTGTGAACGGTCGTGCTAAATTTTTTAGAACGACCGTTCGTAACGCTTGCGGCGGCGTGCGCCGTGCAGCTCACCGTTGTGCCGCCCCGTACTCGGGCATGGGCTGCTCGCCCGGTTGCCACGCACCGGAGATCACTTTTTCCAGCCAGAACGCGCCGATGATCGTCTTCACATCGGTGATGCGGCCGCTACGCACCCAGTCTATGACTTGTCCGGCCGGCGCGATGAATGTTTCCAGGAACTCGCCGTCGTCAAGCTGCGCCTCGCCATGCGTCAGCTCGCGCGCCAGCAGGATGTCGATGAATTCCGTCGAATACGAAATGACCGGATGGATGCGCGTCAGGTAATCCCAGCGCGCGGCGCGGTAGCCGGTTTCTTCCAGCAGCTCGCGTTCGCCGCAACGCTGCGCGCCCTCTTCGGGGTCCAGCTTGCCCGCGGGAAATTCCAGCATCACCTCGCCGATCGGGTAGCGGAACTGGCGCTCCAGCAGTACGGTGCCGTCGTCGAACAGCGGGATCATCATGACCGCGCCGGGATGGACCACGTACTCGCGCCCGGTCTGCTTGCCGTCGGGCAGCCTGACGATGTCCTGCTTGAGGGTAAGAAACTTGCCGCGATGGACCGTGGCCGACGCGACGCACACTTCCTTGAGTGCGTCGTCGTTCTCGGACAGGCCGGCGGAGGCGGCGGCGGGTTGGGTGCCGCGTGAGATCTTGTCGGTCATGGACGCTCCGGATCAGGCAGGGCCCGGCGCCGACAAGACCGGCTTCAGGCCGTGCGGTGTTTGACGAGGTATTGCCAGGTGAAGCCCGGAAAGGCAAACACCAGCATCATGCAGGCCGTGATGGCGTAGAACTGCCAGCCCTGCGTAAACGTGCCGCCCAGGTTGGCCTCCACCGCGAAGCCGGCGGCGCCGGCCACCCCGAACCAGACGATCAGTTCGAGCAGGCGCAGCCACAGCGGCTTGCGCGCCTGCCGCAGCGGGATCACCGCGAACAGGCGCTGGTTCACGAACGGCAGGTTCGCACAGACCAGTGCCAGCAGGATGACAAACCAGCCGCTTGCGGAGGCGCTCATGTGGCGTGGCGGATCAGGAGCCCAGGGTCGAGCGGATGGCCTGGTAGCACAGGTTCATCAGCGCGGCCGGGAACAGGCCCAGCAGGATCACCGCGGCGCCGTTCACGCTCAGCATCGAACGCAGGCCAAAGGTGGCTTCCAGTTGCTCTTCGCCGACGGGGGCATCGAAGTACATCAGCTTGACGATGCGCAGGTAGTAGAACGCGCCGATCAGCGAGAACAGCACGGCCACCACCGCCAGCCACGTCATGCCGGCCTGGACCACCGCGTCGAGCACGGCAAGCTTGGCGTAGAAGCCCACGGTCGGCGGGATGCCGGCCAGCGAGAACATCATCACCAGCATCAGGAAGGCGAACCACGGGTTGCGGCGCGACATGCCCTTCAGGTCTTCCAGCGTCTCGGCCTCGAAGCCCTTGCTGGTGCGCAGCAGGATGATGCCGAAGGTGCCCAGCGTGGTCAGCAGGTAGGTCACCGAGTAGAACATCGCCGAGCTGTAGGCATCGGCGGCGCCGTCGGCCTTGTTGGCGACCACGCCGGAAAGCAGGCCCAGCAGCACAAAGCCCATGTGCGAGATGGTGGAGTACGCCAGCATCCGCTTCAGGTTGCTCTGCACGATGGCGGTCAGGTTGCCGATCGCCAGCGAGATGATAGACAGCACCACCAGCATCATCTGCCAGTCGCTGGCCAGCGGCAGCAGGCCCTCGACCAGCACGCGGATGAACAGCGCGAACGCCGCCACCTTCGGGCCGCCGGCAATCAGCAGCGTCACCGCGGTCGGCGAGCCCTGGTAGATGTCCGGAATCCACATGTGGAACGGCGCGGCGCCCAGCTTGAACGACAGGCCGGCGACGATGAAGACCACGCCGAAGGCCAGCATGGTGGTGTTGATGCGGCCGGACTCGACCGCGCGGAACACCTCGCCCAGGTTCAGCGACCCGGTGGCGCCGTACATCATCGAAATGCCGTACAGCAGGAAGCCCGAAGCCAGCGCGCCCAGCACGAAGTACTTCATCGCCGATTCGGAAGTCACGCGCGACTCGCGGCGCAGCGCCACCAGCGCGTACGACGACAGCGACAGCAGTTCCAGGCCCAGGTACAGGGTCAGGAAGTTGTTGCCGGTGATCATCACGATCTGGCCGCCCAGCGTGAACAGCGCCAGCATGTAGAACTCGCCGGCGAACATGTCGCGCTCGGCCAGATAGCGGCGCGTATAGACCAGCGTGACGAACAGGCCGGCGGCGCAGAATGCCGACAGCACGTTGGCCATCGGGTCGATCACGACCAGGTTGGCGAACGCGTAGTGCGTCTCGCCGGTGGCGGCGTTCATGCCGAACCAGGCGGTCAGCACCAGCGTGGTCAGCAGCGACAGCGGATACGCCACGCTCTGCTTGCCCTTGCCGCGGGCCAGGTCGATCCAGTTGATCGCGGCGATGGCGATCGCCAGGAAGATGATCGGCGCCACGGGGGCGAGTGTCGAGGACGGTTGCATGTTGATATCTCTCCCCGATTACAGCTTCGACTGCGCCGCGTGCTGCAGCAGGTTGACCACGGACGGGTGCATCACGTCGGTAAAGGGCTTCGGGTGCAGGCCCATGTACAGCGTCATGATGGCCAGCAGGCCGAGCATGACGAACTCGCGCTTGTTCAGGTCGGCCAGCTCGCGCACGTGCTGGTGCACGACGTCGCCAAAGATGACGCGCTTGACCATCCACAGCGAGTAGGCGGCGCCCAGGATCAGCGCGGTGGCGGCCAGCAGGCCGATCCAGAAGTTGAACTTGACCGCGCCCAGGATCACCATGAATTCACCGACGAAACCCGAGGTGGCCGGCAGGCCGCAGTTGGCCATGGCGAAGAACACCGACAGCGCGGCGAACTTGGGCATGGTGTTGACCACGCCGCCGTAGTCGGCGATCTGGCGCGAATGCACACGGTCATACAGTACGCCGATGCAAAGGAACATCGCGCCCGAGATAAAGCCGTGCGAGATCATCTGGATGATGCCGCCTTCGACGCCGATGTCGCTGAAGATAAAGAAGCCCAGCGTGACGAAGCCCATGTGGGCGATCGACGAATACGCCACCAGCTTCTTCATGTCGGCCTGCACCAGTGCCACCAGGCCGATGTAGATCACCGCGATCAGCGAGATGGTGATGATGAACGGGGCCAGGTAGTGGCTGGCGTCAGGCGCGATCGGCAGCGAGAAGCGCAGGAAGCCGTAGGCGCCCAGCTTCAGCATGATCGCCGCCAGCACCACCGAGCCGCCGGTCGGCGCTTCGACGTGGGCGTCCGGCAGCCAGGTGTGCACCGGCCACATCGGCACCTTAACCGCGAAGGCGACGAAGAACGCCAGGAACAGCGCGATCTGCTCGTTCATCGACAGCTTGGCCTGGTGCCATTGCAGGATGTCGAAGGTACCGGTCTTGTTGTACAGGTACAGCAGCGCGACCAGCGTCAGCAGCGAGCCCAGCAGCGTGTACAGGAAGAACTTGAAGGCCGCGTAGACACGGTTCGGGCCGCCCCAGACGCCGATGATGATGTACATCGGGATCAGCGTGGCCTCGAAGAACACGTAGAACAGCATGCCGTCCAGCGCGCAGAACACGCCGACCATCAGGCCCGACAGGATCAGGAACGACGCCATGTACTCGGCCACGCGTTCGGTGATCACTTCCCAGGCCGAGATCACCACGATCACCGTGATGAAGGCGGTCAGCACCACGAACCACATCGACAGGCCGTCAACGCCCAGCAGGTAGTGGATGTTGAAGCGCTCGATCCAGCTCGCCTTCTCGACGAACTGCATCGCCGCGGTGGCGCGATCGAAGTGGAACACCAGCGGCAGCGTGACGACGAAGCTGGCGATGGAGCCGAACAGCGACATCCAGCGCACGAAGCCGGGGCTGCGGTCCGAGCCGAAGGCGAGGATCAGCAGGCCGAAAAAGACAGGCAGCCAGATTGAGAAAGACAGAACCATTTCTATGTTTTCCTTGCTTGGTGCCTATCACTTGGTGCCGATCACGCCCGTGACCGTCAGCGTCAGCAGCACCAGCATGCCGACGATCATCGCGAACGCGTAGTGGTAGATATAGCCCGACTGCAGGTAGCGGCTGGCCGAAGCAAACGATGCCACCACGCGCGCCGCGCCGTTGACGAACAGGCCGTCGATCAGGCTCTGGTCGCCGCCCTTCCACAGGCCGGTACCGAGCAGGCGTGCGCCGCGGGCGAACACGGCCTGGTTGATGGCGTCCATGTAGTACTTGTTGTCCAGCAGCTTGTACAGGCCCGAGAAGCGGTTCTTGATCGCTTCCGGAATGTCCGGGCGCTTCATGTAGAAGAACCAGGACAGCACCACACCGGCGATCGCCAGCCACAGCACAGGCGTGGTCAGCGAATGAATCGCCATCGGCACCCAGCCGTGGAAGGCTTCCTTCAGCTCGGCCATGGCGTGGTGATTCTCGCCGACGAAGATCACGTCCTTGAACGCGACGCCCATCTTGAAGAAGTTGCCGAACAGCATCGGCTCGATCGCGATGGCACCGATGATCACCGACGGGATCGCCAGCAGCACCAGCGGCAGCGTCACCACCCACGGCGACTCGTGCGGCGTCTCGCCGGCGGACAGGCCATGGTGATGGTCGTGCGAGACTTCCTCGTCCTCGTGGTCGCCCTCATGGTGCTGGTGAGCGTGGTTCTGGCCCCAGCGCGACTTGCCATGGAACACCAGGAAGTACATCCGGAACGAGTAGAACGCGGTGACGAACACGCCCGCCAGCACGGCGAAGTAGGCAAAGCCCGAACCGGCGATATGCGACTCGGCCACGGCCTCGATGATCGAGTCCTTGGAGTAGAAGCCCGCGAAGAACGGCGTGCCGATCAGCGCCAGCGAACCCACCAGCGAGGTGATCCAGGTGATCGGCATGTACTTGCGCAGGCCGCCCATGTTGCGGATGTCCTGGTCGTGGTGCATGCCGATGATGACCGAGCCCGCGCCGAGGAACAGCAGTGCCTTGAAGAACGCGTGCGTCATCAGGTGGAACACGGCCACCGAGTACGCCGAAGCGCCCAGCGCCACGGTCATGTAGCCCAGCTGCGACAGCGTCGAGTAAGCGACCACGCGCTTGATGTCGTTCTGGATGATGCCCAGGAAGCCCATGAACAGGGCCGTGATCGCGCCGATCACCAGCACGAACGACAGCGCCGTATCCGACAGTTCGAACAGCGGCGACATGCGCGCGACCATGAAGATGCCGGCCGTCACCATGGTGGCGGCGTGGATCAGCGCGGAGATCGGGGTCGGGCCTTCCATCGAGTCAGGCAGCCAGACGTGCAGCGGGAACTGCGCCGACTTGCCCATCGCGCCGATGAACAGGCAGATGCAGGCGACGGTGATCATCATCCAGTCGGTGCCCGGGAAAACCACGGTAGCCAGCTGGTCGCGCGCGGCGAATACTTCGGTGTAGTTCATGCTGCCGGCGTAGGCCAGCAGCAGGCCGATGCCCAGGATGAAGCCGAAGTCGCCGACGCGGTTGACCAGGAACGCCTTCAGGTTGGCGAAGATCGCCGTCGGGCGGGTGTACCAGAAGCCGATCAGCAAGTACGACACCAGGCCCACCGCTTCCCAGCCGAAGAACAGCTGCAGGAAGTTGTTGCTCATCACCAGCATCAGCATCGAGAAGGTGAACAGCGAGATGTAGGCAAAGAAGCGGTTGTAGCCGGGGTCCCCGTCCATGTAGCCGACGGTGTAGATATGCACCATCAGCGACACGAAGGTCACCACGACCATCATCATCGCGGTCAGCGAGTCGACCAGGAAGCCGACCTCCATCTTCAGGCTGCCGATGGCCATCCACTCGTAGACGGTGCCGTTGTAGCCCGCGCCGTTCATCACGTCGAGCAGCACCATCACCGACAGCACGCAGGCAATGGCCACGCCGAGGATCGTCGAGGTGTGGGCCACGATCCGGCCGCCGCGCGACTCCGAGGAAAACAGGCCAAAGAACTTGGTACCGAACAGGCCGGCGATCGCGGAGCCGACTAGCGGCGCCAGCGGGATCGCAAGCAGCAGGTTGGGGTTGAGCGTGGTTGCCATAGGACGCTTAGTGGTGTGCGGTCGGTGAGTCTTGGGTATCTACGTAGTGCGCCACGGCTCAGCCCTTGAGGGTGTCCAGGTCGTCCACGTTGATCGTATCCAGGTTGCGGAACAGCACAACCAGGATGGCGAGACCGATTGCCGACTCGGCGGCGGCCACCGTGAGGATGAAGAAAACGAAAACCTGTCCTGCCAGGTCGCCCAGGTAATGCGAGAAGGCGACGAAGTTGATGTTCACCGCAAGCAGCATCAGTTCGATCGCCATCAGCAGCACGATCACGTTCTTGCGGTTCAGGAAGATGCCGACGATGCTGATCGCAAACAGGATCGCACCGAGCACGAGGAAATGAGCGAGAGAGAGCACAGCGATTTCTCCGGGCTTTAGTTCTTATTGGCGGCAGCCGCGGCTTCCGTCTGCTGGGTCTGGCCTTCGGCGGCCATCGGCACCAGGCGCACGCGTTCGTCGCGGCGGGTGCGCAGCTGCGCCGACACGTCCTGGGCCTTGACGTCCTTGCGGCGGCGCAGGGTCAGCGCCACGGCGGCGATGATGGCCACCAGCAGGATGATGCCGGCCACTTCGAAGGCGTAGATGTAGTCGGTGTAGATCAGCTTGCCCAGCGCCGCGGTGTTCGAGTAGCCCGGCTCCTGCGAGCCGGCCGGTGCCACCGGCGTGGTGGTGCCGACGAAGTTGCGCACCAGCACGATCGCCATCTCGGCGATGATCAGCGCGCCCACGATCGAGGCCATCGGCACGTAGGTCCAGAAGTCGCGGCGCAGGTGCTCGATGTCGATATCGATCATCATCACCACGAACAGGAACAGCACCATCACCGCGCCGACATAGACCAGCACCAGCAGGATGGCGAGGAATTCCGCCTGCAGCAGCATCCAGATCGCCGCTGCCGTGAAGAACGACAGCACGAGGAACAGTGCGGCGTGCACCGGGTTCTTCGCGGTGATGACTTTCAGTGCGGAGAGCACCAGCACCAGCGCAAAGACGTAGAAGATGGTGGTCGTGAGTTCCATGGTCCCTATCGGATCCTCTCTGGGCCGCCCGGCACAAGCCACCCCCTCGGGTGGCCCGCTCCTGCGGCATCCTTGCATTGGCCCCTTGCATTGCAGGGACCGCATTTCAATTCGGTGGCGGCGGCTGCCAGGTCTGCTGCTTGCGGCAGCCGCCAACCGGCGGTACTTCTGTGGCCGGAAGCTCCGGCCGGCATCCGGCTTAGCGGTACTTCGCGTCGGCAGCCTTGGCCGCCGCGATCTGCGGCTCGTAGCGGTCGCCCACGGCCAGCAGCATGTCCTTGGTGAAGTACAGGTCGCCGCGCTTTTCGCCGTGGTATTCCAGGATCTGGGTTTCGACGATGGCGTCGACCGGGCAGGCCTCTTCGCAGAAGCCGCAGAAGATGCACTTGGTCAGGTCGATGTCATAGCGCGTGGTGCGGCGCGTGCCGTCGGCGCGCGCGTCGGACTCGATCGTGATGGCCAGCGCCGGGCACACCGCCTCGCACAGCTTGCAGGCGATGCAGCGCTCTTCCCCGTTGGGGTAGCGGCGCAGCGCGTGCAGCCCGCGGAAACGCGGCGAGATCGGCGTCTTCTCTTCCGGGAACTGGACCGTGATCTTGCGCGCGAAGAGATAGCGGCCGGTCAGGGCCATGCCCTTGAAGAGTTCCTTCAGGAGCAGGCTGTTGAAGAAGTCCTTGATGGCGAGCAGCATGATGCTTCCTAGTATTTCCACACGGCGCGCGCCCTGCCGGGCAGGCGCACCGTCGTTTGGCCGTTCAGTGCCAGATGTTCCACGGCGACTTGATCCAGATCGCCACGATGATCAGCCAGGCCACGGTCAGGGGAATGAACACCTTCCAGCCCAGGCGCATGATCTGGTCATAGCGGTAGCGCGGGAACGAGGCACGAATCCAGATGAACACCGACAGCAGCAGGAATACCTTGATCAGCAGCCAGAAGAAGCCGGGGATGGCGTTGGTCACCACGCTCTCGAACGGAGGCGCCCAGCCGCCCAGGAACATCAGCGCGGTCATCGTCGAGATGATGATCATGTTGATGTACTCGGCCAGGAAGAACAGCGCGAAGCCCATGCCCGAGTATTCGATCATGTGGCCGGCCACGATTTCCGATTCGCCTTCGACCACGTCGAACGGGTGGCGGTTGGTTTCGGCCACGCCCGAGATGAAGTACACCCCGAACATCGGCAGCAGCGGCAGCCAGTTCCACGACAGGATGTTGATGCCCATGTCGGCGAAGTAGCCGGTGTTCTGGCCGTTGACGATGGCCGACAGGTTCAGGCTGCCGGCAACCATCAGCACCGTCACCAGGGCAAAGCCCATGGCGATTTCATACGACACCATCTGCGCCGCGGCGCGCATCGCGCCGATGAAGGCGTACTTGGAGTTCGAGGCCCAGCCGGCCAGGATCACGCCGTACACGCCGACCGAGCTGATCGCCATCACGTACAGCAGGCCGGCGTTGACGTCGGCCATCACCACCTCGGCCTGGAACGGAATCACCGCCCAGATCGCCACGGCCGGCATCAGCACCATCAGCGGGGCGATCAGGTACATGCCCCGGCTGACCTGCGTGGGCATCATGACTTCCTTGAGCAGCAGCTTCAGCACGTCGGCGATCGGCTGCAGCAGGCCGAGCGGGCCGACGCGGTTCGGGCCGATACGGACGTGCATCCAGCCGATCAGCTTGCGCTCCCACAGGATCAGGTAAGCCACGCACAGCAGCAGCGGCACCACGATGATCACGGCGCGGATCAGGATCCACAGCGGCGTCCAGTACGCCCCCAGTACGCCCTGCCCTTGCGAGGTAATCCAGTCAATCATGTCTTGTTCTCGCTCTTGTACTTACGCCGTGGCCACGGTGCCGGTGGCCGGCGCCAGGTCAATGGCCTTCTCTACGGTGACGGTGCCGAACATCGCGCCCAGGCTCATCGCCGCCGGCGTCGCCGCCGGCACCCGCACGGTATTGGCCGGCAGCGTGGCTTCGAGCACGGCCGGCAGCACCACGCTGCCCTGCCCTTGCGTGACCCGCACCGGATCGCCGGACTGGATGCCCAGGCTGGCGAACAGGTCGGCCGGCAGCGCGATCTGCATGGCGCGGCGCGCGGCGGCGCTCAGCTGCAGCGACTCGGCGCGGCGCACGATCGGGTCGGCATGGTAGATCGGCACGTCGGCGATGCGCTCGATGCCGTTGGCGGCAGCGGCTGCCACGCGGATCGGCGCATCGGTGGCGTTGTCCAGTTGCGCCTCGACCGGGGCCGACAGCACTTCGGCGCGCACCGATTCGGCGGTTTCGTAGTCGAAGCCGGTCACGTCCAGCAGGTTGCCCAGCACGCGCAGCACCTTCCAGCCCGGGCGCGATTCGCCCAGCGCGCGCACCACGCCGTTGAAGCTCTGCGGCTTGCCTTCGCAGTTGACGAAGGTGCCCGCGGTTTCCGTGAACGGCGTCACCGGCAGGATCACGTCGGCGTACTGCATGGCCGCTTCCGAGCGGAACGGCGACAGCACCACCACGGTGCCGGCCTGGGCCAGCGCGGCCAGCGCCTGGCGCGGGTCGGCGGCGTCGAACTCGGGTTCGGTGTTCAGCAGGATGTAGGCCTTGCGCGGCGTGGCCAGCATGGCCTGCGCATTGGCGCCGCCCTGCTGCGGCAGCGCGCCGGCGATATA
Source organism: Cupriavidus taiwanensis LMG 19424 (assembly GCF_000069785.1). NCBI lineage: Bacteria > Pseudomonadati > Pseudomonadota > Betaproteobacteria > Burkholderiales > Burkholderiaceae > Cupriavidus > Cupriavidus taiwanensis. The sequence continues at coordinate 1,063,990 of NC_010528.1, read as the reverse complement.
GCCGCCGACGGTGTTGGCCGCTTCGGTCAGGAAGCCCAGCGTGGCGCCGGTTTCGGTGGCGATCCACTGTGCCAGCGCGTGCAGCGCCGAGAACTGCGGATGGCGCACGGCCTCGTTGCCGAGGAACACGGCACGGCGCTCGCCGGACAGCAGCGCTTCGGCGGCCTTGGCGGCGGTATCGCCGCCATCGAAGCCTTCGGTGCCGGCCGGGGCGGCCACGCCCTTGGCGGCGGCCACGGCACGGGCCACGCCGGCCAGCGCGGCGGTCCAGCCCGACGGGGCCACGTCGATACGGGTGGCAGGCATCAGCAGGTCTTCACCGCCGGCACCCAGCACGGTCACGCGGGCGCCCTTCTTGGCCGCCTGGCGCAGGCGCGAGGCCAGCAGCGGATGGTCCTTGCGCAGCGACGAGCCGATCACCAGCGCGCGTTGCAGCGTGGTCACGTCGGCCACCGGCATGCCCAGCCACGGCGCGCCCTTCAGCGCGGCCGAGAAATCGGTCTGGCGCAGGCGGAAGTCGACGTTGTCGCTGCCCAGGCCACGCATCAGCTTGCCCAGCAGGAACAGCTCTTCCAGCGTGCTGTGCGGGCTGGCCAGCGCGGCGATCTGGTCAGCGCCGTGTTCGCGCTTGATGCCGGCCAGGCCATTGGCCACGTACTCCAGCGCGGTCTGCCAGTCGGTTTCCATCCATTCGCCGCCCTGCTTCAGCAGCGGGCGGGTCAGGCGGTCGGCGCTGTTCAGGCCTTCATACGAGAAGCGGTCCTTGTCGGAGATCCAGCACTCGTTGATGTCTTCGTTTTCCAGCGGCAGCACGCGCATCACGCGCTGGTTCTTGGTCTGCACCACCAGGTTGGCGCCCAGGCCGTCGTGCGGCGACACCGACTTGCGGCGCGCCAGTTCCCAGGTACGGGCCGAGTAGCGGAACGGCTTGCTGGTCAGCGCGCCGACCGGGCACAGGTCGATCATGTTGCCCGACAGTTCCGAGTCGACGGTCTTGCCGACGAAGGTGGTGATTTCCGAGTGCTCGCCGCGGTTGAGCATGCCCAGCTCCATCACGCCGGCCACTTCCTGGCCGAAGCGCACGCAGCGGGTGCAGTGGATGCAGCGGGTCATCTCCTCCATGGAGATCAGCGGGCCCACGTTCTTGTGGAACACCACGCGCTTCTCTTCCTTGTAGCGCGACTCCGAGGCACCGTAGCCCACGGCCAGGTCCTGCAGCTGGCACTCGCCGCCCTGATCGCAGATCGGGCAGTCCAGCGGGTGGTTGATCAGCAGGAATTCCATCACGGACTTCTGCGCCTTGACTGCCTTCTCCGAATTGGTGAAGACCTTCATGCCGGGGGTCACCGGCGTGGCGCAGGCAGGCAGCGCCTTCGGGGCCTTCTCGACCTCGACCAGGCACATGCGGCAGTTGGCCGCGATGGACAATTTGCGGTGGTAGCAGAAGTGCGGGATGTAGGTGCCCAGCTTGCGGGCCGCTTCCATCACCAGGCTGCCCTCAGCAACCTCAACCTTCTTGCCGTCGATCTCTAGTTCAACCATGTTCTGCCACGCTTAGATGTAGGCCGGAACCATGCACTGCTTGTGTTCGACGTGATACTCGAACTCTTTCCAGTAGTGCTTGAGCATGCCGCGGACCGGCATCGCCGCGGCATCGCCGAGCGCGCAGATGGTGCGGCCCATGATGTTTTCCGCGACGTTGTTGAGCAGGTCCAGGTCTTCCTGGCGCCCTTCTCCGTGTTCGATGCGATTGACCATGCGGTACAGCCAGCCGGTGCCTTCGCGGCACGGCGTGCACTGGCCGCACGATTCCTCAAAGTAGAAGTACGACAGGCGCAGCAGCGAGCGGACCATGCAGCGCGTCTCGTCCATCACGATCACCGCGCCCGAGCCCAGCATCGAGCCGGCCTTGGCGATCGAGTCGTAGTCCATGTCGGACGCCATCATCAGGTCGCCCGGCACCACCGGCGCCGACGAGCCGCCCGGGATCACCGCCTTGATGCGCTTGCCGCCGCGCATGCCGCCGGCCAGTTCCAGCAGCTTGGCGAACGGCGTGCCCAGCGGGATCTCGTAGTTGCCGGGGCGCTCGACGTCGCCCGAGATCGAGAAGATCTTGGTGCCGCCGTTGTTCGGCTTGCCCATCTTCAGGTAGTTCTCGGGGCCGACGGCCAGCAGGAACGGCACCGCGGCGAAGGTCTCGGTGTTGTTGATGGTGGTCGGCTTGCCGTACAGGCCGAAGCTGGCCGGGAACGGCGGCTTGAAGCGCGGCTGGCCCTTCTTGCCTTCCAGCGATTCGAGCAGCGCGGTTTCCTCGCCGCAGATATAGGCGCCGTAGCCGTGATGGGCGTGCAGCTGGAAGCTGAAGCCCGAGCCCAGGATGTTGTCGCCCAGGAAGCCGGCCGCGCGCGCCTCTTCGAGGGCTTCCTCGAAGATCTTGTATTCGTTCCAGATCTCCCCGTGGATGTAGTTGTACCCCACGGTGATGCCCATCGCGTACGCGCCGATGGCCATGCCCTCGATCAGCGCATGCGGGTTGTAGCGGATGATGTCGCGGTCCTTGAACGTGCCGGGCTCGCCCTCATCGGTGTTGCAGACCAGATATTTCTGACCCGGGAAGGTGCGCGGCATGAAGCTCCACTTCAGGCCGGTCGGGAAGCCCGCACCGCCGCGGCCGCGCAGGCCCGAGGCCTTGACGTCGGCGATCACCTGCTCGGGCGGGATCTTCTCGGTCAGGATGCGCTTCAGCTGCTGGTAGCCGCCGCGCTTGACGTAGTCTTCCAGGTGCCAGTTGTTGCCGTCCAGGCCGGCCAGGATCAGCGGCTGGATATGGCGGTCGTGCAGACAGGTCATGTTACTTGCCCCCCTTGGCAGCCTCGGCCTTGAGCTCTTCGACCAGGGCGTCGAGCTTGTCGTCGCTCATCCAGCTGCACATGCGGGTGTTGTTGACGATCATCACCGGGGCGTCGCCGCAGGCGCCCATGCACTCGCCTTCCTTCAGCGTGAAGCAGCCGTCCGCGGTGGTTTCGTTGTAGTCGATGCCGAGCTTGCGCTTCAGGTATTCGCCAGCCCGCTCGCCGCCCGACAGGGCGCACGGCAGGTTGGTGCAGACGGTGAGCTTGTACTTGCCCACCGGCTTGGTGTCGTACATGTTGTAGAAGGTCGCCACCTCTTCCACCCACACGGGCGGCATCTCGAGGTAGTTGGCAACGAACTGCATGACTTCGGGGGAAACCCAGCCCACCTCGCCCTGCGCCACGGCAAGCGCCGCCATCACGGCCGACTGCTTCTGGTCGGCCGGATACTTCGCGATCGCGCGATCGATTTCCTTGAGAGCTTCTGCTGATAGCATGGTCATTGCAGTAAAACGCCGGAGACAGCGCCACCGGGCGTCTCTCCGCAGGTTTGCAGCCGTCGCTGCCGTTCCGCCGGCGGGCCTGAGGCCGTGCCGGTCCGCCGCGGGTCTTCCGGGCCGCTCCGCCCGGCGGAGCCCCTCGGAAAGCGCCCGGATCGTCGTCCGGGCCGGCGGTCCGTGATTAGCGGTCGATCTCGCCGAAGACGATGTCTTGCGTGCCGATGATCGTTACCGCGTCAGCAATCATGTGTCCCTTGGCCATTTCGTCCAGCGCGGCCAGGTGGGCAAAGCCGGGGGCCCGGATCTTCAGGCGGTACGGCTTGTTCGCGCCGTCCGAGATCGCGTAGATGCCGAACTCGCCCTTGGGGTGTTCCACCGCTGCGTACGCCTCGCCTTCGGGCACGTGGATGCCTTCGGTGAAGAGCTTGAAGTGGTGGATCAGTTCTTCCATGTTGGACTTCATGTCCACGCGCGAGGGCGGCGCCACCTTGTGGTTCTCGGTGATCACCGGGCCCGGGTTGCGGCGCAGCCAGTCCACGCACTGCTTGATAATGCGGTTGGACTGGCGCATTTCTTCCACGCGCACCAGGTAGCGCGCGTAGCAGTCGCCGCCCACGCCCACCGGCACGTCGAAGTCCAGCTTGTCGTACACCTCGTACGGCTGCTTCTTGCGCAGGTCCCAGGCAATGCCCGAGCCGCGCAGCATCGGGCCGGTAAAGCCCATCTGCAGCGCGCGTTCCGGGCTGACCACGCCGATATCCACCAGGCGCTGCTTCCAGATCCGGTTGTCGGTCAGCAGCGTCTCGTATTCGTCGACGTACTTCGGGAAGCGGTTGGTGAAGTCCTCGATGAAATCGAGCAGCGAGCCCGAACGGGCCTCGTTCATGGCCTTGATGGCGCGCTCGTTGTGTACCTTGGACGCGCGATATTGCGGCATCGTGTCAGGCAGGTCGCGGTACACGCCGCCCGGGCGGTAGTAGGCCGCGTGCATGCGCGCGCCCGACACCGCCTCGTACATGTCGAACATGTCCTCGCGTTCGCGGAAGGCGTACAGGAACACCGCCATCGCGCCGACGTCCAGCGCGTGCGAGCCGATCCACATCAGGTGGTTCAGCAGGCGGGTGATCTCGTCAAACATCACGCGGATGTACTGCGCGCGCACCGGCACCTCGAGGCCCAGCAGCCGCTCGATCGCCATCACGTAGGCGTGCTCGTTGACCATCATCGACACATAGTCGAGGCGGTCCATGTACGGCACGCTCTGGATCCAGGTCTTCTGCTCGGCCAGCTTTTCGGTGGCACGGTGCAGCAGGCCGATATGCGGGTCGGCGCGCTGGATGACTTCGCCGTCCAGTTCCAGCACCAGGCGCAGCACGCCGTGCGCGGCCGGGTGCTGCGGGCCGAAGTTCAGGGTGTAATTCTTGATATCTGCCATGACGCGTTCTCAGTGCTCCACGCCGCCGTACTTGTCCTCGCGGATCACGCGCGGCGTGAGTTCGCGCGGCTCGATCGTGACCGGCTGGTAGATGACCCGCTTCTGGTCGGGGTCGTAGCGCATCTCGACAAAGCCGGACACCGGGAAGTCCTTGCGGAACGGATGGCCGACGAAACCGTAGTCGGTCAGGATGCGGCGCAGGTCCGGATGGCCGTCGAACACGATGCCGTAGAAATCGAAGGCTTCGCGCTCGAACCAGTTGACCGAGTTCCACACGTTGATCAGCGACGGCAGCACCGGGAAGTCATCGTCGCTGGCAAACGCGCGCAGGCGCAGGCGCCAGTTGTGCGTGACCGACAGCAGCTGCGACACGGCGGCAAAGCGCGGGCCGTCCCACGCGCCGTCGGCATATTCCAAATAATCGACGCCGCACAGGTCGATCAGCTGTTCGAAGCGCAGCGACGGATCGTCGCGCAGGATCTGCGCCACGTCGAGGTAGTCATCCGCCTTGACGATCAGCGTCAGTTCGCCGGTCGCCTCGACCAGGTTCTGCACGCGCTTGCCGAGAGCCTTCTCGAGCGCGGCCTTCAGGGTATCGAGCTTCGCCATTTCAGCCCTTGCGCGCGATGGTGTTGGTACGCTTGATCTTGTTCTGCAGCTGGATCACGCCGTAGATCAGCGCCTCGGCCGTCGGCGGGCAGCCCGGCACGTAGATATCCACCGGCACGATGCGGTCGCAGCCGCGCACCACCGAATACGAATAGTGGTAGTAGCCGCCGCCGTTGGCGCACGAGCCCATCGAGATCACCCAGCGCGGTTCCGCCATCTGGTCGTAGACCTTGCGCAGCGCGGGGGCCATCTTGTTGCACAGCGTGCCGGCCACGATCATCACGTCCGACTGGCGCGGCGACGGGCGGAAGATCACGCCGAAGCGGTCCATGTCGTAGCGCGCGGCGCCGGCATGCATCATTTCCACGGCACAGCAGGCCAGGCCGAAGGTCATCGGCCACAGCGACCCGGTGCGGGTCCAGTTGATCAGCTTGTCAGCGGTAGTCGTGACAAAGCCTTCGTTGAGAACGCCTTCGATTGCCATTTCACATCACTCCCAATCGAGCGCGCCCTTTTTCCAGATGTAGACGAAGCCCACGATGAATTCCAGCAGAAACACGCCCATGGCGATGAAACCCGGCCAGCCGATATCCTTCAGGGCAACACCCCACGGAAACAGGAAGGCGGTTTCGAGATCGAACAGGATAAACAGGATGGCGATGAGGTAGTAGCGCACGTCGAACTTCATGCGCGCGTCCTCGAACGCTTCGAAGCCGCACTCGTAAGGAGACAGCTTCGCGGGATCGGGCTTGTTCGGACCGAGGATCCGACCGATCGACATCAGTGCCACGCCAAGCACGACACCGAAGATGATGAAGATGAGAACGGGGAAGTAGGCTTCGAGATTCAAGGTACGGCCAGCCTTATCTGGAATGTTGTCAACAGCACCAGCTGAAGCGGCGTCCTGTTGCCCACCCCAGGCGCTAAGCCACGAGAATCATGGCGCGCCGCCTTGCGGACTGCCGGAGCCCCATGCGCGGGTGCATTGCCCGGCCAGGGACTCCGATCAAGTTGTTTGGTGCCGACGGCGAGACTCGAACTCGCACAGCTTTCGCCACTACCCCCTCAAGATAGCGTGTCTACCAATTTCACCACGTCGGCTGGGGGAGAAACAATATTGCCTGGCGCCGGGTTTTCAGGCCCTTCAGGTCCGTTACAAAGGCTTTCGTCTTTGCGCGGAACCCATCGCTGGGGAATCGTTTCAAGCCTTGCATTCTAACCCAAATTTCTTGCTTTGTTCAACGCACAACTGCAAAAAAACTCAGGAATCCGCCGCAAGGCAATCGGATTATTTCGGTACCGCGGGAGCTGCCGGCGCCGAGGCGTCCGCGGCGGCAGCCGGCGCTGCGGCGGGTGCCGAGGCACCGGCCGCGGCGGGCGCCGATGCCGGCGCCGCGCCCATCACGCCCAGCGAGGCCGCGGGCTTGTAGTTGCCCAGCAGCGTCAGCGCCAGCGTGCAGACGAAGAACAGCGTGGCCAGCACGGCGGTGGTGCGCGACAGGAAGTTTGCCGAGCCGGTGGCGCCGAACAGGCTGCCGGAGGCGCCGGAGCCAAAGGCCGCGCCCACATCGGCGCCCTTGCCATGCTGGATCAGCACCAGGCCGATTACGCCCAGCGCCGACAACACCTGCAGCACCACCAACAAAGTCTTGAAGATTGCCATTTGATTTAAATAAGCTTACTTGCCTGATCGGTCGATCGGAACGGCCGGCATTCAGGCGTTGCCGATCGCGAGAAAATCTTCCGACTTGAGCGAGGCGCCGCCAATCAGGCCCCCGTCGATATCGGTCATCGAAAACAGTTCGGCCGCATTGTCGGGCTTGACGCTGCCGCCGTACAGGATTGCCATGCGCCCGGCCACGCCCGCATCGCGCGCGGCAACCTGGCCGCGCAGGAAGGCATGCACCGCCTGCGCCTGCTCGCTGGTGGCAGTCTTGCCGGTACCGATGGCCCAGACCGGCTCATAAGCCAGCACCACGCGGCCGAGTTGCTCCACGGTCAGGGCTTCGAGCACCGCCTGCAGCTGCCTGCCGACCACGGCCTCGGTCTCGCCCGCCTCGCGCTGGGCCAGCGTCTCGCCCACGCAGACCACCGGGACGATGCCGAATTCCAGCGCGCGCAGCGCCTTGGCCGCGACGGCCTGGTCGGTCTCGCCATGGTAGGTGCGGCGCTCGGAGTGGCCGACCAGCACATAGGTGCAGCCGAACTCCCCCAGCATGGAGGCCGCCACTTCGCCGGTGAAGGCGCCGCGCGCTTCCGCTGACACGTCCTGTGCACCCCAGGCCACCTTCGAGCCATTCAGCAGCGCCTGGCATTGTGCAAGATAGGGGAACGGCGCGCAGACTGCCAGCGTCGCGCGGGCCACACCCGCGCCAGCCTGGATGCCTTCCAGCAGAGCCGCGTTGGCAGCTAGGCTGCCGTGCATCTTCCAATTGCCGATGACGAGCTTTTGTCTCACGAGGTGCCCCTCCCAAATCAAACCCGCTATTGTAGCGTGTGGCAGGGGCAAGGCGCTACCGCCGCCCACTGGCGGCGGGCGCAGCACATCGATGCGCCACGGCGACGCCCGGGCTTACCAGGTCAGCACGATCTTGCCGATGTGCTCGCTGGACTCCATCAGGCGGTGCGCGTCGGCGGCCTGCGCGGCCGGGAACACCTTGTGGATCACCGGCTTGATCTTGCCTGCCGCCAGCAGCGGCCACACCTGCTCATGCAGCGCCGCGGCAATCTTGCCCTTGAACGATGCCGGGCGCGGGCGCAGCGTGGAGCCGGTCACCGTGATGCGCCGGCGCAGGATGTCGCCCAGCGGAATCTCCGCCTTGGCGCCGCCCAGCAGCGCGATGATGACGATGCGGCCGTCATCGGCGATGCACTTGAGCTCGCGCGCCAGGTACGGGCCGGCGACCATGTCGAGGATCACGTCGACGCCCTTGCCGCCGGTCAACGCGGCCACTTCGGCGACGAAGTCCTGGGTCTTGTAGTTGATCGCGCGATCGGCGCCGAGGTCTTCGCAGGCCTTGCACTTTTCGTCGGTGCCGGCGGTGACGAACACCTTGAAGCCCAGCGCCTTGGCGACCTGGATCGCAGTGGTGCCAATGCCGCTGGAGCCGCCCTGGATCAGCAGGGTTTCCTCCTTGCCGCGCGGGCCCTGGCCCAGATAGCCGCGGTCGAACACATTGCTCCACACGGTGAAGAACGTCTCCGGCAGCGCCGCGGCCTCGATATCGCTAAGGCCTTGCGGCGCGGGCAGGACCTGCGCCAGCGGCGCGGTGCACAGCTGCGCATAGCCGCCGCCCTGCACCAGCGCACAGACGCGGTCACCCACCTTGAGGCCGAAGCGATTGTCGGCGTGGCCGAGGTCGCCGCCCACCACCACGCCGGCCACTTCCAGGCCGGGCAGGTCGGATGCGCCCGGCGGCACGGGGTAGTTGCCGGTACGCTGGAACACGTCGGGACGGTTGACGCCGGCGGCAGCCACGCGGATCAGGACTTCGCCCGCGCCCGGCACGGGATCGGGACGCTCGGTCAGCTGGAGGACCTCGGGGGCGCCGTATTCGCGGATCTCGATGGCTTGCATGCTTGCTGCTCCTTGTCTTCTGTCGGGTCGGTGTGAGCTTGCGCTCGATAGGGTTGCCGGCAGTGTAAACAAAAAAACGGCTGGACATGGTCCAGCCGCTTTCTGGTGGCGCCGCCATCCGGAGGCGCCGGCGGGCAGAACTGCCCGTGAGATTACTGCTGTTCCGAGCCACCGGCCGGCGCTGCCGGCGCGGCGCTCTCGCCAGCGTTGATCGGGCTGATGCTGCCGCCCTCTTCCGCCAGCGCGGCCTTCAGCGACAGGCGCAGGCGGCCCTTCTCGTCGGCCTGGATCAGCTTGACGCGAACCTGCTGGCCTTCCTTCAGCCAGTCCTTGATGTCCTTCACACGCTCGTTGACGATTTCCGAGATGTGCAGCAGGCCATCCTTGCCCGGCAGGATGTTGACGATGGCGCCGAAGTCCAGCAGCTTCAGCACGGTACCGGCGTAGATCTTGCCCACTTCGGCTTCCGCGGTGATGCCCTCGATGCGGCGCTTGGCTTCGGCCATGCCTTCGGTCGAGGTCGAGGCGATGGTGATGGTGCCGTCTTCCTGGATGTCGATGGTGGTGCCGGTTTCCTTGGTCAGCGCCTGGATGGTCGAGCCGCCCTTGCCGATCACTTCGCGGATCTTGTCCGGATGGATCTTCATGGTGATCATACGCGGGGCGTGCGCCGACAGTTCGGTGCGGGCGTGGCCCATCGCTTCCTGCATGTTCGACAGGATATGCAGGCGGCCTTCCTTGGCCTGCGCCAGCGCAACCTGCATGATCTCCTTGGTGATGCCCTGCACCTTGATGTCCATCTGCAGCGCGGTGATGCCGTTGTCGGTACCCGCCACCTTGAAGTCCATGTCGCCCAGGTGGTCTTCATCGCCCAGGATGTCGGTCAGCACGGCAAACTTGTTGCCTTCCAGGATCAGGCCCATGGCCACGCCGGCCACGTGCGCCTTGACCGGAACGCCGGCGTCCATCAGTGCCAGGCAGCCGCCGCAGACCGAAGCCATCGACGACGAACCGTTGGACTCGGTGATTTCCGAAACCAGGCGGATGGTGTAGGCGAACTCGTCTTCCTTCGGCAGCACCGGGATCAGTGCGCGCTTGGCCAGGCGGCCGTGGCCGATTTCGCGGCGCTTCGGGCTGCCCACGCGGCCGGTCTCGCCGGTGGCGAACGGGGGCATGTTGTAGTGGAGCATGAAGCGGTCGCGGTACTCGCCGGCCAGCGCGTCGATGATCTGCTCGTCGCTCTTGGTACCCAGCGTGGCCACCACCAGCGCCTGCGTCTCGCCGCGGGTGAACAGCGCCGAGCCGTGCGCGCGCGGCAGCACCGAGGAACGGATCTCGATCGGGCGCACGGTGCGGGTGTCGCGGCCGTCGATGCGCGGCTCGCCGTTCAGGATCTGGCCGCGCACGATCTTCGCTTCCAGGTCGAACATGATGTTGCCGACTTCCACCTTGTCGGCTTCGACGCCGGCTTCGGCCAGCGCGGCGGCCACGTTGGCCGACACTTCCTTCAGCTTCTGGCTGCGCGCCGACTTCTGGCGCAGCTGGTAGGCTTCCTGCAGCAGCGGCAGCGCGACTTCAGTCACCTTGGCGATCAGCGGTTCGTTCTTGGCTGCCGGGGCCCAGTCCCACTCGGGCTTGCCGCCTTCGCGCACCAGTTCATGGATGGCGTTGATGGCGGTCTGCATCTGCTCGTGGCCATAGACCACGGCGCCCAGCATCACGTCTTCGGACAGCTGGTTGGCTTCCGATTCCACCATCAGCACGGCGCGCTCGGTGCCGGCGACCACCAGGTCCAGGTCCGAGGTGGCGATCTGCGAGCGGGTCGGGTTCAGCAGGTACTGGCCATCCTTGTAGCCCACGCGCGCGGCGCCCACCGGGCCGTTGAACGGGATGCCCGACACGGCCAGCGCGGCCGAGGCGCCGATCAGCGCGGGGATGTCGGCGGGGACTTCCGGGTTCAGCGACACCACGTGCACCACCACCTGCACGTCGTTGTAGAAACCTTCCGGGAACAGCGGGCGCAGCGGGCGATCGATCAGACGCGAGGTCAGCGTCTCGTTTTCCGACGGACGGCCTTCACGCTTGAAGAAGCCGCCCGGGATCTTGCCGGCGGCATAGGTCTTCTCGATGTAGTCGACGGTCAGCGGGAAGAAGTCCTGGCCCGGCTTCGGGCTCTTGGCGGCGACCACGGTCGCCAGCACCACGGTGTCTTCCACATCGACCAGCACGGCACCGCCGGCCTGGCGGGCGATTTCGCCGGTTTCCATGCGGACCTTGTGCTGGCCCCACTGGAATTCCTTGACGACCTTGTTGAACATGGACATGTGCATTCCTTGACTTGCGTACTGGCCGCGCGATCTACGCAATGACACGCGCGCGGCCGGCGACGCCTGCGTTCTCAGCCGCAGGCAAACTGCCGGGTTGCCGGTCGCGGTCGCAGGGAAGTGCTATGCCATTCCAGCGCGGCACCAGCCTTGCCGATGCCGTGCTGGAATGACACAAAGCCCTGTTTCCTTGCCCGATCCGGGATGTTGGATAAAAAGAACAACTTACTCCGTTGCGCAGCTTGCCGCAACGGCGCCCGCGCCATGGACATGGCCGGACGGCGTGAAGCTAAAATCACTCCATTTAACAGCCTGCACCCGGGCGCAGCGGATTCGCCCCGCCAGAAATGCAAAATGCCTGCCCAGCAGTGCTGAAGCAGGCATCGAGGCCTCACGCGAAACCGTGCACACCCTGGAATCGCGCTGCCATCGGACGCAACCTTACTTGCGCAGACCCAGCTTTTCGATCAGGGCGCGGTAACGGTCGGCATCGTTGGACTTGAGGTAGTCCAGCAGGCGGCGACGGCGGCTCACCATGCGCAGCAGGCCGCGGCGGCTGTGGTGGTCCTTCATGTTGGCCTTGAAGTGCGGGGTCAGTTCGTTGATGCGGGTGGTCAGCAGGGCCACTTGCACTTCCGGGCTGCCAGTGTCGTTGGCGCCACGTGCGAACTGCTTGATGACTTCGGACTTGTTGATATCGGCGACTGCCATGATGATTTCCTTTCACTTGCGAACGCCACAGCGCGGGATGCGCCGCATGCGTCGTGCCATGTAATGACTGGCTGCTGCCGCCACCGGACCGGGGGCCAGGTAACGACAGCCGCGGATTATAGCCGAAAAGCCGGCGCAGGAGTACCCGGCGCCCCGCCGCTCACGGACGCTCCATCCGGCAGGTGGTGGGCAGCGTGGTCTGCGCTGCCTTGAGCTTGCGCACGGTGCGGAAGCCATAGCCCGAGCCCTCGTTGTCGAAGCGCACCGCGCCGCCCTGGCGCTCCATCACCGACACATACAGCGGCTGCAGCACCTGGTGGTCGTCGGCCCGCACGGTGGCCTCGTGGAAGTCATTGACGTAGCGCATGTGCTCGAGGGCGCGCGCCACCTTCACTGCATCGGTCGACCCGGCCTGCGTGATCGCGCGCGCCAGCATCTCGACCATCATCTGCATGCGCAGGTGGACGTAGTCGTCCTTCGGCTCGGGATAGCGCGCGCGGAATTCCTGGTAGAACGCGTCGGACGCCGCGCCGCCCACGTTGGGATGCCACTCGGCCACGGCCAGCACGCGCCCCACCCCGGCATCGCCCATGGCGGCGGGCGCGCCCAGGCCATTGCCGTAGAAGGTATAGAACTTGGCCCGCAGCCCGCCCTCACGCGCGGCCTTGACCATCAGCGTCAGGTCGTTGCCCCAGTTGCCGGTAATGACGGCGTCCGCGCCGCTGGCCTTGATCTTGGCGATATACGGCGCGAAATCCTTGATCTTGCCGATCGGGTGGAACTCGTCGCCGACGATCTGGATATCCGGCCGGCGTGCCGCCAGCATCTCCCGCGCCGAGCGCGACACCTGGTGGCCGAAGCTGTAGTCCTGGTCGATCAGGTACACGCGGCGCACCGCCTGGTCCTGGCGGATCACCTCGGTCAGCGCCTGCATGCGCATGTCGGCGCTGGCATCGAAGCGGAAATGCCAGAAGCTGCAGTTCTCGTTGGTCAGGCTGGGATCGACCGCCGAATAGTTCAGGAACAGCACGCGCGCGTCCGGCTGGCGGGCGTTATGGCGATTGATGGCCGATACCAGCGCTCCCGCCACCGCCGAGCTGTTGCCCTGCAAGACAAAGGGAATGCGCTTGTCGGTCAGCGCGCGCAACTGGATCAGGCTTTCATCGACATTGCCCTTGCTGTCGAAGGTGACCAGCTCCAGCGGCCGCGCACCTTCGGCCGTTTTGACGCCGCCGCGCGCATTGATGCGCTCGATCGCCAGCCGCAGGTTGCGCGCCACCGCTTCGCCGGCATTGGCGAACGGGCCGGACAGGCCGTCGATCATGCCCAGCCGGATCGGCTCCTGCGCCGAGGCACCCGCCGCCGCCGCCAGCAACAACCCGCCCAGCCATCCCCGCCACCGCGCCACAACCGTCATTCGTCTCTCCTGGAAAGCGCTGGATAGTACGGCAGCGCCCCGTTACGGGCAAATACCCGCGGGGCCCGGCCCGTCCCCGCCGGTTTTACGGAGATCCGCACCGGTTATCCGCAAATCCGCGCAAAAGCAGCGTCTGGCGCACACCCTGCCTGCCGCACTACACTGGCGGTATCCACACCCCATACATCGATCGAGGTCCAGCCATGCATTCCATCATCGCCAAGGGTGCGCGCCGCGTCGTGCTGGCGCTGGGCGTCGCGGTGCTGTCCGCCTGCTCCACGCTGATGCCGGTGCAGGAAGGCAGCCGGCTGGTGGGCCAGCCGCAAGCCGCGGTGCAGGCCATGTTCGGGCCGCCCACCGATGTGTTCCCGCTGCGCGACGGCACCACGCGCTGGATCTACTCGAAGCAGCCGATGGGCCAGTATGCCTACGGCGCCGACTTCGACCGCAACGGCAACCTGACCGTGTTCCGCAACATGCTGTCGACGCCGGAGCTGTACAAGGCGCAGGTCAACACCTGGACCAAGCGCGACGTGGCCGAGCACTTCGGCATGACCCGGCTGCCCGTCAGCTACTACCCGCGCATGCGCAACGAGGTCTGGTCCTACCGCTTCCTCCACGAAGACGTCTGGCCGTCGCTGTTCCACTTCTATTTCGACGATGCCGGCGTGCTGCGCCGGACCCAGATCACGCCCGATCCACTCTACGACCCCGACGAGCGCCGCTTTTTCTAATGCGCACGCGGTGTACCCCGCTGCGTGCCCATGAAAAAGCCCGCCATCCCCGGGTCGGGAATGGCGGGCCTGGTCCGTACGTTCAGGCCGGGTAGGCCTTCCGCCGTCTGCGCAGGAGTCGGGGTCAGATCTGCGGGTTGATCTTCTGCACGGCCTTGTCGTGCAGCTTGTTGAGCGCGGCCAGGTAGGCCTTGGCCGAGGCCGCGACGATATCCGGGTCGGTACCCACGCCGTTGACGATGCGGCCCGCCTTGGACAGGCGCACGGTCACTTCGCCCTGCGCCTCGGTGCCGCCGGTGATGGCGTTGACCGAATACAGCACCATCTCGGCGCCGCTGGCCACGCGGGATTCGATCGCATGCAGGGTGGCGTCGACCGGGCCGTTGCCCTCGCCCTCGCCGCTCTGCTCCTGGCCATCCATGCTGAACACCACGCGCGCATGCGGACGCTCGCCGGTCTCGGAGCGCTGCGACAGCGAGATAAAGCGGAAGTGTTCGTTGGCGTCATGCTGCGCCTCGTTCGAGACGATGGCCATGATGTCTTCGTCGAAGATCTCGGCCTTCTGGTCGGCCAGCTCCTTGAAGCGGGCAAAGGCGGCGTTGACTTCGCTCTCGCTGTCGAGCTCGATGCCCAGCTCCTGCAGGCGCTGCTTGAAGGCGTTGCGGCCCGACAGCTTGCCCAGCACGATCTTGTTGGCAGTCCAGCCCACGTCCTCCGCGCGCATGATCTCGTAGGTGTCGCGCGCCTTGAGCACGCCGTCCTGGTGGATGCCCGAGGCATGCGCGAAGGCGTTGGCGCCAACCACGGCCTTGTTCGGCTGCACCACGAAACCGGTGATCTGCGACACCAGCTTCGAAGCCGGCACGATCTGCGTGGTATCGACGCCGACGTCGAGGTTGAAGTAGTCGCGGCGCGTCTTCACCGCCATCACGACTTCCTCGAGGCTGGTGTTGCCGGCGCGCTCGCCCAGGCCGTTGATGGTGCATTCGATCTGGCGCGCGCCGCCGAGCTTGACCGCCGCCAGCGAATTGGCCACCGCCATGCCGAGATCGTTATGGCAGTGCACCGACCATACCGCCTTGTCCGAGTTGGGAATGCGCTCGCGCACCGAGCGGATCAGCCCGGCATAGCCTTCCGGCACGGCATAGCCGACGGTATCGGGCAGGTTGATGGTGGTGGCGCCCTCGGCGATCACGCCTTCGAGCACGCGGCACAGGAAGTCCATGTCCGAGCGGCTGCCGTCTTCCGGCGAGAACTCGATATCGTCGGTGAACTGGCGCGCAAAGCGCACCGCCAGGCGGGCCTGCTCGTACACCTGGTCCGGCGTCATGCGCAGCTTCTTCTCCATGTGCAGCGCGGACGTGGCGATGAAGGTGTGGATGCGGAACGAGTTGGCCGGCTTGAGCGCCTCGGCGGCGCGGGCGATGTCCTTGTCGTTGGCGCGGGCCAGCGAGCAGATGGTGGAATCCTTGACCACTTGCGCGATCGAGCGGATCGCCTCGAAGTCGCCGTTGGAGCTCGCCGCGAAACCGGCCTCGATCACGTCGACCTTCAGGCGTTCCAGCTGGCGCGCGATGCGGATCTTTTCCTCGCGGGTCATCGAGGCGCCGGGCGACTGCTCGCCGTCACGCAAGGTGGTGTCGAAAATGATGAGTTTGTCAGACATGGTGTGGAGCTCCTGATTGCTTATCGTGTGCTGTCCCCGGCATGCTGCGTCCGGGGCTTTACCGCCTGTTCCGCGCTCCACGGCTGTGGAATGCAAAACGCCCCGGCGTGCATGGAGCAGGCCGGGGCGTTGGAAAATTCCTTGCGGATTCCGCGCTAAGGGGTAAGTCCGTCCTTAGCGCGCGCGCGTCCCGACCTGATGGCCTAGTAGGCCACCTAGGGTGGTGCGGGCGATTAGGACTTGGCGCGAAATCATGGCAGCGACTATAGCCGACTTGGCGCGCAGGCGCAACACAGGGTTTTGCCGCACGCGCCGCCGGCGACGGCTTCAGCCCTTGGGCGGGATGCGCAGCTTCTGGCCCGGATAGATCTTGTCCGGGTGGCTCAGCATCGGCTTGTTGGCCTCGAAGATCTTGTTGTACTCGGCGCCGTTGCCGTAGGCGGCCTGCGCGATCGCCCACAGCGTGTCGCCCTTGACCACGGTATGCCATTGCGACTCGGCCGACTCGACGTTGACCGACATCTTGTCCTCGACCTTGTCCACGCCCTCGACATTGCCGGCGCACAGGATGATCTTCTCGCGCGTGGCCTGGTCGGGCGCCACGCCGAACACCGTGACGAGGCCTTGCGAGCCGTCGACCTGCACCATCAGCCCGGTGGCGTCCAGCCCCATCTTCTTGATATACGCCTCGATCGCGTCGCCCGCGGCGCGATTGGCGGCGTCGACCTTCTCCGCCGATGCATCCGCCGCGGCCGCTGCCTGCGCCGCCTTGGCCTCGCCGGTGCCGAACAGCTTTTCTCCCGCTTCCTTGATGAAGTCGAACATGCCCATGACATCCTCCTGACGGTGAGTGGAAAACACTGCAGAGTGCCACGACTGGCTGGCCGCGGCATGAAAACAATGGTGAATTCCGCAAGGCATGAAGGGCGCCTGAGCGCCCTTCCGACATTTATTCCCGCAGCTTCTTCTCGATCGCCGGCTTGCCATGCATGGCCCGCCAGGCCCATAGCACATAGCCGGAAATCGCGTAGGCCACGAACAGCCCGAACAGCGCCACCGGCGGGTCGGTCGAGACCACCACGAACAGCACCAGGACCAGCACCATCATGCCGAACGGCACGCGATAGCGCACGTCGAGCGCCTTGCCGCTGTAGAACGGCGCGTTGGAGACCATCGACAACCCCGCGTACAGCGTGATGCCGAACGCCACCCACGGCATCCACAGCTCCTTGACCGGCAGCTTGTTGTCGATCACCAGCCAGACGAAGCCGGCCACCAGTGCCGCCGCTGCCGGGCTTGGCAGGCCCTGGAAGAAGCGCTTGTCGATGACGCCGATATTGGCGTTGAAGCGCGCCAGCCGCAGTGCCGCGCAGGTGCAGTAGACGAACGCGGCGATCCAGCCCCACTTGCCCAGGTCATGCAGGATCCATTCGTACATCACCAGCGCCGGCGCGACGCCGAACGAGGTCATGTCCGAGAGCGAGTCATATTGCTCGCCGAACGCGCTTTGCGTATTGGTGATGCGCGCCACGCGCCCGTCCATGCCATCGAGCACCATGGCCGCGAAGATGGCGATGGCGGCGGCGTCGAAGCGCATGTTCATCGCCTGCACGATGGCGAAGAAGCCGGCGAACAGCGCCGCGGTGGTGAAGGCGTTGGGCAGCAGGTAGATGCCGCGCCGGCGCGGGCGCTGGTAGACGATGTCGTGGTCGTCGGTGGCTTCGTCGTCGAAGCCGTCGTCGGCGCCGCGCAGCTGGTTGTGGCGGAACGGCCGCAGGTGGGTCACGTTGCCGCTGGTGTTGCGCTTGTTACGTCGATGGAAGGCAACCATCACAGTCCTCCGGTCAGGCCGCCGCTTACTTCACGTCGAGTTCGGCGAGGATGGTCGACGAGGCCGATACCTTCTCGCCGATGGTCACGCGCGGGCGTGCGTCGAGCGGCAGGTACACGTCGACGCGCGAGCCGAAGCGGATAAAGCCGTAGCGCTGGCCGCGCGAGAGGTTCTCGCCGGCCTTGGTGTAGCAAAGGATGCGCCGTGCCACCAGGCCCGCGACCTGCACCAGCGTGACCACCTGGCCATCCGCCGCGCGGCGGATCACCACGGCGTTGCGCTCGTTCTCGGTCGAGGCTTTGTCGAGGTCGGCATTGACGAACTTGCCGGGAAAGTACTCGACCTTCTCCACCGCGCCGTCGACCGAGACCCGGTTCGAGTGCACGTTGAAGACGTTCATGAAGACGCTGATCTTCAGCGCCTCGCGGTTGGCGTACGGATCCATGGTCTTCTCGACCACGACGATGCGGCCGTCGGCCGGCGCCAGCACCGCATTGGGCGCCGACGGGATCGGACGCGGCGGATCGCGGAAGAACTGCAGCACGAACACCGTGATGATCCACAGCGGCAGCGCCCACCAGAAGCCCGCGCTGGCGTGCACCAGCAGCGAAATGACAAAGGCGCCGGCCAGGAACGGCCAGCCTTCACGGGCGATCAGCGGATGAGGATAGTTCATGCAGTACGTGTTTCGGTGGAGTCAAAATCAGGGCGAGGCAGGTGCAGCGGCGGCGGTATCCGCCGGGGCGGCGCTGGCTGGCTCATGTCGGTTCATGCCGCAGAGCAGCATCAGGCGCACGCCTTGCCCGAAAAGTTCGACAAGGATAACAAAAAGCCGTTCAGGTCCCGGCAATCCCCTTCCGATGATAGAAGGGCAAGGCACGGAACGCTGAACGGCTTCGGCCCGCCGCCGTGCGGCGCGGGCCATCAGGCAGCGCTACAGATCAGTTCTTCGACTGGTCGACCATCTTGTTCTTGGCGATCCAGGGCATCATCGCGCGCAGCTTCTCGCCCACGACTTCGATTTCGTGCTCGGCGTTCAGGCGGCGGCGCGAGATCAGGGTCGGGGCGCCGGCCTTGTTCTCGAGCAGGAAGCTCTTGGCGTATTCGCCGGTCTGGATGTCCTTCAGGCACTGCTTCATCGCCTTCTTGGTCTCCTCGGTCACCACGCGCGGGCCGGTGACGTATTCACCATATTCGGCGTTGTTGGAGATCGAGTAGTTCATGTTGGCGATGCCGCCTTCGTAGATCAGGTCGACGATCAGCTTCAGCTCGTGCAGGCACTCGAAGTAGGCCATTTCCGGCGCGTAGCCGGCTTCCACCAGGGTCTCGAAGCCAGCCTTGATCAGCTCGACGGTACCGCCGCACAGCACGGCCTGCTCGCCGAACAGGTCGGTTTCGGTTTCTTCGCGGAAGTTGGTCTCGATGATGCCGGCACGGCCGCCGCCGTTCGCGGTGGCGTACGACAGGGCGATGTCGCGGGCGGCGCCGGACTTGTTCTGGTGCACGGCGATCAGGTGCGGCACGCCGCCACCTTGCGTGTAGGTGGCGCGCACGGTGTGGCCCGGGGCCTTCGGCGCGATCATGATCACGTCCAGGTCGGCGCGCGGGATCACGGCACCGTAGTGCACGTTGAAGCCGTGGGCGAAGGCCAGCGCGGCGCCTTCCTTGATGTTGGCGTGCACTTCGTTCTTGTACACGTCGGCGATCTGCTCGTCCGGCAGCAGGATCATGACCACGTCGGCATTCTTGACGGCCTCGGCCACTTCCTTGACCTGCAGGCCGGCGTTGACGGCCTTGTTCCACGACGCGCCGCTCTTGCGCAGGCCGACCGTCACGTTGACGCCCGAATCCTTCAGGTTCAGCGCGTGGGCGTGGCCCTGCGAGCCGTAGCCGATGATGGTGACGTTCTTGCCCTTGATCAGGGAGAGGTCGGCGTCCTTGTCGTAAAACACTTTCATGATGATTCCTTCAATCTCTGTCTTTTGTATGAGAGGGGCGGCATCCTCGCGCGCATCGTGTGCGCACGGATCGCGCCGCCCCGGGGATACTGCGTGAAGCCGTTGGATAAGCCGGGGCCGGTCAGACCTTCAGGATGCGCTCGCCGCGGCCGATGCCCGAGCCGCCGGTACGGACGGTCTCCAGGATGGCGGTACGGTCGATCGCGTCCAGGAACGCATCAAGCTTGACGCCGTTGCCGGTCAGCTCGATGGTGTAGGTCTTCTCGGTAACATCGATGATGCGGCCGCGGAAGATGTCGGCGGTGCGCTTCATTTCCTCGCGCTCCTTGCCCACCGCGCGCACCTTGACGAGCATCAGCTCGCGCTCGATGTGCGCGCCTTCGGTCAGGTCGACGACCTTGACCACTTCGACCAGGCGGTTCAGGTGCTTGGTGATCTGCTCGATCACGTCGTCCGAACCGGTGGTGACGATGGTCATGCGCGACAGCGAGGAATCCTCGGTCGGCGCCACGGTCAGCGTCTCGATGTTGTAGCCGCGTGCCGAGAACAGGCCCACCACGCGCGACAGCGCGCCGGCTTCGTTTTCCAGCAGGACCGAAATGATGTGTCGCATTTACAGGTCCTCCGCGCCGAGCAGCATTTCGGAAATGCCCTTGCCTGCCTGGACCATCGGCCAGACGTTTTCGGTGGGATCGGTCTGGAAGTCCAGGAACACGGTACGGTCCTTCAGTCGGAACGCCTCGCGCAGCGCCGGCTCGACGTCAGAGCTCTTCTCGACGCGCATGCCGACGTGGCCATAGGCCTCGGCCAGCTTGACGAAATCAGGCAGCGCATCCATGTAGGAATGCGAGTAGCGGTTGTCGTACTCGATCTCCTGCCACTGGCGCACCATGCCCAGGTAGCCGTTGTTGAGCGAGCAGATCTTCACCGGGGTGTCGTACTGCAGGCAGGTCGACAGCTCCTGGATGCACATCTGGATCGAGCCCTCGCCGGTGATGGTGACGACTTCCTTCTCCGGGAACGCCTTCTTGATGCCCATCGCGTACGGCAGGCCCACGCCCATCGTGCCCAGGCCGCCGGAGTTGATCCAGCGGCGCGGCTCGTTGAACTTGTAGAACTGCGCGGCCCACATCTGATGCTGGCCGACATCGGAGCAGATGAAGGCGTCGCCGTGGGTCAGTTCCCAGATCTTTTCCACCACGTATTGCGGCTTGATGATCTCGGAGCTGCGGTCGTACTTCAGGCAGTCCACCGAGCGCCATTGCTCGATCTGCTCCCACCACCTGGCGAGCGCCTCGCGCTTGGGCTTGACGTCGCTCGCCTTGATCTGGGCGATCAGCTCCTGCAGCACGTCCTTGACGTTGCCGACGATGGGGATGTCGACCTTGACGCGCTTGGAAATCGACGACGGATCGATGTCGATATGGATGATCTTGCGCGCCTGCGAGGTGAAGTGCGAAGGGTTGCCGATCACGCGGTCGTCGAAGCGGGCACCGATGGCGATCAGCACGTCGCAGTTCTGCATGGCCATGTTGGCTTCATACGTGCCGTGCATGCCGAGCATGCCGACGAACTGCTTGTGGGTGCCGGGGAACGCGCCCAGGCCCATCAGCGTGTTGGTGACCGGGTGGCCGGTCAGCGCCGCCAGCTGGCGCAGTTCATCGCTGGCATTGGCCAGCACCACGCCGCCGCCGCTGTAGATGTACGGACGCTCGGCATTCTGCAGCAGCGCAACCGCCTTGCGGATCTGGCCCGAGTGGCCCTTGTTGACCGGGTTGTACGAGCGCATGTCGATCGACTTGGGGTACTCGTACTTGCAGGCATTGCGCGAGACATCCTTGGGGATGTCCACCACCACCGGGCCGGGACGCCCGGTCGAGGCAATGAAGAACGCCTTCTTGATGGTCGCGGCGAGATCGCGCACGTCCTTCACCAGGAAGTTGTGCTTGACGATCGGGCGGGTAATGCCGACGGTGTCGCACTCCTGGAAGGCGTCCTGGCCGATGGCGTGGGTCGGCACGTTGCCGGTGATCACCACCATCGGGATCGAGTCGAGGTACGCGGTGGCGATGCCGGTGACGGCATTGGTCACGCCGGGACCGGAGGTCACCAGGGCGACGCCCACCTTGCCGGTTGCACGCGCATAGCCATCCGCGGCATGGACCGCGGCCTGCTCGTGGCGCACCAGGATGTGCTCGAACTTCTTTTGCTTGTGGAGCTCGTCGTAGATGTACAGCACTGCGCCGCCGGGATAGCCCCAGACGTACTCGACGCCTTCTTCGGCAAGTGCGTGAACGAGAATTTCCGCCCCGATCATTTCGGGCGCGGCAGATGAATTGCTGTCGGCGTGGGAGAATTCCGCGCTGGGCATGTTCATTTCAGTCCTTTGCAATTTTCGGCAAAAAATTGTTTGGATGCTCTCTGCCGAACTTGTGGCTCGGGTTCAAGCGGTGCGCGTCTGCATGGAAGACCGCCTCATAAGCGGCCGGATGAGACAACCACTGATGTCGTGTGAACCGTCGATGATACTGCAATGCACCAGCGCGGTCTACGGTTCTTTGCGCCGGCGGCGCCGGCAAGTTCCCCGGGCCGACGAAAAAGTTTTTGCGCACCACCATGTCTGTCCCGCCATACAAAACGGTACAGCACGGCAAAATTTTGCTAGCATCGCAGCACATTGGGGCGCCGCGCGCCCCCGGCAGCACATTCACCACATCCGGGCATGGGCCCGGCGCAACAAGCCCCAACCGCCTGAATGGCCACCGACCAGGAACTGTCCGCCTTTCTTGCCAGCGTCGAGCGGCGCGCCTTCAAGCAGGCCGTGTTCGCCGTCCGCGACGACGAGGCCGCACTGGACATCGTCCAGGACGCCATGATCAAGCTGGCTGAAAAATACGGCGACAAGGGCGCCGCGGAGCTCGCGCCGCTGTTCCAGCGCATCCTGCAGAACACCATCCATGACTGGTTCCGGCGCCAGAAGGTGCGCAATACCTGGGTCTCGCTGTTTTCCAGCCTGCGCGACGACCGCGACGGCGGCGACGACAACGACCTGCTGGAAACGCTCGAGGCACAGGCTGGCTCGGAATCGGCCGAAAGCAGCGCCGACAAGGTCGAGCGCGCCCAGGTCATGCACATCATCGAGCAGGAAATCCAGCGCCTGCCCACGCGTCAACGGCAGGCGTTCCTGATGCGTTACTGGGAGGATATGGACGTCGCCGAAACCGCGGCCGTGATGGGCTGTTCCGAAGGCAGCGTCAAGACGCACTGTTCCCGTGCCACGCACACACTCGCGCAGGCCTTGAGCGCACGGGGGGTCCGACTATGAGCAGAAACGACAAAGAAATCCGCGAACGCCGGTTTGCGCATGAGGTTCGCGCGGCACTTGACGCCGGCGCCGACGCCTTGCCGGCCGACATTTCCGAACGGCTTGCCGCCGCGCGCCGGATGGCGGTCGCCCGCAAGAAGGCCGAGGCGCCCGTGATGGTGCCGCAGCTTGCCATGCCAGGTGCGCAGGCGCCGCTGTTCGACGACGACGCCTCGCCGCTGCACCGCGCCGGCGCCTGGCTGCGCCGGCTGGGCCTGGTCTGGACGCTGGTCGCGCTGGGCGCCGGCCTGGTGGGCATCTACCACTGGCAGGAGCAGAAGCGCATCGAGGAACTGGCCGATATCGACGCCGCCATGCTGCTCGACGACCTGCCGCCCACGGCCTATGCCGACGAGGGCTTCCACGTGTTCCTGAAGCGCGGGCAGTAGCATGGTGCGCCAGCCTTCCCGCCCCGACGCCCTGCGCCGCCGGCTGGCCGCCCTGCTGGCCGGCGCCGGCGCGGCCGCCTGCTGGGGCCTGCTTCCCGCCCCGGCCGAGGCACAGGGCGCTTCCGCGGCAGTCGGAGCCACCGCCCCCCACCCGGCCCAGCCGGTCGGCGCCAAGCCCGCCTGGGCCGACCTGAGCCCGGTCAACCAGCGCATCCTGGCGCCGCTGCAGCCGCTGTGGGACAGCCTGCCGGAACTGAACCGCCACAAGTGGCTGCGCATCGCCGCGCGTTATCCGAAATATTCGCCGGCGGAGCAGGCCCGGCTGCAGGCGCGCATGGCGGAGTGGGTCAGGATGACTCCGCAGCAGCGCCGGCTGGCGCGCGAAAATTACCAGATCACCCGCTCGCTGCCGACCGAAAAGAAGGCCGAGGCCTGGGACAAGTACCAGCAGCTACCCGAAGAGCAGAAGAAAAAGCTGGCCGCGGCCGACCACGTGCCGCGCCGCCCCGGCGCCGTCAGCGCGCTGCCCAGCGGCAAGCGCCTGCCCAGCGACACCAGCCGCCAGTTGCGCCATGAACGCAAAACCGGCGCGGGCCACGCTGCCCACCCGTCTGGTACGGCGGCCAGCGATGGCGCGGCGCAGCCCGCAGCCGCGGCAGCCGCCGTGGCCGCAGCGTCCGCCCCCGCCGCTGCCACTCCGGTGACGCCCGCAAGCAGCGCGCTCGCCGCGGCCGCCGCGCCAGCCTCCGCGGCAGCCCAGGCGCCCGCCGAAGCGACGGCCGCGGCGTCCGACCCCACCGTGCGCCAGTAATTCGCAGGCCATTTGGCATAATGGCCGTTTGAGGCCGGCCAGCGCATGCGGGCCAGCTTCGCCAGGCCCGCACCGGCATCCGCATGCCGCGCGCCGGCGCCCTGTTCAGACCGCTATCCATGCCAGCTGCCACCCTCGACCCCGTACCCCCTGCTGACGCCGTGTCGGCAGTGCCGGCCGCGCCGCCGCTGCGCCGCCGTATCGCCTGCATGCTGTATGAAGGCGTGCTGCTGTTCGGCGTGCTGAGCGCCTCGACCGCAGCCTACCTGGTGCTGCGGCCGCTGCTTCGGAAGCTGGGCGTGGACGGGCCGCTGGCGATCCAGCTGTGGAGCTTCCTGGTGATGGGGCTGTACTTCACCTGGTTCTGGCAGCGCAACGGCCAGACCCTGGCGATGCAGACCTGGCGCATGCGCGTCGAAAACGCCGCGGGCGTGCCGCCGCGTTGGCCGCAGGCGGCGCTGCGCTACCTGCTGGCGTGGCTGTGGCTGCCGCCGTCGGCCGCCGTCGGCCATCTGCTCGGCCTGGTCAAGGGCCCGTTCGTCGGCGTGCTGTGTGCCGGCCTGCTGGTCTGGATCCTGCTGGCCTGGCTGGATCCGCGCCGACAGTTCCTGCATGACCGCCTCGCCGGCACGCGCCTGACGGACCTGCGCGCCCGGCCATGACCCTGGGCGCCGCCGGCATCCGCCGCGTCGCCGTGACCGCGCAGGCGGCCGCGGCGCTTGGCATTGCCGCGGCGCTGGTACGCGCGGCCGCGTGGCCGTGGCCCGGCGCGCTGGCCGCTGGCGCGGGGCTGATCCTGGGCGGCATCGCCTCCGGCATTGCCATCGCCTTCGCCCTGAGCGGGCGCGGCCCGTGGGTCGGACGCGGCGATCGCCCGCCCGCGCCGCCCGCTGACCTTGCCGCCACCCGCAGGCCGCTGCGGCTGGCCGAGGCCTTGCGCTGCTACGCGGCCGAATGCCTGGCCGTGCTGCGCATGTTCGACTGGCTGCAACCCTTCCGCGCCCGCGCGCCATTTGCGCCGGCCGCCGATGCACGGCCCGGACACGATGCCCCGCCGGTGCTGCTGGTCCACGGCTACGCCTGCAGCCAGGCCATCTGGCTCGACATGCAGCCGGCGCTGGCCGCCGCCGGTTACCGCTGCCAGGGGATCGACCTGGAACCCGTGTTCGGCGACATCGACGACTACGCGCGCGCGCTGCTGGCCGCGATGCGGCGCATCCGCGCCGAAAGCGGGCGCGCGCCGCTGCTGCTCTGCCACAGCATGGGCGGCCTCGCCGCGCGCGCCGCGCTGCGGCTGGCAGGCGACGAAGACGTCTGCGCCGGCATCGTGACCCTGGGCAGCCCGCACCACGGCAGCGCGCTGGCGCGCTTTGGCGGCGGCCACAATGCGCGCCAGATGCGTTGCGGCAGCCCCTGGCTGCGCGCGCTGGCGGCCGCCGAAACACCGCGGCTGCGCGCGCGCATGATCTCGATCTTCAGCTGGCACGATTCGATCGCGGGGCCGCCCTGCACCGGGTGGCTCGATGGCGCCGGCCATATCGCACTGTCAGGCATCGGCCATGTGT
Source organism: Cupriavidus taiwanensis LMG 19424 (assembly GCF_000069785.1). NCBI lineage: Bacteria > Pseudomonadati > Pseudomonadota > Betaproteobacteria > Burkholderiales > Burkholderiaceae > Cupriavidus > Cupriavidus taiwanensis. The sequence goes on along the minus strand of NC_010528.1, from coordinate 1,038,247 downwards.
CGCTGCTGCGCCATCCCGCCGCGGTGCGTGCGGTGCTCGACGCCCTGGCCGAACTGTCCTCGCGCGGCCGCTGAGGCGTTCGCGGCCCGTGCTGTGCCGCGGGCGCAACGATTCATGTGTCAGTCATGTTTTCGTCACGGTCGCGTCACGGCGCGCTGGCTGAATGCAGCCATCGCCGCAACCGGGACTGGCATGGTGCAAGCAATCCGATCTGCCCGCGGGTATCTGTCGAAGGCCGCGCAACTGGCGCCATGGCTGCGCCGCAGCGCTGACAGCGGCCCAGCCGCGCCAGTGACCGCCTTCATGGCGCCGGCGCTCGATGGCGCCGCGCTGGCGCCGCCGCGCGAAGCGCAGGAAACCTATCCCCCCGAGCCGCACCCGATCCAGCGCTACCGCGCCATCTGGCTGTCGGACATCCACCTGGGAACGCCCGGCTGCCAGGCCGATTACCTGCTGGATTTCCTCAAGCACAACGAATCCGACCAGCTCTACCTGGTCGGCGACATCATCGACGGCTGGCAGCTGCGCCGCGGCTGGTACTGGCCGCAAAGCCACAACGACGTGGTGCAGAAGCTGCTGCGCAAGGCGCGCAAGGGCACCGAGGTGATCTATGTCCCCGGCAACCACGACGAAGCCGCGCGCCAGTTCGACGGCATGGCCTTCGGCGACATCACCGTGCGCGAGGAGGCGATCCACGTCACCGCCACCGGACGCCGCCTGTGGGTGGTGCACGGCGACCTGTTCGACGGCGTGGTGCAGCACGCGCGCTGGCTGGCCTACCTGGGCGACTCGCTCTACACCATGATCCTGGCGCTCAACCGGCACTTCAACCGGCTGCGCGCGCGCCTGGGCTTTCCGTACTGGTCGCTGTCGCAGTACCTGAAGCACCAGGTCAAGAACGCGGTGAACTACATCGGCGCGTTCGAGAGCGCGATGGTGGACGAGGCACGCCGCCGCGGCTGCGACGGCGTAGTTTGCGGCCACATCCACAAGGCCGAGATCCGCGAGGTCAACGGCCAGCTCTACTGCAACGACGGCGACTGGGTCGAAAGCCTGTCGGCGCTGGTCGAAACCCTGGAAGGCGAGCTGAAGATCGTCTACTGGACCCGGCTGCTCGACGCGCCCGCGCCCGCCATGCGCCGCCGCCGCCGCGCTGCCGTGGCCGGCTGAACCGGGCCGGCCAGCTCTGTTTCGCCCGGCGCCATCTGCCTGGCGCCATCCGCATTGCCCTTCCACCGCGCCCAAGGAGGCCGCATGAAGATCCTGATCGTCACCGATGCCTGGGAACCGCAGGTCAATGGCGTGGTGCGCACGCTCAAGTCGACGCGCCGCGAACTGGAAGCGATGGGCCACACGGTCGACATGATCACGCCGCTGGAATTCCGCACGGTGCCCTGCCCGACCTATCCCGAGATCCGGCTGTCGCTGCTGCCCGGCGCGCGCGTGCGGCGGCGCATCGAGGCCTTCGGCCCGGACGCCCTGCACATCGCCACCGAAGGCCCGCTCGGGCTGGCCGCGCGCAGCCATGCGCTGCGCCACCAACTGCCCTTCACCACCGCGTACCACACGCGCTTTCCGGAATATGTGCAGGCCCGCTTCGGCATTCCGCTGGCGTGGACCTATCGTTTCCTGCGCTGGTTCCATGGCCCGGCCCAGGCCGTGATGGCGCCGACGCCGGTGGTGCTCGACGACCTGCGGCGCTACGGCATCGGCAACGCCGTGCTGTGGACACGCGGCGTGGACCTGGACGTGTTCACGCCGCAGCGCGCCAATGTGCTCAACACCGCCCACCCGATCTTCCTGTACGTCGGCCGCGTGGCGGTGGAGAAGAACGTCGAGGCGTTCCTGGCGCTGGACCTGCCCGGCTCCAAATGGGTGGTCGGCGACGGCCCGGCGCTGCCGGCGCTGCGCGCGCGCTATCCCGGCGCCAACTACCTGGGCGTGCTGAGCCAGCCCGAGCTGGCGCGGGTGTATGCTTCCGCTGATGTGTTCGTGTTCCCGAGCCGCACCGACACCTTCGGGCTGGTGCTGCTGGAAGCGCTGGCCAGCGGCTTGCCGGTGGCCGCGTATCCGGTCACGGGTCCGATCGACGTGCTGGGCGACAGCCCCGCCGGCGTGATGCACGAAGACCTGCGCGAAGCCTGCCTGGAAGCGCTGCGCATCGACCGTGCCACGGCCCGCGCCCACGCCGAGCAGTTTTCGTGGCGCGCGGCGTCCGAGCAGTTCCTGGCCCACCTGCGGCCGTTCGCGGGCGCCAGGCCGGGCCGGGGCGGCGCAGCGGCCCCATCCGCCACCCCCAAGCCTTCCGCACCGCAAACCCATGCCGAAACCGCATCCGGAACTGCCGTCCGACCCGCCAATGCAGAGGCCGCCGCCCGCCATGCAGAGCGCTGACTATTCCATCGACCAGAACCCGCACAAGGGCAACCGGGGCCTGGCGCGCGCGTGGCATGCGGCCATCAATTCGCTGTCCGGGCTGCGCTACGCGGTGCTGGAGGAAAGCGCGTTCCGCCAGGAGCTGACGCTGGTGGTAATCCTGACGCCGTGCGCCTTTCTGCTGCCGGTGACCGCGGTCGAGCGCATCCTGCTGCTGGGCACGCTGCTGGTGGTGCTGATCGTCGAGCTGCTCAACTCCAGCGTCGAAGCCGCGGTCGACCGCATCTCGCTGGAGCGGCACAGCCTGTCCAAGCGCGCCAAGGACTTCGGCAGCGCGGCGGTGATGCTGGCGCTGGTGCTGTGCGGCGGCACCTGGATGACCATTGCCGGACCGCACGTGGTGCGCTGGATACGGGCGCTGGCCGGCTGAGCGGCCCGGGCCGGCCGGCGCAGGCCGGGTGGCGCCGGCGGGATGGGGCACGGCAGGCCGATTGCTTATAATCGCTACCCTGCCCCCGACTTACCGATCGCACCGATCGCCCGGACGCCCATGGAACCGAAACCGCAAACCGGCCCCCGCCGCACCAGGGACCGCATCCTCGACGTCTCGCTGCGCCTGTTCAACGAAGTCGGCGAGCCCAACGTCACCACCACCACGATCGCGGAAGCAATGGAGATCAGCCCCGGCAATCTCTACTACCACTTCCGCAACAAGGACGACATCATCAACTCGATCTTCGTGCGCTTCGAGCAGGAGATGGAGCGCCGCCTGAAGATGCCGGACGACCACAAGGCCACGCTCGACGAAAGCTGGGGCTACCTGCAGTACATGTCCGAGTTCCTGTGGAACTACCGCTTCCTGTACCGCGACATCAACGACCTGCTGGCGCGCAACCGGATGCTGGAGACCAACTTCAAGCGCATCGTCGAGCAAAAGCAGCGTTTTGCACACGAGATCTGCCGCCAGTTCATCGAGGACGGCGAGATGGAAGCCACGCCCGAGCAGGTCGAGGCCATCTGCACCAACATGGTGGTGGTCGCCACCTACTGGCTGTCGTTCCAGTTCGTGCAGCATCCGCGCCAGTACAACGACCCCGAGCAGATCCGCGGCTACCTGCACGGTTCGAGCTACCACATCTTTTCGATCCTGGCCCCGTATCTGCGCGGCCGGGCGCGGGAGGCATTCGACCAGCTGGCGCGCGACTACGCGGCAGCCAAGGCCGCCGCCGGTGCGGCAAAGGAAGCGAAGTGAAATCCGTCTGCGTGTATTGCGGGTCCAGCCCCGGCAACCGTCCGGAATACGCCGAGGGCGCGCGACTGCTCGGCCGCGCCCTGGCCGAAGGCGGCCTGACGCTGGTGTACGGCGGTGGCAAGGTGGGCCTGATGGGCATCGTCGCCGATGCCGTGCTGGAGCATGGCGGCAGGGCCGTCGGCATCATCCCCGAAGCGCTGATGCAGAAGGAAGTCGGCCACCGCGGCCTGACCGAACTGCACGTGGTGCGCAACATGCACGAACGCAAGCAGATGATGGCCGACCGCGCCGATGCCTTTGTCGCCATGCCCGGCGGCGTGGGCACCTTCGAGGAACTGTTCGAGACCTTCACCTGGCTGCAGCTGGGCTACCACGCCAAGCCGGTGGGCCTGCTCAACCTGGCAGGCTTCTACGACGGCATGCTCGGCTTCCTGTCGCACGCGGTGCAGGAAGGCTTCCTGAAGCAGGTGCACGCCGACCTGCTGCACGTGGGCGACACGCCTGCGGGCCTGCTGACGCAACTGGCGGGCGCGCCGCGCGTGCGCGTCGACAAGTGGCAGGAGGCCCGCGACCAGACCTGAGCGCGCGCCACCTTCCGGATCAGAAGGAAGAACCCGGCTGCTGCAGGAACGCCTGTTCCTCGGCCGTACTCTGCCGGCCCAACACCGCATTGCGGTGCGGGAAGCGGCCAAAGCGCGCGATGATCGCGCGGTGCTTCTCGGCCCACTCCACCACATCGACCGCGCCGCCGCTGGCCTCGCGCAGCTGCGTCATCAGGCGCACCGCCTCGTCCTGGTCTTCCAGCGACTCCGAATGCTCGAACGGCATGTAGCAGAACATGCGGTGGTAGTCGGTCGGCAGCGCGCGGTCCATGCCAGAGGCGACGATGCGGCGGGCCAGTGCCAGCGCCTGCGCATCGGTGCCGAAGCTGCGCGGGTCGTTGCGGAACATGTTGCGCGGAAACTGGTCCAGCAGCACCACGCGCGCGCAGGCGCCCTCGGGCGTGACCGACCAGTCGTCAGGCGCCCCGTCGCAGGCGACCTGCCAGTCAGACAGGAAGTTCGCGCGAACCTGCGCATCGAACGCATCCGACTTGGTGAACCATTGCGGGCGCGCGGTATTCCAGGCGGCGGAACCGGGCTGTTCGAACCAGAAATCCAGCACACGCAGGGCGTCTTCAGGCAGTTGGGCTGTCATCGGCAGGGAAACCTCTCGAGGGAGAAACGGGAGCGTTGGCACCTCAGCGCGCCACGTTGCGCATCCAGTCGGCGGTCTGGAAGAAGGCCTGCATCAGGCGCAGCTGCAGGTCTTCGGACAGGCCGATGTCCTGCATCGCCAGCGCCATGCAGCGCATCCACTGGTCGCGCTCGCTGACGCCGATCTCGAACGGCATATGGCGCGCGCGCAGGCGCGGATGGCCGAAGCGCTCGATAAAGTGGTTGGGGCCGCCCAGCCAGCCGCACAGGAACCAGAACAGCTTGTCGCGCGAGCCGTCGAGCGACGGCGGGTGCAGCGCGCGCAGCCCCGCGAACTGCGGCTCCAGGTCCATCAGGTCGTAGAAGCGGTCGACCAGTTCGCGCACGCGCGCCTCGCCGCCCACCAGTTCAAAGGCAGTGGCCTCGGCATTGCCGGGCTTGTCGTCGGATTCAGTACTCATCACACACTCGGTCTGCGCGGCGCCGGCACGCGGGCTCAGGCATCGCGCAAGGTCGCCAGCGCCGGTTGGCGCAGCACTTCGCGCAGGCCCAGCCAGCCGCCGGCAAAAGCGCACAGCATGCCAGAAACCACGCCGACCGGCACGATCCACGCATTGAAGCGGTACGGGAAGTCGAACACGAACTGCGACAGCCCCCAGCCCACCGCGATCGCGCCGAGGCTGGCCAGCAGGCCGGCAAGGCCGCCCACCACCAGGAACTCGGCATACTGCGTCTGCCGCACCAGCGCGGCCGAAGCGCCCAGCGCCTTGAGCAGGCCGGCGTCGCGCATGCGCTCGTCGCGCGCGCCGGACAACGCTGCGTACAGCACGGTCACGCCCGCCGCCAGCGTGAAGACGAACAGGAACTCCACCGCCGCGATTACCTGGTCCAGGATGTCCTGGATCTGGCGCAGGATCATGTCGGTGTTGACCACGGTGATGTTGGGAAAGGCGGCGATCAGCCGGTTGCCCAGCGCGGCGCTGGCGGGCGGCAGGTGGAACGAGGTGATGTAGGTCTCGGGCATGCCCTGCATCGCCCGCGGCGGCAGGATCACGAAGAAGTTGACCCGCATCGAGCCCCAGTCGAGCTTGCGCAGCGAGGTCACGCGCGCCTGCACCGGCTGGCCGGCCACGTCGAAGCGCAGCGTGTCGCCGAGCCGGATGCCCAGGGTCTTGGCGATGCCCTCTTCCACCGACGCGCCGGCCTCGGCGCCGTCCGCCCCGTTCGACCAGCGTCCGGCGATCACGCGGTTGCCCTCCGGCAGCGCATCGGTATAGGACAGGTTGAACTCGCGCTCGACCAGGTTGCGCGCGCGCCCGTCCTCGAAGCTGTCGCCGCGGATGGTGCGCTCGCCGATATGGGTCAGGCGCCCGCGCACCATGGGGTAAAGCAGGTCGGTGATGCCCGCGTTGGCCAGCATCTGGCGCAGCGGCTCGCGCTGGTCCGGCTGGATATTGATGATGAAGCGGTTGGGCGCGTCGGCCGGCGTGGCGTTGCGCCAGGAATCGACCAGGTCGTTGCGGGTCATGCCGAGCAGCAGCAGCGCCATCAGCCCCACCGCCAGCGCCACGGTCTGCAGCACCGTCACCGCGCGGCGGCGCTCCAGCACCGCCAGCGCAAAGCGCCACCCCATCGCCGCGCGCCCGCGCAGGCGTCCGCGCAGCAGCCGCGACAGCAGCGTCAGCAGGCCCAGCGCCAGCACGCCGAACACCACCCCCGCGGCGATAAAGCCGCCCGCGGTGGTCAGGCCCAGCCGCAGGTCGCGCGCGGCCACCAGCAGCAGCGCGACAAAGGCCCCCAGGCCCAGCGCGTAGGCCACCCACGCCGATACCGGCGGCAGCCCGATATCGCGCCGCAACACCCGCAACGGCGCGACCCGCGTCAGCGCGAGCAGCGGCGGCAGCGCAAACCCGGCCAGCAGCACCAGCCCGGCCAGCACGCCCACCAGCGCCGGCAGCAGCGACGGCTGCGGCAGCGACACCTTGAGCAGCCCCCCCAGCGACAGCAGCAGGCCATAGTGCGCCAGGTAGCCGAGCAGCACGCCGGCGAGCGCGCCGGCCGCACCGACCAGCAGGAATTCCAGCCCGAATGCCCGCAGGATCTGCCCGCGCGACAGACCCAGGCACTTGTAGACCGCGCAGGCATCGGTGTGGCGCTGCATATAGCGGCGCGCCGACATCGCGATCGCCACCGCGGCGATCATCGACGACAGCACCGCCACCAGCGACAGGAAGCGCTCGGCGCGGTCCAGCGTGGCGCGCATCTGCGGCTGGCCCGATTCCAGCGACTCCACCCGCGTATTGCGCAGCTTGCGGCGTTCGATCTCGTCCCGCGCCCATTTCTGGAAGGCCGCGCCGGCGGCGTCGGGTCCGGCCACCAGCAGCCGGTAGGTAACGCGGCTGCCCCAGCCGATCAGACCGGTGCCGTCCAGGTCCGACAGCGGCATCAGCACGCGCGGCGCGAAGTTCATGAAGCCGGTGCCGCGATCGAGCTCCTGCGTGATGATGCGGTCGATGCGGAAGCTGCGGCTGCCCAGCCGCAGGCTGTCGCCCACCGCGACGCCCAGCGCGCCCAGCAGCGCCTCGTCGACCCATACCGTGCCCGGCGCGGGAATGCCGTCGGCGGGCGCGTCCGGCCCGCCCGGCGCGCCGGTCACCTTGAGCCGGCCGCGCAGCGGATAGCCGTCGGTCACGGCCTTGAGCGCGGCCAGCTGGCTGGGCGGCTCGGCGCCGGCCTGGCCCTTGCCCTCGGCCGTGGCCATGCTCGGGAAGGTCACGGTCTGCGCCACCGCCAGGCCGGCGGCGCGGGCACGCTGCGCGAACGCGGCGTCGAAGGGCTGGTCGGCCACCAGCAGCACATCCGAGGCAATCATTTGCCGCGCATCGCGCTCCAGGCCCAGCCGCATGCGGTCGGCCATGAAACCCACGCTGGTCAGCGCGGCCACCGCCAGCACCAGCGCAAACAGCAGCAGGTAAAGCTCGCCCGCCAGCCAGTCGCGGCGGGCCATGCGCAGCGCCTGGCGCCAGGCGGAAAATTTGCCGCCGGTGGCGGCGTGCAGTCCGGCGGGTTGTGCGGCAGTGGCCGGGACGTCGATGGCGGACTCGGAGGGCATCGGTTGCTTGGTTCTTGGTTGCTGGCGCCGGTGCGCCTCGGGTCAGTCGGGCAAAGCAAAAGGTGGCAGAACGGCGGCGCCGCTAGCGCGGCGCGTCATGCCGGGCCCCGCCGCGCAGGCTGGCATGGAGGCGGCGCACGCCGCGCCACAACTTCGGCAGCAGCCACACCGAGCCCAGCAGGAACACCGCCAGCAGCACCAGGAACAGCACCGGCACGAAGAACGCCAGCAGCAGGCTGCCGGTGGCGGTCAGGTCCTCAGTGAATGAGGCCGTCCAGTTGGAAAACGGTTCCGGCGACACGTTGATCAGCGCGCGCGTGCCGGCCTTGACCGCATGCGCAGTGCCGGCCAGCGTGCCGCCGATCAGCCCTGCCGCCACCACCCATTGCGGATCCAGCTGGCCGAATGCGGCGGCCGCCAGGATCGCCCCCGCGGGAATGCGGATGAAGGTATGGATGCCGTCCCAGACGGTGTCGAAGGCGGGCACCTTGTCGGCGACGAACTCGGCCACGGCCAGTAGCGCAGCCACGCCGATCACCCACCACGATTCCAGCGGCTGCAGCCCGGGCGGCAGTTCCAGCCAGCCCAGCCGCGCCAGCACGCCGGCGGCCAGCACGGCCAGGTACAGGCGAAATCCGCTAGCCCAGGACATGCCCGCGGCCAGCGCGGCGGTTTCCAGCATGGCGCTCCTTGCAAGGGTCCGGCGCAGGCCGGTGCAGAGACCGGCGCGCCCTCGCAGGGAGTGTAATACGGACCGGCCCGACCGGTCCGGGACCGCCGTGGCTCAGCTGCCCTCCTTGCCGTCCGGGCCGAACCACGGCAGCGCCTCCTGCGGGGTCAGGATGCCCGCCGGCTCGGCCATGGCATAGCCGGGCAGCGCCTCGATGCGCCGGGCAAAGGCCGGATCGGCCAGCAAGGCCAGCAGCGCGGCCATCCAGCCGGCGGTCTGGTCGTTCTTGCGCAGCGCCAGGTAATAGGCCTCGCGCGTCAGCGGCACAAAAGCCAGGCCGTGGGCCTCGGCGTTCATGCGCAGCCCGAAACCGGCCTGGGCGCGGCCGCTATGCACGGCTTCCGCCACTTTTTCATTGCTGAACTCGGTCTCGTCGTAGCCGTTGATCAGGTCGGGATACAGGCCCTCTGCCGCCAGCAGCTGGTCGAACAGCATGCGCGTGCCCGAACTGCGCTGCCGGTTGACGAAGCGGGCCTGGCTGCGCGCCAGGGCGCGCAGGTCGTGCACCTCACGCGCCAGCTCCGGCGCCAGGATCAGCCCCTGCTCGCGCCACGCCAGCCGCAGCAGCCGCACCGCGCCGGGCCGCAGCCACTTGCGCAAGGTCACATGCGCCACCGAGCCCGCGGTCTGCACCGGCGAGACATAGAAGCCGGCCAGCTCCGACTGCCGCTCCTGCAGGCAGATCAGCCCTTCCACGCTGCCGCAGAACACCGTGTCGAGCCGCAGCGGGCTGCCGGCCGTGCCCAGCGCGGCCGCCAGCACCTCCACCGCCGGATCATGGCTGCCGGTGAAATGCACGCACGACTGCGGCTGCTGGGCGTCGTCCAGGTCGGCGATGAACTCCGCCATGGCGCGCTGCACCGCCGGCTCGATCGATTCGCGCAGGCGCAGTTCGGCGCGCAGCAGGCGCTCGCCGAAGCGCGTCAGCGAGGCGCCGCGCCCGCGCTCCATATCCAGCATGCTGCGGCCGAGCATTTCTTCCCACGACCGCATCACGCCCCAGGCGTGGCGGTACGACAACCCGATCTCGCGCGCGGCGCGGTGCAGCGACCCGGTTTCGCGCACGGCCTTGAGCAGCTGGAACACCTTGGCGTTGGCGCGCGGATTGTCGTCCGGGGCGATCACCGGAAACAGGTCGAAGCGGAAGCTCATAGGTTCTCCGCTACATATTTACATGCCGATCTGGGCTGGATCACAATGAATACCCCTTTTCTTATGTTGTTTTGGCGCATTCTCGCTGAGACTGGAAGGCAAAATCAATTATGTCTGCAAGAACATAACATCGAGGAGATTGCCAATGCCCCGCCATACCCTGCCCTGGCGCCGACTCGTCGCGCCGCTGCTCTGCGTCGGCATTCTGTCGGCCGCGCATGCCGGCGAGATCAGGCTCGCCACCACCACCAGCACCGAGAACTCCGGCCTGCTGAAGCACCTGCTGCCGCGCTTCGAGCAGAAGTCGGGCGTCACGGTGAAAGTCATCGCCGTGGGCTCGGGCAAGGCCATGAAGATGGGCGAGATGGGCGATGTCGACGTGCTGCTGGTGCACGCGCGCAAGATGGAAGACGCGTTCGTCGCCGCCGGCTACGGCGTCAACCGGCGCGACGTGATGTACAACGACTTCATCGTGGTCGGGCCGGCCAGCGACCCGGCTGGCGTCAGGGGCGGCAAGGACGTGCTGGCCGGGTTACGCAAGCTCGCCGCCAGCGGCAGCAAGTTCATCTCGCGCGGCGACAATTCCGGCACCGACGTGATGGAGAAAGACTACTGGAAGCAGCTCGGCATCGAGCCCAAGGGCCAGCCGTGGTACGTCAACGCCGGCCTGGGCATGGGCGAGGTGCTGACCATGGCGGCGCAGATGCCGGCCTATACGCTGTCCGACCGCGCCACCTACGGCGCCTACCGCGCCAGGACCGGGCTGGCGATCGCCATCGAGGGCGATCCGAAGATGTTCAATCCGTACGGCATCATCGCGGTCAACCCGGCCAGGCATCCGGGCACCCACTACAAGGATGCGATGAAGCTGGTGGAGTGGATCACGTCGAAGGAAGGGCAGGACGCGATTGCGGGGTACAAGGTGGCTGGGGAGCAGTTGTTCTTTCCCACCGCCCATGCCAAGTAGCCCCGGCGCTTCAGCACCGCTTCAGCCCGCCTCCGCCTCCAGCCTAGGCAACTGCGGCAGGTCCGCCGCCACCTCCGCGATCATGCGCCGGATCCACATCACGTCCGGCGCGGCATGGCAGCGCTCGTGCCACAGTTGGTAGAAGCGCATGCGCGGGAACGACACCGGCGACGGCACCATCCGGATCGGCAGGTATTGCGCATAGTGCGCCGCGAACTGCCGGCCAGTGGTGAAGACCATGTCGGTCTTCATCAGCACATACGGCACCAGGCCGAAATAAGGCAGCGTCACCTGGATATTGCGCTTGTAGCCCTGCTCGGCAAGCGCCTGATCGATCATGCTGCGCTGCATCGACGCATAAGGCGCCGGGGCCAGGTGCGGCATTTCCAGGTAGTGCTTGAGCGTCAGCCCCTTGCGCGCCAGCGGGTGCTGCGCGCCCAGCATGCACACCACCTCATCGTCGAACAGCGGCGAGATATGCAGGTGTTCCGGCGGCGACAGCCAGTTGCCGACCACGATATCCAGCTGCCCTTGCTCGAGGTCGTCGAGGAAGTCCGACGACGATGTCATCGGGTGCACGAACAGCTTGGCGCCCGGCGCCAGCCGGCGCACGCGCTCGACGATATTGGGCAGGAAGAAGGCGTCAAGGTAGTCCGGCGCGCCGAGATGGAACGTGCGCGTGGTGGTCGCCGGGTCGAACTGCTGCGGCGGGCGCGCGATGCGGTCCATCGCCGCCAGGCTTTGCTCGGCGAGCGCCAGCAGTTCGCGGCCGCGCTCGGTCGGCACCATGCCGTTTTTGCCCCGCACCAAAATGGCGTCGCCGGTGATCTCGCGCAGGCGCTTCAGGGTATTGCTGATGGCGGGCTGCGACTGGCCCAGACGCACGGCGGTGCGGGTCACGCTCTGCTCGGTGAGCAGGGTGTGGAGCACCCGCAGCAAATAGGTATCGAGATGGTCGCGTCCGTGCATGGCGATGGCGGCCCTCCGGCGGGGGCCGGATGGGTGGCGTGGGGGATGGGAACGGCGCATAGTGTATGACAGGCACCCCACAATCGGTCAAATCGGCATACCGCTCAGTGCGGCCGGGCACCGACCGGCGTGCCCGCTGATGGCGCATATCACCTGGGTCGAATATTGCATGAAACGTAGCGATGCTATGTTTCCGCCATCCCCAAGAGAGAGAAGACCATGGAGACGCAAACCATCCGCTTTTTCCACCGCGGCCAGGTCAAGGAAGTATCCGACGCCCCCATTACCCGCACCGTGCTGCAGTACCTGCGTGAAGACGCCCGCTGCACCGGCACCAAGGAAGGCTGCGCCGAAGGCGACTGCGGCGCCTGTACCGTCGTCATCGGCGAGCTGCAGGACGGCGGCGACGTCGAATTCAAGGCGGTCAACGCCTGCATCCAGTTCCTGCCCACGCTCGACGGCAAGGCCCTGATCACGGTCGAGGACCTGCGCCAGGCCGACGGCACCCTGCACCCGGTGCAGGAAGCCATGGTCGAGTGCCACGGCTCGCAGTGCGGCTTCTGCACCCCCGGCTTCGTGATGTCGCTGTGGGCGCTGTACCAGCAGCACAACCCCGGCGGCGAGGCGCCTTCGCGCCAGACCATCTGCGACGCGCTGACCGGCAACCTGTGCCGCTGCACCGGCTACCGTCCGATCATCGACGCCGGCGAGCGCATGATGGCCCTGCCGGCCCCGACCGACGGCAAGCTGGACCCGAAGCAGATCGCCGACACGCTGCGCAACCTCAAGCGCGGCGAGACCTTCCGCTACCGCGCGCAGGGCCAGGACTTCTTCGCCCCGCGCACCGCGGCCGAGTTCGGCGCGATCAAGGCGGCGCAGCCGGATATCCGCATCCTGGCCGGCAGCACCGACGTGGGCCTGTGGGTGACCAAGCAGTTCCGCGAGCTGGGTAGCCTGCTCTACGTGGGCCAGGTGGAAGACCTGAACCAGATCGCGCAACGCGACGGCATGATCGAGATCGGCGCCGCCGTGACGCTGGAAAAGGCCTACGCCGCACTCAACGCCGCGCATCCGGAGCTGGAAGAACTGTGGAAGCGCTTTGCCTCGCTGCCGATCCGCAATGCCGGCACGCTGGGCGGCAATATCGCCAACGGCTCGCCGATCGGCGATTCCATGCCGGCGCTGATCGCGCTGGGCGCGGAAGTGGTGCTGCAGCATGGCGAGACGCGCCGCACGCTGCCGCTGGAAGACCTGTACCTGGCGTACCAGAAGACGGCGATGCAGCCGGGCGAGTTCGTCGCCGCGCTGCGGGTGCCGGTGGCCGGCCCGCAGCACTTCCGCACCTACAAGCTGTCCAAACGTTTTGACGAGGATATCTCGGCCGTGTGTGCCGCCTTCGGCATCACCGTGCAGGACGGCATCGTCACCGAGGCGCGTATCGCCTTTGGCGGCATGGCTGCCACGCCCAAGCGCGCAGCTGCAACGGAAGCAGCCCTGACCGGCCAGCCATGGAACGAAGCCACCGCCCGCGCCGGCATGGCCGCGCTGGCGCAGGACTACACCCCGCTGACCGACATGCGCGCGACCGCGTCGTACCGCAGCCGCGGCGCCGCCAACCTGCTGTACCGCTTCTGGCTTGAAACCGCCAGCGAAGCGCTGCCCGCGGCAGCCGTCAATGTCCGTGCGCCCGGCGCCGGCACCATCGCAATCGTCACGGCCTGAGAGAAAAAGGAAAATCGGCATGAACAAGCAAACCGAACCCTTCCTGCTCGACGCCGCCGCCGAACAGGTACCGCAGGTCGGCATCTCGCGTCCGCATGAATCCGCCCACCTGCACGTGGCCGGCACCGCCACCTATACCGACGACATCCCCGAGCTGGCCGGCACGCTGCACGCCGCACTCGGCATGAGCACCCGCGCGCACGCGCGCATCAAGTCGGTCTCGCTCGACAAGGTGCGCGCCGCGCCGGGCGTGGTCGACGTGCTGACGGTGGACGACATCCCCGGCACCAACGACTGCGGCCCGATCATCCACGACGACCCGATCCTGGCGCGCGACGTGGTGCAGTTCATCGGCCAGCCGGTCTTCATCGTGGTGGCGACCTCGCATGACGCGGCCCGTCGCGCCGCCCGCCTCGGCGTGATCGACTACGAAGACCTGCCCCCGGTGCTGTCGCCGCAGGCCGCCCACGAGGCCGGCAGCTATGTGCTGCCGCCGATGCACCTGACGCGCGGCGAACCGGCCGCGCGCATTGCGGGCGCTGCCCACCAGGACAGCGGCAAGATCCACCTGGGCGGCCAGGAGCAGTTCTACCTCGAAGGCCAGATCTCGTACGCCGCGCCGCGCGAGAATGACGGCATGCACGTGTGGTGCTCGACCCAGCATCCGACCGAGATGCAGCACGCGGTCGCGCACATGCTTGGCTGGCATGCGCACCAGGTACTGGTCGAATGCCGCCGCATGGGCGGCGGCTTCGGCGGCAAGGAATCGCAGTCGGCGCTGTTCGCCTGCTGCGCCGCGCTGGCGGCATGGAAGCTGATGTGCCCGGTCAAGCTGCGCCCGGACCGCGACGACGACATGATGATCACCGGCAAGCGCCATGACTTCGTGTTCGACTACGAAGTGGGCCACGACGACGAAGGCCATATCGAGGGCGTCAAGGTCCAGATGGTGTCGCGCGCCGGCTTCTCGGCCGACCTGTCGGGCCCGGTGATGACTCGCGCCATCTGCCACTTCGACAACGCCTACTGGCTGCCGAACGTGCAGATCGACGGCTACTGCGGCAAGACCAACACGCAGAGCAACACCGCCTTCCGCGGCTTCGGCGGCCCGCAGGGCGCGTTCGCGGTCGAGTACATCCTGGACAACGTCGCCCGCACGGTCGGCAAGGATTCGCTGGACGTGCGCCGCGCCAACTTCTACGGCAAGACCGAGAACAACGTCACGCCCTACGGCCAGACCGTGGAAGACAACGTCATCCACGAGCTGATCGACGAACTGGTGGCCAGCAGCGAATACCGCGCCCGCCGCGAGGCCACGCGCGCGTTCAACGCCGCCAGCCCGGTGCTGAAGAAGGGCATTGCCATCACCCCGGTGAAGTTCGGCATCTCGTTCAACGTGGCCCACTACAACCAGGCCGGCGCGCTGGTGCACGTCTACAACGACGGCTCGGTGCTGGTGAACCACGGCGGCACCGAGATGGGCCAGGGCCTGAACACCAAGGTGGCGATGGTGGTGGCGCACGAGCTGGGCATCCGCATGGAACGCGTGCGCGTGACCGCGACGGATACCAGCAAGGTGGCCAATACCTCGGCCACCGCGGCATCGACCGGCGCCGACCTGAACGGCAAGGCCGCGCAGGACGCGGCGCGCCAGATCCGCGAGCGCCTGACCGCGTTTGCCGCGCGCAAGGCCGGCGTCGAGCCGTCCGAGGTGCGCTTCAACGATGACCTGGTCAGCGCCGGCGAGCTGCGCCTGTCGTTCGGCGAGCTGGCGCGCGAAGCCTACGTGGCGCGCGTGCAGCTGTGGTCCGACGGCTTCTACACCACGCCCAAGCTGCACTGGGACCAGAAGGCGCTGCAGGGCCGCCCGTTCTACTACTTCGCCTACGGCGCCGCATGCTCCGAGGTGCTGGTGGACACGCTCACCGGCGAATGGAAGCTGCTGCGCGCCGACGCGCTGCACGACGCCGGCCGCTCGCTGAACCCGGCGATCGATATCGGCCAGGTCGAGGGCGCCTTTATCCAGGGCATGGGCTGGCTGACCACCGAGGAACTGTGGTGGAACAAGGACGGCAAGCTGATGACGCACGCGCCGTCCACGTACAAGATCCCGACGGTCAACGACTGCCCGGAGGCGTTTAACGTGCGCCTGTTCCAGAACCGGAACGTCGAGGACAGCATCCACCGCTCCAAGGCGGTGGGCGAGCCGCCGCTGCTGCTGCCGTTCTCGGTGTTCTTCGCGATCCGCGACGCCGTGGCCGCGCTGGGCGACTACCGCATCAACCCGCCGCTGAAGGCTCCGGCCACCAGCGAGGCGATCCTGGATGCCGTGGACGCCGTGCGTGCGGCCTCGGCGCAAGGGGCTGCGCAGGCAGCCTGAACGGTGGCAAGGCAGCGCGCGCCTGCGGACGCTCCGGACTTTCCCCCCTCGACTGCCTTGACAGGCGAGGGGCCGGCGCAAGAAGCAGGTGCGCGCCACCACCCGACGCACAGCAACGCCCGTCATCACCGCATTTCCCAGAGGCCCCGACCATGCAGGACGCACCGCTCAAACCCTTCCGCTTCGCCGACGCCGCCCGCATGGTGCGTGCCGGCGTGCCGGTGGCGATGGTCACCATCGTCGAGGTCAAGGGCTCGGCGCCGCGCGAGGCCGGCATCCGCATGCTGGTCAGCGCCGACGACCTGGTCGGCACCATCGGCGGCGGCCATCTGGAATGGCGCGGCATGGACATCGCCCGCGAGATGCTGGCGCGTGGCGAGCCGCGCCGGATCGAGCGCATTCCGCTGGGCCCGGCGCTGGGGCAATGCTGCGGCGGCGTGGTGCAGCTTGCGTTCGAAGTGCTGGGCCAGGCCGACCTGGCCTGGCTCGATGCGGTCGAGCGCAATTTCGCCGCACAGCGCGCGCTGCAGCGGCAGGTGCCGGCCAGCGGCGCGGTGACCTTTTGCGACAGCCGCGCGGTGCTCGCCGGCGTGACGCTGGAAGCAGACGGCAGCTGGACCGACACACTGGTGCCCGACACCATGCATGTGGTGCTGTTCGGTGCCGGCCATGTCGGCCATGCGCTGGTCAAGGTGCTGGCCACGCTGCCGTGCCGTGTGCACTGGGTGGACGAGCGCGACACGCTGTTCCCCGGCGGCCTGCCCGACAACATCGAGGCCGAGGCCAGCGACACGCCCGAGGCCGTGGTCGCGCAGGCGCCGGGGGGCAGCTACTTCCTGGTGATGACGCACAGCCATGCGCTCGACCAGACCCTGTGCGAAGAAATCCTCAAGCGCACCGATTTTGCCTACTTCGGCCTGATCGGCTCCAAGACCAAGCGCGCGCGCTTCGAACACCGCATGGCCGAGCACGGCATCGACCCGGCCAGGTTCGCGGAAATGACATGCCCCATGGGGGTTCCCGGGATCACCGACAAGGCACCGGCTATGATTGCGGTTGCCATCGTCGCCCAGCTGCTCCAGGTCCGCGAACAGCGCCTTGCCGCGCTGCGTGCGGGCCGCACGGAGGCGGTGCATCCCTGAACCCGTGCCGCCGGTCCTGCCGGCTGGCACTGAATTGCCCAGAAACGAGGCCCCCATGACCATCGATGCCGCGCTCGCGGAACAGATCCGCCGCACCCCCAAGGCCGAACTGCATGTGCATATCGAAGGCACGCTTGAGCCGGAACTGATCTTCCGGCTGGCGCAGCGCAACCAGGTGGCGCTGCCCTACCCCAGCGTCGACGCGCTGCGCGCCGCCTACGCCTTTACCGACCTGCAGTCGTTCCTGGACATCTACTACGCCGGCGCCAGCGTGCTGCTGACCGAGGAAGATTTCTTCGACATGACCATGGACTACGTCAAGCGCGCCGTCGCCGACAACGTCCGCCACGCCGAGATCTTCTTCGATCCGCAGACCCATACCGCGCGCGGGGTGCCGATCGGCGTGGTGATCGACGGCATTGCCGATGCCCTGGCCCAGGCCCGCACCGAGTACGACTTCTCGAGCAGCCTGATCCTGTGCTTCCTGCGCCATCTGTCCGAGGAAGACGCGTTCGCCACGCTGGAAGCGGCGCTGCCGTACCGCGACCGCTTTGTCGGCGTCGGGCTCGATTCGTCGGAAAAAGGCAACCCGCCCGAGAAATTCGCGCGCGTGTTCGCGCGGGCGCGCGAGCTGGGCCTGCATCTGGTGGCGCACGCGGGCGAGGAAGGTCCGGCGCAGTACGTCGCCGATGCGCTCGACATCCTCAAGGCGGAGCGCATCGACCACGGCGTGCGCGCCATCGACGATGCCGCGCTGGTCGAGCGCCTGGCGCGCGAGCGCGTGGCGCTGACGGTGTGCCCGCTGTCGAACGTCAAGCTCAAGGTCTACCCCGACCTGCGCGACCACCCGCTCAAGCGCATGCTGGATGCGGGCGTGGCGATCACGCTGCATTCGGACGACCCGGCCTACTTCGGCGGCTATATGAATGCGAACTGGGAAGCCACCTTCGACGCGCTGCCGCTGGACGCGGCCGACGCGCACAAGCTGGCCCGCAACAGTTTTGAAGCGGCCTTCCTGCCTGCCATGCAGAAGGCCGAGTTCCTGGCGGAAGTCGACCACTTCTGGTCCGCTCCGCCCAAGTCCCCGCCCGCAACGGCCCCCGCGGCCTGAGCCCGGCGCATGCCAATAGACCGGCCTGCCGCTTGCACCATGCGGTGCCGCGCGGGCCGGCCACGAGAGACAAGCCATGACGAGCCACCCCACCACTGACTCCCGTACCCGCGCCATCCGCGGCCGCGTGCTGCATTTCCTGCGCGACCCGCAATTCCATGAGGACGCGTATCAGTATTGGGACGACGGGGTGCTGATCGTCACCGACGGGCGCATCGCCGCCGCCGGCGACTACAGCCAGCTGGCCGCGCGCATCCC
This sequence comes from Cupriavidus taiwanensis LMG 19424, assembly GCF_000069785.1. NCBI lineage: Bacteria > Pseudomonadati > Pseudomonadota > Betaproteobacteria > Burkholderiales > Burkholderiaceae > Cupriavidus > Cupriavidus taiwanensis. The sequence goes on along the minus strand of NC_010528.1, from coordinate 1,019,880 downwards.
GGCCGGCGCGGAGGTCATCGACCATCGCGGCAAGCTGATCGTGCCCGGCTTTATCGACACCCACGTGCACTTCCCGCAGACCGACATGATCGCGTCGCCGTCGCCGGGGCTGCTGCACTGGCTCGACACCTACACCTTCCCCGAAGAGCGTCGCTTCGCCGACCCCGACTACGCGCGCGGCGTGGCCGGCTTCTTCACCGAGGAACTGCTGCGCAACGGCACCACCAGCGCGGTGGTCTGGAGCACGGTGCACAAGGCCTCGGCCGACGCCCTCTTTGCCGAAAGCGAGGCGCGCAACCTGCGCATGATCACCGGCAAGGTGATGATGGACCGCAACTGCCCCGAATTCCTGCGCGACACCGCCGAAAGCGGCGCCCGGGATTCGGCCGACCTGCTGTCGCGCTGGCATAACAAGGGCCGCCTGTCGTACGCCATCACGCCGCGCTTCGCGCCGACCTCGACCGAGGCGCAGCTGGCCGCCTGCGGCGAACTGGCGCGCGCCTACCCGGACGCCTTTATCCAGACCCACGTGGCCGAGAACCGCGACGAGGTCAAATGGGTGGCCGAGCTGTTCCCGGACGCGCGCAGCTACCTGGATGTCTACGACCGCTATGGCCTGCTCCGTCCCGGCGCGATGTACGGCCACGCCATCTACCTGGACCAGGACGACCGCCGCCGCCTGGCCGACAGCGGCGCCGCGGTGGCGCACTGCCCCACCTCGAACCTGTTCCTCGGCAGCGGCTTCTATGACTTCCACCAGTCCGATGCCAACCGCCTGAACGTGACGCTGGCCACCGACGTGGGCGGCGGCACCTCGTTCTCGATGTTCCGCACCATGAACGCCGCGCACAAGGTGGCGCGCATGGGCGGCTACTACCTGACCGCGCTGCGCATGTTCTACCTGGCCACCCGCGCCGCCGCCGAGGCGCTGGGCTGGACCGGCCGCGTCGGCAGCTTCAGCGAGGGCTGCGAGGCCGATTTCATCGTGCTGGACCCCAAGGCCACGCCGCTGATCGCACGGCGCAGCAACCGCTCGGAAACGCTGGAAGAGGAACTGTTCGCCTTCGCCATGCTGGGCGACGACCGCGTGATCGACCGCGTCTACGTGATGGGCGAGGCCGCGAACATCCCGGCTGCCTGATCCGCCACACCGCGGCATCCCGTGGCCCGCCGCGCCCGCGGCGGGCCCGCCCTTTACCGCTTCCGCCGTCCCACTGGCTTGACGACCGTCAAGACTGTCCTCGACAAAGCCTTCTAACCTTGCGGTTCCGCCGCGGCCGTCCTGTCTTGCCGCGCACCCATACCCATCGACCGCAATCAGAAGGTTCTGCATGACCGCTTACCACACCGCAGATTCCCCCGCCGAGCCTGCCGCCGCGCATGCCCGCGCGCGCCCCCAGGCACCGCATCAGGCCCCGCTGCCGGAACCGATCGCACCGGACGCGCCGCTGCCGTCGCGCAAGATCATCCGCGGCTGGCTGATCCCGCTGGGCCAGCGCAGCACGCCGCGCGCACTGATGCTGTTCGCCTTCGATTACCTGCTGTTCGGCGCCGTGCTGGCCGGCGTGGTGCTGGCGCCGCACTGGGCCGCCAAGCTGGCGCTGGGCGTGCTGGCGGGTCTGGTGATCGCGCGCCTGTTTATCATCGGCCACGATGCCTGCCACCAGAGCCTGACTCCGCGCCGCGGGCTCAACAAGTGGCTGGGCCGGCTGACCTTCCTGCCGTCGCTGACGCCGTACAGCCTGTGGGAAGTCGGCCATAACGTGGTCCACCACGGCTACACCAACCTGAAGGGCTTCGACTTCGTCTGGGCGCCGTATTCGCTCGAGGAATTCAACGCGCTGCCGCGCTGGCGCCGGGTGATGGAGCGCATCTACCGCACCGGCTTCGGTCCGGGCCTGTATTACCTGGTCGAGATCTGGTGGTGCAAGCTGTTCTTCCCCAGCAAGCGCCAGATGGCCACGCGCCGCCCGGTCTTCACCGGCGACTGCGTGCTGGTGGCGGTGTTCGGGCTGGCCTGGATCGGCGCGCTGGCCGGGCTGGCGCTGGCCACGCAGCAGTCGGTGTGGATGCTGGTCGGCGCCGGCTTCGTGCTGCCCTTCCTGGTGTGGAACGTCACCGTGGGCTTCGTACTGTATGTGCACCATACCCACACCAGTGTCGCCTGGTACGACACCAAGGCGATGTGGGCCAGGGCCCAGCCGTTCGTCTCGACCACGGTGCACCTGCGCTTCCGCCATGGCATCGGCACGGCGCTGCACCACATCATGGAACACACCGCGCACCACGTCGACATGAGCGTGCCGCTGTACCGCCTCAAGCGCGCGCAGGCGCTGCTGGAGCACGCGCTGCCGGGCCGTATCATCATCGAGAACTTCTCCTGGCGCTGGTATTTCGACACGGCGCGCCGCTGCAAGCTCTATGACTTCAAGGCGCTGTGCTGGACCGATTTCCGCGGCCGCCAGACCAGCGAGAACGCGCCGGTGCCGGCCTGACCGGCTGGCAGGCCGCTGGCGGTGGTGGACGATCCACCGCCGCGGCGGTTATAATCGCCGCTTCCATTGGGGAGTAGCCGCCCTGCTCCCACCGCGCCGCGCAATGCGGACTACGGGGGACAGGGGCGTACGTCAACAGACTTGACCGCTTGCGGTTATGGCGTGCGCAGCTTCGGATCCGCCTGGCCACACCGGCCCAGGCAGCGTCCATGCCTGGCGAGACCGATGACCATCCCTTTCTGGCCGGGCCGGGAAAGGGTTGCGTCATTGGCATCTCGCGATGCATTGCGGCCCGGTTACCCCACAAGACCAATATGGAAGCCTTCCTCGTCTCCACAGGCATCGTCGCCCTCGCAGAAATGGGCGACAAGACGCAATTGCTGTCGCTGGTGCTGGCCGCGCGCTACCGCAAGCCGGCGCCCATCATCCTCGGCATTCTGATCGCCACCCTGTTCAACCACGGCTTTGCGGGCGCGCTCGGCGGCTGGATTACGCACGTGGTTGGCGAAAGCCTGCTGCGCTGGATCCTCGGACTCGGCTTTATCGCCATGGCCGCATGGATGCTGATCCCGGACAAGTTCGACGACGCCGAGCAGGCCAAACCGGTCAAGGGCTTCATCGGCATCCTCGGCACCACGCTCGTTGCCTTTTTCTTTGCCGAAATGGGCGACAAGACCCAGATTGCCACGGTGGCGCTGGCGGCGCGCTTCAGCGATGCGGTGCTGGCGGTGGTCATGGGTACCACCTTCGGCATGATGATCGCCAATGCACCGGCCGTATTGCTGGGCGACCGGTTCGCCAACAAGATGCCGATCGGCCTGGTGCACAAGATTGCGGCGGGGATCTTCCTGGTGCTGGGTGTGCTGGCGCTGCTGAACATCGGCGGATAAGGCGCCAGGCAAAAAAAACGGGGCACAAGGCCCCGTTCAAACCCTCGCCGGTCCGGTACTGACGGCTGCCAACTGCTCAGCCCTCCGGACCGTCGATCACCGATGCTCGGATGTCGCGGGCCGGCTCGGGAAGAGCCGGCCCTGATGCTTTCAGCTCAGGCCACCCTCAGTTGGTGGTCTTGGCACCGCCTTCGAACCACTGCCCCAGCAGCGCGCGTTCGTCGTCGGTAATCTGCGTCACGTTGCCCAGCGGCATCGCCTTCTGCTGCACCGCCTGCTGGTAGATCAGCTGGGCGTGGGCCTTGATGTCCTCGGGCGTCTCGAGCTTGATGCCCTTGGCCGCGGTCGGCATCATCTTTGGCTGCTCGGCGTGGCACTGCACGCAGCGCGCGTTCATCACTTCCTGCACCTTGGCGAAGCTGACCGTCGCGGCGGCCTCGCCATCGGCCTTGGCCACGGCCGGACGCGGCTGCGGCGCGATCATCACGGCGACAACGCCCAGCGCGGCGACGCCGGCGGCAGGCCACAGCACGTTGATCTTGCCCTTGTGCTTCAGGATGAAGAACTGGCGGATCAGCACGCCCGACAGCATGATCAGGATCAGCACCACCCAGTTGTACTTGTGGGCGTAGGTCATGCTGTAGTGGTTCGACAGCATCGCGAACAGCACCGGCAGCGTGAAGTAGGTGTTGTGCACGCTGCGCTGCTTGCCGCGCTTGCCGTGGATCGGGTCCACCGGCTGGCCGGCCTTCAGTGCCGCCACCACCTTGCGCTGGCCCGGAATGATCCACGCCAGCACGTTCGCGCTCATGATCGTCGCGATCATCGCGCCGGTCAGCAGGAACGCCGCGCGGCCCGAGAAGATGTGGCAGGCGACGTAGGCGGCGGCCGCGATGTAGATCGCCACCAGGATGCCGACCAGGCGGTCATTCTTGTTGAACAGGCGGCAGATGCTGTCATAGACGATCCAGCCGATCAGCAGGTACGACACCGCGAATCCGACCGCCGCGCCAGGCGACATGTCGAACACATTCTTGTCGATCAGGAACGTGCTGGCGTTGAACAGGTACAGCACCACCAGCAGCGCGAAGCCGCTCATCCAGGTGGAATACGACTCCCAGTAGAACCAGTGCAGGTTCTCCGGCAGCTGCCTGGGCGCGGTCAGGTACTTCTGCGGGTTGTAGAAGCCGCCGCCGTGCACCGCCCACAGTTCGCCGTCGACACCCTTCTCCTTCAGGTCCGGCGCGGTGGGCTTGGTCAGGCTGTTGTCCAGCCACACGAAATAGAACGAAGAGCCGATCCATGCGATGGCGGTGATCACATGCACCCACCGCAGCAGCATATTGGCCCAGTCGAGGATATAGCCTTCCATGTCTTGTCTCCTGTTTCCCTATGCCACCGCGTCAGCTGCCGCGGTAGGTCGAGTACGACCAGGGCGAAACCAGGAGCGGCACGTGGTAGTGCGCGTTGACGTCGGCAATGCCGAAGCGCAGCGGCACCACGTCCAGGAAGGCCGGCTCGGGCAGCTTCACGCCCTGGGCGCGGAAGTAGTCGCCGGCGGCGAATTCCAGTTCGTACACGCCCGCGGCGAGGTCGGCGCCTTCCAGCAGGGGCTGGTCGCAGCGGCCGTCGTGGTTGGTGACCACGGTCTTCAGGGTTTCGCGACGATTGTCGACAATTTTATGGAGAGTAATCGACATGCCCTGCCCGGGCGTGCCCGCAGCGGTGTCGAGAACATGGGTGGTCAAGCGTCCCATCGTATTTGTCCTTTTGCGATTGGGTTGTGAGGGGCGCCGCTGCCTTCACTAGCACCATGTGTGGGATGGTGCCCGCTCGGTACGTCTGGTAACGCATCCCGGCGCTGGGTTGGTGCGTGGCGACAATGCGCCTGCACTTCCCCGTTGGCAATTCAGGGATTTCCCTGAGTTGTCGAAAACCTGAGTTGGTTTTGTTGACAATATTGAGGCCGTAACCAAATAATTGTCAACAATTTTTGGATCACCGTACCCTGATAAGCAGGATTTACGGTGCCCTGCCTGACCTGCCGGTGCCACGATGTCCAAGAGCCTGAAGCTGATTGCCGCCAACGCCGAATCCAAGGCCGACGCTGACCTGACCGAGATCCCGGGCAAGCCCGCCAAGCCCGCGCGCAAGGGCTCGGTCGAGGAGCGCATGTACCACGAGATCTACGACGCGATCATGGAGCACCGGCTGCCGCCGCGCACCAAGCTCACCGAGCATTCGCTTTGCGAGATCTATGCCACCGCGCGCCACACCGTGCGCAAGGTGCTGTCGCACCTGGCTGCCGACGGCATGGTCGACCTCGAGCCCAACCGCGGCGCCTTTATCGCCAGCCCATCCACCGACGAAGCGCACGACATGTTCGAGCTGCGCCAGATGCTGGAGCGCGCGGTGCTGGAAAAGCTGGCCGCCATGCCTGACGTCAAGGCCGTGATCGCGCCGCTGCGCCAGATGGTGGCCGACGAGCGGCAGGCCTTCCTGACGCACGACCGTCCCAAGTGGATCCGCCTGTCGGCCGAATTCCACACCGCGCTGGCGGAACTGTCGGGCAATGCGCTGCTGGTCAACATGATGCGCCGACTGGTGTCGCGCACCACGCTGATGATTGCCAGCGTGGAAGCGCCGGGCAACAACGCCTGCTCGTTCGACGAGCACGAAGACATCCTCGACGCCCTGGAACAGGGCAATGCCGCACTGGCCCAGTCGCGCATGGCGCACCACCTTGGCGCCTGCGCCGACCGCGTGCAGCCGGACGAACCGGGCAGCTTCGATCTTCGCAGCGTGCTGGGCCGCTCCACCTAGCACGGTGTTCCCGTCACGCCCCCGCAAGAAGAAGGCAGCAGGCCCGTCGTCAGTACCGCGCCCAGGCAGTGCAAACGAGAGCGCGGCGACGGCGGGCCCATAACAACACCGACCAAACTGCCGGCACGGACGTGGCGTTCCCATCAAACCAAAGGAGAGGAGACGCACCAATGAATTCCGCAAGCACCACGGTCCCGACGGACCTCACCAACGAGCGTTTGCCTTCCGGGCGCCTGCTCGCGCTCGGGTTGCAGCACGTTCTGGTGATGTACGCCGGCACGGTTGCCGTGCCACTGATCGTGGGTGGCGCGCTCAAGCTGCCCAAGGACCAGCTGGCGTTCCTGATCAACGCCGACCTGTTCGCCGCCGGCCTCGCCACCCTGATCCAGGCGATCGGCTTCTGGAAGTTCGGCATCCGCCTGCCGGTGATGATGGGCGTGACCTTCGCCTCGGTGGCGCCGATGATCGCCATCGGCACCGACCCCAACGTCGGCCTGCTTGGCATCTACGGCGCGGTGATCGCGTCAGGGATCTTCGGCATCCTGATCTCGCCGATGATGGGGCGCATGCTGGGACTGTTCCCGCCGGTGGTGACCGGCACCGTGATCACGCTGATCGGCGTGTCGCTGATGCGCGTGGCCATCAACTGGTCGGCCGGTGGCCAGCCCACCACGCGCGCCGTCATCGACGGCGTCGTCAAGGAAGTGCCTAACCTGGCCTATGGCGACCTGGCCAACCTCGGCATCGCCGGCCTGACGCTGGTCATCATCCTGCTGCTGACCAAATATGGCCGCGGCCTGGTCGCCAACTGCGCGGTGCTGCTCGGCATCATCATCGGCACGCTGGTGGCGATGGGCCTGGGCAAGGTGTCGTTCGACGGCCTCGATGAGGCCAGCTTCGTCGCCGTCATCACGCCGCTGCATTTCGGCATGCCGACCTTCCAGCTGACCGCGATCCTGTCGATGTGCATCGTCATGCTGATCACGCTGGTGGAGTCGACCGGCATGTTCCTGGCGCTGTCGGACATCACCGGCAAGAAGCTGAGCAACGAGGACCTGACCCGCGGCCTGCGTGCCGACGGCCTGGGCACCGTGATCGGCGGCATCTTCAACACCTTCCCTTACACCTCGTTCTCGCAGAACGTGGGCCTGGTCACGGTGACCGGCGTGCGTTCGCGCTATGTGGCGGCGGCCGGCGGCATCATCCTGATCGCCTTCGGCCTGTTTCCCAAGATGGCGCACGTGGTGGCCTCGGTGCCGCAGTTCGTGCTGGGCGGCGCCGGCATCGTGATGTTCGGCATGGTGGCCGCGACCGGCATCCGCATCCTGGGCTCGTGCGATTTCAACCGCAACCGCCACAACCTGTTCATCGTTGCCATCTCGATCGGCTTCGGCATGATCCCGACGCTGGCGCCGACGTTCTTCCAGTACCTGCCCAAGTGGACCGACCCGTTCACGCACAGCGGCATCGTGCTCGGCACCATCGTCGCGGTGACGCTGAACCTGTTCTACAACGGCATCCAGTCGCGCGAAGAGGCCATGCGCAACGCCGCGGCCAACTCGCACGGCACCGAGTAATCGAAGTACCGGCAACGCAGGGCCGGCCCGGAAGGATCCGGCCCTGGATGCAGACCGGTGCCGCCGCCGGCACGACTGGCATGTTCATTGCATGACGGTCGGCGCCTGCGGCGGGACGGCGGTGCCGGGTGGTTTCCTGAAGCAAGCAACGACACATGACAAACGATAACTATCCACGCGATCTCATCGGTTACGGCGCCCGCCCGCCGCACGCCCGCTGGCCCGGCGGCGCGCGCGTCGCGCTGCAGTTCGTGCTCAACTACGAAGAAGGCGGCGAAAACTGCGTGCTGCACGGCGATGCCGCCTCCGAGCAGTTCCTCTCCGAGATCGTCGGCGCCGCGGCCTACCCCGACCGCCACATGAGCATGGAGGGCATCTACGAGTACGGCTCGCGCGCCGGCGTCTGGCGCATCCTGCGCGAGTTCGAGAAGCGCGGCCTGCCGCTGACCATCTTCGGCGTGTCGATGGCGCTGCAGCGCCATCCGGAACTGACGCGCGCCTTCGTCGAGCTGGGCCACGAGATCGCCTGCCACGGCTGGCGCTGGATTCACTACCAGAACATCGACGAAGCCACCGAGCGCGAGCACATGCGCATCGGCATGCAGATCATCAAGGACCTGACCGGCGAGCTGCCGCTGGGCTGGTACACCGGCCGCGACAGCCCCAACACGCGCCGCCTGGTGGTCGAGCATGGCGGCTTCCTGTACGACTCCGACTACTACGGCGACGACCTGCCCTTCTGGACCGAAGTGGAAGTCACCGGTGGCGAGAAAAAGCCGCACCTGGTGGTGCCGTACACGCTGGACTCGAACGACATGCGCTTCGCCACGCCGCAGGGCTTCAACACCGGCGAGCAGTTCTTCCAGTACCTGAAGGATGCGTTCGACGTGCTGTATGAAGAAGGCGACCCGAGCGGCCAGGACAGCCCCAAGATGCTGTCGATCGGCATGCACTGCCGCCTGCTCGGGCGCCCGGGCCGCTTCCGCGCGCTGCAGCGCTTCCTCGACTACGTGCAGGGACACGACAAGGTGTGGATCTGCCGCCGTGTCGATATCGCCCGGCACTGGGCCGCCACCCATCCCTACACTCCCCGGAATCAAGCATGAGCCAGACCTACACCATCGCCCAACTCAACACCATGCCGGTCGCCGAATTCGTGCAGGTGCTGGGCGGCATCTACGAACATTCGCCGTGGTTTGCCGAGGCCGCCGCCGCGCAACGGCCCTTTGCCGATGGCGCCGCGCTGGCGCAGGCACTGCGCCAGGCCGTCGACCAGGCCGGCGAGGCGGCGCAGCTCAAGCTGGTGCGCGCCCACCCGGAGCTGGCCGGCAAGGCCGCCGTGCGCGGCGAGCTGACTGCCGAGTCGACGCGCGAGCAAAGCGGTGCCGGCCTGAACCAGTGCACGCCCGAGGAATTCGACCGCCTGCAGTCGCTCAACGCGGCGTACAACCAGAAGTTCGGCTTCCCGTTCATCCTGGCGGTGCGCGGCTACGACCGTCACGGCATCATCGCCGAGTTCGCGCGCCGCATTGAAAACACGCCGCAGCAAGAGTTGCAAACTTGCATCAACCAGATCCATCGCATTGCACAGTTCCGTCTTGACGACTTAGTATCCGCCTGAGAAAAAAAGCGTCACCTGTATAACAAAAAACGCTGTACCCCGATGCCGCCGGCCCCCCATGCAACACCACACCGAGCCCAGGCCAGGCGGCACGAACAAGAGCACAAAGACATTACAAGAACCCGTCAGGGACCCAGTACACAACGTTCCAAGCAGGATCAAAACCACGGAGGTCTAACAATGCAGAAGCAGTACAAGCCGGCGCTCAAGCTGGCGGCAGTAGCGGCTACCCTTTTTTCCGGCGCGGCCATGGCCCAGTCCAGCGTCACGCTGTACGGCCAGGCTGACATGTTCGTCGGCGGCGTGAAGAGCCCGGGCTCGGGCGAGCGCGCATGGGTGGCCAATTCGGGGGGCATGCAGACGTCTTACTGGGGCATCAAGGGTACCGAAGACCTGGGTGGCGGCACCAAGGCCATCTTCGACCTGAACGGCTTTTTCCGTACCGACAGCGGCAACAGCGGCCGCTTCAACGGCGACTCGATGTTCAGCCGCAATGCCTATGTCGGCCTGCAGAACGACAAGGCCGGCACCATCAAGCTGGGCCGCAACACCACGCCGTACTTCATTTCGACCATCCTGTTCAACCCGCTGGTCGACTCGTACGTGTTCTCGCCGACGATCTTCCACACCTACTTCGGCGCGGTCAGCGGCGCCGTCGCCGATCCCGGCATCATCGGCGACTCGGGCTGGAACAACTCCCTGGTGTACAGCACGCCGAACTTCGGCGGCCTGACCGCCAACTTCATCTACGGCTTCGGCGAGCAGCCGGGCGCCGCGGGCAAGCAGAAGTTCGGCGGCAACGTCCTGTACTTCAACGGCCCGTTCGCCGCGACCGTGGCTTACCAGCAGGTCCGCTTCAACAACGTGCCGACCGACATGTCCGACATCGGCCTGTCGCGCCAGGACGCCGCGCAGATCGGCCTGTCCTATGACTTCAAGGTGGTCAAGCTGTTCGCGCAGGGCCAGTACATCAAGACCCGCGCCACCACCGCCCCGTCCGGCGACATCAAGCATATCGACGGCCAGTTCGGCGCGTCGGTGCCCATCGGCGCCGGCAACCTGCTGGCTTCGTATGCCTACGGCAAGGTCGACAACTCGCTGGGCGACTTCAAGCGCAATACCTTTGCCGTCGCCTACGACTACAACCTGTCCAAGCGCACTGACGTGTACGCCGCCTACTACTACGACAAGATCACCGGCATCGAGCACGGCGATACCTTCGGCGTGGGCGTGCGCCACAAGTTCTGATGCGCTGAGCGCGTCACCGGCAGCACCGGAGCCCGCCTTTCGGCGGGCTTTTTTTACGGCACGCGGGGCGACGCGCGCGCCACCCACCCCGGCTGCGCCATGCTGCACCGCGGCACGCCGTTGTCGCCGTTTGCCAGATGGGAAACTGCCGCTCCATAGGCGGATTCAATTGGAATGGCCCCGGCGCGCTTCCTAGATTGGTGTTCCAGGCCTCAAAAACCATGACAGCGAGGTGACACATGCGGCGATACGCGAAGACCCGTTCGGAACTGATGGCCATCCTGAACCAGTGCCTCGACAACAACCCCGAGTGCGGCGAATGCGAGCTGCACGCGGTGCGAATGCACCAGCCTGACCATACCGGTTGCAACTGGAGCGCCGAAGTCGATTTCCCGCAGGAGTCCGTCGACAACCTGGGCCATCAGCTCGCAGCGGCAAAATCGATCATCGTCGTCATGCGCGAGCAGTACAACGTGCTGCAATAGCCACCATGTCAACCGCCCCCTCTTCGCGCGGATGCGGCGGGGCAACAAACAAAAAGCCGGGTCGTCGACCCGGCTTTTTGCATGGCGGACGCTGCGCGGCGGATCAGCGCAGCGCGTTGCACTCGGCCACGGCGACGGCCGTCATGTTGACGATCCGGCGCGTGGTGGCCTGGGGGTTCAGGATGTGCACCGGCTTGGCGGCGCCCAGCAGGATCGGACCCACCGTCACGCCCTGACCGCCCGTGATCTTGAGCAGGTTGAAGGCAATGTTGGCGGCGTCCAGCGTCGGCATCACCAGCAGGTTGGCGCTGCCGGCCAGCTTGGTCGACGGCAGGAAGTGGCGGCGCACGTCCTCGACCAGGGCGGCGTCGCCCTGCATCTCGCCTTCCACCTCCAGATGCGGCGCCTCGCGCGCGAGGATCTGCGCGGCTTCGCGCATCTTGCGCGCCGACGGGCGCGTCGACGAGCCGAACATCGAGTGCGACATCAGCGCCACCTTCGGCTGCAGGCCGAAGCGCGCGATCTCTTCCGCGGCCAGCTGCGTGATGGCCGCCAGCTGTTCCGCGCTGGGGTCGTCGTTGACGAAGGTGTCGGTGATGAACAGCGTGTACTTCTCGAGCATCAGCGCGTTCATCGCCGCGAACACATGCGCGCCCGGCGCCAGGCCGATCACGTCGCGCACGTGCTCGAGGTGGGCCTCGAAGCGGCCCACCGTGCCGCACAGCAGCGCGTCGGCGTCGCCCATGTGCATCAGCATGGTGCCGATCAGCGTGTTGGAGCGGCGCAGCGCCACCTTGGCCATGTCCGGGGTCACGCCGTCGCGGCCGCGCAGCGCGTGGTAAGCCTCGTGGTAGGCGCGGTAGCGCGGATCATCCTCGGGGTTGATCAGCTCGAAGTCCACGCCCGGCTTCAGGCGCAGGCCGGCCTTGTCGATGCGCATCTGGATCACGTGCGGACGGCCGATCAGGATCGGACGCGCCAGGCCTTCGTCGACCACCGACTGCACCGCGCGCAGCACGCGCTCTTCCTCGCCCTCGGCATAGGCCACGCGCTTGGGCGCGGCCTTGGCGGCCGAGAACACCGGCTTCATGATCAGGCCGGTGTGGTAGACGTAGGTTGACAGCTGCTGGCGGTACGCTTCCAGGTCCTTGATCGGGCGCGTGGCCACGCCGGACTCTTCGGCGGCCTTGGCCACAGCAGGGGCGATCTTCTCGATCAGGCGCTGGTCGAACGGCGTCGGGATGATGTAGTCGGGGCCGAACTTCAGCTCGCGGCCGCCGTAGGCCGCCGCCACGGCGTCGTTCAGCTCGGCCTCGGCCAGCTCGGCGATGGCCTTCACGCAGGCCAGCTTCATCGCTTCCGTGATCTTGGTGGCGCCGCAATCGAGCGCGCCGCGGAAGATGTACGGGAAGCACAGCACGTTGTTGACCTGGTTCGGGTAGTCCGAACGGCCGGTGGCGATGATGCAGTCCGGACGCGCGGCCTTGGCCACTTCCGGGCGGATCTCGGGCTCGGGGTTGGCCAGCGCCAGGATGATGGGCTGGTCGGCCATGGTCTTGACCATCTCGGCGGTCAGCACGCCGGCGGTGGAGCAACCCAGGAAGACGTCCGCGCCCTTGACGATGTCAGCCAGCGTGCGCGCCGAGGTGTCCTGCGCGTAGCGGGCCTTGTTGGCTTCCATGTTGGCGTCGCGGCCAACGTAGATCACGCCCTTCGAGTCCACCACCGAGATGTTCTCGCGCGTCACGCCCAAGCTCACCATCGTGTCGAGGCACGCAATCGCCGCCGCGCCGGCGCCCGATACGGCGACCTTCACCTTGGCAATGTCCTTGCCGACGATCTTCAGCCCGTTCAGCAGCGCTGCCGTCGAAATGATGGCGGTGCCGTGCTGGTCGTCATGGAAGACGGGGATGTTCATGCGCTCGCGCAGCTTCTGCTCGATGTAGAAGCACTCGGGCGCCTTGATGTCTTCCAGGTTCACGCCGCCCAGCGTCGGTTCCAGCGCGGCGACGATCTCGACGATCTTGTCCGGATCGCGCGCGTCGAGCTCGATGTCGAACACGTCGATGCCAGCGAACTTCTTGAACAGGCAGCCCTTGCCCTCCATCACCGGCTTGCCCGCCAGCGGGCCGATATCGCCCAGGCCCAGCACGGCGGTGCCGTTGGTGACCACGGCCACCAGGTTGGCGCGCGAGGTGTACTCGGCGGCGGTGGCGGGATCCTTGGCGATCTCCTCGCAGGCATAGGCTACGCCCGGCGAGTAAGCCAGCGACAGGTCGCGCTGGTTGGAAAGCGCCTTGGTCGCGGTGACCTGGATCTTGCCCTTGGTGGGGCTGCGGTGGTATTCCAGCGCGGCGAGGCGCAGCTGCGCTTCAGGACTGTTCGGGGCATGTTGCGGTGCATCACCGCTGTTCTTGCTGCTCATTGGCTCGTCCGGAAAATGGCCCGGACCGGAAGCGCCCCTCTCCCGCCATGGTTCGGCCCGGCCCGCGCGACTAGCCGGCAGCGAAGGACAACGTCTGGCAGCGAAACTGACGACTCCGGCAGACAGGCCGGAAAAATCGAGCAGGTATTCTAGCCCACGCGCCCGCGCAAAGTACCACCGCGGCCACCCGGAAGGCCGCATTTTGCGCGGATTCTTCCCGTTAAACAGCTTTTACCATTGGGTATGCAATGCCGGTGCAGAAGCATGCTCCTGCATGCATCCGCACGCATGGCGCTGCGGGTCCCCGGACCGGCCCGGCTCGGCCGATCGCCGCCCGGCCTATTTGGCGTTTTTTTCCACTTCCAGCGTCACGCGGCGCGGACGGCCGCTGGCGGAGGGAAAATCAGTGAAAGCGCTGCGGATCAGGTACGGCATCATCGCCGGCAGGCTGGCGTTCTCGGCCTGGTTCTGCGCGGTGACTTGCCAGACGCGCTTGCCGCTGGCCACGTCCTTGAAATACACCCGCAGGCTGGAGAACGTCACCGGCACGTCGCGCACCACCGTCTGCGGCGGCCAGTAGCCCGGACCCCACGGGCCCCACGGCCCCCACGGGCGGTAGTAGCCCGGGCCCCAGTAAGGTCCCCAGTAAGGCCCCCAGGGGCCGTACCACGGGTCCGGGTAGACCGTTTCGGCCACCCGCACCAGGCCAGGCGCCGAGTCATAGTCCATGCTGACGAGATAGCGCGCCTGCCGCGCTGGCACCTGCTCGAAGCCGACGCCCGCCAGCGCCGCCGCCAGCCACTGTTCATAGGTCTGCCGGTCGAGCTGGGCCGCCTGCTCGGCGCTGCGCTCGAAACTGTAGGTGCGCGGCGCGTCGTTCTGCCAGCCGGGCTGGCGGAACGCCGTGACATCGGTGGTCACGGTGCTGGCGCACCCGGTCAGCAGCAGTGCCCCCAGCAGCGCCAGCGCGCCCCACATCGTGCGCAACCCCGGCCACCGGCCCGCTGCCCCGTCATTGCCGACACCGCCTGCGCGCTGCCACATAGTGCTACCTCGCTCTTCTGTCAGTGAAACCCTGCGTGTCTCTGAGACCACGCCGATGACGCGGAATTCCCCGGTGCCGCTTGGTGCGGCGCCCGTCAGACCGCGCCCCGACCCTTGGCTACAATGAGGACTTCAGCGCCATGCCTTGCTTGCACGCGCCTGGCCGCTCCCTCTCCCAACGGTCTTCCGAAGACAGGATTCCTCCATGCTGCGCACCGACACGCCCGTTACCGTCTATCGCAAGGACTATACCCCGCCCCCGTTCGCCATCGACCACGCCGCGCTGGTGCTCGAGCTCGATCCCCAGCGCACCGTGGTCACCAGCACGCTGCGCTTTGCGCGCGTAGCCGGCGCCCCCGACGCGCCGCTGGTGCTGGCCGGCGAAGACCTCGAACTGATCGGCGTCAGCCTGGACGGCAAGCCCGTGGCCAACGCCACCCAGGACGGCGGCACGCTGACGCTGCCCGGCCTGCCGGCGCAGGGCACGCTGGAAATCACCACCGCGTGCCAGCCCGCGGCCAATACCTCGCTGTCGGGCCTTTATGTGTCCAACGGCAATTTCTTCACCCAGTGCGAGGCCGAGGGCTTCCGCCGCATCACCTACTTCCTGGACCGCCCCGACGTGATGGCGACCTACCGCGTCACGCTGCGCGCGGACCGCGCCGCCTATCCGGTGCTGCTGTCCAACGGCAACCTGGCCAGCCAGCGCGAACTGCCCGATGGCCGTCACGAAGCCGTGTGGGAAGACCCGTTCCCCAAGCCGTCCTACCTGTTCGCGCTGGTCGCGGGCAAGCTCGAATGCATCGAGGAGCGGATCCAGTCGGCTTCGGGCAAGGACAAGCTGCTGCAGGTGTGGGTCGAGCCGCGCGACCTCGACAAGACCCGCCACGCGATGGATTCGCTGATCCATTCGATCCGCTGGGACGAGCAGCGCTTCGGCCTGGAGCTCGACCTCGACCGCTTCATGATCGTCGCCGTGGGCGACTTCAACATGGGCGCAATGGAGAACAAGGGCCTGAACATCTTCAACACCAAGTATGTGCTGGCCAATGCGGAAACCGCGACCGACACGGATTTCGCCAATATCGAGGCGGTGGTCGGCCATGAGTACTTCCACAACTGGACCGGCAACCGCGTGACCTGCCGCGACTGGTTCCAGCTGTCGCTGAAGGAAGGCCTGACGGTGTTCCGCGACCAGGAGTTCTCGGCCGACATGATGGGCTCCGAGTCGGGCCGCGCGGTCAAGCGCATCGAGGACGTGCGCGTGCTGCGCCAGGTGCAGTTCCCCGAGGACGCCGGCCCGATGGCGCATCCGGTGCGCCCCGACAGCTACGAAGAGATCAACAACTTCTACACCGTCACGGTGTACGAGAAAGGCGCCGAGGTCGTGCGCATGTACCAGACCCTGCTGGGCCGCGACGGCTTCCGCAAGGGCATGGACCTGTACTTCCAGCGCCATGACGGGCAGGCCGTGACCTGCGACGATTTCCGCGCCGCCATGGCCGATGCCAACGGCCGCGACCTGACCCAGTTCGGGCTCTGGTACAGCCAGGCCGGCACGCCGGTGGTGACCACGCGCACCGCGTGGAACGCCGACGATGGCAGCCTGACGCTGACGCTGTCGCAGCGCTGCCCCAAGGTCGGCATCGAGACCCGCGCCGGCACGCCCGAAAAGCAGCCGTTCCATATCCCGTTCGCGATCGGCCTGCTGGGCGCCGACGGCAAGGACCTGCCGCTGCAGCTCGAGGGCGAAAGCGCGCCCGCCGGCACCACGCGCGTGCTCGACTTCACGCAGGCCGAGCAGAGCTTCCGCTTTATCAACCTGCCGCGCGGTGCCGAGGCCCCGCTGCCGTCGCTGCTGCGCAATTTCTCCGCGCCGGTAATCGTCGATGCCGAGTACACCGACGCGCAGCTGACCTTCCAGCTGTCGCACGACAGCGACGCCTTCAACCGCTGGGAAGCCGGCCAGCGCCTGGCCACGCGCGCGCTGCTGCAGTTGGTGGCCGATGTGCAGGCCGGGCGCGAGCTCACGCTCGACCCGGCGCTGGTGCGCGCCATGCGCGCGGTGCTGACCGACGACACGCTCAACCCCGCCTTCCGCGAGCAAGCCCTGGTGCTGCCCGCCGAAGCCTACCTGGCCGAGCGCATGGGCGTGGCCGACCCCGCCGCCATCCACCGCGCTCGCCAGTTCATGCGCGAAGGACTGGCGCGCGCGCTGCAGGCGGACTGGCTCGCCGCCTACGAAGCCAATGCCACGCCAGGTCCGTATTCGCCCGATGCCGCCTCGGCGGCGAAGCGCGCGCTGCGCAACCTCGCGCTCGGCTACCTCGCCGACAGCGGCGACCCCGCGATGCAGGCGCTGGCCGACCAGCAATACCAGAATGCCGACAACATGACCGACCGCTTCGCCGCGCTGTCGGCGCTGGTCAACAGCTTCGCCCCCGGCCGCGAGCATGCGCTGGCGGACTTCTACCAACGCTTCGAAGGCGACGCGCTGGTGATCGACAAGTGGTTCTCGCTGCAAGGCATGCAGCGCGGCAGCGTCGGCCCGCAGCCGGGCGGCCCGCACGCCGGCAAGCGCACCATCGACACCGTGCGCGCGCTGATGGAGCATCCCGCCTTCAACCTGCGCAACCCCAACCGCGCGCGCTCCCTGATCTTCAGCTTCTGCTCCGGCAACCCGGCGCAGTTCCATGCCGAGGATGGTTCGGGCTACCGCTTCTGGGCCGACCAGGTGCTGGCGCTGGACGCCATCAACCCGCAAGTGGCGGCGCGCCTGGCGCGGGTGATGGACCGCTGGCAGAAGTACGAACTGGCGCTGCGCGACCGCATGCGCGCCGAGCTGGAACGCGTCGCCGCCTGCAGCACGCTGTCGCGCGACGTACGCGAGATCGTCGGCAAGGCGCTGGCCGGCTGAGCGCGACCGGCCGACGCCCCCGAAGCCCGGCCCCGGCGCGGCCGGGCATGTAGAATTGCGGCCATCCAAGGAGAACCAACCATGACTCGCATCAGCCTGACCCGCTACCTGGTCGAGGAGCAGCGCAAGCACAACACGATCCAGCCCGAACTGCGGCTGCTGATCGAAGTGGTCGCGCGTGCCTGCAAGGCCATTTCCAACGCCGTCAGCAAGGGCGCCCTCGCCGGCGTGCTGGGCTCGGCCGGCACCGGCAATGTCCAGGGCGAAACCCAGCAGAAGCTGGACGTGATCGCCAACGAAGTGCTGCTCGACGCCAACGAATGGGGCGGCCACCTGGCCGCGATGGCATCGGAAGAAATGGAATCGTTCTACGAGATTCCCAACCGCTACCCGAAGGGCGAATACCTGCTGATGTTCGACCCGCTCGACGGCTCGTCGAACATCGACGTCAACGTCTCGATCGGCACCATCTTCTCGGTGCTGCACATGCCCAAGCCCGGCCAGACCGTGACCGAGGCCGACTTCCTGCAGCCCGGCACGCACCAGGTCGCCGCCGGCTACGCCGTGTACGGCCCGCAGACCACGCTGGTGCTGACGGTCGGCAACGGCGTGCACATGTTCACGCTGGACCGCGAAGCCGGCAGCTTCGTGCTGACCCAGTCCAACGTCACGATCCCGGAAGACACCAAGGAATTCGCCATCAACATGTCGAACATGCGCCACTGGGCCCCGCCGGTGCGCAAGTACATCGACGAGTGCCTGGCCGGCGACGAAGGCCCGCGCGGCAAGAACTTCAACATGCGCTGGGTGGCTTCGATGGTTGCCGACGTGCACCGCATCCTGACCCGCGGCGGCATCTTCATGTACCCGTGGGACAAGCGCGAGCCGGAAAAGCCCGGCAAGCTGCGCCTGATGTACGAAGCCAACCCAATGGCGATGCTGGTCGAGCAGGCCGGCGGCGCCGCCACCAACGGCGAGCAGCGCATCCTCGACGTGCAGCCGGAAAAGCTGCACCAGCGCGTCTCTGTGATCCTGGGCTCGAAGAACGAGGTCGAGCGCGTCACCCGCTACCACCAGGAAGCGCAGGCCAAGGCCTGATTTCCGGGCAAGGCCGGCCTGGCACGGGGCGCGCTGCGCCCCGTTCGGCGACACAAAAGGGCTTCACAAGGCCGGAAAACGCTGCTACTATTGCGGGCTGTTCCAGTTCACCGGAACATGTTGCCGAAGTAGCTCAGTCGGTAGAGCAGCTCATTCGTAATGAGAAGGTCGGGGGTTCGATTCCTCTCTTCGGCACCAATTGAATCAAGCACTTAGCCCAGCCAGCCCGGTTGGGCTTTGTTGTTTCCGGGGGTCGTGCAGGCACCATGCAGCCGGCCGGACGGAATTCCCGCGGTGATTGCCCCATCCTGGTCGGCGCCGGCAAGCGTGCTCAGAACGTCTTCGTCAACGAAGCCCAGGCGGTGCCGCGCCCCATGTAGCGGCCCTTGGCATTGGTGTACACCGCCTTGTCGGCATTGGCGTCGATGTAGGCCACGGCCAGCGCCAGTCTCTTGCCGAGGTCTTTCGTGAGGCCGATCTTCCAGTCCACATACGAGGCATCGGCGACCTGCACCTTCTGGTAGCCCACATGGGCGTTCAGCGTGAGGCCCCAGACATTGAGCGGCACGTTGGCGGTCAGGTCGGCGTACCAGCTGTGCTTGCTGTCAGGGAAACCAAAAAGATTGGTCGGAGCATACGAGTACTTGAACGTCACCGGACCGTAGCCCAGCGCCGCGTACAGCTCAGTGGTGTAGGGGCGCGTGTAGTTGGCCGGATAGTCTCCCGGGTAGTAGTACTGCAGCACGCCGACATCGTAGATCCAGTCGCCACCCAGCGTGTGCCTGTAGCCGCCGTAAAAATCCATCTCGATCGGGGCTGACACCCCGGGGTTGCTGTCGCCCAGCCAGCTAATGCTGGAATTCCAGTTGCCAAGGTAGAAACCGCTCGAATGGCTGTAGTCGAATCCGCCCTGGATCGCCGGCCGGCGATTGGTCTGCATCAGGCCGCGGTAGCGATAATCGGTCGCCACGGATACGTTGGCCGTGAACGTATGCGGAGACGCCTCGGCGTCCGGCCGGGATGGCGCGTCGGGTTGGGATTGCGCCATGGCGGGCATGGCAGCGAAGATAAGAACGAACGATGCGGAGCAAGCAAGCAGCGCAACCGCGGAATGGCGCAGGTCAGTCATTGTTGTCGTGACGAGAGTTGAGGAAATCTCCGTTAGCGGGAGCCTCGCCACGATATGGCCTGACATGTAAAAACGGTATCAAAAGGCGCAATGCCTGCGTACAAATCCGATCAATGCGCCGGGCATGCAGCGCTATCCGGCGAAGCGGTAGCCCAGCCCGATTTCCGTCAGCAAGTGCGCGGGCCGCGCCGGGTCAGCTTCGAGCTTGTGCCGCAGATGTCCCATATAGACCCGCAGGTACTGGCTGCTTTCGGCGTGGGAAGGCCCCCATACTTCGCGCAGCAATTCCCGGTGCGTCATCACCTTGCCGCGGTGGGCGATCAGCACTGCAAGAAGACGATACTCGATCGGCGTCAGATGTACCGCATGACCCGACCGGGTAACGACGCGACTCGCCAGGTCGACGTGCACGTCGCCAAACATGATCTGACTGGCCCCCCGGGCATGGGTCCTGGCATGCCTGCGCAGCAGCACGCGCAGTCGTGCAACCAGTTCGCCAACGCCAAATGGTTTGGTCAGGTAGTCATCGGCACCGGCGTCCAACGCGCCGATCTTGTCGGTCTCGCCACTGCGTGCCGAGAGGACGAGGATCGGTGCGTCCGCCCACGTACGCATCTCGCTGATCAATTGCACCCCGTCGCCGTCCGGCAACCCCAGGTCGAGAATGACGAGATCGGGTCGCCGCGTGCCGGCCTCGATCAGTCCGCGCTTGAGCGATTCCGCCTCATGCACCGTGCAGCCCTCCGACTCCAGGGTCGAGCGAACAAAGCGCCGGATATGCGGCTCATCCTCGACCAACAAGACTGTCGGGGCAAAATCAAATGGCATGAACGCCTTCTCCTTGCTTGGCTGTCGCTATCCTAGGCATCCGTCGGCTCGAGCTCCACCGCGGGTGGATTTCCACGCGGCAGCGCGACGACGAAGCGCGCGCCCGCCTGGCCGTCCGGACGGTCTGGGCGCTGCGCCGCCTCCACCCAGATGCGTCCGCCATGCGCTTGTACGATTGCCTCGCAGACGGCCAGGCCCAGGCCAACGCCAGCCGTCGCCGACTCCCGCTCACCGCGCGTGAATTTCTCGAAGATCTGTCGCTCCTTGCCTTTGGGCACGCCGGGACCATCATCCTCTACCACAATCCGGATCTCATCCTCCACCGGCGCGGACGAGATGCGGATCTCGGTGCCGGCGGGCGTATATTTGGAGGCATTCTCCAGCAAGTTGCACAGCACGCGCTCGACCAATACCGCGTCGCATTCGATCAGGGGAACTTGCGACAAGTCGGCGACAATCACGCGATGATGCTCGAGCGCCTCGCGCATGGCAGCCAGGCTGGAGCCGACGAGTTCCTCCACCGACTGCCACTCCTTGTTCGTCAGCACCTCCCGGCTCTGCAGCTTCGCCATGTCCAGCAGGTTCACCACCATCGTGCGCATCCGCCTGGCCTGTTCCAGCATGGCGGCCACCGTCTCGGCCAGTGGCGGCGTCAGTGCGGGGCCACTGCGCTGCATGGTTTCCGCCATGCCGATCAGGCTTGTCAGCGGCGTTCGCAGGTCGTGGGAGACGGCGGCCAGCAATGAACTGCGCAGACGCTCTGACTCCATCGACAACAGGGCCTGCTGCGCCACTTCAACGTAGTGCAATCGTTCGATGGCGATCGCGATCAGCGTGCAGAATACATCGACCTGACGCCGAAGCGCAGGGTGCGCCAGCGCGTGTGACACCGCCGGCTCGATTGCCAGCACGCCACGGGTCTGCATCGGCGCCTTCAACGGCAGATACAACACGGTGCTGCCTGGCAAGGTATGCGTGCCGGTGCCGGCCGGCAGACCGTGATGGAACACCCACTCCGCCAGCACACGGTCGATCGAGTCGGTTCGCGCCGCCGTGTCGTGCTGGGCGACATCGGTCACCGGTGGCAGCAAGCGGCCTTCCGGCGAAACCAGGAAGAAGGCCGAATTGGCATCGAAGGCGGCGCGCAGGAAACGGCTGCCGATGGCAACGATCTGATCGGGCATCAGCGCGGCAGACAGCTCCCGGGCGAGTTCGTACAGGATGCGTGCATCGTTCTCGCGCTGTACGGCCACCTGCGCCTGTTCGCGCAAACCCGCTGTCAGTTGCCCGATGACCAGGCCCACCGACAGGAGCACGAGAAACGTCAGCAGATACTGCACGTCGCTGACGGCGAACGACAGTCGAGGCGGCACGAAAAAGAAGTCGAAGGCGGCCACAGACAATACCGAAGCCAGCGCCGCCGGTCCTCGCCCATGACGCAGCGCCACGCCGACCACCGCCGCCAGAAACAGCATGGCGATATTGACGATGTCAAACCACGGCAACGCCAGCGCCGACAGTACCGTGGCACCGGCACACCATGCCATGGCCCACAGATAATCCTTGCGCCGGGCGCCCTCGCCCGGCGTTGGAGCCTCTGGTGCTTCGGAGCCATGGCGCGGGCGCAGATCGACCCGCGTGGTGTCCGCGGCGACGCGGATGATATCGACGTCCGGACATCCGATCGCCAGCGCATCGGCAAAGCTGCGACGACCGAACAGCCACGCCGGCGCGTTCATAAACGGGGTCAAGGCCAGTCCCAGGAGGGAGCGTGCCCGCTCGGCGAGCGAATCGCCGCCGCGGCGCCAGTCCGCCGGTGCGCGGCCGATGATGACCTTGGTCAGGTTGTGGCGGCGAACATATCCGACGATGGCCTGAACCATGTCGTTGCCGGCCAGCGTCTCGGTACGCGCGCCAAGTTCCTCCGCGAGACGCATCGCCGTCTCCAGCCGGGCTCTTGCGAAATCGGATGGGGGTGTCAGCCGGGGGGTGGCTATGGTCACCACGTGCCAGGGGCAATCGAGCTGCCCGGCAAGCCGGCGCGCACTCTTCACCACCTGCTCGGCATCGTCGCCGCTGCCGATGCAGGCCAGCACGGCCTCGCGGGTCCGCCACACGGCCTGCACGGATTCCGATTGGCGCCATGCCTGGACATCGGAGTCTACCCGGTCGGCTGTCCGGCGCAGCGCCAGTTCGCGCAGAGCGATCAGATTGCCCTTCCGGAAGAAATTGCGCGCCGCATGACGCGCCTGCTCGGGCAGATAGACCTTGCCTTCCTTCAGCCGGCGCAGCAACTCGTCTGCGGGCAGGTCAACCAGCACCACTTCGTCGGCACTGTCGAAGACAACATCCGGCACGGTTTCCCAGACGCGGATGCCGGTAATGCCGCCAACCGCCTCATTCAGGCTGTCCAGATGCTGCACATTGACCGTGGTCCACACGTCAATACCGGCAGCCTGCAGTTCCTGGATATCCTGCCACCGCTTGGGATGGCGGCTGCCCGGTGCGTTGGAATGGGCCAGTTCGTCGACCAGGATCAGCGCCGGTTTGCGGGCGAGCGCAGCGTCCAGGTCGAACTCCTGGAGAACCCGCTCGCGATACGGCACAGCCTTCATCGGCAGCCGCTCGACCCCGGCGATCAGCGCTTCGGTCTCCGCGCGGCCGTGGGTCTCGACGATGCCGATGACGACATCCGTGCCTTGCCCTGCCGCCGCGCGCGCCGCGGCAAGCATGGCAAAGGTCTTGCCGACGCCGGCGGAAGCGCCAAAGTAGACCCTGAGCTTGCCGCGCAAGGCACGGGCGCCCTCCTGCTGCACCCACTGCAGAAGGGCGTCGGGATCGGGGCGGGCGCGGGCCTCGCGCAATTCGGCATCAGACATCGGACGGCTCAACTTCTATCCTTGCATTGGCAAACCCCATTTTCCTTCATCCGCGTGCCATCGCGACGCCGGCCCGCCGTCAGCGTCGATCCCTGCGGCAAGGGCTACTTGCCGGCGATCGCATCCAGGGCCAGGTTCAGCTTCAGCACATTGACGCCCGGATCGCCCAGCACCGCCAGCAGTGGCGTTTCCGTATTCGCCGCAACCAGTTGCCTGACCTGGCCGACCGGCAGCCGCCTGAGGCGGGCGACGCGCGCCACCTGGTATTCTGCGGCCGCTGGACTGATGTGGGGGTCGAGCCCACTGCCGGAAGCGGTCACCAGATCCACGGGCACGGACGCGCGGTTGTCCGGATCCGCCGCACGCAACGCGTCGACGCGCGCGCGTGCGGCGTCGGTCAGCGCCGGATTGCCGGGCCCCAGGTTGGACCCGACCGACGCCGCGGCGTTGTATGGCATCGGCGCCGTGGCCGACAGCCGGCCCCAGAAGTACTTCGGGTCGGAGAACGGCTGGCCGATCAGTGCCGAGCCGAGCGCCCTGCCATCTTTCTCGATCAGCGATCCGCCGGCCTGGTGCGGGAACACGGCCCGGGAGATCGCCGTGATCACGCCGGGATACAGCAGGCCGGTTACCAGCGACAGGCCGGCGAACACCACCAGCATGGGCCGCAACAGGCCAGCTTGCATGGCTGCCGGGGACGGCTGCCGGGACTGCATTTGCGTAGTCATGAATGCTCCGAATCGTAGCGATGATAATCAGACCCAGCCCGACAGGGCCAGGATCATGTCGATCAGCTTGATGCCCGCGAACGGCACCAGGATGCCGCCCAGCCCATAGATCAGCAGGTTGCGGCGCAGCAGCACCGCGGCGCCGAGCGGCCGGTAGGCCACGCCCCTGAGCGCCAGCGGGATCAGCACGACGATGATCAGCGCGTTGAAGATCACCGCGGACATGATGGCCGATGCTGGCGTGGCCAGCCCCATCACATTGAGCAGGTTCAGCTGCGGATACGTGCTGGCAAAGGCCGCGGGAATGATCGCGAAGTACTTGGCGATATCGTTGGCCACGCTGAAGGTCGTCAGCGAGCCGCGCGTCATCAGCATCTGCTTGCCGATCTCGACGATCTCGATCAGCTTGGTCGGGTTGCTGTCCAGGTCGACCATGTTGCCGGCTTCCTTGGCCGCCTGCGTGCCGCTGTTCATCGCCACGGCCACATCGGCCTGGGCGAGCGCGGGGGCGTCGTTGGTGCCGTCGCCGGTCATCGCGACGAGCCGCCCTTCGGCCTGGTACTGGCGGATCAGCTTGAGCTTGGCCTCCGGCGTGGCTTCGGCGAGGAAGTCGTCGACGCCGGCTTCCGCGGCGATCGAAGCCGCGGTCAGCCGGTTGTCGCCGGTGATCATCACGGTCTTGATGCCCATCCTGCGCAGCTCGCCGAAGCGCTCGCGGATGCCGGTCTTGACGATGTCCTTCAGTTCGATCACGCCCAGCGCGCGCACCGCATCGCCGTTGGCGTCGGCCACCACCAGCGGCGTGCTGCCGGCACGGGCAACCTCATCCACGGCCTGCAGCACCGCATCGGGGAACTTGCCGGCGCGTTCCGTGACGTAGCGACGCACGGCATCGGCGGCGCCCTTGCGCACATGGCGCTCGCCGGCGCCGTCGCGCAGGTCCACGCCGCTCATGCGCGTCTGCGCGCTGAACGGCACGAATTCCGGCTTCAGGCTTGCCATCGACGGCGGGGTCAGGCCCGGCAGCTGGCGGGCCAGCGTGACGATGCTGCGCCCTTCCGGCGTTTCGTCGGCCAGCGACGACAGCCATGCGGCTTCCGCGAGCTGCAGCGGCGAAATGCCCGGCGCCGGGATGAAGCGCGAGGCCTGGCGGTTGCCGTGCGTGATGGTGCCGGTCTTGTCGAGCAGCAGTACATCCACGTCGCCGGCGGCTTCCACGGCGCGGCCCGAGGTGGCGATCACGTTCGCTTCCATCATCCGGCTCATGCCGGCCACGCCGATCGCGGAAAGCAGCCCGCCGATCGTGGTCGGGATCAGGCAGACCAGCAGCGCCACCAGCACGGTGATCGTCACCGGCACGCCCGCCCCGGTCACCAGCACGCTGTAGAGCGAGAACGGCTGCAGCGTGGCCGTGGCCAGCAGCAGAACGATGGTCAGCCCGACCAGCAGGATGGTCAGGGCCAGCTCGTTCGGTGTCTTCTGCCGCTTGGCGCCTTCGACCATCGTGATCATGCGGTCGATAAAGCTTTCGCCCGGGTTGGTCGTGATGCGCACCACGATCCAGTCGGACAGCACGCGCGTACCGCCGGTCACGGACGAGAAGTCGCCGCCGGACTCGCGGATCACCGGCGCCGATTCGCCGGTGATGGCGCTTTCGTCGACCGAAGCCACGCCGTCGATCACTTCGCCGTCGCCGGGGATCATCTCGCCAGCCTCGACCAGCACCACATCGCCGCGGCGCAGCGCCGTCGCCGGACGCGCCTCGGTTGCGCCGGCGCGGGTCCCTTCCGTCAGCACACGGGCGGTCACCGTGGTCTTCAGCCCGCGCAGCGATTCCGCCTGCTGCTTGCTGCGGCCCTCGGCAAGGGCCTCGGCAAAGTTCGCGAACAGCACCGTGAACCACAGCCACGCCGACACCGCCAGGATGAAGGCTGCGGATTCGCCGCCTGCTGCCGGCGCGGCCAGTGCCTTCAGGAACAGCAGGCTCGTCAGGATGCTGCCCGCGTAGACCACGAACATCACAGGGTTGCGCAGCTGGTCGCGAGGCGACAGCTTGCGGAAGGCCGCGGCCAGCGCGGGCTTCACCAGCTCCGGCGCGAACATGCTGCGCGCGGGCGGGCGATGGTGGTGGGAACCGTGTTGCCGGTCCGGCACCGGTGCGCGCTGCACCTGAGGCGCGCCGGAGGACGACGCGCCGGTCCCGTTGGCACCGCCGTTGGCCACTGGGGCCGTTGATTCATGTCGCATGGTTGCTCCGCAATTCGCTAGAGACAGACGGCACCCGCCCTGGCGAGGCAGCGCAGGGGCCGAAGGTATAGCAATGCTCGATATGTCTTCGTGAGAGGTCGATTTACCTTGCCGCCGCCGGCATCGCGCCCTGCAGGTGCTCGGCAACCGGCCCCAGCGCCAGCGCCGGGACATAGGTCAGCGCGCCGACCAGCAGCACCGTGCCAACCAGCAGCACGACGAACAGCGGGCCGTGCGTGGGCATGGTGCCGCCGCTGGGCGGGATACGCTTCTTGGCCGCCAGCGAACCCGCCAGCGCCAGGACGGGGATGATGATCCAGAACCTGCCGAACCACATCGCCGCGGCCAGCAGCGTGTTGTAGAACGGCGTGTTGGCGGACAGGCCCGCAAAGGCGCTGCCGTTGTTGTTGGCCGCCGACGAGAGCGCGTACAGGATCTCGGAAAAGCCATGCGTGCCGGGATTGAACACCCCCGCGCGCCCCGCCCCGGTCATCACCGCCACCGAGGTGCCGAGCAGCACCAGCAGCGGCGTGACCAGGATCGCCACGGCCACCATCTTCATCTCATAGGTTTCGATCTTCTTGCCGAGATACTCCGGCGTGCGGCCGATCATCAGTCCGGCGATGAACACCGCCAGCACGGCGTAGACCAGCATGCCGTACAGGCCGGAGCCCACGCCGCCAAACACGACTTCGCCCAGCTGCATCAGCAGCATCGGCACCAGCCCGCCGATGGCGGTGAACGAGTCATGCATGGCATTGACCGCGCCGCACGAAGCCGCGGTCGTGATGGTGGCGAACAGGGCCGATGCAGCGATGCCGAAGCGCGTTTCTTTGCCTTCCATATTGCCGCCGGCCTGCAGCAGCGAACTGGCATGATCGAGCGGCAGGCCCGACAGCGCGGGGTTCGCCGTCTGCTCGGAGACCGCCGCAACGCACGCCATCGCCACGAAGATGAGCGCCATGGCGCCGAGCACGGCTACGCCCTGGCGCCTGTCGCCGACCATCTCGCCGAAGGTGAAGCACAGCGCCGCCGGGATCAGGAAGATCGCCAGCATCTCGATGAGGTTGGCCAGGGCATTCGGGTTCTCGAACGGATGCGCCGAGTTGGCGTTGAAGAAGCCGCCGCCGTTGGTGCCCAGCATCTTGATGGCTTCCTGCGAGGCCACCGGCCCCATCGCCAGCGTCTGCCTGTCGGTCTTCAGGTCTTCCGTCACCGGCTTGCCCTGCGCATCGAGCACCGGCTGCCCCGCCGCGTCGACCTTCGGCTGGCTGTATTCGACCGGCGCGACCAGGCTCACTTCCTTGTAGGCATCGAAGTTCTGGATCACGCCCTGGCTGACCAGCGCCAGCGCGATCACGGTCGCGATCGGCGCCAGCACGTACAGCGTGACCCGCGTCATGTCGACCCAGAAGTTGCCGATGGTGGCGGCGGTCTGGCGCGCGAAGCCCCGAATCAGCGCGATCACGACGGCGATGCCGGTTGCCGCGGACAGGAAGTTCTGCACGGTGAGCGCGAGCATCTGCGTCAGATAGGCCATGGTCGACTCGCCGGCATAGCCTTGCCAGTTCGTATTGCTGACAAAGCTGATGGCCGTGTTGAAGGCCGAGTCCGGCGTGACCGCGCCGAAGCCCTGGGGGTTCAGCGGCAGCAGGCCTTGCAAGCGCTGCAGCGCATAGACCGCCACCACGCCGAGCAGGTTGAACGCCACCACCGCTATGGTGTACTGCTTCCACCCCATCTCGGCGCCGGCACGCACGGCACCCAGCCGATAGATCAGCCGCTCCAGCGGACGGCCCCAGGCGGTCAGCGCATAGTTGCCGTCCTCGACAGCGCGCCGTATATAGCGGCCCAGAAAAGGCGCGCACGCCAGCAGGATGGCGAGATAGAGGACCAGCAGGCCCACGAATTGGGAGGACATCAGAATTTCTCCGGCCGGAACAACGCAATGAGGAGGTAAACAAAAATGGCAACGGCCAGCGCGCCGCTCAGCAGGTCCGTCCAGCTCATCACAACCCCCTGTCCGATGCGCTGTGCTTCGCCGGCATCCGTTGATGCGGTCCGGCGCGCTCGCTCACTGCCGGGGATTTCGGCACGAGCACAGCGCACAGCCCCAGCAAGGCCGCGCTGAGCACGGCGAAGCCGATCAATACAAGCAAGAAGATCCCATCCATGACCAGGCACCCTTGAGTGGTTTCGGCTTGGAGCTTATCGATGGGGGTGTAAAAACTGGATAGAAAGGTGGCTGGAGCGCATAAAGAACGCATAAAGATTCCCGTTCCCTCGCTGGGCGAGGGCTGGATGCGGTACTTTTATGCGTTCCCGGTCGAGGCGGCAGCGAGCAAGACTACTGCCATGGGCTGAGGCGCCCGGCAGCGTCACGCTCTCCGGGCATTTTGTTGCGCGCGTTGCTGCGATGACGGCGGCGCAGAGGGTGGCGGCGCAGATGGCGGCAGTGGCGCCGGCTGGCGCCCCAGCCGTTGCGCCCACCAGTAACGGAAGGGGTGTTCCAGATCGGGATAGAGCACCGGCTGGCTGAAGCAGCCGGCACGCTTCATCAGGAGATAGGCGGCAAGCATGGCCGCCCAGAAAGCTAGCAGTTCCACGATCACGGCCACTGCGGATGTCGGGGTGGCCGTTTTCATTATAGGTAGCCGCCCCGGGGGTGGGGCCGATGACGCACCCGTGGATACCCTAGGCGTCCGGCACCGCTCAGTAGACCTCCGGCACGATCATCTCCTTCGGCACCGGCTGGCGCACGTAATCCTCGTGGCGCTCGCGGCCGGGCAGCACCACCGCGGGCGTCTCCACTTCGGCATACGGCACCAGGCTCAGCAAGTGATGGATGCAGTTCAGCCGCGCGCGTTTCTTGTCGTCGGCCTGCACCACCCACCACGGCGCCTCGGCGATATGGGTGCGCTCGAGCATGATTTCCTTGGCTCGCGTGTAGTCTTCCCAGCGGCGCTGCGATTCCAGGTCCATCGGGCTGAGCTTCCACTGTTTGAGCGGATCATGGATGCGGCTGAGGAAACGCAGGCGCTGCTCGTCGTGCGTGATCGAGAACCAGTACTTGATCACCTGGATGCCGGAGCGCACCAGCATCTTTTCGAATTCGGGCACCGAGCGGAAGAACTCTTCGTACTGGTCATCGGTACAGAAGCCCATCACGCGCTCGACACCGGCGCGGTTGTACCAGCTGCGGTCGAACAGCACGATCTCGCCGGCGGCGGGCAGGTGCGCGACGTAGCGCTGGAAATACCACTGGGTGCGTTCGCGGTCGTTGGGCGCGGGCAGTGCGGCGACGCGGCAGACGCGCGGGTTCAGCCGCTGGGTGATGCGCTTGATCACGCCGCCCTTGCCGGCGGCGTCGCGCCCCTCGAACAGGATCACGACCTTGTGCCCGGTGGCGGCGACCCAGCTCTGCAGCCGCACCAGTTCGCCCTGCAGGCGGAACAGCTCGCGGAAATATTTCCGGCGGCTGTCCTGCCCGGCCTGGTCGTCCAGGTGCACGGGGTCGCCGAAGGCCTCGCTGGCCTCGCGGTCGTCCAGTTCCAGTTCGATCTCTTCGTCGTAGTAGTCGGCCACCTCGTTATGGATGCGCCGCACCAGCTCTGCTTCACCCGGTCTCATCTGCTCTCCCTGTGGATACAACGCGGTCGCGGCGATGCTGGCATGCCTGTATTGCAGCCGCGTGAAGGCGCGGCAGGCTGCCCCGCCCTCGCCCGCCGTACTTGACGCCGCCCTTCAGCCCGCCGGATTGATGTTGTGGTTATGGCGGAACAGGTTGTCCGGATCGTAGCGACGTTTCACTGCCACCAGCCGGTCGTAGTTCGGCCCATAGGCGGCGCCGATGCGGTCGCCCTCCTCCTGCGTGAGGAAGTTGACATAGACGCTGCCGAGCGCGTACGGCGCCGCGGCGCGGAACACCTCGCGCGCCCAGCCGATGCAGCGGTCGTCGTCCGCGGGGCTGTCCCAGCGCCCGTGCAGGTTCATGATGAACTTGGCATCGCGGCTGGCGTAGGCAGTGGCATCCTTCGCGACGCGGTTGGTCTGCCCGCCCATGGCGCCGATAAAGACCTCGCATTGCGGCGACGGCAACTTGCCGATCTGCTCGATCAGCATCGCAATCAGTCCGTCGTCCAGCCCCGCGAAGTTGTGCGACTTCCAGTAGTTGCGCGCACCGGGTGTCAGCAACGGATCGAAGGCCTGCTGCCACGCTGTGAGCGGCATCGGCCCGAGATGCTCGCCGTAGGGCGTGCCGAGCCGGCGCAGGGGCTCGACCAGTTCCGGTCCCCGCTCCGGCGGACCGATGTAGCAGATCGCCAGCGCCGCGATCGGCTTGCCGTGCGCCTCGGGCGGCAGGAATGGCAGCGGCGGCGCTTGCCGCAGCACCACCCACACGGTCAGCTCGTCCGGCATCGATTCATACAGTTCGCGATAGGCGGGCAGCACGCTGGCGGCCTGCTCCAGCGGATAGACGATCAGTCCGCCATAGACCTGCGGCCCCACCGGATGCAGGCGGAACTCGAACATCGTCACCACGCCGAAGTTGCCGCCGCCGCCGCGCAGCGCCCAGAACAGGTCGGCGTTCTCGTCGCTGCTGGCGCGCACCAGCTTGCCGTCGGCGGTGACGACCTGCGCCGACACCAGGTTGTCGACCGTGGTGCCGAACTTGCGGCTGAGCCAGCCGAAACCGCCGCCGAGGGTGAGCCCGGCCACGCCCGTGGTGGAATTGATGCCGAGCGGCGTGGCCAGGCCCTGCGCCTGCGCTTCATGGTCGAAGTCGCGCAGCGTCGCGCCCGGCTCGACCCACGCGCGCTGCGCATGCGGATCGACACGCACCGAGCGCATCGCCGACAGGTCCAGCACCATGCCGCCCTCGCAGATCGCCAGGCCGCCGATGTTGTGGCCGCCGCCACGTACCGCCAGCAGCACGCCGTGCTCGCGCGCAAAGTTGACCGCCGCCGCGACGTCGGCAGCGCCCGCGGCCTGCACGATCCACTGCGGGTGGCGGTCGATCATCGCGTTCCAGATCCGGCGCGCGTCGTCATAGCCCTCGTCGCCCGGCTGCAGCAAGCGTCCGCGCAGCTGCGCCTTGAGTGCCTCAATATGTTCCTGCGATGGCTGGGCCATGATCTGCCTCCCGATGCTGTTGGAAACATCGGACGACACGCGGCGTCAGGAGCAAAAAAATGGCCACGAGGACCGATGACTTCACCATTTAAGGCAGGTACCGCGCGAATGTAAATGCGCGCTGCGTCCGGCGCATTCCGCGGGTGGGGCCAAATCCTGCCGTGGCCGCGGGGCCTATCATGGAGGCATGGCGGCACGGCGCCCGCGCGCCGTGCGCCTGCACGATGGACCCTGCCAGCCAACCTCCCCTGTTCCTGTGCGGCGACGTGATGACGGGCCGCGGCATCGACCAGATCCTGGCGCATCCCAGCCAGCCGCTGCTGCATGAATCGTACGTGCATTGCGCGCTCGACTACGTGCGCCTGGCGGAACGCAAGGCCGGCCCGATCGCGCGCCCCGTGGGGCCGGACTATCCGTGGGGCGATGCGCTGGCGGAACTGGCAAGCCGCGCCGCGCGGCCGCGCATCGCCAACCTGGAAACCGCCATCACCACCAGCGACGATGCCTGGCCTGGCAAGTCCGTGCACTACCGCATGCATCCGCGCAACGTGGATTGCCTGCAGGCCGCCGGCATCGACTGCGCGGTCCTCGCCAACAACCATGTGCTGGACTGGGGCCGCGCGGGCCTGGCCGATACGCTCGACGCGCTCGACGGCGCGCACATCGCACACGCCGGCGCCGGTCCCGACGAGGCCAGCGCCGCCCGCGCCGCGGTACTGGCGCGGCCTGGCGGTGGCCGCGTGGTGGTCATGGCCTTCGCCATGCCCAGCGCCGGCACACCGGCAGCGTGGCGCGCCACCGCGGGGCACTCGGGGGTGAACCTGCTGGACGACTGGTCCGCGGCGTCGCAAGCGCGCATTGCCGCGCAGGCCCGCCAGTTGCGACGCCCCGGCGATGTCATGGTGCTGTCGGTCCACTGGGGCCCAAATTGGGGCTACCACATCGATCCGGCACAACGCGCCTTCGCCCGCGCGCTGGTGGAGCACGCCGGCATCGACATCGTGCACGGGCACTCCTCGCACCATCCGCTCGGCATCGAGCTGCATGCCGGCAAGCCGATCCTCTACGGCTGCGGCGATTTCATCAACGATTACGAGGGCATTGGCGGATACGATACCTATCGCCCGGACCTGGCGCTGATGGCATTCGTCAGCTTCGATGGCGGCGGCTGCGCGGACCTGCGGCTGGTGCCCTTGCGGCGCAGCCATTTCCGGCTGGCGTATGCGCGCGAAGTCGACATGGCATGGCTGCAGGCCATGTTCGAAGCACAGGGCCGCGCACTTGGCACGCGCGTGGCGCGCAGCGGAATGCACGAGTTGCGGCTGTGGGCGGAGTAAGCGCAAGCCGTCCTGCCACGATTCCGGTACTTGCGTAATGGCCGACCTGAAAACAGAAAGGCCAGCGCGATGGCTGGCCTTCCCGTTCATTCAAGTGCCACGTGTGTCGGTTCGGTGTAACGCTTCCACAGAGTGCTGATCCGCTTCTGCATTCATTGCCCGACACTAGCTCGATCGCCCATCCTGCGGCACCCCAGGACATATCTGCAGGATAGTACAAATCCCCGCGGATCAAAGCGGCATCGGGCAAGCGTGCGATTCAGCCGACGGTGATGCGGTCGTCGACCAGCCGGATCTGGCCGCCGGGCTTGTCTTCCATCACTTTGAGCACGCGGCTGCCCACCTGCAGCGTGACCCCGCCATGGATGCGCCGCGCGGCATCGATGACGGCATCGGCGGCCGGCTGCATCTGCTGCCCCAGTTCGGTCAGGCGCGCGTCCAGCTCGAACAGGTCGCGCGACAGCTTGAACAGCGTCGCGCGGGCCTTTTCGCGCAAGTCGCCAACGGCGCGCTCCGGGTGCTTGGCAAAGAAGTCCACCAGCTGCCTGACCTTGTCCTGCTCGCCCTGCATGCGCCGGCGCTCGGCCTCGAGCGCGGCGCGCTGCGCGTCGGCATAGGGATTGAGGCCGACCTGGATGCTGGTGGCGGTGCCGGCCGGCGCCCCCAGCACCGCGGCGCGCACCGCCAGCAAGGCGCGGCTGCGGCCGCCGCTGATGCTGCCCTGGGTGCCGTTGCCGCCCACCAGGATGCGCTGCCCGGCGGCGACATCGCTCTGGCGGATGCCGCTGTCGACGGTGACTTCGGTGCCGGCCTCGACCACCGCATTCTCGATGAAACGCGCCTTCACCGCGCCCTGGCAGCGCACGCTGGCGCGGCTGATGCCGCCTTCGGCATGGGCGCTTTCCGACTTGCCAATGATGCCGCCCTTGACGATCACGTTGCCGCCGGCCTCGACGCTGGCGGCTTCGATGGTGCCTTCGACCACCACGTCGCCGCTCACGTTGACCGACATGCCGGTGCGGATGTCGCCCGACACGCGCAGCGTGCCGTCGAAGGCCACGTTGCCGGAGTGCAGGTCCACCGATTCGACCTGCACCACGGGACTGACCGAGATGCCGTGGACGCCGACCACCGGCGACCCGGCAATCAACGCGCGCAGCAGTCCGGGGTCATCCGCATCCACCGCCGCGCCGGTCAGGCCCTCGGCAAACGGCGGATCGTCGACCGCATCGGCGGCAATCGGCTGGCCGAACACGTCGACGCCGGCATGGCCGGGCACCGCCGCGACGCGCCGCATCAGCGGCGTGCCGGGACTGACCAGCAGCAGGTTGCCCAGCTCGCGCAGGTCGACCTTGCCGGCATCGTCATCGCTGTGCGCCGGCTTGCGCGGCTCCAGCAGGTTGATGAAGCGCGCCGGCTCGCCCTGCCGCGGCGCCATGCCGGCGGCAATGGTGCGCAGCTCGCAGCCGCCTTCGGCCAGCGCCGCGTCCAGCGCGAGGGCTTGAATCGGTGCCACCACGCCGCGCTCCGCGACGGCGCGGCGGATCTCGTCCGCGCTGACCGGCCGGCCGCCTTCCGGCGGCATCAGCGTCAGCCGCACCGCCAGGCCATCGCCGGTGATGTCGAGCTCGAACGCGCCGTCGATCAGCGCGCCGATGGTGGCATCGATCTCGTGCTCGGCGCGCTGGCATTGCGCGAGGAACTGCGCCACCGCGCGCGCATCCAGCCGCGCGCCGGACCAGCCCAGGCCGGCCAGGCATTGCTGCAGGCTGGCCGGGTCCGGCGGCAGCCGGCCCGGCTGCGGCGTGTAGCGTGCATGCACCTGTTCGCCCGGCTCGGCGAGCTCCAGGCGCAGTCCCGATTCATGCATCATGCGTCCCCTGAATCGTCTGGCGGGCGACGGCGGGTGCCGGCGCTCTGCTTGTTATCGATGCATCACCAACGGCAGGCGCGCCGGGAACTTTAGCGCACAAGGGCAGCGCCGAGGGCCGCCCGAAGACTTTTCGGTAAACTGTCGCCATTCCGGGGCGCGCCGCGCCCCGCAGCCTGTGCAGTCCCCTTCATGTCAAATACCCACGAAATCCGCCCCGGCCAGTCCGTCGAGCTGCTCAAGGAACTCCACATCCTGACGCGCGACGGCAAGATGAACCAGGACAGCCGGCGCAAGCTCAAGCAGGTCTACCACCTGTTCCAGTTCATCGAACCGCTGCTGCAGGAGGTCAAGGCCGCGCGCGGCCGCGTTACGCTGGTGGACCACGGCGCCGGCAAGTCTTACCTGGGCTTCATCCTGTACGACCTGTTCTTCAAGGCCCTGCAGGACGACTCGCACATCTACGGCATCGAAACCCGCGAAGAACTGGTGAAGACCTCGCAGGCGCTGGCGGCGCGGCTCGGTTTTCCCGGGATGTCGTTCCTGAACCTGTCGGTGGCGGACTCGATCACCTCGCCGCAGCTGCCGCCTACCGTCGACGTGGTCACCGCGCTGCATGCGTGCAATACCGCCACCGACGACGCCATCCGCTTCGCGCTGGCCAAGCGCGCGCAGCACATCGTGCTGGTGCCGTGCTGCCAGGCCGAAGTGGCCAGCGTGCTGCGCAAGCACAAGGGCAAGCTGCTGGCGGGCAATCCGCTGACCGAGATCTGGCGCCACCCGCTGCATACGCGCGAATTCGGCAGCCAGGTGACCAACGTGCTGCGCTGCCTGCAGCTGGAGGCACACGGCTACCAGGTCAGCGTGACCGAGCTGGTGGGCTGGGAACACTCGATGAAGAACGAACTGATCATCGCGCAGTACAAGGACCTGCCGCGCCGCCGCCCGGCCGAGCGGCTGGAAGAGGTGCTGGGGCGGCTGGGACTGGAAGAGCTGCGCGAGCGCTTCTTCACCGAGCCGGTGGCGGCGTAACTACGCCGTCCCGTCCGCGGATCCGGAATCCGGCTTGGGCTCGTCCTCGCCCGCCATCCAGCGTTGCCAGCCGTCGTGGCCAAGGCGGCGCATGACCGCCTGGTTGCGCTCGTAGATGTCCGCCGCATCGGGAAACGCCGCCGCCGCGCGCGCGATCGAATCCTCGCGCAGCAGGTGCAGGATGGGGTACGGCGCGCGGTTGGTGTAGTTCTCGATATCGTCCGGCTCGGTGCCGGCAAACTGGTAGCGCGGATGGAAGCTGGCGATCTGCAGCGTGCCTTCCAGCCCCAGGCTGGCGAGCAGGCGCTCGGCGAAGTACAGCAGGTCGTTGAAGTCGAGGAAATCGGCCACCGCGTGCGGCAGGATCAGCAGGGTGGTATCGACCTGCGCCGGATCGGCATCGGCCAGCAGGCGCAGTTCGCGCTCCAGGTCATCCATCACGTCGGGCGCCCCGGTGACGGGGCTGACCACGTAGCGCACCTGCTCCTTCACGTACACGCTCTTGGCGAACGGGCACAGGTTGAGCCCGATTACCGCGCGCTCGAGCCAGTGGCGGGTGGCGGCAATGACGGCATCGTCGGACGGGCTGGCGGAGTGCGTGGCGGAAGACATGATGGCAAGCGTGCGGCAAAGCGTCATTCTAGCGCTGCCGCAGGCTCTATAATCCGCGGCGGAAACACCCTGCCCTGCCGAGCCCCGCCGATGCCCTCTACCGCCACGCCTGCCCGTGACCATGCCACCCATGCCACTCCCGACGTTGCCGTCGTCGGCGGCGGCCCGGCCGGGCTGATGGCGGCCGAAGTGCTGGCGGCGCAGGGCGCCAGCGTGGCGGTCTATGACGCCATGCCGTCGGTCGGGCGCAAGTTCCTGATGGCCGGCAAGGGCGGCATGAACCTGACCCATGCCGAGCCGGAGCCGGCCTTCCTGGGCCGCTACGGCGCGCGCGCGACGCAGCTGGCGCCGATGCTGGCGGGCTTCGGCGCGCAGGCGCTGCGTGACTGGGTCCACGGGCTCGGCATCGAGACCTTCGTCGGCAGTTCGGGCCGCGTCTTTCCCACCGACATGAAGGCGGCGCCGATGCTGCGCGCGTGGCTGCACCGTCTGCGCGAGTCCGGCGTGCAGTTCCATATGCGGCATCGCTGGCTGGGCTGGGACGATGGAGACGGCGACAGCGACGGCGCCCGGCATGCGTTGCGCTTTGCCACGCCGCACGGCGACACGGTCGTGCACGCGCGCGCCGTGGTGCTGGCGCTGGGGGGTGCCAGCTGGGCCCGGCTGGGTTCCGATGGCGCATGGGTGCCGCGCCTGGCCGAGCGCGGCATCGAGATCGCGCCGCTGCGCCCGGCAAACTGCGGGTTCGACGTGGCATGGAGCGCGGACTTTGCCGCGCGCTTTGCCGGCGCGCCGGTCAAGCCGGTGGCGATCGCGCTGAACGACCGTGACGGACACGCGCACTACCGCCAGGGCGAATTCGTCATCAGCCGCGACGGCATCGAAGGCAGCCTGGTCTACGCGCTGTCGGCACCGATCCGCGACCGCATCGAGGCCGATGGCGAGGCCATCATCCACCTCGACCTGCTGCCGTCGCACAGCGCCGGACAGGTCAGCGCGCAGGTCGAGCATCCGCGCGGCTCGCGTTCGCTGTCGAGCCACCTGCAGAGCCGGCTCGGCATCACCGGCGTCAAGGCCGGCCTGCTGCGCGAATGCCTGTCCCGCGACGCCATGCTCGATCCCGGCACGCTGGCCGTATCGCTGAAGGCACTGCCCTTGCGCGTGCTGCGCCCGCGCCCGATCGACGAGGTCATCAGCAGCGCCGGCGGCGTGCGCTTCGAAGCGATGGATGACAGCCTGATGCTGCGCGCCCTGCCCGGCGTATTCTGCGCGGGCGAGATGCTGGACTGGGAAGCACCCACCGGCGGCTACCTGCTGACGGCCTGCTTCGCCAGCGGCCGCACCGCGGCGCAGGGGGCCGCGGCTTATCT
The DNA here is from genome assembly GCF_000069785.1 of Cupriavidus taiwanensis LMG 19424. NCBI lineage: Bacteria > Pseudomonadati > Pseudomonadota > Betaproteobacteria > Burkholderiales > Burkholderiaceae > Cupriavidus > Cupriavidus taiwanensis. The sequence goes on along the minus strand of NC_010528.1, from coordinate 982,092 downwards.
GCAGCAACAGGCTTAGGCAGCCCTGCCGCCGACGATGCTGAGCGCCACCGCCTCGGCCACTTCGATGCCATCGATCGCCGCGGAGTAAATGCCGCCGGCATAGCCCGCGCCCTCGCCCGCCGGATACAGGCCCTTGACGTTGATGCTCTGGTAGTCATCGTTGTTGCGGCGGATGCGCAGCGGCGACGAGGTGCGAGTCTCGACCCCGGTCAGCACCGCGTCATGCAGCGCGAAGCCCGGCAGCTTCTTGTCGATTTCGGGAATGCCCTCGCGGATTGCCTCGATCACGTAGTCGGGCAACGACGTGCTCAGGTCGGTCGGGGTCACCCCCGGCTTATACGAAGGCTCGACCGAGCCCAGCGACGTCGAGGCGCGGCCGGCGATAAAGTCGCCCACCAGCTGGCCTGGTGCGTTGTAGTTGCGCCCGCCCAGCTCGAACGCGCGCTCTTCCCACTTGCGCTGGAACTCGATGCCGGCCAGCGGGCCGCCCGGGTAATCTTCCGGCGTGATGCCGACCACGATGCCGGCGTTGGCATTGCGCTCGGCGCGCTTGTACTGGCTCATGCCATTCGTCACCACGCGCCCCGGCTCCGACGCCGCCGCCACCACCGTGCCGCCCGGGCACATGCAGAAGCTGTACACCGAACGGCCATTGCTGCAGTGGTGCACCACCTTGTAGTCGGCCGCGCCCAGCAGCTTGTTGCCGGCGAACTTGCCGAAGCGGCTGCGGTTGATCAGCCCCTGCGGATGCTCGATGCGGAAGCCCAGCGAGAACGGCTTGGCCTCCATGAACACGCCGCGGTCATGCAGCATCTGGAAGGTGTCGCGCGCGCTGTGGCCGACCGCCATGATGACGTGGTCGGCCTCGAGATACTCGCCGTTGGAAAGCTTCAGGCCGCGCACCCGGCCGCCATCGATATCGATATCGTCGACGCGGGTCTCGAAGCGGATTTCGCCGCCCAGTTCGATGATCTCGGCGCGCATCTTCTCGACCATGCTCACCAGCCGGAAGGTGCCGATATGCGGGCGCGCCTTGAACAGGATGTCTTCCGGCGCGCCGGCGCGCACGAACTCTTCGAGCACCTTGCGGCCATAGTGCTTGGGGTCCTTGATCTGGCTGTACAGCTTGCCGTCCGAGAACGTGCCGGCGCCGCCTTCGCCGAACTGCACGTTCGACTCGGGATTGAGCACGCTCTTGCGCCACAGGCCGAAGGTGTCCTTGGTGCGCTCGCGCACTTCCTTGCCGCGCTCCAGGATGATGGGGCGGAAGCCGGACTGCGCCAGGATCAGGCCGGCCAGCAGGCCGCACGGGCCCATGCCGATCACCACCGGGCGCGGATGCGTGCCGCCCTGCGGCGCGCGCGCGACGAAGTGGTACGCCATGTCGGGCGTCACGCTCCAGTTCGGCTTGCCGGCCATGCGGCGGATGGCCGCGGCCTCGTCGCGCACCTCGATATCGATGATGTAGGTCAGCTTGATATCCGAGCGCTTGCGCGCATCGTGGGCACGGCGGAATACGGTATAGCCGATCAGGCCGTCTCCCTTGACGCCGATCTGTGCGGCACAGGCGCGCACGGCGGCGTCGAGGTCGCTTTCGGTATGGTCGAGCGGGAGTTTGACTTCACTTAGACGTAGCATGGGGAACCCGGGAACTGCGGCCGGGGGGTTGGGCACACCAATGTGCCAGGCCGGCCGGAGCGCAATTTTATCGCCTTTGGCGCGCCGGGTCGGGAATCCGCAGCGAGACCGGCCCGCCGGCCGAGAGCGGCCGGCGCCACGGAGGCGCCAGGCGCGCGCGCAGCCGCGCCAGCCACCCCGGGGCAGCCGTGACCGACAATGCCGCGCCGCGGCTCGCCGACACCGTCAGCCAGCCGCGCGCAGGCACGACCCAGGTGTCGCCCGCGCGCAGGCGCCGCTGCGGCATGTGGCAGTGGCCGGCGAGCCATTGCATCGGCCCGGCCAGCACCATCTCGCCCGTTTGGGCATGCAGCACGGTCCCGGCCGACACGTGCAGCCGCAAGGCCTGGCCGGCCGACAACGGCATCATGGTCGGGGTGGTGTCGAGATCGCTTGGCATGGCAGACTCCGGTAGCAGGCACAGGACTCCAGCCTATCGACCGGCTGCCGCGCGCGGCAGGCACACGGCCGCACCCCGGCGACCGGAACAGCAACCACGATTTCCGCCTGTTACGATACAGGGCCCCCGCCTCTGTATCTGTACCGATGCGGCCGGCCGCGCCACGATGCCGCCATGGATACCACCACCCCCCTCTATCGCCAGCTTGCCGGCCATTACCGCCGCGCCATCGACGCCGGCACGCTCGCCGCCGGCGACCGCATGCCGTCGGTGCGCGCGCTGATGGCGCTGCACGGCGTGAGCCTGTCGACGGCGCTGCAGGCCTGCCGGCATCTCGAAAGCGACGGCCTGCTCGAAGCGCGGCCGCGCTCCGGCTACTTCGTTGCCGCGCCGCGGCGCGCGGCGCTGGCAGCGCTGTCGGAACCCGCCGCCGCGCTGCCCGATCCGGCCCAGTATGTCGGCATCCACCAGCGCATTTCCGGCCTGCTCGCGCGCGGCCAGCACGAGCACGTGCACACCAACCTGGGCGGCGCCTATTGCGCGCCAGCGCTGTACCCGACCGAGGCCCTGCGCGGTGCCGCGGCACGCGCGCTGCGCCGGCATCCGCAGCTGTTCGGCGAGGGCGTCGAGCCCGACGGCTACCTGCCGCTGCGCGCCGCGATCGCACGGCAGGCGCTGCGCAACCGCGTGCAGCTGGCCCCGGAAGAGATCGTCATCACCAACGGCTGCACCGAGGCGCTGAACCTGGCATTGCGCGCGGTGGCGGGCACGGGCGATGTGATCGCGGTGGAGTCTCCCACCTACTACGGCCTGCTGCAGATCCTGGAAAGCCTGGGCATGCGCGCGCTGGAGATCCCGTGCAGCCCGCAGACCGGCATCTCGCTCGAGGCGCTGGAGCTGGCGGCACAGCACTACGACAACATCCGCGCGGTGGCGGTGGTGCCGAATCTGCAGAACCCGCTCGGCTGCATCATGCCCGACGCGCACAAGGCGCGGCTGGTGCAATGGTGCGAGGCACGCGGCATCGCGCTGATCGAGGACGACTGCTTCTCGGCCACCGCCGACAGCGACGCGCCGCCAGCCGCGGCCAAGGCCTGGGATGGCAGCGGCAACGTGATCCATTGCGCGTCGCTGCACAAGGTGCTGGCGCCCGGCATGCGGCTGGGCTGGATCGCCGCCGGCAAGTGGCAGGCGCGCGTCGAGATGCTGAAGTTCGGGCTGTCGCGGCCCAACGAGATGCTGTCGCAGATGGCCGCCGCCGATTTCCTGGCGTCGGGCGCGCATGACCGGCACCTGCGCCGGCTGCGCACGCGGCTGCGCGCGCAGCGCGAATGGTTCGCGCAGGCCATCGCCGCCGGCTTTCCCGCCGGCACGCGGCTGGGCGCGCCGCGCGGCGGCATGCACCTGTGGGTCGAGCTGCCGGCGCAGGTCTCGTCCGAGGCGGTGTTCGACCAGGCGCTGCAGGCCGGCATCCGCGTGATGCCGGGCGTGATGTTTTCCAACGCCGGGCGCTTCGACCACTGCCTGCGCATCAACTGCGGCACCCCGCGTTCCGCGCAGATCGAGCGCGCGCTCGGCACGCTCGCCGCGATCGTGCAGCGGCTCGCGGCCTGACCGCCGCGGTGGCCGGTCCCCGGCCCTCGCGCCGATTTGCAACAACCCTCCCTTTTTGCCGGCGGCTCGCCTATCCTAGTGCGCTGGCGTGCAGGCGGCTGCCCGGCTGGTCCCCGGCGGCCCCGATCGCATCGGTTGCACATGGCCGCCGCGCGCCTTCACAACAAGAACAAGGAGAATGGCCTTGACCAGTACATCCGTGGCACCGTCCGCGGCCCAGGGTATCGGCGACCCTGCCCGCCACCTGCCGGACGATTACCAGACCCTGTTCCAGCTGGCGCCGGTCTCGCTGTGGCTGGAGGACTTCAGCGCCGTGCGCGAGTGCTTCGCGCAGTGGCGGCAGCAGGGCATCACCGACCTGCGCGCGCACCTGCGCGCCGATCCGCGGCGGGTGGCGCAATGTTCCGCGCTGATCCGCGTGATCGCGGTGAACCGGCGCACGCTGGAACTGTTCCGCGCCGCCGACCTCGACGACCTGGTGGCCAACCTCGACACGGTCTTTCGCGACGACATGTTCGAGCAGCATGTCGAAGAACTCGGCCAGCTGTGGGATGGCGCCAACGGCTTTTCCAGCCAGACCGTCAATTACGCGCTGGACGGCGCGCGGCTCGACATCCAGCTGGAGGCCACGGTGATGCCGGGGCATGAACAGACCTGGGAGCGCGTGCTGCTGTCGATCAAGGACATCACCCCGCGCCTGCGCACCGAACGCGAGCTGCGCCGCAGCGAGCAGTATGCGCTGGGCCTGTTCGAGCATTCGCCGGTGTCGCTGTGGGTGGAGGACTTCAGCGCGGTCAAGGTGCTGATCGACGAAGTGCGGGCCGCCGGCATCACCGACTTCCGCACCTTCCTCAACGTCCATCCTGACTTCGTCTCGCGCTGCATGCAGGAAATCCGCGTGCTCGACGTCAACCAGCAGACCCTGCAGATGTTCGGCGCGGACAGCAAGGCCGCGCTGCTGTCGCGGCTCGGCGACGTGTTCCGCGACGACATGCGCATCCATTTTGCCGAGCAGCTGATCGACCTGTGGCATGGCCGGCTGTGGCAGCAGCGCGAGGTCATCAACTACGCGCTCGATGGCCGCGCCGTCGACGTGTTCATGCAATGGTCGGTGTTCCCCGGGCGCGAAGCGGACTGGGACCAGGTGCTGGTGTCGCTGACCGATATCACCGCGCGCAAGAAGGCCGAGGCCTATGTCGAGTTCCTCGGCAAGCATGACGTGCTGACCAAGCTCTACAACCGGGCCTACTATGAGGACGAACTGGCGCGGCTGGGCCGCAAGGGCCCGTGGCCGGTCAGCGTGGTGGCGGTGGACCTGAACGGGCTCAAGGTCGTCAACGACCAGTTCGGCCACGCCGACGGCGACAGCCTGCTGCGCCGCACCGGCGAGGTGCTGAAGAAAGCCGTGGGCGAGCAGGCCTGCGTCGCGCGCACCGGCGGCGACGAGTTCATGGTGCTGCTGCCCGGGCGCGACGAGCGCGGCGCCGCCACCGTGGTCGAGCAGATCGGCAAGGTGGTGGAGCTGAACAACCAGTTCTACCCCGGCACGCGGCTCAGCTTCTCCATCGGCCACGCCACCTGCCAGGCAGGCGAGCGCCTGGGCGACATCGTCAAGCTGGCCGACAGCCGCATGTACCAGGCCAAGCGCGACCACTACGCCGCGCTCGCCAGCGAACGCCGCCGCGACTGAGGCGGACGCCCCCGTGCGAGGCTTCAGCCCGGCGTGCACTCCCCGCGCATCAGCGCCCACTCCTCGCACTGCTTGCCAGACGGGAATGTGCAGATGCCGGTCTGGCCTGCCGGCGTCGACACGATCTGCAGCTTGCCGCCGCGCTGCGCGCAGTTGACCGATGCCGGATTGGCCATGCCGATGGCAGCACCAGTGCTGGCGGGGCGCTCGGCGGGCGCGGTGGTGCAGGCGGCCGCGGCAAGGCTGGCTGCCAGCCCGAGGGCTACGGGAACAAAGCGCATTGGCATCTCCGGCAGAAGCGAACAGGTCCGCTAAACGAAAGAGCCGGCTGGCGCCGGCTCTCTTGCTGCTTACAGGTAGACGATCAAACCCACGCCCAGCACGATCAGGCCGAACTTGGTCACGTAATAGAGCTGGCGGTTCCAGGCCTTGAAGCGGCGGCGATACTGGCCGCCCAGCCAGACAAAGCGGAACAGCCGGTTGATCATGCCGGTCTGGTCGTGTTCGTCGTTCGGCGAGCTGGCGGCGGTCATGACCTTGCGGCCCATCCAGTGGTTGAATTTCGCGGCCCAGCCATAGCGCATCGGGCGCTCGATATCGCAGAACAGGATCAGCCGGTTGGCATCGCTGCGGTTCTCGGCCCAGTGCAGGTAGGTTTCGTCGAACACCACGCCCTCGCCGTCGCGCCAGCTGTGGCGCTCGCCGTCGACCTCGATAAAGCAGCGGTCGTCGTTGGGCGTGGCCAGCCCCAGGTGATAGCGCAACGAGCCGGCAAACGGATCGCGGTGCGGATTGAGCTTGCCGCCCGGCGGCAGCTCGGCGAACATCGCCGCCTTGACGGTAGGCAGCTCGCGCAGCAGCGCCACGGTCTTGGGGCACAGCTGCTCGGCCGATGGATGCTGGGCCTCGTACCACTTCAGGTAGAAGCGCTTCCAGCCGTACTTGAAGAAGGAATTGAAGCCGGCGTCGTCGTTCTTGTCGGCGGCCTTGATCTTGCGCATCGCCGCCAGGGCCAGGCCTTCATCGCGGATCTCCGGCCAGGCGGCGCGCAGCTTTTCCAGGTCGGGGAAATTGTCGACCGGGATGTACGGGGTGCGCGGCACGCCCGAGAACGCGTACATAAAGCAGTTGATCGGCGCCACCAGGGCCGAATGGTCCAGCAGCTGGCGCCACAGGCGCAGGCGCACCTTGCCGCGGAAGTGCACATACAGGATGGCACCGAGGTAGCCCGCGACGATTATCCACTTGATCACCGAAATCCTCCTGGTCAGCCGCCTCCGGCGCATGGCGGGCCGCGGCCCGGCTGAGCGAAAACTCGTATTTTAACGAAACGGCGGGGGCGCCGCAGCTTGCGCCGGCTGCGGCACATGGCTGGCCGGCGGGAGCGCCGGGGCAGGTAATGCGCTGCCGGCGGGCTCAGGCGCCGCCGCGGGACTGTCGCGCGATGCGGTCGATCAACGCGCGGGCATCGTCGGGCAGGCCCTGCAGCGTCAGCAGGCGCGCGTTCAGGACCAGGTTTTCCAGCACCAGCTTGGCGGTCGAGGCCCACATCGTGGCCAGCAGCGCCTCCACCGGCAGGCCGGAAGCCTCCAGCTCGCTGGAGCGTTCGGCGATCAGCCGGCAGGCCAGCCGGCGCAGCGCGGCGTCGTCGAACGGCAAGTCGGCGTAGTCGATCGGATCTTCCTTTTCGACTTCCGTCATCAGTTGCAGCAGGGTGTCTTCGGTCATGGGCAGACTCCTGGCGGGGGACGTCACACTACACGCGGACAGCGCTTGGCATAGCCTATCATCACGCCGGCCATGCGGTCGCTGCCAGATGTGCAGTCGCTGCAACCGAAGCTAATGCAGCGCGCGCCGGCTTGTCAATCGACAAGCCGGCGCACGGGTTTCAAAGCGCCGGCGGCTGGCGGCGGAAGCCGACACCGAAGCGGTTCCACGCGTTGATGGCCGAGATCAGCAGCGTCAGGTCGGCCATCTCTTTTTCCGAGAACTGCTCGCGCAGCGCCTGGTAGTCCGCATCCGGCGCCTGGCTTTGCGGCAGCAGCGTGAGCGCCTCGGTCCACGCCAGCGCGGCGCGCTCGCGCGGCGTGAACCAGCTCACTTCCCGCCACGCCGGCAGCAGGCTCAGGCGGCGTTCGCTTTCGCCATGCTTGCGCGCGTCGGTCACGTGCATGTCCAGGCAGAAGGCACAGCCGTTGATCTGCGAGGCGCGGATCTTGACCAGTTCCTTCAGCGTGGTTTCCAGCGAGCAGCGCGCCAGGTAGACCTCGACGCCGACCATTGCCTTGTAGGCGTCGGGGGCCACGTCTTGCCAGTTCATCCGTTCTTCCATGATCGATCTCCTTAAGCAGGTTGAGCAGGTTGGATTCAGGTTCGATTGCAGCGGGCGCTGGGGCGGCGCCCGACGGAATGAAAGATAGACCTCCGCATTGGCCCCGTACACTGCCAATTTTTGGCAGAATCAGTAGACCAATCGAGATCGACGCCAACCCGCCATGGAACTGCACCTGGCTCTGGACCACGCCGGCGACCTGACCGCGCAGATCGTCCACCACATCCGCGACGCGATCCAGGCCGGCCGGCTCGAAGCCGGCGCGCGCATGCCGCCGTCGCGCCTGCTCGGCACGCAGCTGCGCGTGGCGCGCAAGACCGTCACCACCGCCTACGAGCGGCTGGTGGCCGAAGGCTGGCTGCACGCGCGCGTCGGCGACGGCACCTATGTCGCGCAAGGCCTGGCGCGGCCGGGGGTGCGCATCGCCGCGGCGCCGGTGCTGCCGCCCGCGGTGCAGCGCTGGCTGGCCGTGCCCACGCCGTTCCTGGCCCCGGCCGGCGGGGCGCGCTATGCGTTCCAGCCGGGGCAGGCCGATACCACCCGTTTTCCGCATGAAGCCTGGTCGCGCTGCGTGCGTGCCGCGCTGGCGGCAGAACGTACGCGGGCGCCCGGCCCGGCCGACGCCGCCGGCGAGATGCCGCTGCGCCAGGCGATCGCGCGCCATATCGCCTTTACCCGCGGCGTGCAGAGCGCGCCGACCGACATCCTCGTCACCAGCGGCGCGCAGCAGGGCATCGACCTGCTGGCACGGCTGCTGCTGGGGCCGGGCGCGGTGGTGGCGATGGAAGACCCCGGCTATCCGATGGCGCGTGCCTTGTTCCAGGGCCTTGGCGCACGGGTCGTGCCGGTACCCGTCGACGCGGAAGGACTGGTGGTGGCGGCGCTGCCCAACGACGCCACGCTGGTCTACGTCACGCCCTCGCACCAGTCGCCGCTGGGTGTGCCGATGAGCCTGGCGCGGCGCCAGGCCCTGCTCGACTGGGCCGCGCGCCGCCATGCGGTGATTCTTGAAGACGACTACGACAGCGAATTCCGCTACGGCGGCCAGGCGCTGGATGCGCTGCAGACGCTGGACCGGCATGGCCGCGTGGTCTACGTGGGCACGTTCTCCAAGACCCTGGCGGCCAACCTGCGCGGCGGCTACGTGGTGGTGCCGCCGTGGTTGATGCCGGCGGCGCGCAAGGTCAAGCACCTGATGGACTGGTACACGCCGACGCTGCTGCAGCAGGCGCTGGCGCGCTTCCTCTCGGAAGGCCACCTGCTGCGCCATATCCGGCGTTCGCATGCGCGCCATGCCCAGCGCCGCGCGCGCTTGCTGGCGCGGCTGCAGGGCGACCTGTCGCCGTGGCTGGAGCCGCTGCCGGCGGTGGCCGGCTTCCACCTGGCGGCACGCTTGCGCGTGCCAGTGGACACCGAGGCACTGGTATCGATGGCGCGGCTGGCGGACCTGGAGCTGGCCACGCTGGACCCCTGCTATGCCACTCCGCCTGCCACCTGTGCCGGGCTGCTGCTGGGCTTCGGCGCGATCGACCTGCTGGATATCGACCCTGCCCTGGACCGGCTGGCGATGGTACTCTGTGCCTTGGCTCCTGTCCCGCCGCGCACTGCGTGATGCGCCCGGCACCGGGGGACGCCAGCGACGCACGGCATGCAGGTGACACACCTTCGACATGACGCCTCAGTCATGATTTGCCGGGCAAATTTGCTGTGAACAAATCGGATGTACGAAAGTCTCATTCGCACTTCCAACCAACCCGAGTCGCGTTCATGACCAAGCGTTTGTTGTCCGCCATGCGTCAGTACGCATGGTTTGCAGGGGTGAAGCACCATGTCGTGCAGGGCGTCGAAGCCCTGGCGGAGCTGCTCAAGTCCCCGTCCGCCGCGGCGCGCGCCGTCGCGGCCATCGTTGCCGAAACCGAACAGGGGGTACAGGTCTGGGTCTCGTACTTCGGCAAGCCGCTGGACCCGCATACCAACTATGTGCTGTGGCCGAACCGGGCGCTGCGTCCGGCGCGACGGCGCATCCAGCCCTCTCCCATCGAGCTGCTGCAGAACCAGCGGCGGCGCGACCAATAGTCGTCCCCCACATCCTGCCCGATGCAGCGCCGCGCCCCCTGGGGGTGCCGGCAGCGTCCCGGCGTTCGCACAGCGCCGCACCTCAGCGTCCAGCTCGCCGCCGCCATGCGGATGCGACAGCGTTGGATCGCGGGCAGGCGGCGCCTTCACTACAATGGCTAATGCATGCCGTCATCGACGAGGAGAAGACATGTCCGAACCGCTACACGACGAAGCGCTGGTCAATCTCTACCTGGAACGCATCTCGGCCCTTTCGGTCAGCGCCTTCGATGGCGCCGACGTCAGCAGCGAGCTCGATGCGGTGATGCGCGAAGCCGTGACCAGATGCCAGGCCGCGGGCGGGCCGCAGGCACAGGGAACGCTGGCGGTGCTCGCCACGCGCTTGCGCGATCGCGCCGCCGCGGCCGAACGCGAAGACCAGCCGCTGGTGCGCGACACCTTCAGGCTTGCGGCGGAACGCTTGCCGGCCTGACGTGATGCGCCAATCCATGCGTGGGTGGGCCCGCACTGGCTTCGAGGTTTAAAGCTAAGGGAGTCTGGCCGGTCGGCCTTTGGCAAGACGCCGTGAATGCCACGACGGCTAAGGTGTTGGTTGCGGGGGCAGGACTTGAACCTGCGACCTTCGGGTTATGAGCCCGACGAGCTGCCAACTGCTCCACCCCGCGTCTGAAGGAGATGGATTATGGGTGATTCAGCGACCCATGGCAAGCACTATTTGCGCCCTGGCATCGGATTGCGCTTTGCTGCCGGCAAGCCTATACATCACGGCGTGATATAAACCGCTGCGCGCGGCAAACCTGCCGCACTTACTCGGCAGGTCCCAGCAGGCGATCGACCAGTGCATAGCCCGCGCCAAACGCAGCCACTTCGGCCGCATGGCGCGTGGCAAACTGCTGGGGCCCGCTCGCGAGCAGTTCGGTATCGCCCGCGTCCGCCGGATCGGCACCTTCCTGCGACACGCGCACCTCATAACCCCAGCGGCCGATGCTGTCCGGCCCCTGCGGCGACACCAGGACGTAGACGTCCATGCCGCGATACGCCTCGACGCGCCAGTCTGCGTTGTCCATGCGCCCGACTCCCGATTCAGTGATCTGTCTTCGAGACTAGGAGGCGCCACGCGTGACCGCAAGGCATAACACGCCGACACGGATGCCGACCCGGATCGCAACGAGAACGCGAGACTGGAAACGGAGCGACAATAAAAAAGGGCTTCCGTTTCCGGAAGCCCTTTTCTTTCTGCATAGGTGGCGCGGCTGGCAGGATTCGAACCCACGACCCCTTGGTTCGTAGCCAAGTACTCTATCCAACTGAGCTACAGCCGCACGCGAGAAAAAGATTATAACTCAGTTTTCGTTTTTGTGAAGCCCCCTTCCAACTTTTTTGCGATCTTTATTGGGAGGGGCTATGCCGCCCCGCTCGCGGGACGGTCCGCCAGGCGGCTTTTCCTATAATGACAGACTGAAGAAGTGATCCGGACCATGAACAAGGCATTTGTCAAAGAGTCCTCTGGCGACGAGGACGACGATCTCCCCGAAGGCGCAGCGCCGCTGCCTCCCGGCACCAAGAACTACATCACCGCTGAAGGCTATGCGCGCCTGCGCAACGAGCTGATGCAGCTGATCGATGTCGAGCGGCCCGACGTGGTACAGATCGTGTCGTGGGCAGCGTCGAACGGCGACCGCTCCGAGAACGGCGACTATCTCTATGGCAAGAAGCGCCTGCGCGAGATCGACCGCCGCATCCGCTTCCTGACGCGCCGCCTGGACAAGGCCGAAGTGGTCGACCCGTCCCTGCAGGGCGACAACGACCAGATCTTCTTTGGCGCCACCGTCACCTACGCGCATGCATCGGGCGAAGAGACCACCATCACCATCGTCGGCATGGACGAGGTCGATCTCGACCACAACCACGTCAGCTGGATCTCGCCGATCGCCAAGGCGCTGCTCAAGGCGCGCGAAGGCGATACCGTGGCGTTGCGCACGCCGGCCGGCGTCGAGCAGATCGATATCCTGGAAGTGCGCTACCCCGCGAAGAAGCAATAAGGGGCACGCGTTCTGGCGCGGGCCTTGGCGGGGCATTCGCCCGGCAATGCCGCACCACGCCGCGGGGCCGCCGCTGAAGCGACCGCCTAGCTGTCGTTGCGGTCGCGGAAGATGCGGATCACGTCGGGGTTGCGGCGCAGCCCGCGCATCACGTTGGCCAGGTGCAGGCGGTTCTGCACCTGGATGATGAACTGCATGTAGGTGGCTTCCTGGTGGCCGGCGTCCTGCTGCTCCATCGCCACGTGGGCGACGTTGGCATCGGCGGCGGTCAGGTCCGCCGCCACGCGCGCGACGATGCCCTTGACGTTGCGCACCATCACCTTGATCGACACATCGAAGGCGCGCGTGGTCTTCTTGGCCCACATCACGTCGATCCAGTGCTCCGGATCCTTGCTGTGCAGGCGCTTGGCCACCTTGCAATCCTGCACGTGGATCTGCAGCCCCTCGCCCTTGCCGAGGTAGCCGACGATGGAATCGCCCGGGATCGGGCGGCAGCAGGCCGAGAAGATCATCGACATGCCCTCGTCGCCGGTGATCGGCACCGCGGGCGCTTCCTCGCCGGCGAAGGTCTGCACCGCCGCGAGCAGCGCGCTGTCGACATCGCCGGACAGCTCCTGCAGCAGGATCTCCATGCGCTTGGCCACCACCGCCGGCACGCGCCGGCCCAGCGCCAGGTCGGCGAAGATGTCCTCGCGCTGCTTGTTGCCGGTCCACTGGATCATGCGGTCCCACACCGACTGCGGCACCGCCTTGAGCTCGATGCCGAGCTGGCGCGCCGACTGCTCCAGCAGGCGCTCGCCCAGCTGGATGGCTTCGTCCAGCTTGGTGGTCTTCAGGTAGTGGCGGATCGCCGCGCGCGCCTTGCCGGTGCGCACGAACGACAGCCAGGCGGGGTTCGGCTTGGAGTAAGGCGCCGTCACCACCTCGACGATATCGCCGCTCTTGAGCTCGGTGCGCAGCGGCAACATCTCGTTGTTGATCTTGACCGCGACGCACTGGTTGCCCAGGTCGCTGTGCACCGCGTAGGCAAAGTCCAGCGCGGTGGCGCCGCGCGGCAGCGCGCGGATATGGCCCTTGGGCGTGAACACGTAGACCGCGTCGGGGAACAGGTCGATCTTGACGTGCTCGAGAAATTCCTGCGAATCGCCGGTCTGGCTTTGGATATCGAGCAGCGACTGCAGCCACTGGTGCGCCTGCTGCTGGATATCGTTGGCGTGGTCGGCCTGGTGCTTGTACATCCAGTGCGCGGCCACACCGGCCTCGGCGATCTGATGCATGTCGCGCGTGCGGATCTGGAACTCCACCGGCGTGCCGAACGGCCCGACCAGCGTGGTATGCAGCGACTGGTAGCCGTTGATCTTGGGGATCGCGATGTAGTCCTTGAACTTGCCGGGCATCGGCTTGTACAGGCCGTGCAGCGCGCCCATCGCCATGTAGCAGTGCATCTGCGTTTCCACCACCACGCGGAAACCGTACACGTCCAGCACCTGCGAGAACGACAGCTGCTTGTCGTGCATCTTGCGGTAGATGCTGTACAGCGTCTTCTCGCGGCCCGACAGTTCGGCGACGATGCCGGCATCGGCCAGCGCCTTCTGCGCGGCCTCGAGGATGCGCTTGACCACCTCGCGCCGGTTGCCGCGCGCGGCCTTGACGGCTTTTTCGAGCGTGGCGTAGCGGAACGGCGAGCCGACCTTGAACGACAGTTCCTGCAGCTCGCGGTAAATCGTATTGAGACCGAGACGGTGCGCGATCGGCGCATAGATCTCCATGGTCTCGAGCGCGATGCGGCGGCGCTTCTCCGGCGGCACGAAGTCGAGCGTGCGCATGTTGTGCGTACGGTCGGCCAGCTTCACCAGGATCACGCGCACGTCGCGCGCCATCGCCAGCAGCATCTTGCGGAAGCTCTCCGCCTGCGCCTGCTCGCGGCTCTGGAACTCGAGCTTGTCCAGCTTGGTCAGTCCATCGACCAGTTCGGCGACCTTGGGGCCGAATTTTTCGGCCAGCTCGCTCTTGGTAATGCCCTGGTCCTCCATCACGTCGTGCAGCAGCGCCGCCATGATGGACTGCACGTCCAGCTTCCAGTCCGCGCACAGCTCGGCCACCGCCACCGGGTGGGTGATGTAGGGTTCGCCGCTCTGGCGGTACTGGCCCAGGTGGGCCTCGTCGGAAAACTGGAAGGCCTCGCGCACGCGCGCCAGGTCAGGCGCCTTCAGGTACGCGAGCTTCTCCATCAGCCGGGTGATGGAGATGACCTGCTGGCGCGGCGGCACCGCCGGCTGCGAGGTCGGGCCGAAGAAGTGCCGGTATGACTGCGCCAGCACTGCATCGATAAACAGGCTGTCGGCTGCCGGCGGCGCCACTTGCTGCGCCGCGGCCAGTTCGTCCTGCACGGTGGCGCCCCGCGTCTTGCCGGGCGCCAGCGCGGGCGCGACGGCGCGCTCGCCGACGACATCGTCGCCGAGCGGATCGGGAAGATTGGGAGCGCCGGTGCGCGCGTTCACGGAAGACTGGCCCGGAATGGTGCGCTTACGCGCCGCGGGCAGGGCCGCATCGCCAGGCGCCGGCACGACGGCGGTCGGCGACGGCTGGGATGGAGGCTTGGAGGGCGGATGCGGCGATGGCATGGCGGCGGCCCGTGAAATCCGGCTGGGGAGCCTGGAACAGTGCTGGCACGATGCGAAGATGAGCCATGGGCCGCCTGGTCGATCAGGTCGGGACCTTTTTCAGCATCTCGATGCCGACCTGGCCCGACGCGATTTCGCGCAGTGCCACCACGGTCGGCTTGTCCTTCGCTTCGACCTTGGGCGTGTGGCCCTGCACCAGCTGGCGCGCACGGTACGTGGCCGCCAGCGCGAGCTCGAAACGATTCGGAATGTGTTTCAGACAATCTTCGACGGTAATACGCGCCATATCAAATCCACCTTGGGACAAAACCTTGTGTTGGGTAGCTATTTTACAGCACGCGGCGGGAAACGCCGTCGGCGCCCCGCGCGGCTGTCATCGGCAGGCGCCGTTTCAGTGGATGCCAAGCTCGATGAACAGCTCCGCGTGCCGCGCCTTCTGCGAGGAAAACCGCAGCCGCGTAGCGTTGACGACGTTGCGCAACTGCTCCAGCGCATCGTCGAACACCTCGTTGATGATCACGTAGTCCGACTCCGACGCGTGCGCCATTTCACTGCCCGCTGCCAGCAGCCGGCGCACGATCACGTTAGGCTCGTCCTGGCCCCGCTTCTTCAGGCGCTCTTCCAGCGCGGTCAGCGACGGCGGCAGGATGAAGATCTCCACCGCGTTGGAAAAGCGCTGGTGCACCTGCTGCGCGCCCTGCCAGTCGATTTCCAGCAGCACGTCGTTGCCCTGCGCCATCTGCTGCTCGATCCACACGCGCGAGGTCGCGTAGTAGTTGCCGTGCACCTCGGCCCATTCCAGGAAGTCGCCGCGGTCGCGCGCCGCGCGGAAGGCGTCTACCGTGACGAAGTGGTACTCGCGGCCGTCCTCTTCGCCCGGGCGCGGCGCGCGCGTGGTGTGCGAGATCGACAGGCGGATGGCCGGGTCCTGCGCCAGCAGCGCGTTGACCAGCGTCGACTTGCCCGCGCCCGAGGGTGCCACCACCATGAAGAGGTTGCCGGGGTAGACGGTGTCGATGGCCGTGTGAGGCGCAGTTTGAGACGTTGGGCTCATGATGATTCTCTGGTGATTCCTGGGACTGTCGTTATTCGAGGTTCTGGACCTGCTCGCGCATCTGCTCGATCAGCAGCTTGAGCTCCATCGAGGCATCGGCCAGTTCCTTGGCGGCTGCCTTGGAGCCCAGCGTGTTGGCCTCGCGGTTGAGCTCCTGCATCATGAAGTCCAGGCGCTTGCCCACCTGGCCGCCCTTCTTCAGGATATGGCGCGTTTCATTCAGGTGCGCCTGCAGTCGCGACAATTCTTCGGCGATATCGATGCGGATGCCGTAGACCGTGGCTTCCTGCCGGATGCGCTCGGCGATCTCGTCGCGGCTCATCGACGGCATGCCGTTGGGCGCGGCCAGGTTGAACGCTTCCTGCAGCCGCTCCGTCAGCTTTTCCTGGTGATGCGCGATCAGTTGCGGGATGGTCGGGGTCAGGCGCTCGACGATCGCCAGCATGGCATCGATGCGCTCCGTCAGCGTGGCCTTGAGCGCATCGCCCTCGCGGCGGCGCGCTTCCAGCAACTGGTCCAGCGCCTCGCGCGCGGCGCCGAGCACGGCGTCGCGTAGCGCCTCCTGCGACAGCTCCGGCTCGACCAGCACGCCCGGCCAGCGCAGGATCTCGCCCATGCGCAGGGTGCCGGCGTTGCTGAAGGTGCCGGCCACGGTGGCCTCCAGCGCGCGGATCTGCGCCAGCAGTCCGTCGTTCAGCGCCAGCGTGGCGCCGCCCGCATCGGTGCGCTGCAGGTTGATGCGGCATTCCAGCTTGCCGCGCGACAGCGCGGCCATCAGCATCTCGCGCAATGCCGGCTCGAACGCGCGGCACTCCTCCGGCGCCCGGAACAACAGGTCGAGGAAACGCGAATTGACAGTGCGGAATTCCACCGAGACGGACGCGGTGCGCCCGCTGGGCTCGCCCTGCGCGTTGGTCAATGGCGCCTGGCGCGTCGCCAGGCCATAGCCTGTCATGCTGTGGATCATTGGTTGTTCTCGTGATTGGCGCCGCTACCCGCAAGCGGGGCCGCGGCTGGCCAGCGGACGCCCGCCCGGCCCGCGCGCGGCCAGGCCTTTGGGGGGCGCCCTCAAAACGTTGAAAGGGGGGCAATAACGCCCGTATTTGTGTTCTTTACAAGTGACCGATTAGCCCGGACAATCCGGAGGCAAATCCGCAGGGACAACTCCGGTCCTATTCCCATGACAGAGCCAAAGGGCACGCCACAACCGAAGAGTGCACCGCTGCCCGTCGGCACGCTGCTGTCCAACTATCGTATTGTAAAGAAGTTGGCCAGCGGGGGGTTCAGTTTCGTCTACCTGGCCACCGACGAAACCGGCGCGCCGGTCGCCATCAAGGAGTACCTGCCGTCGTCGCTGGCGCGGCGCAACCCGGGCGAACTGATCCCCGTGGTGCCCGAGGAAAACGCCGCCGCGTTCCGCCTGGGCCTGAAGTACTTCTTCGAAGAGGGCCGCTCGCTGGCCCGCATTTCCCATCCCAGCGTGGTGCGCGTGGTGAACTTCTTCCGCGAGAACGCCACCGTCTACATGGTGATGAACTACGAGCTGGGCAAGACGCTGCAGGAGCATGTGCTGGCGGCCCGGCAGCAGGGCCGCGCCAAGGTGCTGCGCGAGCATTTCATCCGCAAGGTCTTCCACGACCTGATGAGCGGCCTGCGCGAAGTGCATATCCACAAGCTGCTGCACCTGGATATCAAGCCCGGCAACATCTATCTACGCGAGGACGAGTCCCCCATCCTGCTGGATTTCGGCGCCGCGCGGCAGACCCTGACCATGGAGGCGGCACGCTTCCAGCCGATGTACACGCCCGGCTTCGCCGCGCCGGAACTGTACGGCAAGCATTCCGACCTGGGCCCGTGGACCGATATCTACAGCCTGGGCGCGACGCTCTATGCCTGCATGGCCGGGCTGCCGCCGCAGGAAGCCAACCAGCGCGAGAAGGACGACCGCATGGGCGAGGCGCTGATCCGGCTGCGCAGCAGCTACACCAACGGCCTGGTCGACCTGGTCGAGTGGTGCCTGCGGCTGGAGCCCTCCGGCCGCCCGCAGAGCGTGTTCCGGCTGCAGAAGGAACTGCGCGAGCAGACCAACGCGCTGGGCGAGCAGGCACTGTGCCCGCCCACCCAGGCGCCGGCTGCCGCCCCGGCCGCGCCGGAAAAGACGCCCGCGACATCGCGCTTCCTGACGCTGCTGCGCCGGCGTGACCAGCCGGCACCCGGCGCAAGCGTCGACTGAATCACAAAACCCGGCCCCTGCTTCTTCCCGCGGGCGGCCGGGCCATCGAACCACAAGACACCCAACCAGCCAACATGCGATTCTCTGTCTACCAGGAAAGCAGGAAAGGCGGCCGCCGCATCAACCAGGACCGCATGGGCTATTGCTTCACGCGCGATGCACTGCTGATGGTGCTGGCCGACGGCCTGGGCGGCCATGCCCACGGCGAAGTCGCCGCGCAACAGGCGCTGCAGACGCTGGCGCGCCAGTTCCAGTTGCAGGCACGGCCCGCGGTGCGCAACCCGGCCGAATTCCTGCAGGACACCATCATGCTGGCGCACCGCGAAATCCACCGCCATGCCGAAGCCAACCAGATGGCCGACGTGCCCCGCACCACGGTGGTCTGCTGCCTGGTGCAGCACGGCCAGATCCACTGGGCCCATGCCGGCGATTCGCGCTATTACCTGCTGCGCAAGGGCCGGCTGCTGACGCGCACGCGCGACCACTCCAAGATCGAAAACCTGCTGCAGCAGGAACGCGTGCTGCCGATGGACGTGGCCAATCATCCGGAGCGCAACAAGCTCTACAACTGCCTGGGCTCGCCCAACCTGCCGCTGATCGACCTGGGCGGGCCGGTGCGGCTGGAACCGGGCGACGTCGCCCTGCTCTGCTCCGACGGCCTGTGGGGACCGCTGGACGAGCCAGCGATGGTCGACAAGCTGTCGCGGCTGTCGGTGGTGCAGGCGGTGCCGGCGCTGATCGACCAGGCGCTGCAGCAGGCCGGCGAGGGTGCCGACAACACCACCGGCATCGCCATGATGTGGGAGCTGGACACCAGCACCGCCGGCCAGGATGCGGTGATGACCGACACCCTGCCGCTCAATGCCTTCACCACCTCGATCCTGGAGCGCAACGGCACCGACAGCGACCTGCTGTCCGAGGAAGAGATCGAGCGCTCCATCGCCGAGATCCGCGCCGCCATCGACAAGACCAGCAACCTGATGCGGTGATGGCCCCGCGGGGTCCGGCCCGCGGCGGCGCGCCAGCGCGCACGGGCCGGCAGCGGTAGAATCGCGGTCTCTCTCCCTCTACCCCTTGCGGACAAACCATCTCATGCGACCCAGCGGCCGCGCAGCCGATGCGCTGCGTTCCATCAGCCTTACCCGCCACTACACCCGCCACGCCGAAGGCTCCGTGCTGTGCGCCTTTGGCGATACCAAGGTGCTGTGCACCGCCAGCGTGCTGGCCAAGGTGCCGCCGCACAAGAAGGGCAGCGGCGAAGGCTGGGTCACGGCCGAATACGGCATGCTGCCGCGCGCCACGCATACGCGTTCCGACCGCGAGGCCGCGCGCGGCAAGCAGACCGGCCGCACCCAGGAAATCCAGCGCCTGATCGGCCGCGCCATGCGCTCGGTGTTCGACCTGGCGGCGCTGGGCGAATACACGCTCCACCTCGACTGCGACGTGCTGCAGGCCGACGGCGGCACCCGCACCGCGGCCATCACCGGCGCCTTTGTCGCCGCCCACGACGCGGTCGCGACCATGCTGCGCGACGGCCTGATCGCCGCCAGCCCGATCCGCGACCATGTCGCGGCGGTCTCCGTCGGCATGGTCGACGGCGTGCCGGTGCTGGACCTGGACTACGCCGAGGACAGCAACTGCGACACCGACATGAACGTGGTCATGACCGGCAGCGGCGGCTTTGTCGAAGTGCAGGGCACCGCCGAAGGCGCGCCCTTCAGCCGCGCCGACCTCGACGCCATGACGCGTCTGGCCGAAGCCGGCATCGCCCGCCTGGTGCAGTACCAGCGCGAAGCGCTGGGCCTGGCCTGAGCCGCGGAGCCCGCCATGCGACGCCTGGTACTGGCCTCCAACAACCCCGGCAAGCTGCGCGAATTCGGCGCGCTGCTGGCCCCGCTCGGCTTTGACGTGGTGACGCAGGGCGAGCTCGGCATCCCCGAGGCCGAAGAGCCCTTCGCCACCTTTGTCGAGAACGCGCTGGCCAAGGCCCGCCATGCCAGCCGCCTCGCTGGCCTGCCCGCGCTGGCCGACGACTCCGGCATCTGCGTGCAGGCGCTCGACGGCGCGCCCGGCGTCTATTCCGCGCGCTATGCGCAGATGGCGGGACAGGCCAGGTCCGACACCGCCAACAACGCCTACCTGGTGTCGCAGCTGGCCGGCAAGCTGAACCGCCACGCGTACTACTACTGCGTGCTGGTGTTCGTGCGCCACGCCGAAGACCCGTGCCCGATCATCGCCGAGGGCGTGTGGCATGGCGAGGTCGTCGACGCGCCGCGCGGCGCGGGCGGCTTCGGCTATGACCCGCACTTCCTGCTGCCGGCGCTGGGCAAGACCGCCGCCGAGCTGCCGCCCGAAGAGAAGAACCGCGTCAGCCACCGGGCCCAGGCGCTGCGCGCCCTGGTGGCCCGGCTGCAGGCCGAGGCCGCGGAGCGTCCCCTGCGATGATCCCGATCGTACCGGCCTCCGCGTCCGTGCCCGTGGACAGCAAGCAGCTCTGGCTCAAGCCGGGGCAGATCAGCCTGCCCGGTTCGCCGCCGCTGTCGCTGTACGTGCATGTGCCGTGGTGCGTGCGCAAATGCCCTTACTGCGATTTCAACTCGCACGCCGCGCCCGGCGCCGACAACCACGAGATCCCCGAAGACCTCTACCTGGACGCGCTGCGCGCCGACCTGGAGCAATCGCTACCGCTGGTATGGGGCCGCCCCGTGCATACCGTCTTTATCGGCGGCGGCACGCCCAGCCTGCTGTCGGCGGCTGGCATGGACCGGCTGCTGTCGGATATCCGCGCCCTGCTGCCGCTCGACGCCGATGCCGAGATCACGATGGAGGCCAATCCCGGCACCTTTGAAGCCGAGAAATTCGCCA
Source organism: Cupriavidus taiwanensis LMG 19424 (assembly GCF_000069785.1). Classification (NCBI taxonomy): domain Bacteria; kingdom Pseudomonadati; phylum Pseudomonadota; class Betaproteobacteria; order Burkholderiales; family Burkholderiaceae; genus Cupriavidus; species Cupriavidus taiwanensis. The sequence goes on along the minus strand of NC_010528.1, from coordinate 961,485 downwards.
GCTACCGCGCCAGCGGCATCAACCGGCTATCCATCGGCATCCAGAGCTTCAACGACCGGCACCTGCAGGCCCTGGGACGCATCCACGGCGGCACCGAAGCGCGCCGCGCCATCGACATCGCCCAGGCCAGCTTCGACAACATCAACCTGGACCTGATGTACGCCCTGCCCGGCCAGACGCTGCAGGAATGCCAGGCCGACGTGGAAACCGCGCTGGGCTACGGCACCACCCATCTGTCGCTGTACCACCTGACGCTGGAGCCGAACACGCTGTTCGCGAAGTTCCCGCCGGCGCTGCCGGACGACGACACGGCGTACGAGATGCAGGACTGGATCGAAGCGCGCACCGCAGCGGCGGGCTACCGGCACTATGAGACCTCGGCGTATGCCAGGCCCCATCGCGAGGCGCGCCACAACCTGAACTACTGGCGCTTCGGCGACTACCTCGGCATCGGCGCCGGCGCGCACGGCAAGCTGTCGTTTCCGCAGCGCGTGCTGCGCCAGATGCGGCACAAGCATCCGGCCACCTACATGGCGCAGGCCATGGCGGGCAACGCGGTACAGGAAGCGCGCGACGTCGGCGCCGACGAGCTGCCGTTCGAGTTCATGCTCAACGCGCTGCGCCTGACCGACGGGGTGCCGGCCTCGAGCTTCCAGGACTATACCGGGCTGCCGCTCCACACCATCAGCAAGCAGCTGGCCGAGGCCGAGAAAAAAGGCTTGCTGGAAGCGGACCTGACCACCATCCGCCCCACCGAACTGGGCCGGCGCTTCCTCAACGACCTGCAGGAGATGTTCCTGAAGGACTGAGCGGCCGCGGCGCCGGCAACGAAAAAAAAGGCCACGCAAGCGCGTGGCCTTTTGCATCTGGCAAACGTTCCGGGCCGCTTAGTACGGCGTAGCCATGTCGTTGGCCACGCGCGCGCGCATGCCGACCTGCAGGCTGCCGACGTTGGACTGCGTTACCGTGGCGAGGCGGCCGTCATCGAGCCGCACGTTCACGCGATAGACCGTCTGCGTATTGCTGCCCGCGCGCTTCTCGATCTGGTTGCCGGCCACGGCACCGACCACGGCACCGCCGATGGTCGCCGCGGTCTGGCCGCGCCCGCCGCCGATCTGGTGGCCCAGCAGGCCGCCCGCGGCGCCGCCGATCACGGTGCCCAGCAGGCCCGAGCTGCCCTGCGTGGTGGTGACCGGTTCGATCGACTCGACACGGCCATAGTAGACGGCGCCCGACGGTGCCTGCGAAGTGTGCGGGGTCTGGTAACCCGGCGGCGGCGCGTTGTAGCCGGTGTTGTAGCCCTGGTCGTAGCCGCTGTTGTACGGCGCCGCACAACCGGCCAGTGCAGCCGCCGCGGCCACCGGAACGATCAGCCATGTCTTGCTAGGGGTTCGTATTTTGCGCATTTTGAGTTCTCCTCTGTTGCCAGGCGAATGCCGGGGATGCGGCACACACCGCAGTGCCCGGTACGACCATATGAGCGATGGCGCGATATGAAGGTTCCGCCGTGTCAGACAGCGCCCGACAGCGATGCGCAAGATGTGGCCGGAAATTTGCGGGCTGCGCCCATGCCGCGAGGCAAGTCCCCATCAGGACGCGCGGGCCTTGTATAATGCGCGGCCAGACCGTTGCGTCTGCATGCGGCACTGCGCCGGAGGCCCCGCCCTTCGCGCTACAATGCCCGCACTTTTACGGAAGCGTGGCCGAGTGGTTTAAGGCAGCAGTCTTGAAAACTGCCGATGGGGTGACCCATCCGTGAGTTCGAATCTCACCGCTTCCGCCATTTCTCATTCCACCGCGTTCCGATACCCTCCAGCGAATCACCCGGAAACCCAATAGGGGCGCGATTTTGGGGGTATTTTTCTTCTTGCCGCCTCCACACCGCTCCGACACAATCCGACCATTGAATAGGGGTGAAAACGGGGGTAGGAAGTGGCAACACGGCAACTGCATCGGCTCACGGCGCTGAAGATCGGCAAGCTGGATGTACCGGGGCATTACCCGGACGGCGGCAACCTCTATTTCCAGATCTCTGAGTCTGGCTCGCGCTCCTGGATCTTTAAGTTCACGCTGCGCGGCCGGTCGCGCGAAATGGGACTGGGCCCCCTGGCTTCCGTCTCGCTGGCTGCAGCGCGCGCAGAAGCCGCAAAATGCCGAGACCTTCTTCGAGATGGAGTCGATCCCATTGAGGCGCGGAAGTGCAAGCAGCGGCAACGCATGCTCGAATTGTCCGGACCGCGCCTATTCAAGGCTGCAGCGGCCGACTACATCGCCAAGCATCGTGCCGGGTGGAAGAACGAGAAGCACGCCCAGCAATGGACAAACACGATCGCCACCTACGCAGCCCCAATCCTTGGTGATCAAGACGTGCGCGACATCGACACGGCTATGATCGTGCAGGTGCTGCAGCCGATCTGGATCAAGAAGCGCGAAACAGCGTTCCGACTGCGTGGGCGCCTCGAATGCATACTCGATGCCGAAAAGGCGCTTGGACACCGCGAGGGCGAGAATCCGGCACGCTGGCGGGGCCACCTCGACAAGCTGCTCCCCAAACAGAATCGGCGCAAAAAGATCAAGCATCACCCAGCGCTACCGTGGCAGGAAATCCCCAGCTTTATGAAGGAACTACGCGAGCAGCGCGGGACTGCCGCTCGCATGCTCGAGCACCTGATCCTGACGGTTGTGCGCACGCAGGAGGTCCAATTTGCGAGACCCGAGGAATTCGACATGCGTTATCGCGTCTGGACTGTACCGGGCGAACGCATGAAGATGGAATTGCCCCTACGTGTGCCAATGACCGATCGCCTCGTCGAGCTGGTTGAGGCAGCATTGCCTGGCGCGCGAGACGGCTGGCTCTATCCGGGCCGGAAGAAGGGGAAGCCGCTCTCTAACATGGCCATGCTTAAGCTGCTTGAGCGAATGGGCTACGGACATGTCACCGTGCACGGCTTCCGCTCGACCTTCCGGGATTGGGTGGCCGACTGCACAGAATATGCGGACTCGCTTGCAGAAATGGCGCTGGCCCACGCAATCCAGAACGAAAGCGAAGCGGCCTACCGTCGGGGCGACATGCTTGAGCGCCGGCGCAAAATGATGAGGGACTGGGCGCACTACTGCTCCGGCCAAGCAGCAGCTGTTATCCCGCTGGGCACCATGCCGCCTCTGTGGGCAACTGATGGGAGTTGCTGAGCAGCGCCCCAGTGAAATATCTTGACGACGGCACAGGATACAGATGTGGTTGGGCCTTTCCCGATTCTCAAAACTGATCAACCGATAGGGCTACCGGCACCGTCGAGCGAGCACAACCTTCGGAGTTTTGGTGACAAATTAAGACGCTTTATAAATCAACGCCTTGCGCAAGTCGCAAACTGCAAAACCAAGGTCGAACAAAGTCACCAAAGGCCGATCCAGCCCACCATAGGTGCAATTTAGGTGCAGTCGAATAACCGCCTCACAGACGACCACTTCGGCCGGTAAGGCGGTCATCGTTCGCTTTGCCAACAGCGCGCCCGCCCCAAAAAAAACCCTCGGGGGACCGAGGGTTCAACGGGATGTGAGCATCATGAGTTGCGCACGCCAAGAGTATATATATGCTCTTAACTTTATACCACAATTGGGTGAGAACCTTTGGATGAAAGGAGCCCCGTAACGGCCGCATTGCGGGGGACAGAGAGTTTGCTACTCGCCTGCATCCCTGAAGCGTCGGGTGAGTTCGTGCAATCGCTTGTCATCCTCAGGCTTCCTTCGTCCTGCGGTCAGCTTTGACCAGCCGAGATACAGCCCATATGCAACCCACTCGTCCCGACGTCCCATCCCGATGTCCTTGTCCGATTTCTCGAGGAGGAAACGGATAGAGTCCTCCGTCACAGCCGTAACCTCTTCATAGGACCAGGTGGGCGTTTCGGACAAAGTGTTTGATTCCGACATTAAAGACTCCTTCAGGAAAACGGCGGATGCCCCTACGCGGGGAGGATCTAAGCCGCCAAATGAAAAGGCCCTGGCTGCATAGGCCAGGGCCCAGTACGGCTACCGCAGTCACTGCCCCTCGAATCTGATGCAAATAGTAGGAAGCACGCTCCCAGAATGCCGCCCCGCCTTTGTAGGGTAGAGGAAGGGCGGTCTGTTGATGTAGATCTCCGCCAACAGCAGGAGTGCAAGTCCTTTTCAACGTCGTATCATGTTCCGATGTCCTGCGAACCACGCCGCTGGAACAGCGCTCCCTGAACAGTCTAGACGTTCGCGTATGAGCCTTGATCGCCAGCGGGCAGACGTAGACGATCTTGCCTGGCATGGCTGTCTCCTGTCTGTTGATGCGGCTAGTCTCCGCCCGCCGAGCGGCTGTCGCTATCCGGCGCAGTCCGACAAAGGAAAAACCTAGGGCCGGGCGGCGAGCGCGTCAAGTTGGCGTAGCGATCGCTGCCCTGCTAAGCCACTCAATCTCCCTCGAATACTTCGCTTCTCTTGGCTGGGGGAAAAGCACCGTCCCACGGATCGTCGCTATACAAGATGGCGTAATCAGTGGGGAACAGTTCCTTGAATGGTTCCGGGTATTGAAAGGCGGGCACGGGGTACAGCTCGCCGTTTCCGTTCACCCGAAAAACCTCAATGAGCCGAGGGGGCCCGGCAAGCTCCTGGCCAAAGACGTAGTAGTACGTGTTCGCGTTCCAGTTCAGTGATCGAGCCTTGTACGGCCCTATGATGCCAGGCGGCACACTGAGACTGAGGCATGCGTTACGCGCTTCACGAAGGTATTGCGACTTCGTAAGCCGTTCTGTCCGGAGCGGATGAGGAGCGGGAACCCGGCGTGGTGAATTCATAACATCGCTACTTCCAAAGGGCGCTGAGGGAATTATGACCTGAATGGGTGGTGTCGGCGCCGTGGCACGTGGAAGATGATGTCACAGCACGCCTTCGCGCCGAGCACCACCCGGCACCGTTCTGTTCATCATGCCGTCGTATACCAGAAAGCATGCCGCAAACTGGGCTACACGGTGCGCTGCAGCCACGCAATCTCCCACAACAGCGCCCGAACCTCGGGGGTCCGGTTGCGCTGGTACATGGCGCGCATCTATGTCGGGGTCAACCGCGGCGGAAGTGGTGCCCAGCCATGCGCCGCGGCCGCGAGTCTGCCTGGTCGCTTTCGGCCAAGTCTTGCGCCCAAGAATGCTGCTGTGAGCTTCGGGATCTCTTTCGTCCGTCATGGAGCGATACTGTATAAAAACACAGTATATCTAGAGGGCGGGGCTAAAATTCGTGAGGGGTCGGGAAAAAGGTAACCTCGGTAACCTCAGCGCGAAAACAGCCCGCAAAGCCTTGTGGGATAAGGCGTTCCGGGGTTCAGCCAAAAGGTAACATTGGGGTAACTTTAGGGTAACCAGATTACCCTTTCCAAAGGTAACCTCGATGGAGACCGATTTCCAATGAAATCAATGACTTATCGGGAGGTTACCTTTATGGTTACCTCAGATTACCTTTCCGAGGTAACCATCTTCCCCCTTAAAAATCAAAGATTTAGCTTCGGTTTTCGGGATTGGTTACCGAGGTTACCTTTTTCCCTACCCCCGCCTGGTTCTGAACTTGCCGATCGCGCGCCGGGCCCGGTGAAAGGCTAGGCGGACGGAGGCGTCAGGAAAGTCCCCGATGGCGGCTCACTGGAATGGCCAAATGCATAAATCCGCATAAGTCGGTGCAGGGGCCCTTCCGCCAAGGATGCCAGCACAGGCGCGGGGCTAGGCTTTATGCACCCGCATAAAAACCACCCGATGAAGCGGGCGGGTGAGGCGGGGTCTCCACCGCGCGCCGTGGGCTAAGGCACGGCCGGGGTGGCATCCCGCGCGCCTCGGGTTGGCATGCCAGGCTGGCTCTGAGCCACCAAGGCATTGCGCGATGCGTTCTATGTACGTTGCGGCGTGTGTCTGTGCCTAGTCGGGGGCGGGCGAGGTAGCGCCTTCACGCCGCTGGCAATTTCCCCTCGGCTCTCTTATGCTTAACCAACAGAGGTTGACTAAATCAACCTGCAGTGGTTAAATAGCATCCAGAAACAAGGGGATTCCCATGCTGACTAGCTTCGGCCGCTTCCTTCGGGAATTGCGGCACCAACACACAGAACTCATGAAGGACATGGCCGACAAGCTGGGCGTGTCCGCTGCGTTCCTGTCGGCAGTTGAAACCGGCAAGAAAAGCATCCCACCGACCTGGACAAAATCTCTCACCGACGCCTATAAGCTGCCGCCGGCAGCTGTGAGCCAAATGCAGTCCGCGATTGATGCCTCTGCACGTAGTGTCACGATCGACCTGGCAAATCAGAGCGAGGAACGACGGAGCGCGGCAGTTGCTCTGGCGCGGCAGTTCGGAGACCTCTCAGATGATCAACTTGCTAGCCTTAAGCAGGCGATGCTGTTGCTCAAGCGGCGAGGAGACGGCAAATAATGCACAGTTTCAAAGCAACGCCGCTAAGCAGGGGTGATATCCGGGAGGCTGCCTATGAGCTTAGGAAGGAGCTGGGCTTAGCTCACAGGCTTTGGTTCCCGGTCCTCGAGTTCGTGGAGCATGCATTGCCACAACTGGACAAGAACTACACCTTCGAGGTGGTCGAGTTCGAGGAGCTGGGATCTTCCCACGGCCTGACCACTAGAGATGGAGACGATGTAGCGATCAAGATCCGGGAGGATATCTACTACCGGGCCTATGAGGATGAGGGCCGAGATCGCGGAACCGTTGCGCATGAAGCAGGCCACTACCTCATGCATGCGCGGTCCCCGGCGCTACATCGCCATTTCGGTGGGGAGTTGAAGTCCTACGAGGATCCCGAGTGGCAGGCCAAGTGCTTTCAGGGTGAATTGCTTGTGCCGAAGCACCTCGTGAACGGCATGAGCGCAATTGATGTAGCGCGCCAGTGTGGCGTTTCTTTGGACGCTGCCGTGTATCAGCTTGGACTGTACGCGAAGGGGAAATAAAAAAGCGCTCTTGTGAGTTGCAGCTCGCAAGGCGCTTCTGGGAAAAGAAAGTCGAACAAGAGCCTCCGACCTTCTCTTAGAGCATATGATTGTGTGCGACCGGTATTCTATGCAGGGATATCGGATCAATCAAGGCCTAAGTTCCACCTCGAGGCGAGATCACTACGGAGGGTTACGTCATGTTCATTCTGAACCAGCGTCCCAAAGTCGTACGTGTGTGCGCATACACGAGGGTTCGGTTCGGCCGTCCTGAGTTTGTGTGTTCCCACCTGCGCAGCGCTCCGCACTAAGCGATAAGCAAATCAATTGCAGCTATGCCGCTCCCGGTAGGCGTTGCCGACCGGGGCGGGAACACTCGAACTTAGGAGTCTCAAAATGCCAAAGAAGGATATCCACGTTGTCCCCCATAAGGACGGCTGGGCCACGCGCCGTGAAGGCGCAACACGCGTTGGCGTAGTCGCGCCGACCAAAGCAGATGCGCTTAGCATCGGGCGCGATCAGGCGCGGCGCGACAAGGTTGAGCTTGTCGTGCATGGTCGGAATGGGCGCATTCAAGATAGCGATAGCTATGGCAATGACCCTTTCCCTCCGCGGGATAAGAAGCGGTGAGGTGCGACATGAAATTCAGACCGTTTTTCAGCTTCGTCGCTTTCGCCGCAGTCTTTGCAGTGCTGATATTCGACAATCGGCAGGTCATCGCAATTGCGGCGGGAATCGCTACAGCAGCCGCATTTGGCGCATGCGTAATGGCCATTCAGACACAGGTGGCGGCTGGAGTGAAGCACATAGACTGGGGTGACATCGTGCCTCCGTTCCTCCTCATGTGGATTGGCTTACATCACCTGGCTAAGGTGCTTGGCTGAACCCGCTCGCCCCGGCCTCCATCCATCAAGGCCGGGGCCATCTCAACGCTTTGTGGATCAACATATGCCCTATCTCGCCCGGTATGCCTTTGCAGCAATGGCTGCAGTGATTTGCGTACCCGCAGCACAGGCTCAAGTTACGAGCCTTCCGATCTCGAGCCTCGAACTCATCAGAGCGCCTTCTGGGCTCGCCATGGTGAAGGGCATCATGACCAACAACTCAAGGCGCACGACCGGCCTGATTTCGGTCACGTTTGCTCTTTATGACGCCGCTGGTACACAACTTGGAATTGCCATGGCCAACACCACTGCGTTGGAACCAGGACAGTCATGGCAAATACAGGCGCTGTCGCCGTACAGCGAAGTGGCGACGGCCAAAGTCGTAGATGTAAAGGCCTTCTGATTTGCCCCTTCCATTGATCGTCGGACGATAAGTAGCGCCCTTCGATCAACGGCCAGAGGCCAATTCATAAGGCTCGAAGCGCACGATCTCCTGCCCTAGCCAGTCATTCACTTCCACCAGTCGGTCCTGCAGCGGCTTGACCTCGTTGCGGGCAAAGACCATGGCGGCCTTCTCAGCGTCACCGAAGCCGCCGGTGTTGTTAGGAATAATCCCCATCAACTGGGGCGGCACGCGGTGCGCGGCCAGTTGGTCGTCGCGCGTCACGTTTTTGATGTTCCAGAACTCGTCCTTGGCAGCCACCTCGGAGACCGGCAGCAGTTGAATGCCGTCCTTCTTTCCTCCTGGCGCGTACATGAACAGATTACGGAAATTGCCCGGCCCTTTGGACTCCTTGAGCGCCTTGCGCAGGACATCCACGTCTTCCTGCTTCTGCGCGGCATCGGTCATGTACAGGATGAAGCCGGCGTGGCTGCCGTTCTTGTAGTAGCGCCGGCGGAACAGCGTGGCCGATTCATTGAGCCAGGTAGCGTTGAGCGCCGAAAGGTATTCGGGCAGCCCGTACACCTCCTGGTTAATGTCCGGCTCCAGCAGGTGAAAGATGCTGCCCCGCTTGAAGGTGTGCGTGTCCTGCCAGTTCTGCACGAAGTGGTAGGTCTCCAGATCCACGCCCCGGCGAACATACTTGGCCATCGCCGGTTCCAGCGCGATGGGCTTGCCCAGCACGTTGTCCCGCCGCTCCAGATACCCGTTGCCGAACACCAGAAAATCCTGCACCCACCGCGCGAAGGCCGAACGCGACAGCAGCTTGTGGGGAATGAACGTGGAGACCAGGATGTTGCGCTTCACATAGATCGGCGAGCTGTTATGGACGGCCGCGCGGAAGCTGCGCGCCAAGCCATCCCACGGCAGCGGCGGCTCATACCAGTCGCCGACGCGCAAGCACTCCACGTAGTCGAGCAGCTCTCGGCGGTCCAGGACCGCCACCGGATCGCCGAAGCTGAAGGCCTCCACAGAGGCATCGCGCGCCGGTTCGGCCGGCACAGGTGCGGCGCCGTTGGCCGCGCCGCGGTATTTCTTGCGGGTCATGAGAACTCCAGAATGCTGGTGTTGGTGGTGGTCACGCCCTCAATCGGCTCATGGGCCAGCGCGTGCATGCACGCCCATGCCAGATCGGCGTGGCTCGTTTCTTCGGAGCGGCCAGCCTGGTAGGTGACACGGCCGCCGGCGGCCGTGGTGGTCTTGCGGATCGACATGAACGACGCGGCGAAGTCAGTCCAACCGGCATCGAACTCCAGGCGTCCCTTGCTGATGACGTCGGTAGCTTTGAGCACCAGCCCGGTCTTCACGTCGACCGAATAAGTGAAGCCCTGCGCCTCGGGGCGTGTCTTCAGCACGACCTTATAGACGGCATCGCCGACGCCGGTGCGGTCGATGCCAATGTAGGTCACGTTGTAGCGCTCGCACACCTTGAGGACGGCCGCGGCTTGCTCCTCGTAGTCGATGCCGCGGAACTGGTGTTTCTCGAGAACGCGGAACTTGCCGCCCGGCACCAGCGGCGGCGCAACCACCACCAGCGCGGCGCTGTCACCGCCGCCACCGTTGGGGTCGTAGCCCACCCACACTTCACGGTTGCCCAGCGGGCGCGGCGACCAGTGGCGGAAGTCCTCCCAGACTTCCCAGCTGTCTACCATGCAGCGCATCAGCATCGACAATGGGAAGACGGATGCCGTGTCGTCAATGAAGCCGCACATCAGCAGGTTCTCGAAGTCGGCGTCGCTGTACTCGCGGCGCAGCTGCTCCAGGTCGAACAGGTTGCAGCCGCCGCGCACCGCATCCTCGACGGTCACCACCTGGCGCCACTGCCCGTCCGCGCAGCGCCGGCCTGCCTGCAGATGCGCGTGGCTGACGTCCACCTGCACATGCTGGTCTTTCCTGCGGCCGCGGTTGAACAAGGCGCCCGACCAGAAGGGATACGCCTCATGCGCCAGGCTCGATGGCGTCGAGAAATATGTCTGCCGCCACTTCGCGTGGATCGCCATGCCGGAGGCCACCTTGCGCAGCTCCTGGAAGCGCTGGATCCAGAAGTATTCGTCAAGGTACAGATTGCCGTGATAGCTCTGGGCCGTGCGCGCGTTGGTGCCGAGGAAATACAGCGTCGCGCCGTTGGGCAGCACCAGCGGATCCCCCTTCAACTCCACGCCTGCGGCGTCCTTGGCAAACTGGATGATGTAGTGCTTGAAGACGTGGGCCTGCGCCTTGCTGGCCGACAGGAAAATCTGGTTGCGGCCCCTGGTCAGCGCATCGATAAAGGCTTCGCGGGCGAAGTACCACGTAGCACCGATCTGCCGGCTCTTCAGGATGTTGCGGATGCGCTCGACCAGGCCGGCCTCGTACCAGACGCGCTGATAGTCGAACATCGAATCCATGAAGGCGTCGACCAGCTGGCCCTGCTCCTCGTCGCTGATCGCATTGCGCTCCGGCTTCTTGCGCGGGCCCTTGTTTCGGTTGGCCACCTTCGGGTTGAGATCGGCCTCGTTTCCGCTGTCCTCATACCTCCGCACGCGAGCCAGGCGCTCGATCTGCCGCCCGAGCAGGTCGATCTCTTTGTAATCCTTCCCTTCCTTCTTCTCCTTGGCCACCAGCAGCGCCATGCGCGCCTCGATGCTGGTCCCGATGCGCTCCACGGCATCCGCCTTGTCCCACGCGTCGCGGCGCTTCCAGCTGTGTACGGTCACCGGCTTCACGCGAAGCATTTCCGCAATGCGCGCGACACGATAGCCCTGCCAGTAGAGCGCGCGCGCGATGCGCCGCGGCTCCATTTCTGGATCGAACGAATGGATGGAAAGAGGCGGAAGCGTAGTCATGCCGCAACGCTACCGGTCGCGCGCGCGCGTGCCACGTGAGCGGTGTTGTAGCGCTCTGTCGCACAACGCGATTGCGTTGCCCGTGCGTGGCAGCCCGCCCAACATGGCAGAACGACGTAACCACACCTAACCACGACCGAAGAGGAACCCATGGCCGGCAAGAACCCGAAGTTTTTCCGCATTGCCACCGAAGGCGCGACAAGCGACGGCCGCGTGATCGACCGCGAGATGCTGGTGCAGATGGCGGCGAGCTATGACCCGGACACCTACGGGGCGCGCATCAACCTGGAGCACATCCGCGGCATCGTGCCCGATGGCCCGTTCAAGGCGTACGGTGACGTGCTGGCGCTCAAGACCGAGGAGGAAGGCGGCAAGATGCGCCTCTACGCGCAGCTGGACCCCACAGCCGAGCTGATCGCCTTCAACAAGGCGCGGCAGAAGGTGTTCTGCTCCATGGAAGTGAACCCGGATTTCGCGGACACCGGCGAAGCCTATCTGGTTGGCCTGGCCGTCACCGACAACCCGGCCAGCCTGGGCTGCGAAATGCTGCAGTTCAGCGCCAAGGCGAAGACCAACCCGCTGGCCGAGCGCAAGCAGGATCCGAACAATCTGTTCTCCGAGGCCGTGCCGGTCGAGCTCGACTTCCCCAGCGATACGCCCGCCACCGCGCCCGCGGCCGGCTTTGCTGCCAGCATCAAGAAGCTCTTCGCCCGCCAAGACAAGTCGGACGCCGGGAACGACGCGCGTCACGCCGACATGCAGGAAGCCGTGCAAACCATTGCCAAGGAAGTGCAGAGCCTGGGCGAAACCTTCAGCAAGGCGATCAATGGCGTCACCGAGCGCCTGGACGCCCTGCAGGCCGATCAAGCCAAGGACAAGGAAGCGTTCAGCACGCTCAAGGGCGCGCTGGAGAAGAAGGAAGACTTCAGCCGCCGCCCGCCTGCCACCGGCGGCGACGGCAGCGTCATCGAAACCGACTGCTGAGCCGGCCCCCGGACAGCGACACAACAACCCACCGGAGCCAACTCAATGCGCAACGACACCCGCCGCAAGTACGCGGCATACGAAGCCAAAATCGCCGAGATCAACGGCGTCGAGCGCGTGGACCGCAAGTTCAGCGTGCAGCCCAGCGTCCAGCAGAAGCTGGAAACCAAGGTGCAGGAATCCAGCGAGTTCCTGAGCAAGATCAACGTTTACGGCGTGACCGAGCAGGAAGGCGAGAAGATCGGCCTCGGCGTGTCGGGTCCGGTGGCCAGCACCACCGACACCGCGGCGCAGGACCGGCAGACCCGCGACATTGCGACGCTGGACGACCGCAACTACCGCTGCGAGCAGACCAACTCGGACACCCACATCACCTACCGCATGCTGGATGCCTGGGCCAAGTTCCCCGACTTCCAGACCCGTATCCGCGACGCCATCCTGCGTCGCCAGGCGCTGGATCGCATCATGATCGGCTTCAACGGCGTGAGCCGCGCCGCCACCTCCGACCGTGTCACCAACCCGATGCTGCAGGACGTCAACAAGGGCTGGCTGCAGCACCTGCGCGAGGAAGCACCGGAGCGCGTGATGAAGGATGGCAAGGCGGTGGGCAAGATCATCGTCGGCGGTCCCGACACCGATGCCGCGCGCGACTATGCCAGCCTCGACGCCCTGGTGTTCGACATGTGCAGTCACCTGGTGGCGCCGTGGTATGCCGAAGATCCCGATCTGGTGGTGGTGTGCGGCCGCCAGTTGCTGGCCGACAAGTATTTCCCGCTGCTGAACAAAGACCGCGACCCGACGCAGAAGCTGGCGACTGACATCATCATGAGCCAGAAGCGTATCGGCAACCTGCCGGCTGTGCGGGTGCCCTACTTCCCGCCGGCTGCCCTGCTGGTCACGCGCCTGGACAACCTGTCGATCTACTACCAGGAAGGCTCGCGCCGGCGCACGATCGTCGACAACGCCAAGCGCGACCGCATCGAGAACTACGAGTCCAGCAACGACGCGTACGTGATCGAGGATCTCGCCTGCGCCGCCATGGCCGAGAACATCGAGGTGGCCGCCGAATGACGAGCCCCGCCCGCAATCATTTCCTGCGCGTGAGCGCGCAGCGGGCGGCAGCCGCCGCCGAGGCCGACAACCCGCTGCACCATGCCTCGGGCCATGAGCTGATGCTGGCGCAGTTGGCGGAGCACAAGCGCCAGCTCAAGCAGATCCAGTCGATCGAGCGCAAGGCCGATGCCAAGCGCGCCATGCTGCCCGCCTATGCGGCCTGGGTGCAGGGTGTGCTGGACGCCGACACCGGCGTGCAGGACGAGGTCTTCATGCACGTGATGGTCTGGCACATCGACGTGGGCGACTTCGCCGGCGCCCTGCCGCTGGCCAGCTACGCCATCCGCCACGGCCTGGTGATGCCTGACCAGTACCAGCGCACCACGGCGTGTCTGATCGCCGAGGAGTATTCGGCCATGACGATCAAGGCCGTGGAAGCCAGACAGCCGGTCGACGTCGACGCCCTAGGCGAGGTCGGCATGCTGGTCCACGACCAGGACATGCCCGACGAAGTGCGCGCCAAGCTGCACAAGGCGGTCGGCTACGCCCATGCCGCACTGGTCGACACCACGCCGGCCGAGCGCCAGCAGGAGCGCCGCGAGTTCGCGCTGCGCAACCTGCGCCGTGCACTGGAGCTGCACGACAAGGTCGGCGTCAAGAAGGATATCGAGCGCCTCGAGCGCGAGATCAAGAACGCAGCAGCAGCCGGCGCCAAGGAGGGCGACGGCCGCAGCTGACACCGAGCGTGACCCCGCGCATCAGGCGGCACGGGGCATCCCATGGACGCGCCGGCTACATGCCGGCCAACCCTGACGATTGCCCCGTCCACCGCCTCCACGACCAGCGACCCCATGTCATCTTTCATCGCCACCGCTGTGGCAACCCCCGGCCAAAACCTGATTGCCAACGATGGCTTCTTCCCGGCCATCGACGTCGACCAGGCATCAGCCGCCATGCGTCAGGACGGCACCGTAACACCGGACCGACTGCGCGCGGCACTGATCGAGGCGGCGTTGTCGGTCAACGCGGAATTGGATAGCTGGAAGGCAGCCCAGCAGGCCGCGGGCCATGCCACGCTGGACGCCGTACCGGCAGCGCGAATCGACGGCAAGTCCGCCAATCTGCACCGCTACCTGCGCGCGCTGTATTGCCAGGCGCGCGCGGGCCTGATCGAGCGATACCGCGACTACGACGCCACGGCGGCCGGAAACAAGACCGCCGAGGCGCTGCTGCAAGCGGTGGAAGACCTGCGGCGCGACGCGCGGTGGGCCATCAGCGACCTGCTGGGCATCACGCGCACCACCGTGGAGCTGATCTGATGCGCGTGCGAACCCTCCAGGGTGACACCGTCGACGCAGTCTGCCAACGCGTCTACGGCCGCACCGCCGGCGTTACCGAGGCCGTGCTTGAGGCCAATCCCGGCCTGGCCGATCTCGGTCCGGTCCTACCCCACGGCACGGTCATCGACCTGCCCGACACCTCTCCACAGCCTGCCGTCCAACGCGTGCAGCTGTGGGACTGACCCAAGGATTCGACCATGGCTGAACCCATTTCCACCGGCACCACCACCGCCATTGCCGTCACCGGCGTTGGGGCCATCACGCTGCTGCCCGGCGTGGACGCGGCGACGGTGCTCGGCGCCTTTGCCGGCGCCGCGGTGTTCGCGCTCAATTCCGACGACATGTCGACAGCCAAGAAGCTCGCTTTTCTGGTGCTGTCCATCGTGGCGGGCTGCCTCGCCGCACCGCTGGCCGCGGCGCTGATCGCCAAGGCGCTGCCTACCGACGCAGAGGTGAGCCACGGCGTCGGCGCGCTGGTGGCCTCAGCGGTGATCGTCAAGCTCCTGTTGATGCTGATACGCGTGGCCAGCAATGGAGACCGCCTCGTCGGCTACTTCCGCGGTAACGGACAAGGAGGCAACAAGTGACCATCCATTTCTTCATCCAGGCGACGCTGTGCGCACTGATCGCCATCCGCCTCCTGCTCTTCCGGCGCGCCGGCGCCGCGCACCGGCCTTGGGCCGCGCGTCTGGCCTATGTGCTGATCGTGCTAGCGGGCGCCGTCACCATCGGCGTGCTGTTTGGTCGCTACGACTGGGCCATGCTCTCCCAGAGCGGCATCACAGCCGTGCTGTGCCTCGCCGTGTATGCCGTGCGGGGCAATGTGGTGGAGCTGTTCCGCATGGCGGATGCCGATGGCGGCTGCTCTTGGCTCGTTCGCTTCCTCCGGAGATCCTGCGATGACCATCCTGCGACTCGGTGACGTTGGCGCGGATGTACGCGAGTTGCAGCGCCTGCTGCGCGAGCGTGGCGCCCAGCTGGAGATGACGGGCGACTTTGACGCCGCGACACTCGCAGCCGTGCGGGCCGCGCAGGCACGATACGGTCTGGTAGTCGATGGTATCGCCGGGCCGAAAACGTTACTGGCCCTGCAGCGCGACACGCGGCAACCGGCGCATCTGAGCGCCGCCGATTTGCAGCGTGCCGCCGACGTGCTGGAGGTGCCCCTGGCGGCAGTGCGGGCGGTGAATGAGGTGGAGAGTCGCGGTTCCGGCTTCCTGGCGGATGGCCGCCCGGTGATCCTGTTCGAGCGGCACATCATGTTCCGGCAACTAAAGGTGGCTGGCCGTGACGCCGACGCGCTGGCACGCCAGTACCCGAACCTGGTCAACGCCGCACGGGGCGGCTATGCAGGCGGTGCCGCGGAACACATGCGGCTCGCCCGAGCCGCTGACATCGATGAAGCCTGCGCGCTGGCTGCGGCAAGCTGGGGACTGTTCCAGGTGATGGGCTATCACTGGGAGCGCCTGGGCTACCCCAGCGTGCAGGCGTTTTCAGCTTGCATGCGCGACAGCGAAGCCGCCCAGCTCGACGCGTTCGTCCGGTTCATCCTCGCGGATCCGGTACTGCACAAGGCGCTCAAGGCTCGCCGCTGGCCAACGTTCGCCAGCCTTTACAACGGCCCGGCATACCGCGAGAACCTCTATGACGTGAAGCTGGCACGCGCCTTCGCGCGCTATGACGCCGAAGAAAAGGAGCCGGCATGAATCGCAGCCTGGCCCGCTTCCTCGCCGTCGGCGTGCTGCTGCTGGGTGTCGCCGGCACCGGCGCCTGGATGACGGATCGCTACCAGGCCGCGCAGAAGCGCGCCAGCGACGCCGAAGCGATGACGGCCAGTCTCCGGTCACAGCTCGACAGCACCGAGGCCGGCGTCATCAAGGTGACCGAGTATGTCGACCGGGTGCATACGGTCTATGTCAAGGGCGACACCATCATCAAGGAGATCCCGCGCTATGTCCCTGCTCAAGCTGACGCCGCTTGCACTATTCCCATTGGCTTTGTGCGCGTGCATGACGCCGCCGCTGCCGGCACCGTGCTCGGTCCGGGTGCCGGAGATACTGATGCGGCCAGCTCGGGAATTGCACTCTCTGCCGTCGCCGGCGCCATTGCCGGCAACTACACCGTCTGCCACGGCAACGCCGAGCAGTTGAACGCCCTACAGCAGCTGCTCCGTGACCAAGGGGCAACCGTCATTGGGGAGGCTCCCGCGCCATGATGAAGCCCAACAGCCTGCGCGAAGCGCTGACGGCGGCCGTGCCCGATCTGGCACGCCACCCGGAGAAGCTCCATGTGTTCGTGGACGAAGGCCGCCTGGTGGCTACCGGCGCAAGGTCGCTGTCCTTCGAGTACCGGTACACGCTCACGCTGATCGTGACCGACTTCGCAGCCGGTTCCGACGAGATCATGGTGCCGGTGCTGGCTTGGCTGCGCGTCAATCAGCCCGAGCTGTTCTTCAGCCCGGCACAGCGCGAGGACGGTGTGAAGTTCGAGGCCGATATCCTGAACCACACCACCGTGGATCTGGCCCTGAAGCTGCCGCTGACCGAGCGCGTCACGGTGCGTGTCAACGGGACCGGATACCAGGTAGAGCACCATCCCGAACCGGTCAACGAAGACGACGATCCGGCCACGTGGTGGCCGGCAGCGCCATGAGCGACTTGCGCACCCTGGAGGCATGGGCCGGCGCCCTGCTCTCTAACCTGGAGGCGCTAGCGCGGCGCGCGCTGGCACGGGCCGTGGCCACAGAGATGCGCCGCCGGCAGGGCGCGCGCATCGCCGAGCAGCGCAATCCCGACGGGTCGGCCTATGAGCCGCGCAAGCCGCAGCTGCGGCTAAGGCCGGGGCGCGTGCGCCGCGCGATGTTCGCGCGCCTGCGCACTACCCGCTTTCTCAAGATGGAGACGAGTCCGGACGCCGCCGTGGTGACCTTTGTCGGCCGCGCGCAGCGCATCGCCGCAGTCCACCAGTTCGGGCTGCGTGATCGGGTCAACCGGGCCGGCCTCGAGGTCACGTACCCGCAGCGCGAGCTGCTCGGCTTTGACGACGCCGACGTGGACCGCATCACCGATCTCGTGCTCGCACATCTCACCGCCTGAGCCTGGCTGTTGTACGGCCGGATCTCACAACACCCGCCGCGTGACCGGTTCGCGCGCGCACGGCACGCTGGCGGGTATGGACTCCACCACCGAACTCGCCCGCCTGATCGAGAATCTGATCCGCCTCGGCACTGTTGCCGAGGTTGATACCGGCACCCCGCCGCGCGTGCGCATTGCCACGGGCGGCATCACCACCGATTGGCTGCCTTGGCTCGAGCGGCGCGCTGGCGCCACCCGCACCTGGAACCCACCGACCGTAGGCGAACAGGTGGTGATGCTGTGTCCAAGCGGCGAGCCGCGCAACGGCGTCATCCTGGCGGGTCTGCCGTCCGACGCGCGAGATGTGCCCAGCCACAGCGCCGACGAAACTGTCGCCCTCTACCCGGACGGCGCCATCACGCGCTACAACCACGCCTCCGGCGCTCTGGAGGTGTCCGGTGTCAAGACCGTGCTGCTCCGGGCCGGGCAGCAGGTGGTGGTGGAGTGCCCGCAGACCACCTTCAAGGGAAAAGTCACCGTCGAAGGTCTGTTCAGCTACCAGGGCGGTATGTCTGGTGAGGGTGGCAGTGGTGGCGCCGGCACGCAAATCCGCGGCAATATCACGCACACCGGCGGCAGCCTGTCGTCCAACGGCGTGGTCCTGGACAGTCACGACCACGGCGGCGTCCTGCGGGGCGGCGACTGGACGGAGGGCATCCAGTGAGCTACCGCGGCATGAATGCCGGCACCGGTCGGACGCTGACCGACTGCGAGCACATCGCGCAATCGGTGCGCGACATCCTCACAACGCCGATCGGCACGCGTGTCATGCGGCGCGACTACGGCTCCCTGCTGCCGCAGTTGGTCGACCAGCCACTGCATCGCGCCACGCTTCTGCGCGCCATGTCGGCGTCGGTCATGGCTTTGGTCCGGTGGGAACCCCGACTGCGTGTCACCCGGGTGGCATTCGACGCCGGGGCGAATGGCGCCCTATCCATCGACATCGAGGCCGAGCGAGTGGACGGACCGCGCGCTGAGGCAACCCGCCTGCACATCCCCCTGCGCGGAGGCACCCCATGACCACCACGCCCATCGACCTGTCCCGCCTGCCTGCGCCGAACGTGGTCGAGGTGATCGACTACGAATCCCTGCTGGCCGAACGCAAGGCGCATTTCGTTTCGCTGCATCCCGTGGCCGAACGTGCGGCGGTCGAGGAAACGCTCAAGCTCGAATCCGAACCGATCGTCAAGGCGCTGCAGGAATCCGCCTATCGCGAGATGGTGCTGCGCCAACGCGTGAACGACGCGGCGCGCGCCGTCATGCTGGCCTACGCCGAGGACGCCGACCTGGACCACCTTGGCGCGCTGTTCGGCGTCAGGCGCTTGACCCTGACGCCTGCGGACCCCGAGAACGGCATCGCTGCGGTGATGGAGAGCAACTCGGACTTCCGCAAGCGCATCCAGCTGGCGCCGCAAGGCTTTTCGGTAGCCGGCCCGGCCGGCGCCTACCGCTCGCATGCGCTCGGCGCCGACGGCCGCGTTCTTGACGCATTGGCCACCAGCCCGGCGCCCTGCGAGGTCGTGGTGACGATCCTTTCGCGTGAAGGCAACGGCCAGGCGCCACAGGACTTGATTGACGCCGTGGCCGGCGTGCTTGGCGCGGATGATGTCAGGCCGCTCACCGATCTGGTCACAGTTCGGTCGGCTCAGATCGTGCCCTACCAGGTACGCGCGAAGATCTACACCTTCCCCGGTCCGGATTCGGGTGTAGTACTGGCCGAGGCCAATGTGCGCCTGGCAGCCTATACCGCGGAGACGCACCGCATCGGCCGAGAAGTCACGCTGTCGGGCCTGTACGCAGCCCTGCATGTGGACGGTGTCGAGCGCGTGGAGCTGCTGGAACCGCTGGCCAATGTCAACGCGTCGCAGACCCAGGCAACCTACTGCAGCGGCACCGATATCCAGCATGGTGGCATCTATGGCTAACCTGCTGCCGCCCAACACAACGCCGCTCGAGCGCTACCTGGCCGCGGCCAACACCCGGCTGGGCGCCGTCCCGTCTCCCCTGCGCACCCTGATGCGACCGGACGAAATCCCGGCATCCGTGCTGCCCTGGCTCGCCTGGCACATGGGCGTGGACGCCTGGAAAGCCTACTGGCCCGACCAAGTCAAGCGCGCCCGCGTCAAGGCCGCAATCCCGATCGCACGCAAGAACGGCACTGCCGCGGCCGTCCGGGAGGTCGTTGCTGCCTTCGGCGCCAACATCGCTCTGCGCGAGTGGTGGCAGGAGACCCCGAAAGGCACGCCCGGCACGTTCGCGCTGGTTCTGACTATCAGCGGCCGAGACGGCCAGGCCGCGACCGCGGCATTCGTCGCTGACGTGATCGCGGAAATCGACCGCACCAAGCCTGTACGCGCGCACTACACCGTCACCCAGGGCCTGCAGGCGCAGGGTGGCCTCGCATTCGGCGGTGGAGCGCGCGCCGCTATCTACACCCGCCTCTCTCTTTCGGACGCCTGAGACATGCCAGGACTACTTTTCAAGCTCACCAGCGCTGGCCGCGCCGCCCTGGTCAACCCGGAGAACACCGGCACCGTATCGCGCCAGGTGGTGTCGGTCGGCATCGCAACCGCACCTTTTGCGCACAATGATGGCCTGACCGCGTTGCCCAACGAGCGCGCGCCGCGCTTGACCACCGTGGCGGGCGATACCGTCGCGGACGACACGATTCACGTGACCATGACGGACAACTCGGCCGACCAGTACACCATGTACGGGTTCGGCCTGTACCTGGACAACGGGGTGCTGCTCGGCACCTACGGCCAGGACACGCCCATCGTGGAGAAGTCGCCGGCAGCGATGATGCTGCTGGCGACCGATATCCTGCTGACCACGGTCGACACCGCGGCGCTGACGTTCGGCAACACATCGTTCCTCAATCCGCCCGCCACCACCACGGTAAAGGGTGTGGTCGAGCTGGCCGACAACACCGAAACGCAAATCGGCACGGACGCAACGCGGTCCGTCACGCCGGCAGGCCTCTCGTCGCGCACCGCAACCGATACGCGCACCGGCCTGGTCGAGCTGGCCACCAACAGCGAAACCCAAACCGGCACGGACGCAACGCGGTCCGTCACGCCGGCCGGCCTCTCGTCGCGCACCGCGACAGAAACGCGCACCGGGCTCTTGGAAATTGCCACGCAGACGGAGGTTGACCAGGGAACCGATGATGCGCGCGCCGTGACCGCGAAGAAGCTGCTCGCGCGACTAAAGCTGCTGGGGTTCGGCGGGGTCGGCACCGAAGGCGCCATCACCGATATGGACGACGCCACCGTGCCGGGAGGTTTGCTCTATGTTCCCGGCGCAGCAATCAATGTCCCGCTGAACCTCGGGCCAGGTGTGGCGCTGCATCGCCCGTACGGAACCGCTGGATTTCAGCTCTTCTCTCCGTATAGCTCCGACCGCATCGTATTTCGCCGTCGCACCAGCAATGCGTGGCAGGCCTGGAAGGAACTCGCCCTTCTCGATAGCCCGACCTTTGTCGGTACCCCGCTGGTCCCGACTGCAGCCAAGGGCACAACCACCAAGCAAGCCGCGAGCACTGAATTCGTGATGGCGGCTATCGCCGACCTGGTCGCCTCGTCTCCGGGCACCCTCGACACGCTCAAGGAGCTGGCCGAGGCCCTGGGGAACGACCCGAATTTTGCGACCACCGTCACGACACAGCTGGGCAATAAGTTCGACAAGGCCGGCGGCGTGATCGGCCTGCAAACGTCCGGCTGGCCCGCCATCAACGCGCCGACCGCTCGAATCATCGACGGGGGGAATACGCAAGCTGCGAACGGGCCGAGTGGCGGCCTGGCTATCGAGTCATACGGGCCTGGCGTGCAGCTCATTGACCGGTCCGCAGGCGCTCGCAATGCTCAATTGATGGCGGACGGCAGCATTCTGTCAGTGTCCTTCGACACCACTGCCGCGCCTGGCAGCTACGCGTACCAGTTCCTGTTCAGCGCCGATGGATACATGGCAGTCGGCGGGCCGCTTTCGTCCGCTGCAGCCATTCGTATGGGGCTGCCGATACCTGGCGGAGCCGTTTCGCAGCATGGCATCTACAACAACGTGGAGTTCAACGAAACGGCCACGAGCACCGGAGCCACCTATTCGTCGATCCCGAGGGTCAAGGACGCCGCCTTCACGATGGCAAGCCTTGTCGGCTTCTTCGCACCCACGCCAGTGGTTGGCGCCAGTGCGACCGTGACAGAGTACGCCGGTCTTATGGCAAATGACGTGACGCTGCCGAACATTCTGCGCAAGATCGGCGCGCGGCTTCGCATGGGCGCAGGTCCTGACAAGTGGAACCTGTATGGGGACGGTACCGCATCGAACCACCTCGCAGGCAAGCTGCTGCTCGGCACTACTGCCGACAACGGCAATCTGCTGCAAGTCGCTGGGTCGGCCAGCATCGCTACCCGCCTATACCGCGGCCTGGACGCTGACCTTGCGGTCGGGGCAACCTCCATTGCAGGAATCCAGAATGCTGCCACCGGCAACGACAGCTACATCAACACGGCCCGGTTTTCGAATGACACCCAACCGGCCGGCATCAACATTGGTAAGTCGCGCGGTGTCACCGTAACGACCCAAGGCGCCGTTCTTTCCGGCGACCCGCTGGGCCATGTCAATTTCTGCGGCTCCGATGGCGTCGGCATGAACGTCGCTGCGCAAGTCGAGGTTGTCGCGAGCGAGAACTACACCACGACGGCCCGCGGCGCGCATATGGATTTCCGCACCACCGCGCCGGGGACCACTGCGCGGGCCGTGAAGATGCGCCTTGCAGACAACGGCGAGCTGCGAATCGGCAATACCGCGACCGATGGAAGCGGTGCGAAACTGCAGGTAACCGGCTACGCGACGGCTGACACCCCGCCGGCCGGCGACAGCTCGCGCAAGCTGGCGACGACCGCGTGGGTCATGTCGACTCTGCTAACCGCCTCTGTTGGGCAAATCATCATCGAGCCGCGCACCACCGCGCGCGCAGGCTGCTTGAAGCTGAACGGCGCGCTACTTAAGCGTGCGGACTACCCCGAGCTGTGGGCCTACGCTCAGGCAAGCGGCGCGATCGTGACGGATGCCGCATGGCTCGCCGGCTCCTGGGGATGCTTCTCCCACGGCGATGGCAACACGACGTTCCGCATCCCTGAGTATCGCGGCGAATACCTGCGGTTTTGGGACGACGCACGCGGCGCGGACGCTGGCCGGGGCATCGGTGTGTTCCAGGACAGCCAGAACAAGACGCACTCGCACGCCGCCTCCGCTACACCAGTCGGCGACCACAACCACGGCGCCTGGACCGATGCGCAAGGCTGGCACGGTCATGGCGTCAACGATCCCGGCCATGCCCATAGCTTCCAGACCTGGACCGGCGGTGGGGCCACCGGCGCTGGACGCGTCTCTGGTTCTTACGTAACGAACGCCGACGCGTGGGCCGGTACATCCGCCTCATATACCGGCATCTCGATCGCCGGCGATGGCTCGCACGCACACAACGTAGGGGTCGGCTACGCCGGCAATCACAGCCACGCAATCACGGTCAATGCAGACGGCGGCGCGGAAGTTCGGGTTCGCAATATCTCCGCGCTCGCCATGATCCGTGCCTTCTAAGGAGTTTCCCCAAATGATGATTCACCACTACGACAGCCATACCGGCCAGTACATCAGTAGCGCGCTGGCTGACCCGGATCCGCGCAACCCGAGCGCCTGGCTGCAGCCGGCCTTTACCACGCTCGTACCGCTGCCGGAGCGCAATCGCTACGAATGGCCATTCTTCCGCGATGACGCATGGGTCATGCTGCCGGATTACCGGGGCGTCATTCTGTACCGCACGGAAAGCGGCGAGCCTGCCGAGCTTGGCGTCCCAGGCGTTACACCCCAGGAGGCGGGCCTTACTCCGGATCCGCGGCCGTCCGAGCTGCACCGCTGGACCGCCGAAGGCTGGACGCTCGACGCCGCCTTGGTCGCCGAGCGCACCCGTGCTGCTGCGATGGCCGAATTTGACCGCCTCATGGCGATCGCCAGGGAAGCGAACGCCGGCAAGGCAGACGCCTATGCGGCCGGCTTGCTGGACGCCGTAGGGGCCGCCCTGTTCAAAGCCTGGTCTGCGTACCAGCTCGACCTGGTGCGCGTTGTCAATTCGACTGACTTCCCCGTTGTGGCCGACTGGCCCGAGGCGCCGAACGTCGAAGCCATCACCGCAGCCATTGAGGCAGAGGAAGCGGCAAAGGCCGCAGCCCGCGCCGAGTATGACGCCCTTGTGGCCCTGGCAAACGAAGCGACGGCAGGCAAAGCGGAGGCCTACGCAGCAGGACAACTCGACGCCGTGCAGAAGGCGATCTACGAGGCCTGGCTGTCTTTCCTGCTGCAGCTGCAGCACGTCGCGTTGGCGCCGACATTCCCCCTCTGTGTCACGTTGCCCACGCAACCAGATGAGGCAGCCATCGAGGCGGGGGTTCATGCCAAGGACGGTGCGGCCAGTGCCGCCGAGGGCTCGTAACCACTGACCGCCGGGGCGCCAAGGCGTAGCGCCCTCAACTATTCGTTGTGCGGCTTCTGCCTACAACAGGAACCGCACGACAACCTCGCGCGTGCGCAGCATCCTGCCGGGACGATGCTTTCCATCGTCTGCCAATCTCCCGGAGGACTGCATGGCAACCGACTACCACCACGGCGTACGCGTCATCGAGGTCAATGATGGCACCCGCCCAATCCGCACTATCGCCACGGCCATTCCGGGCCTGGTGACCGTCGCCGAGGACGCCGATGCCACGGCGTTCCCCCTCGACACCCCCGTATTGCTGACCAACCCGCAGGCAGCCATCGGCAAGGCCGGCTCCAAAGGCACGCTGCGCGCGAGCCTCGAGGCCATCACCGACCAGGCCAACCCGATGACGGTGGTCGTTCGTGTCGCCGAGGGCGCGACCGAAGCGGAAACCACCAGCAACCTGATCGGTACCACCAACGCCGCCGGCCGCTATACCGGCATGAAGGCCCTGCTGGCCGCGAAGACGCGTTTTGGCGTGACGCCGCGCATTCTGGCCGTGCCTGGGCTCGACAAGCTGGAGGTCGCCACGGCGCTCGCTTCGATCTGCCAGAAGCTCCGAGCCTTCGGCTATGTCAGCGCGCATGGCTGCGCCACCAAGGAAGAGGCGGTGGCCTACCGCGAAAACTTCGGCCAGCGCGAGCTGATGCTGCTGTGGCCTGACTTCGTGGGCTGGGACACGGCCAACAACGCCGAGCGCAACCTGTGGGCAACTGCCCGGGCGCTGGGCTTGCGCGCGAAGCTGGACGAGACGGTCGGGTGGCACAAGACGATCTCCAACGTCCCGGTCAACGGTGTCACCGGCGTCTCCAAGGACATCTACTGGGATCTGCAGGATCCGGCGACCGATGCCGGCTACCTCAACAGCAACGAGGTCACCACGCTGATCAATTTCGAGGGCTTCCGGTTCTGGGGCTCGCGCACCTGCAGTTCCGAGCCGCTGTTCGCTTTCGAGAGCGCCACCCGCACCGCGCAGATCCTGGCAGACACCATGGCCGAGGCGCATGCCTGGGCCATCGACCTGCCGCTCACGGCTTCGCTGGCCCGCGACATCGTCGAGGGCCTCAATGCCAAGTTCCGCGAGTGGACGCGTCTTGGCTACCTGATGGGCGGCACCGCCTGGCTGGATGGCGGCATCAACACCAAGGACACGCTCAAGGACGGCAAGCTGTGGATCGACTACGACTACACGCCGGTCCCGCCGCTGGAAAACCTGCAGCTGCGCCAGCGCATCACCGACCGCTACCTGATGGACTTCGCCGCGTCGGTGAACGGCTGATAGCGGGCATTCAAGAGAGGAAAACACCATGGCAATGCCACGCAAGCTCAAGAACTTCAACGTCTTCGCCGACGGCGTGAGCCACGTCGGCGAATGCGAGGAGATCACCCTGCCGAAGCTGACGCGAAAGCTCGAGGAATACCGCGCGGGGGGCATGAACGGCCCCATCGACCTGGACTTCGGTAACGAGAAACTGGAGCTGGAAACCACCTACGGCAGCATCATGCGCGAGATCCTCAAGCAGTACGGGGTGACGCGAGCCTCTGCCGCGATGGTGCGATTCGCCGGCGCCTACCAGCGCGACGACACGGGCGACATGGACGCGGTCGAAGTCGTCGTGCGCGGCCGGCACACCGAACTTGACTTCGGCACAGGCAAGGTCGGTGACAGCAGCCAGTTCAAGGTCAAGTCTTCGCTCGCCTACTACAAGCTGACGATCAACGGGGAAGTGTGGGTCGAGATCGACCACGAGAACTTCATCGAGGTCGTGTTCGGCGTGGATCGTCTGGCCGAGCAGCGCCGCGCGATGGGCCTGTAACCCCAGACCGCTGACAGTCCGCTGGCCCGCCTTGGGCCAGCTCCCCCACCTTTTCCGAGAGCCATCATGAACGAAGTGAAGTCCGAAACCATCACCCTGGATACCCCGATCACCCGCGGCAAGGAAGTCATCACCGCCATTACCGTGCGCAAGCCTGCCGCCGGCGAGCTGCGCGGCTGCAGCCTGGTCGACCTCATGCGCATGGAAGTCACCGCGCTGCATACGGTGCTGCCCCGCATTACCACGCCGACCCTGACCGCCCATGACGTGAGCCAGCTGGATCCGGCGGACATGACGCAGCTGGCCACGGCGGTGAGCGGTTTTTTGCTGCCGAAGGCGGCGAAGGCCGAGGCCTACCCGCCCGAGTCGAAGACGCCATCGCCGACGTTGCAGTGATTTTTCATTGGCCGCCTGACCGTCTGTTTGAGATGGGGGTGGCCGAACTGATGGAGTGGCGCGAGCGCGCCAGGCAACGAAGCGGATCCGACGAATGAGCGTGCCACGTAACCTGAGACTGGAGGTCGTCCTGCAGGCGGTGGACCGCCTCACCCGACCTTTCCGCAATGCCATGGGCAGCAGCACCGAGCTGGCCCGCACGGTACGCGCTGCGCGCGACCAGCTGAAGGAGCTGAACCGGACTCAGGCCAACATTGACAGCTTCCGCAAGCTGTCCAAGGACGCTGCGATCGCGGGCAACCAGCTGCGTGCCGCGCAGGCCCGCGTCAAAGCGCTGGCACAGGAAATGGACGGCGCGGAGCGACCCTCGGCCGCCATGACGCGCAACTTCAACGCGGCAGTCCGCGAGGCCCAGATGCTGAAGCAGCGTGGCGCCGACCTGCAGCAGAGCCTGGAAGGGGTGCGCGGCCGGCTGCAGGCCGCCGGCATCAGCACCACCTCGCTGCGGCAGGCCCAGGGCGACCTGCGCAGCCAGATCGCCCTGGCCACCGAGGCGCTGACGCAGCAGGAAGCGCGGCTGAAGGCAGCCGGGGAGCACCAGCGCCGCCTAGCCGCCGCCCAGGCTGGATATACGAAGGGAATGGCTACCCGCAATGCCATGCTGGGTGCCGGCGTTTCAGCGTCCGCGGCAGGCGGCGTGGCCCTGACACCAATTGCCAAGGCGGTGAAGGACTATGTGTCCTTCGAGGACGCCATGCTCGGCATTGCCCGGCAGGTCCAGGGCGCGCGAGACGAAGGTGGCAAGCTGACGGCCGTCTATTACGACATGGCCAGGCAGATCAAGCGGCTCGGCGAGGAGCTGCCGATTCCTACCACGGCCATCGCCGAGATGGTGACCGCCGGCGCGCGCATGGAAGTGCCTCGCGAGGAGCTGGTCGCCTACACCCGCACCGTCGCCATGATGGCCACCGCCTTCGACGCGGTGCCGGACGAGATTGCCGAAAGCATGGGAAAGGTGGCGAAGAACTTCCGCATCCCGATCAACCAGATCCAGGCGCTCGCCGATTCGATCAACTACCTGGACGACAACGCCATCAGCAAGGGCGGGGACATCATCGACGTGCTGAACCGGATCTCCGGTGTGGTCTCGACGGTTCGGATGTCCTCGTCGGACGCCGCCGCGCTGGCCTCGACGCTGCTCACGCTGGGCGAACGCCCGGAGACCGCCGCCACCGCCGTCAACGCCATCGTCCAGAAGTTCGCCGCGGCCGAGAAGGGCACCAAGAAGTTCCAGGCGGCGATGAAGGAAATCGGGCTGTCCAGCGCCGCCATCCAGCAGGGCATGGCCACCGATGCCACCGGCACCCTCTTCGAGGTGATCCAGGCGGTGCAGAAGCTGCCCAAGGACAAGCGCATCGGCGTGATGGTTGAGCTGGTCGGCATGGAGCATTCCGATACGCTGGCCAAGCTGGTCGACAAGCCGGACGAGTTTCGCCGCCAGCTGGAGCTGGCCAACGGCCGCGGCGCCGAAGGGTCGATGTCGCGCGAGTTCGCCGCGCGCCAGGAGACCATCTCAGCCCGCTGGCAGCGGCTGCAGAACCAGTTGTTCAACGGCAGCAGCGCTGCCGGAGAGGTGATGCGCTCGACCATTGTCGGGCTGATGGATACCGTGGGAGAGCTGGTCAGCCGCTTCAACGCGTTCGCCCAGGCAAATCCGGCGCTGGTCGGGTGGCTGATGAAGGGCGCCGCGGCGGCAGGCGTGCTGCTGTCCGCCATGGGTGCACTGACGCTTGCGATGGCTGCAGCACTGGGGCCGCTTGTGATGACGCGCTATGGGTTGCAGATGCTGGGTATTCGGCTCTCCACGCTGGTGCCATCGCTTTCGCGCGCCTCGGCCGCCTCCACCCTGCTGGCCCGTGGCGCACAAGTGCTTGGCATTGCGGGCAGCCGACTGGCGCCGGTGTTCAGCATCGCCACCAGTGCAGCCGGTCGCTTCGGCGCCCTTCTGACCGGCGCAACGAGCCGAGCCGGGGCGCTCTTCAATGTCCTGCGTGGCCTGGTGTTGCTGCCGTTCGCATGGCCCATCCTCGCGGCTGTGGCGGCATTGGCCGCCGGCGCAGCGCTGGTCTACAGGTATTGGGCACCCATTCGCGCCTTCTTCACCGGCCTGGGCAGCGGCATCGCCAGCGCCTTGGGCCCGACGGCCGCCGGCTTCGCTGACGCGTTCATGCGCTCGGTGGCGGCGGCGTGGCGTCTGGTGACCGCGATTGGAAGCGTGGTCATGGCCATTCCGGGCGTCAGCGCTGCGTTCGGCTTGGTGCGGCAGGTCGTAGGGCCGCTGCTCTCCAACCTGTGGGGCTGGCTGACGCGCCTCATCGCGCCGGTGCAAGACATTGGCGGCGCCGCACAGTCCATGGGACAAAGGATCGGCCAGGCCATCGGCACGGTGCTCGGCATGCCGCTGCGTCTGGCGACGGCCTTCTATGACGCCGGCGCGCAAGTCATGGCTGGCTTTGCCAATGGCATCACCAGCGGGCTCGCCCGGGTGCGCGACGCCGTATCCGGTGCAGCCGGCGCGGCGGTGACCTGGTTCAAGGAGAAGCTGGGTATCCACTCCCCCAGCCGCGTCTTCGCTGAGCTGGGCGGCTTCACCATGGCAGGGCTCGAGCGCGGGATCAACCAAGGCCAGGGCGGGCCCATGGGCGCCATGGCACGGATCACGCAGGCACTGGCCAGCGTCGGCGCTGGCGTGGCTGTGGGCACCACACCCGCGGTGGCCGCCGTGAAGTTCGATACGCGGCCGCCCGTGTCGGCAACTGCAAGCGCCGCGGCGCCTGCCCCAGTGCAGCAGGCCGCGCCCATCACCATCAACGTCTACGCGGCGCCAGGCATGGACGAACGGGAGATTGCGCGCCTGGTGGATGAGAAGCTGCGGCAAGCCGAGACCCAGCGCGCCGCCCGGGACCGCTCCCGACTTACCGACAGGGATTGACACCATGATGATGGCCCTCGGGCAATTCGTGTTCAGCCTGGACACGGCGCCCTACCAGGACTTCCAGCAGCAGATCGGCTGGCGGCATCCGGCAAACAGCCGCACCGGCCGCCGGCCGGCCCGCCAGTTCCTCGGTCCGGACGACGAGACGATCACCCTAGCCGGCGTGCTGGCGCCGGAGGTGACCGGCGGCGACGACTCGATCGAGGACCTGCGCAAGCTCGGCGACAGCGGCGAGGCCCACGTGCTCATCGAGGGCACCGGGCGGTACTACGGCCTTTTCGTGGTGGAGACCATGCAGGTCACCCGTACCTACTTCTTCCAGGACGGCAAGGCCCGACGCATCGAGTTTACTCTTAAGCTGGCCCGGGTGGACGACGAGGCCGAAGCGCTGATCGGCAGCGGCCTGGCGGACGACGCGAAATGACTTTCTCAGCCGTCCGAGCCGAGCCGCGCACCGCCAGCGGTCGGGAGCCGCGTCCTGTCTACCAGCTGATCCACAACGGGACGAACATCACCTCCCGTTTCCAGGGGCGCCTGATGTCCCTCACCCTGACGGACAACCGCGGCTTCGAGGCTGACCAGCTCGACATCGAGCTGGACGACCACGACGGCATGCTGGACCTGCCAGAGAAGGGTGTGAGGCTGTCGCTGGCGCTCGGCTGGAGCGACGCGGGCGTAGTGGAAAAGGGCATCTTCAAGGTGGACGAGATCGAGCACAGCGGCCCGCCCGACCGGCTCACCATTCGCGCACGCAGCGCCGACCTGGGCAGCGACCTGACGACGCGCAAGGAGCGCAGCTTCCGCAACAAGACCATCAGTGCCGTGGTGCGCGCCATCGCCAGCCGCAACCAGCTCGCGGCAGTGGTTGCGCAGCAGCTGGCCGACCAGGTCATCGAACACCTGGATCAGACTGGCGAGTCGGATGCCAACCTGCTGTCCCGGCTGGCGAAGGACTACGACGCGATCGCGACGGTGAAGCAGGGAAAGCTGCTCTTCATGAAGGCCGGCGAGGCATTGAGCGCGTCGGGTATTGCCCTGCCGCTGGTGACCATCACGCGATCGTCGGGGGACACCCATTCGTTTGGTATTGCCGACCGCGAGAACTACAACGGCGTCAAGGCGTTCTACCAGGACACGCGCGGCGCGAAGAAGGGCGAGGTGGTCATCGACGCGTCGAATGCCGCAGCGGTCAATGAAAAGCCGGCCAAAGGGAAAAGGAACCAGTCAGTTGCCACGGCGCCCAACCCTGACAACGTGAAGGTGCTGCGGCATACCTACGCGTCGAAAACCAATGCAGAACGGGCGGCGCGCGCGGAATGGCAGCGGATTCAGCGGGGCATGGCGACCTTCACGATCACACTCGCACGCGGGCGGCCGGATCTGTTTCCCGAGCTGCCCGCTGCCGTGCGCGGTTGGAAGCCGCAGATTGATAACACCAGATGGGTCATCACCAAGGTCACGCATCAGCTCACAGACCGGGGATACACGTCTGCGTTGGAATTGGAAATCAAGCCGTCGTCGCTCGCCGAGGCAGATCAGGGATAGAGGGAACGCCGCCTCGTTGTCGAGGTGAGCCGAATAACACCAGGCTGAGGTGCTTCACGGGCGTGCGAGGCATCATTGCAACGCCTTATCTGGAAGCGACGACGTAGGACCGTTGTTGGCCATGAAGCGTCGTTGCCCCCGCGATCCCTCGGTCGTTCGAACGTCGGCTCCCACCAAGCTAACAGACTCTCGATGAGCCAGCGATGAATATCCCATCATTGGCCGTTGCAGCCGGTCGAGGCCGCCGGCACGCGCCCGAATTGCTGATCGGTCGGCAAGCGATCCAGGCTCAGCAAGTGCCAGCAGCACTTGACGGCCACGTGCGCCTGCGCAGTGCCTCGACGACAATTCGCTTTTTCCATGGGGAGCCGTAAGGGAGCGCTATTCCGCGGCCGCAGTGGGACAACTGGCCGATTTGCCGGGAGCCGGAGGTTGCTCGCCGCGTCATACCGCTATATCCCGCGAACCAGATGAAAGCCGAGCCTGCACCAATGTCGCCAAGCAATCGCTAGGGTGAGGCCACCAGCGCCGTCACCCTCAAGAGAGCATTATCACGTCGGTGGACAACTGGGTAGAGCGTCATGCAACGAACTCAGGATGCCTGACGGCCGATCGCGATCACGCTCGGCCGTCCGTCTTCGTCCTCGATGCGCGGAAAGACGCCCGATGCAATGCTCTGCCTAACCGCAACCTTCAACTCAGCAACATCCCAACTCCCCTGTTCGATAGCGCCCAGAGCATCGCCGGCGACTGCGAATCGCCCACCACAGGCAGCGCAGCGGTAGATGCGGCTACCACGCAGGCGATCTTGTCGGTCGAGCCAGCGTCGCGCCAGCACATCGCATAGTAAGCAAGGTACGGCTTCGGTTGTACTCACAGTCTGCCCCCCCGGTCGATTACCCGACCCGCCAGAGCGCGGGCCTTGGAGTTGCCACCTATTGCCAGCAGCAATTCAGAATGCGCCACTGCAAGAGCGTGCATTGTGGAATGCATGCCTCATTACCCCACCCTGGACGGCCAGTACACACAGTGGGAACGCTGCCAACATGCGCACGACCCCGGAGGCTATCCACCCCAAAATGATTCTGCCCTCGCCTGCCATGGGCTCCAGAGTTCAGGGGTCAGCATCAGGTACAGCAGGGTAAAAATGGCCAATCCTGTGTGATGGTCATGTCCCGCGGTCGCAGCAGCATTGGCCTAAGTTTCATTTAAGAAACGTGCTCTGACGAGGTAGAACTGTTTGGGAGACAACAAAACCAATTCACGCGACGACCTCGGCACACCGCCCCCGCTTTTGGGGCAATCCATTTTGCCCTATGGGAACAAGGCCTCCTCTCCAATTCCGCCATACGGCTGATACCGTGGACCGTTGCAATTACGTAACCTTCGCCCCCGCCGATGGGGGACTAGGGGTTATGACAAGATACCCGGGTTTAGATTCTATCGGGACTGCCGCGGGGGAAACGTCATCATAGTCCGCACGAAACGCAGCCGACTGTTGCTCCGGGCACGATGATTCGCTATGCGCGCGGCGAATTAAAATTCCCGACAATGGCCGCAGCTAGCCTGGCCTTGAGCTGCTTCAGGTAAACGGCCATCTGGGCTTGGCTCGGTGCCGTGCCCAGAAACACTTCGAGGTCGGCCTGCAACTCGGGAGACTGATCGCAAAGGGCTTGCGCCCGGCGTATCTGAAAATCGTCAGCGGGACGGGTGGGCTCGGAGGTTACTATCATGGCTGTGCCATGGCTGCAGTCGGATATGTCGCCGAAGATTGTGAAAGGAGACAGCACATTTTGTAAATGTGTCGTCACGAGGGAACATCCAGCCGGTGATTTAACGAAACAGGAACGCGATTTCATCGACACTAACCCGCGCGATGGAGACACCCTTCTGCTTCTGGATTATGAGATGTTGCAACAGTCGGCGCCGTTGCTCCAAGAAAGTGGCAGCATTAAACGGCAAGGCAGCTTGTGTATAGTACTCAACCAGTAGCTTATAGGAGCGATGCCGCAATTCCAGCGTTTCACCCGTGGACTGGAGGCGCTGAATCTCCTCTGCATGCTTCTCTTCTGCTTGACGTCGTTCCTTAAGTGAAAGCGCGTGCAGATCACGAAAGAAGTCGCGCTCCGTCTGCACCTTGTGCAATTCCTCCCGCAACGCACTTATTTTCTCGTGCAACCTCCAAGCGAGGGCCAAGGATGCCAAAATACACGAAACGCGCCGCGCTCGCCCATATCCGCGCCCGAGCACTCGACTGCCTCGACCCCACTCGGGAGCGGGCGGTGCTGAGCGGCAGCGCAGTGGCTGGCCACTTGCATGAGATCGCCGAGATCAATCACAAGTACGTGCGTGACTATGGCGCCAACAGTCTGGGTGCCGTCGTCGCCGATCTGCAGGTCTGTCCGTTGATGCGCTTGCTCCGTATTCTGGCCAGGGTTGAATCGATGGAAATGAGCGACGCCAGGTAGATTCGGGGAGTGGACAGGCCCGCCGGGTACTTTTCTCCACAGCTCGGGCGAAATTCCCCTAGTCGTAGGACCGTTTGCGAGGCGGATGATGGGGGCGCCACCACAGCAAAAAAAAGCCACCATTACGCTGGTGGCTTGTCGGGAATGCGTCAGGGGTCAATTAACTCTGGCGCAGGGCAAATTTTAACGGAATGAAATCGGCGTTGTCACCGCTGACAGTTGATTCCCCCACTTTTGGGGGGTCTGCTTGCCGGGGCGAATACTATAGCTGCGCAAAGGCCATCAACTGCCGGAGCGACAGTGGAGGCGGATGACCGTTGGACTCGGATAGCAGTCATCGGGTTGTGGAAGACTTGAACGGCGCAGAAGGGTCGAGAGGCGTCTCCGGCGCCAGGCCGCCGACAACAGGAGATGCCGGCGGCCGAGACCGGTTATCAAGAGCCACTGAGCAACCCAGCGGCAGGTCATCCCCGCGGTATTCCCGCACCGCCGAGATTGCGCGCAGGGGCCCAGTATGGGTCTCCGGCGCTTTCTGTCATGCACTCATACACATCCGACGTGGCCATGGTTGCGAGGGAGCCCACCGAGAATTCCTTGCCGCTCCACCGGCAAACGGCTGGAGGATTCGGTTGCAGCAGCCAGG
This sequence comes from Cupriavidus taiwanensis LMG 19424, assembly GCF_000069785.1. Taxonomy (NCBI): domain Bacteria; kingdom Pseudomonadati; phylum Pseudomonadota; class Betaproteobacteria; order Burkholderiales; family Burkholderiaceae; genus Cupriavidus; species Cupriavidus taiwanensis. Next base: position 927,489 of record NC_010528.1, on the reverse strand, counting down.
CTGCCAGCAGCACGCTCGCGAAGAGGGTCAGGATGATGGCGAATTGGGCAAATAGCAGCATGTGACACGCCGTGCCACTGCTTTGCCGGCAATCTGGCAATTGCCGTTGACCGGACCGCGATGCAGGCCTGATGTTCGGGCCGTTGAGATGGTCTAGCCATTCATCGAGATCGCGCACGATGCTGCGATAGTGGGCGCGTGAGATGTCGCTGGGAATTTGGCCGCCATAGTCCTCCAGCAAAACACGATAAATCGCCGCGGTTTCAACGCCTTCTGCAGCGGCAATGCGCTCGACGCGTCGTCCGATATTGAAACGTTGGCGTAGCAGCAACGGTCGGTCGTCTGGCGCCTCCGCGCTCAGTGTCACATGGTTGGTTTGATTAAACGTTGGTGCGGCAAACGTTGCACTGCCGCCGATGACCTGGCCTACGTTCCCGAGAAATTTGAAGCGCGATTCCATGCTCTTTTGAGACGGTCGCGCAGGTGCCAGTGAGGCGTGTCGCCACGCCACCGCCCTGGTGGTTGAAGCGAGAACCGCTATTTGACGGCATGTTGCACGCAGCATGTGTGCCACCAAAGTAGGGGGTGCGGCAGCACTTGCTACTTTGTGCGCTTCTTCTTTCCGCCGACATTGATAGTCACCGGCTCGTTCTGCTGGTAGTCGCCCTCGATGTTCTTCACTTCGCCAACTTGGCCATGGAACACCATGCCAGTGCGGCCCGGCGTAGCAACTGGCGGTTGCATGCCGCTGATCAGCGCTAGTACGCCAGTTCGGCCTCGGGCGTCGAGCATTCGATACCCAGCAATTACAGCCTCTTCCTCTGCTGCCAGGCTGGACATGTTGCGGCGGCCGGTCACAACGTAAAGAACGTCCACGCCAACTGACGCTGCGATGTGCAGGAATTCCGCATTAGGCATAGCCGAGCCCTTCTCCCAAGCCAACTGGGAACCCTTCGAAGCGCCGCCCAGAGCGGCAAAGGCAGGTTGAGAGTAGCCAAGACGCTCACGTTCCTCTTTTAGTCGAGCGCCGATGCCGACTCTAATTTCTGTACCATCGCCGTTGACCATATCAGTTTTCTGTACCATAATCGGCGTGTAGTGCATCACTATCCCGCACAAGTATATCCGCCATGCACCGCGCCAAAGTCCCTGTCTCCCGTGCCCCGCGGGGCGTTGATTCAAAGAATCGGGTCACTGTCAGCCTGATGCCCGACGAATTGGAACGCCTCGCGAAGCGGGCAAAGCTGGAAAACCGCTCCGCATCGAGCCTGGCCCGTCTCTTCATCGTGGCAGGCATGGACGCCGAAGACGGCCGCGCTCCCAGCGCGTCGTGACCATTCCCCTTTCTGTCGAGGACAGCATGTATCCCGATCCGAAACGAGTGCGCGACAACCGCATCACCCTCCGCCTCGATGATTACGAGTTCGCCTTGGTCACCGCGCTGGCCAACTATGTCGGCGAGCAACCCGCGACGCTGGTCCGTGAAACGTTGCTTAACCAAGCGCGGCTTCTACTGCCCGTCGAGGCCAATGTAGAGCCCCGCCGCGCCTGACCCAAGACGACGAAGAGCCGCTCAAAAGATGCCGGAAATCGACCTGCACTTCACCGACCAGGAACTGGCCGCGTTGGAGCGCCTGCGTCAGCAGCAAGGGCTGGCGTCCCTGCAGCAAGCTGCCGAATGGCTTGCGAAGACATCCATCCGGCACGCCGCCGAGCGTATGACGGGCAAACGACGTGCTTTCAAATTGGTAGTACCTCCGGGGAAAACGCTGTGAAACTGACCTGCCCACATTGCGAATCGCGCATGAAGATCCGCACCAGCCGCGTGATATCGCTGCTCTCGAAAGAGAGTTACTGGCAATGCCCCAACATCGAGTGCGCCTACACCTGCAAGGCCATCACCTCGGTGATCTCTACCATCGCGCCCAGCATGCGCCCCAACCCCAAGGCGTACCTGCCCGTCGGCAAGGTACGTCCGGGGCTGATGGACGAGCGGCAGATGGACCTGCTGCCGACCTGACCCCGGCCTAGCCCCTCTCCCTGCTGATTTCTGGCTTCATGCCCCTGTCCGGGGCGTGAGGGACTCTTTTTGCCTGAAGATTCATGAACCCATCCCTGCACAGCGAAGTCACCGGTCGCCTGCTGCGCGACTATGCCTTCAAGTCGAAGCGCGGCGGCGAGAAGCTGGAGGACGGCAAATGCCCGGCCTGCGGCAAGAAGACGCTGTGGGCGTTCGGCAATGCACCGTGGGTCGTGCGCTGCAACCGCCTGAACCATTGCGGCGCCGAGCTGCACATCAAGGATCTCTACCCGGACCTGTTCGAGAGCTGGAGCGACCGCTTTCAGTCCACGCCCGAGAACCCCAAGGCCGCCGCCGACGCCTATATGCGCGACAGCCGCGGCTTCGACCTCGCCAAGGTACGCGACTGGTACGCCCAAGAGAGCTACTACAGCCACGAGCTGCGGATCGGCAGCGCCACCGTGCGCTTCTCGCTGGGCGCCGGCGTCTACTGGGAACGCATCATCGACCAGGCGCACCGCTTCGGCTCGCGCAAGGCCACGTTCCAGGGCAGCTACAGCGGCATGTGGTGGCAGCCGCCGGTGCTGCAGACATCCAGCGCCGACGAGCTGTGGATCGTGGAAGGCGTGTTCGACGCGATCGCCCTCTGGCACCACGACGTGCCGGCAGTGGCGGCCCTGTCCTGTGTCAACTACCCGGGCACGGCGCTGGCCGCGTTGGCCGAGCAATGCGCCGCAGCTGGCCGGGCCCGTCCGAAGCTGGTCTGGGCTCTCGATGCCGACCCCGCTGGCACCCGCTACGGCAAGCAGTGGCTCAAGCGCAGCCGCGAGGCCGGCTGGGAAGCCTCGATCGCCCTGCCCAAGCAGATCGGCGCCAAGAAGCGCGATTGGAACGACCTGCACCAGCTCGGCAAGCTGTCCGCACAGGATCTGGATGAGTACCGCTACCTGGGCGCGCTGGTGGCCGCGCCGAGCGCGGCGGAGAAGGCACGGCTCATCTATGGCCGCACCGGCATGAGCCAGTTTCCCTTCGACTTCGACAGCAAGCTGTACTGGTTCAAGGTGGATCTGGAAGCGCTCAACCGCGAGATGGATGCCGTGCGCAGCGCACACAGCGACATGGACGAGCCGGAGATCCGCGACGAGGCCATGCTCAAGGCCGGCGTGGTGACCAACATCGCCACCTGTCTGCCCACCGTTCTGTACTACCAGGCCAACGCCGCCACCGACGAGGCCTGGTACTACTTCCGCGTCGCCTTCCCCCACGAATCGGAGCCGGTCAAGAACACCTTCACCAGCTCGCAGATCGCCTCGGCGCCCGAGTTCAAGAAGCGGCTGCTCGCCGTGGCGCCGGGCGCCTTCTACACCGGCACCGGCGGGCAGCTGGACGCCTACCTCAAGGAGCAGATGCACCGCATCAAGAGCGTGCAGACGATCGACTTCGTGGGGTACAGCAAAGAGCACGGCTGCTATGTGTACGCGGATGTCGCAGTCAAGGACGGCAAGCTGTACACACTCAACGACGAGGATTTTTTCGACGTGGGGCGCTTGTCGATCAAGACTATCGGCGGCTCCGCCGGGCTCTCGCTGAACACGGACCTGAAGGGATTCCGTCATGACTGGCTGGAGCTGATCTGGCGTGCCTTCGGCGCCAAGGCGATCGTGGCGCTGGCCTTCTGGCTGGGCAGCCTGTTCGCCGAGCAGATCCGCGAGGGCGAAGGGGTCAAGCAAAAGAGCTTCCCGTTCCTCGAGGTGGTGGGCGAGCCCGGCGCCGGCAAATCCACGCTGATCGAGTTCCTGTGGAAGCTGTGCGGCCGCCGCGACTACGAGGGCTTCGACCCGTCCAAGTCCTCGCTGGCGGCGCGCGCGCGCAACTTTGCTCAGGTGTCCAACCTGCCGGTGGTGCTGATCGAAGGAGACCGTGGCGAGGATGGCGCCAAGGTCAAGGGATTCGACTGGAACGAGCTGAAAACCGCCTACAACGGCCGCAGCACGCGGGCCCGTGGCGTCAAGAACGCCGGCAACGAGACCTACGAGCCGCCCTTCCGCGGCGCGGTAGTCATCAGCCAGAACGCCGAGGTCAACGCCAGCGAGGCCGTGCTGCAGCGGATCGTTCACCTGTACTTCGACCGGGCCGGCCAGAACCCGGACACCTTTGCCGCGGCGCGGGCGCTGGAGCAGATGCCGGTGGAAGACGTCTCCGGCTTCCTGCTCACCGCGATCCTCAAGGAGCGCGAGATCCTCGCCTCCTTCGTCGAGCGCATGCCGGTCTACCAGGACCACCTGGTCAAGAACCCCGACGTCAAGCACCAGCGCCTGGTCAAAAACCACGCTCAGGTGATGGCGCTGGTCGACTGCCTCGGACACGTGGTGCCACTGCCCAAGGAATACCGCGATGCGGCGATCAAGCAACTGGCGACCATGGCGGTGGAGCGTCAGCAGGCTATCGGCGCCGACCACCCGCTGGTGCAGGAATTCTGGGAACTGTACGACCACATCGAATCGGCGGAGGAAGACCACGCCGTTCTCAATCACGCCCGGGGGGATGGCGGAACCATCGCCATCAGCCTGCGGCACTTCGAACAGGTGGCGAACGACCGTCGCCTCAACATGCCTCCGCTCACTGATCTGAAGCGGGTGCTGCGCACTTCGCGGCACCGGAAGTTCATGGAGCTGAGGGTCGTCAACAGCGCGATTAACGCGCGTCACAACGCCGAGTATCCCGCCGCGCCAAAGCGGCCGACCACGGTCAAGTGCTGGGTCTTCGAGGATCGCTCGGGCAATAAAGGAGCTTGAGCATGAATGCCTTTCTCGTCTATGTCGTCTCGCACAGCGGCGTGCGCATGCAGTTCGCCGCGATCGCGCGCAGCCGCCTCGATGCGCAGCTCGACGCGCTGGACCGCCTGACCGAGCCGCCCCGCTTCTGCTGCGCGCGCGCCATCGGGAGGATCGCCTGATGCTGGCGCTTCTCAATCTCTGGATGATCGCTACAGCCATCGGGTCGATCTACCTGCTCAACGCGGGCGCCAAGCGCGCCCGCTGGGGCTCCCTGGTGGGGCTGCTGGGCCAGCCGGCCTGGTTGTACCTGACGGCCGCGACAGGCGAGCCCGGCATGTTCTGGGTGAGCCTGTTATTCACCGTGTGCTACGGCCGCGGCGTGTGGGATGGCTTCGTTCGCCGCGGAGCCCGCCATGGTTAAGCCCGCCATCAACGATGCCGACCTGCGCCGGGCCCATCGCGCCATGCGGATCGCTACCCCGTTCGACGCCATGTCCGACCTGCTGCGCACCACCCTGGCCGCGGCGGCTCGAGCCATGGCCAGCTGCGAACGGCAGCGCGCGACACGCCGCCCCGTCGGGAGCATTCCTGATCTGAAGCGCCGCGCCGCCGGCGACTTCGACGACTGATCCAGCACTGGAGAAACCATGCCAGCCAGCAAACACCGCAAGTCCCGCCGGCCGCGCCCCGCGCGCCCCTGTGGCCTACCTGTGATGTTCCGCTTCAGCCGCAACGCCGAGGTGGACTTGCAACTCATTCCTCATGTGGAACTGAGCAAGATCCTGGATGGGACCGCCACCGAAGCCGCGTGGCACACCCTCGCCTTTCGCATCAATGTCGGGCAGGCGGTGGCAACCCTCTACTACGCCGACAGCCAGGCCCTGCGCGACGCCATGGACGCTGCCGTGATCGCGGTGGCCGCCGTGGGCAAACGGTTTGCGAACCGTGGTGCGCTGGGCGTCACCGGCGACGAGTTCCGCGCGATCGGGCAGGGCCTGAACCTGACCGACGACATGCAGCGCGCTTGCACCCGCCGCCAGCTGCTGGCGGCGACGTTGCAGGCAGAGCGCCGCGCAACCGCCCAAGGCCCGGTAGCGGCCGGCCAGATCGTTCAACTCGCAGAAGCAGCATGACCGACATCACGACCTCCCACAAACCTGTGCCCTATGTCCAGCGTGTGGCTCAAATTATCTGCACCGGCCTGTACCCCGAGGCCGACGCGGCTGGAAAGACGCTGGCGGATTTCCCGAAATCGACCCGCGAAAACCTGCTGACCATCGCCGAGGCGATCCTGCTGGAAACCGCCACGGAAGCGCAGTCCGCGCAGCGCTACGCCTGGTGGGTGACGGCCCGCGACGAACTCGACGGCCTAGCGCCAGCGCAGCTAATTATTGGCGGGGCCCTCGACACGACTGAGCCGCTGGCGACCGATGCCCACCAGCGCAAGCACTTCCTGAAGCCATGGCGGGAGAGACTTGCCATGCTGCTGCAATTGCTGGTGCTGCCGCAGCATGAGGCGGGCGCCTTCGGGCCGTCGCGTTCGTGGAGCGGCGCCGGGCCGGAAGCGGCCCCGGGCTTCACCCAAGACATCGGAGAGGCGAAATGAAAGCAATTCGCATCAAAGACGTGATTCAAAAGGTCAGCCTGAGCCAGTCCACGATCTACGCGATGATCGCCAAGGGACACTTCCCAAAGCCTTTTGAGTTGACTGCGGGACGTGTCGCATGGCTTGAAGAGGATATCGACACGTGGCTGGCAGAAAAGGCTGGCCGCGCGGCGGCAGCAGCTGGTTCGCAGCGGATTTCCGGCATGGCCCAGGCACAACTGGGGTGAAAACTGGGGTTGGGGTAGGCTGACGATGCGAGACCCAAACCAGATAAGGGCTGGCGGGAAGTGTTGGACCCCCACCGCTTCCGCCAGATCAGGAAACGGCCCGCACCAGCGACTGGTGCGGGCCGTTTTTTATCCGGCGTCGTCGTGCAGGCCTGGCTTCAGCAGCCGGTAGGCCTCGGCCTCGGAAATCCGCAGCCGGTATTTCGTCGCCAGCACGCGCGCCAGCCCGCGGGCCGCGCCCGGAGGGCTGTGCCGCAACTGCTCGCGGTAGGCCTCGACCTCATAGCGCAGGCGCCAGCGCCGGCTGGCCAGGTAGAGCACGCCCATCAGGCCCCAGCTGCGCCAGAACTGGCGCACGTGGACCTTCTCATGCTCGATCAGCGCCTGGCTGGCGCCGGGGCGCAGCAGGATCAGCGGGCCGGGCGTGAAGCCGTCAAACCCGCGCGGGATCAGCCAGCGGGTTTCGATGACCAGGCACAGGGGCGAGCGGCAGCAGCGGAGCATGCCTCTAGCATAGCGCGCCGGCCGCGTCGTGGCGTGCGGCGTCCGGTTGCCCGGTCAGGCGGCCGCGCGCAGCGGCGCGGCGGGTGCCGCCGGCATGCCGGCCTGGCCGCGCGAGCGGCCCGAGCTCAGGTAGCCGGCGATCGATTCCTGCGTGACCTCGCCCAGGTAGGCGCCGTCGGCGCCCATCACCGGCAGCCAGCTGGTGTTGTGCTGGTACATGCGCGACAGCACGATGCGCAGGTGCTCGTCGAACGCCGCGGTGGCGGCGAACGGGCGCATCACGTTGCCGCACTGGCCCTGGCCCGAGCGCGCGTCGCGGCGCGTGACGTAGCCCAGCGCCACCTGCGCGTCGTCCACCACCGGCAGGTGGCGCACGTCGGCGTCGTCCATCACGGCCAGCGCCTCGGCCAGCGGCATGCCCGGGTGGCAGCTCGGCGGCATGGTGGCGGCATCGCCGGCGCGCACCAGCAGCAGGCGCTTGAGCGTGTTGTCGTGGCCGACGAAGGCCTGCACGAACTCGTCGGCCGGGTGCGCCAGCAGCGCGTCGGGGTGGTCGAACTGCACCAGCTTGCCGCGGCGGAACACGGCCACCTTGTCGGCCAGCTTGATGGCCTCGTCGATATCGTGCGAGACCATGATCACGGTCTTGCCGAGCTGGCGCTGCATCTGCAGGAATTCGTTCTGGATGCTCTCGCGGTTGATCGGGTCGACCGCGCCAAAGGGCTCGTCCATCAGCAGCAGCGGCGCGTCGGCGGCCAGCGCGCGGATCACGCCGATGCGCTGCTGCTGGCCGCCGGACAGCTCGCGCGGATAGCGCGACAGCAGCCGGTTGGGATCGAGCTGCACCATCGCCATCAGCTCGCGCGCGCGTTCGCGGCACTGCTTTTTGTCCCAGCCCAGCAGGCGGGGCACTACCATGATGTTCTCTTCGATGGTCATGTTGGGAAAGAGGCCGATCTGCTGGATCACGTAGCCGATCTTGCGGCGCAGCGTCACACCGTCGAGTCCGCGCGTATCCTCGCCTTCGATGCGCACCGTGCCCGAGGTCGGCTCGATCAGCCGGTTGATCATCTTCAGCGTGGTGGTCTTGCCGCAGCCCGACGGGCCCAGGAAGACGCAGATCTCGCCGCGCGGCACCGTCAGCGACACGGCATCGACGGCGCGCATCTCGGTGCCGTCTTTCTGCGGGAAGGACTTGGTGAGTTGGTCGAGTTCGATCATAGCCGGATTCCTTTCGGCGTCAGCGCTCGCTGCAACCACTGCAGGAAGGCGTCCGCCACGATGGCGAGCAGGCTGACCAAGACCGCGCCGACGGCCAGCTTGCTCATGTTGCTCTGGCTGATCGCCTGCAGGATCAGCACCCCCAGGCCACCCGCGCCGATGATGGCGGCAATGGTGGCAACCCCGATATTCATCACCACGGCGGTGCGCACGCCGCCGAGGATCACCGGCACCGCCAGCGGCAGGTCCACCAGCCGCATCCGTTGCCAGGTGGTCATGCCGATGCCGCGGCCCGCTTCCTGGATGCCGGGGTCGACATTGGCCAGCGCGGTGTAGGTGTTGCGCATGATCGGCAGCAGCGAGTACAGGAACACCGCCGTCACCGCCGGCACGTAGCCGAGCGCATGGCCGAAGCGCGCGAAGATCGGGATCATCAGCCCGAACAGCGCGATCGACGGCAGCGTCAGCACGATCGTCGCCAGCGCCAGCAGCGGCGTGGCCAGCGCGCGGAAGCGCGTGATCAGGATGCCCAGCGGCACCCCGATCAGGATCGCCAGCCCCACCGCCGAACCCACCAGCGCGAGATGCTCGCCGGTCAGCTTCAGCAGCGTGGGCCAGCTGTGCTGCAGGTATGCAAACAAGTCCATGCGGCCCTCCTCAGATCAGTCCGTGGCCGCGCAGGAAATCCTCGGCCACCTTGTCCACCGGCTGCTGGCCGATGTCCACCTTGTAGTTCATCTCGGTCATGCTCTGGTTGTCGAGCTTCGCCGCGAGCGCATTGAGCAGGCCCGCCAGTTCCGGATGCTGGTCGAGCACGGGCTTGCGCACCACCGGCGCCGCGTTGTACGGCGGGAAGAAATGCTGGTCGTCCTCCAGCAGCACCAGGTCGAAGCCCTTGACGCGGCCGTCGGTTGCGTACACCAGCCCCAGTTCCACCTGGTTGTTCTTCAGCGCGGTGTAGACCAGGCCCGGATCGAGCTGGATCACGTCGCGGCGCGAGAACGGCAGCTGGTACTGCGCCTTGAGCGGCTCCAGCCCGTCCGGACGCGCAGCGAATTCCATGTCGACGGCGAACGGATGGCTGGCGTCGGGGCCGGCCTTGCGCATCTGCTCGGCAAAGGCCGACAGCGTGGTCGCGCCGCTGGCGGCCGCGCGTTCCTTCGGCATCGCCAGCGCATAGGTGTTGTTGATGCCCGAGGCGTCGAGCCAGACCAGCCCGCGCGCGCCGTCCATCTGCTTGACGCGCGCGTAGCTGTCCCGGGCGTCGAGTTTCTCTTCGACCTTGTTGAACACGATCAGCGCGGTGCCGGTGTAGTCCCACACCACGTCCAGCTGGTCGTTCTCCATGGCCTGGCGCATCAGCGTGCTGCCCAGGCCGGCGGTCAGCTCGGCGTCGAAGCCCTTGGCGCGCAGGTACCTGGTGGTCATCGACGACAGCAGCAGTTGTTCGGTGAAGTTCTTGCCGCCCACGCGGATGGGCGCGCCCGCGGCCCGCGCCTCGGGCGCGGTGGCCAGCGCCAGGCCGGCGGCGAAGGCAGTGACCGCCGCCACCAACAGCACCGCGCGGCGGGCGCGGCGGTGCAGGTATTGCATCTGCTTTTCCATTTCGGTCTCCCAGTTCAGCGCGCCAGGCCGCGGCGGCGCAGGTACAGCTGGCCAGCGGCGGCAAACAGCGCGTCGAGCGACAGCGCCAGCAGCGCCGTGGCGGCGGCGCCGAGCAGCAGCAGCGGCTGGTTGTTCAGGTAGATGCCCGGGAAGATCAGCTCGCCCAGGCTGTTGGCGCCGATCAGAAACGACAGCGGCACCGTGCCGACATTGATCACCAGCGCGATGCGGATGCCTGCCAGCATCACCGGCAGCGCATTCGGCAGTTCCACGCGCACCAGGCGCTGGCCGGGCGTCATGCCGATGCCGCGCGCGGCTTCCAGCAACGTCGGCGAGACATTGCGCAGGCCCTCGTAGGTGTTGCGCACGATCGGCAGCAGCGAGGCCAGCCACAGCGCCAGGATGGCGGGCCGTTCGCCGATGCCGAGCACGGCCAGCGCCAGGGCCAGCACCGCCAGCGACGGCACGGTATTGCCGACATTGAAGACCTGCATCAGCCGGTCGGCCCAGCGCCGCATGCATGGGCGGCTCAGCGCGATGCCCGCCGGGATGCCGGTGGCCAGCGCCAGCGCCATCGACAGCACCACCAGCCGCAGGTGGTCGACGACGTCGTAGAGCAGGCGCTCCTGGTACTGGCGAATCACGTCGACGCCGACCCACGCCACCAGTGCGGCCAGCGTGGCAAGCGTCAGTCCTGCCCAGGCCAGCGCCCGTGCCGGTTGCTTTGACATACTCTCCCCTTCTCCGGGCCAAAAAAGCGCGCAGGGCGCCACTTTCCGGCGACGGAAAACAATATGGGCTGGCGCGTGCGGAGATGGGGCGCCACCAGGCCCGGTTCAGATTGCATTGCCGCCATGACCGGCACGATTGCCGGCGGACGGTCTGTGGATTCGTCCGCCGTGGGCGGGGAATCTCGATTGACGGGATGCCGTGTTGGCGGCGGTCCCTGAAGCGGCGCAACCGGCGGTGCAAGCACATCGCGAACGGTTGGCCAGTGGCAGCGCAAGTATTGAAGTTTTCCGACGCGCCGCCGGTCCATCGGCCGTTGACTGGCAAGGGCTGGCGGGGATTTCCCCACCTTGCTTCTCGCATCAACGGATGACAAAGAGAGCGCTATTATAGCGATCTTCATCGATCTTGTCATCTTTGGCCTTTCCCGTGGCGATCAGGCACCGATCTCCGGCCTTCCTGCCGCTGCTGGGCGAGGTCACGGACGCGGCACACGCCGCGCCCCCATCGTTCCGAAATCACTCCAGCAGGCTGCAGAACTTGACGCACCAGCAGAACAATCTGTTGCCCGCGCGCCCTCTACTCTTTCGCCGCCAAACCACTAAATTGACGGGGTAGCTGACACGACGGACCGGCCGGCCAGCACCGCGCCAGACCGCCTCACAGGAGCAAGACATGGACACCCGTACCCTCGCCACCATCCCCGCCGCTGCCGCGGAAACCGTGCAGCGCTCGCGCACCGTCGACCGCGTGGTGCGCGGCATTGCCACTTCGGACGGCGCCGGCGTCAAGCTGACGCGCGTGCTGACGCAAAACCTGCAACGCCGGCTGGACCCGTTCCTGATGCTCGATGCCTTCGGCACCGACAGCAAGGACGACTACATCGGCGGCTTCCCCGACCATCCGCACCGCGGCTTCGAGACCATCACCTACATGCTGGCCGGGCGCATGCGCCATCGCGACAGCGCCGGCAACGAGGGCCTGCTGCAGAACGGCGGCGCGCAGTGGATGGTGGCGGGCGCCGGCGTGGTCCACTCGGAAATGCCCGAGCAGGAAGACGGCCGCATGGAAGGCTTCCAGCTGTGGCTGAACCTGCCGGCCGCCGACAAGATGACGGCGCCGTGGTACCGCGACCTGCCCGCCGCCGAGATCCCGACGGTGGCGCTGGAGCATGGCGCCACGGTGCGCGTGCTGGCCGGCGCGAGCCATGGCGTGGCCGGGGCGATCACGCGCCCGGTGACCGAGCCGGTCTACCTGGACGTCGAGCTGCCGGCCGGCCAGGACTTCGCGCAGGCGCTGCCGGCCGGGCACAACGCCTTTATCTACGTGTACCGGGGCGAAGTCTCGGTCGGCGCGGGCGACGACCGCGCCGTGGTCGAGGCGCAGCGCATGGGCGTGCTGGACAACGGCGGCCAGGCTGACGGCGTCATCGTCCGGGCCGAAGCGGACGCGCGCTTCCTGCTGATCGCCGGCCGGCCGCTGAACGAACCGATCGCGCAGTACGGTCCGTTCGTGATGAACACGCAGGAACAGATCTACCAGACCCTGGCGGATTTCCGCGACGGGCGGTTTGCGACGAGCGTGGCTGGTAGCCAGGGGTAAAGCCCCCCGGCATAAAACCATCACCGCCGCCTCCGGCAAGGAGGCGGCGGTTTTTTTTCGTGCCGCGCCCGGCATGCGACTTGCAACCACCCGCCAACCGTTGCACGGACTGGACACCGGCCCGATTCGGGCCTTTCGGACCCCGCGCACTTATATAATTCGTCACCAATATCCGGCATCACGAACCCATGATGAATGCTGCAATGCGTCGCGGCGATGCTGCGCCACGCACTGCCGCGCTTTGACGCATCCCCGTTGCTGCCACCACAACAACCCGAGCCGCCTCAGTGACACCACAACTCCCTCCCCGGCTGGCGCTGGCCCATATCAGCAAGCGTTACCCGGGCGTCGTCGCCAACGACGACGTCAGCCTCAGCGTCGCACCCGGCGAGATCCATGCCGTGCTGGGTGAAAACGGCGCCGGCAAGTCCACCCTGATGAAGATCATTTTCGGCGCGGTCCGTCCGGATGCCGGCGAGATGCACTTCAACGGGGCGCCGGTCAGCATCGGCAGCCCGCACGACGCCCGCAACCTGGGCATCGCCATGGTGTTCCAGCATTTCTCGCTGTTCGACACGCTGACCGTGGCGGAGAACATCGCGCTGGGCCTGCCGGCCGCGCAGCAAGGCAACATGAAGCAGCTGGCCGAGCGCATCCGCGCCACCGCCGAGCGCTACGGCCTGCCGCTGGAGCCCAACCGCCATGTGCATACACTGTCGGTGGGCGAGCGCCAGCGCGTCGAGATCGTGCGCGCGCTGCTGGCCAATCCGCAGCTGCTGATCCTGGACGAGCCCACCTCGGTGCTGACGCCCCAGGCGGTGGAAACGCTGTTCGTCACGCTGCGCCAGCTGGCCGCCGAAGGCACCAGCATCCTCTACATCAGCCACAAGCTCGACGAGATCCGCGCGCTTTGCCATCACGCCACCGTGATGCGCATGGGCAAGGTCACCGGCGTGTGCGATCCGCGCCAGGAAACCGCGGCGTCGCTGTCGCGGCTGATGATCGGCGGCGAGCCGCCGCGCGAGGCGCGCGTGGCCGCGCAGCGCGGGCCGCTGCGCCTGAGTGTGCAGGGCCTGTCGCTGCCGCCCGCGCATGCGTTCGCGACCGAGCTGAGCCAGGTTGCGCTCGATGTCCACGCGGGCGAGATCGTCGGCATCGCCGGGGTCTCGGGCAACGGCCAGCAAGAGCTGCTGGCCGCGCTGTCCGGCGAAGACACGCGCGCCGATGCCTCCGCGGTGCAGCTCGATGGCAAGCCCGCCGGCCGCCTCGATGCGCGCCAGCGCCGCCGCGCGGGCCTGGCCTTTGTGCCGGAAGAGCGCCTGGGGCGCGGCGCTGTGCCGGGCATGAGCCTGGCCACCAATATCCTGCTGTCGCACCAGACCCCGCCCTATGTCCGGCAAGGCATGATCTCGCCTGGCGCCGCCAGCGGGCTGGCGTCCGCGGTGATCAACCGCTTCCGCGTCAAGGCCAGCGGTCCGCATGCGCTGGCGCGCAGCCTGTCGGGCGGCAACCTGCAGAAGTTCATTGTCGGCCGCGAGATCGAAAGCGGCCCGAAGGTGCTGATCGTGGCGCAACCGACGTGGGGCGTCGATGTCGGCGCCGCGGCGCAGATCCACAACGAGATCCTGGCGCTGAAGGCCACCGGCTGCGCCATCCTGGTGGTGTCGGAAGAGCTCGACGAGCTGTTCGCGATCTGCGACCGACTGCACGTGATCGCCAAGGGCCGGCTGTCGCCGTCGGTGGCAACCGAGGCAGCCACGCGCGAGCAGGTCGGGCTCTGGATGAGCGGGCTCTGGCAAGGCGGCCCGGCCCATGCCGGCGCGGAGGTGGCAAGCCATGGCTGATATGCGCACGCTCCTGCCCCGCTCCCCGCTAACGCTTGCGCCGCGCGGCCTGCCCTCGCGCGCAATGGCCTATGCCTCGCCGGTGCTGGCGCTGGCGCTGACGCTGCTGTTCGGGGCGCTGCTGTTCCTGGCGCTCGGCAAGGATCCGGTGGCGGCGCTCAAGGTGTTCCTGGCCGATCCGTTGCGCGACAAGCGCGCCATCGGCGAGGTGCTGCTCAAGACCGTGCCGCTGGTGCTGTGCGCACTGGGCCTGTCGGTGTGCTACCGCGCCAATGTGTGGAATATCGGTGCCGACGGGCAGCTGATTGCCGGCGGCATCTGCGCCGGCGCGGCGGTGCTGGTTTTCGATGTGCCGGGGCAGACCATGAACGGCACCGTGGTGCTGGTGCTGGCGTCGCTCGCCGGCATCGCCGGCGGCATGGCGTGGGCCTCGCTCACCGCGCTGCTCAAGGACCGCTTCAACGCCAACGAGATCCTGGTATCGCTGATGCTGACCTATATCGCGCAGCAGCTGCTGCTGTGGGTGGTCAACGGGCCGCTGAAGGACCCCAACGGCATGAACTTCCCGCAGTCGAAGGTGTTCTCGTCCGAGTACCTGCTGCCGAACCTGATGTCGGGCTCGCGGCTGCATGCCGGCTTTGTCGTGATGCTGGTGCTGGTGGCGGTGATGACCGTGTTCGTGTTCCGCAGCTTCGCCGGCTACCGGCTGCAGGTCGGCGGCACCGCACCGGCCGCGGCGCGCTATGCCGGCTTCTCGGCGCGCAGCGCGCTGTGGAGCGCGCTGCTGATCTCGGGCGCCACCGCCGGCCTGGCGGGCGCGTTCGAAGTGGTCGGGCCGATCGGGCAGCTGCTGCCGTCGATCTCGCCGGGCTACGGCTTCACCGCCATCATCGTCGCCTTTATCGGCCGGCTGCACCCGGTCGGCACCGTCTTCGGCGGCATCATGATGTCGCTGTTCTATATCGGCGGCGAGATGGCGCAGTCGCGCCTGGGCCTGCCGTCGGCCATCGGCTGGGTATTCCAGGGCATGCTGCTGTTCTTCCTGCTGGCATGCGACACGCTGATCGACAATCGCCTGCGCTGGCGCGCCACCACGGCCTGAGCGGAGCACACCAAGACCATGGAACAACTCGCTCCCCTCATCGCCACCGCCATCAACGCCGGCACGCCGCTGCTGCTGGCGGCGCTGGGCCTGCTGATCAACGAACGCTCGGGCGTGCTCAACCTGGGCGCCGAAGGCATGATGCTGGTTGCCGCGGTGGCCGGCTTCATGGTCGGCTACCAGACCCAGTCGCCGATGCTCGGCTTTGCCGCCGGCGCGCTGGCCGGCATGCTGATGGCCACGCTGTTCTCGTGGCTGGCGCTGGTGCTGGCCACCAACCAGGTCGCCACCGGGCTGGCGCTGTCGATCTTCGGCACCGGGCTGTCGGCCTTCATGGGCCAGCGCTTCGTCGGCTACGCCATGCCGGCGCAGGCCAAGGCCGTGCCGGGCCTGGCCGACCTGCCCTTCGTCGGTCCCGCCTTCTTCCAGCATCACTGGATGGTGTATTTCAGCCTGCTGCTGTGCTTCGCCATCATGTGGTTCCTGTTCCGCACGCGCGCCGGGCTGACGCTGCGCGCGATCGGCGAATCGCCCGAGTCCGCGCATGCGCTGGGCTATCCGGTGCGCACCATCCGCTTCGGCGCGCTGCTGTTCGGCGGCGCCTGCTGCGGGCTGGCCGGCGCCTACCTGTCGCTGGTCTACACCCCGATGTGGGTCGAGAACCTGGTGGCGGGCCGCGGCTGGATCGCGCTGGCGCTGACCACCTTTGCCACCTGGCGCCCGGGCCGGGTGCTGGTGGGCGCGTGGCTGTTCGGCGCCGTGACCATCCTGCAGTTCTACCTGCAGGGGATCGGCGTAGCAGCGCCCCCGCAGTTCCTGTCGATGCTGCCCTACGCCGCCACCATCGTCGTGCTGGCGCTGATTTCGCGCAATCCGGCATGGATACGCCTGAACATGCCGGCGTCGCTGGGCAAGCCGTTCCGGCCCGGCAGCGCCTGATCGTTTTTCTGACGGAAATCCCCGAGCTACCCAACAATTCACACAAGGAGAAATCATGATCGTCACGCGCAGGAAGACCCTGGCGGCGCTGGCCGCCACCGCCGTGCTGGCCCTTGCCGGCTGCGGCAAGAAAGAGGCCGAAAAGCCCGCCGAGCCCGCCGGCGCCGCTTCCGCGCCCGCTGCCGGGCAGGCAGCCGAGCCGCTCAAGGTTGCGTTCGTCTATATCGGCCCGGTCGGCGACGCCGGCTGGACCTTCGCGCATGACAACGGCCGCAAGGCCGTGGAAGAAAAGTTCGGCAGCAAGGTCAAGACTACCTTCGTCGAGAACGTGCCCGAATCCGCCGCCGACGCCGAGCGCGTGTTCCGCGACCTGGCCAGCCAGGGCAACAAGCTGATCTTCGGCACCACCTTCGGCTACATGGAGTCGATGCTCAAGGTGGCGAAGGAATTCCCGGACGTGAAGTTCGAGCACGCCACCGGCTTCAAGACCGCCGACAACCTGGCCCAGTACGACGTGCGCACCTATGAGGGCGCCTACCTCGCGGGCGTGGTCGCCGGCAAGATGAGCAAGACCGGCAAGATGGGCGTGGTGGCCTCGGTGCCCATCCCCGAAGTGATCCGCAATATCGACTCGTTCACGCTGGGCGCGCGCAGCGTCAACCCGAACGCCACGGTCAAGGTGGTGTGGGTCAACAAGTGGTTCGATCCGGGCAAGGAACGCGAAGCCGCGACCACGCTGATCGGCCAGGGCGTCGACATGCTGATGCAGAACACCGACTCGGCCGCCGTGGTGCAGACCGCGCAGGAAAAAGGCGTGCATGCCTTCGGCTGGGACAGCGACATGACCAAGTTCGGCGACAAGGCCCACCTGGCCGCGTCGGTGATCTCGTGGGGCGTCTACTACAACAAGGTGGTGGAAGACGTGCTGAACAACCAGTGGAAGAACAGCACCACGTGGTGGGGCCTGAAGGAAGGCATGATCGACCTGAAGAGCTACAACGCCGACGTGCCGGCCGACGTCAAGGCGCTGGTCGACGAGCGCAAGAAGGGCATCATCGACGGCACCGCGCCGATCTGGAAGGGCCCGATCAAGGACAACACCGGCAAGGAACAGCTGGCCAAGGACCAGGTCGCGGACGACAAATTCCTGCACGGCGTGAAGTTCTATGTCGAGGGCGTGGAAGGGAAGATCCCGGGCTGAGCATCTGCGCGCACCTCCGGAACTTGAAGCCCGCGAGACCGGCCCAACCTCTCTGCGTATGCGCCAGTGTCAGGCGCGCGCCATGTGAAGGAGGCCTCTCATGTTGAAGCGTTTTTCGGCCCTGTGGACGCTGGTTCGCCGCGACGGCCGCCTGTTCTGGTATGCGCTGCGCCATCCGGACGCGCCGGCATGGCTGAAGCCGGCTGCGCTCGGGCTGTTGCTGTACGCGATTTCGCCGATCGACCTCGTGCCTGACGTCGTCGCTGGCCTCGGCATCATCGACGACGTGGTGCTGATCCCGCTGGCCGTCCACCTGATCCTGAAGCGCCTGCCGCCGCATATCCTGCGCCAGGCGCAGGCGCGCGCTACCGCGACCACGGTCCGGCCGCACTGACGCACCAACAAAAAATCCCCGGGACACCGAGTGTCCCGGGGATTTTTCATGCCCGCGCAGGACCGCTTTCAGTGCGGCAGCAGGATGGTCGAGCCGGTGGTCTTGCGCGATTCCAGGTCGCGGTGCGCCTGCGCCACTTCGGACAGCGCGTAGCGCTGGCGGATGTCGACCTTCACCTTGCCGGTTGTGACCGCGTCGAACAGGTCGGCCACCATCGGTTCGAGCAGCTCGCGGTGCACTACGTAGGTCATCAGCGTCGGCCGCGTCAGCCGCAGCGAGCCCTTGTTGCCCAGCACCGACAGGTCGAACGGCGGCACCGGTCCCGAGGCGTTGCCGAAGCTGACCATGGTGCCGCGCGGCGCCAGGCAGTCGAGCGAGCCCTGGAAGGTGTCCTTGCCGATCGAGTCATAGACCGCCGGCACGCCCTTGCCGTTGGTGATCTCCCTGACCCGCTCGACGAACGACTCGCGCGTATAGACGATGGTGTGGGCGCAGCCGTTGGCGCGCGCCAGTTCGGCCTTCTCGTCGCTGCCGACGGTGCCGATCACGGTCACGCCCAGTGCCTTCAGCCACTGGCACGCGATCAGCCCGACGCCGCCCGCGGCCGCGTGCAGCAGCACGGTGTCGCCCGGCTGCACCTTGTAGCTGTCGCGGATCAGGTACTGCGCCGTCAGGCCTTGCAGCATCATCGCCGCGGCGGTTTCGAAAGGGATCGCATCGGGCAACCGTACCACGATGTCGGCCGGCATCACCCGCACCTGCGCATAGGCACCGGTGGGACGGCCGGCATAGGCGACGCGGTCGCCCACGGCAACGTGGCGCACGCCCTCGCCCACCGCCTCGACCACGCCGGCGCCTTCCATGCCCAGCCCGCCCGGCAGCGGCTGCTTGTACAGCCCGGTGCGGAAATACACATCGATGTAGTTCAGGCCCACGGCCTCATGGCGCACGCGCACTTCGCCGGGGCCGGGGTCGCCCACCTGTACATCGACCCACTGCATGACTTCGGGACCGCCGGTCTGCTCGATCCGGATGGCTTTGCTCATCTGCGTCGCTCCTTGTTTTGGTGAGGCATCGATCGGGAATGCGGAATACTTCAGCCGGCCTGCGCCGCGCCGTTCTCGCGCGCAAGCCCGGCCAGCAGCAACTCGGCGCTGGCCACGTTGGTCGCGCACGGCACGTTGTGCACGTCGCAGGCGCGCACCAGCGCGTTGATATCGGGTTCGTGCGGCTGCGGCGTCATCGGGTCGCGCAGGAACACCACCGCGCTGACGCGGCCCTCGGCCAGCTGCGCGCCGATCTGCAGGTCGCCGCCCCACGGGCCCGACAGCATGCGCGTGACGTCCAGCCCGACTTCGTCGATCAGGCGCCCGCCGGTGGTGCCGGTGGCAAGCAGTTCGCACTGCGACAGAAAGGCGCGATGGCGCGCGGCGAAGGCGACAATGTCGTCCTTCTTGTGGTCATGGGCGATCAGCGCGATACGAGGCTTCGGAGGCATGGGGGGCCGGGTCATCAGGGCTTCCTTGTGGCGGAGTACGGGGAACGTCGGGACACTGCCGGTCAGAACGTGCCAGGGAAGGCGCCGCCGTCGAGCAGGATGTTCTGGCCGGTGATGTAGCCGGCATGGCGGCTGCACAGGAAGGCGCAGGTGGCGCCGAACTCGGCGGGCTCGCCGAAGCGGCGCGACGGGTTAGCCGCGGCGCGGCGCTGCGCCACTTCCTCGACGCTCAGGCCGGCCTTCTTCGCGCCGCCTTCCATGGTCTTGAACAGGCGGTCGGTATTGAACGGGCCGGGCAGCAGGTTGTTGATGGTGACGCCGTGCTGCGCCACTTCGCGCGCGACGCCGGCAACGAAGCCGGTCAGGCCCGAGCGCGCGCCGTTGGACAGGCCCAGCACATCGATCGGCGCCTTGACCGCGCCGCTGGTGATGTTGATGATGCGGCCCCACTTGCGCGCGATCATGCCGTCGACGGTGGCCTTGATCAGCTCGATCGGGGTCAGCATGTTGGCGTCGAGCGCGGCCAGCCAGTCGCTGCGCTCCCAGTCGCGGAAATTGCCCGGCGGCGGGCCGCCGGCGTTGTTGACCAGGATGTCGAGGTCGCCGAGTTTGGCGGCCGCGTCCAGCGCCGCCTTGCGCCCTTCCGGCGTGGTGATGTCGGTCGCCACCGCGATTACGCGGCGGCCATGGCGCGCGCGCAGGTCGGCCGCGGCCTTTTCCAGCGCCTCGGCGCCTCGCGCCACGATCACCACGTCGACGCCCTCGGCCGCCAGCGCATCCGCGCAGGCAAAGCCCAGGCCCTTGCTGGCGCCGCATACCAGCGCATGCTTGCCGCGCAGTCCCAGATCCATGTGATTCTCCCTAGTCTGTTGTGTTTGACGGACCCGCGCGGGCGGGCCCACGAGTCAGGCTTTCTTTGTCGACAGCAAGTACATGCCGCCCATCACCAGCGCGCTGCCGGCCAGCTGCACGCCGCTGACGGGCTCGCCGAGCAGCCAGAAGGCCAGGAACAGCGTCGATACCGGCCCGATCATGCCGGCCTGCGATGCCAGCGGCGCGCCGATGCGCGACACCGCCACCATCGTCAGCGACACCGGCAGCACGGTGCAGAACACCGCGTTGACGAGCGACAGCCACATCACCGGCGCCGGCTGCGCCAGCTCCGCCACGGGCCGGCCCAGCACCAGGTACTGGATCACGCAGCAGGCGGTCGACACGCACATGGCATACGCCACCAGCCGCAGCGAGCCGATGCGCCGCACCAGCTCGCCGCTCAGGATCAGGTAGATACCATAGGTGATGGCGCTGCCCAGCACCAGCGCGCCGCCCAGCCACACCTGGCTGCCGCTGACATCGAGGTCATGCGCGAACACCAGCACGATGCCGGCATAGGCCAGCAGCAGCGACAGCCACTGGCGCGTGCCGATGGGGCGACGGAACACCAGCGCGGTGGCCAGCAGCACGAACGATGGCGTCAGGAACAGGATCAGCCGCTCCAGCCCCGCGGTGATGTACTGCAGGCCGATGAAGTCGAGGAAGCTCGACAGGTAGTAGCCGATAAAGCCGAGAAACACCACACGGCCCCGGTCGGCCCACGACAGCGGCGCCAGCCGGCGCGACTGCCACCAGCCGATGGCCATGAACAGCGGCACCGCGAACAGCATGCGCAGCGTGATCACCATCACCGCATCGACGTTGTAGCGGTACATCAGCTTGGCGACGATGGCCTTGGCCGAGAACAGCACCGCGCCCATGGCGGCGATGACAAGACCCGAGCGCTGCGGCGAGGGCAGCGCGGCGGGCACGGCGAGGGACTTCTGGGAGGCGGGCACGAGGAATACGGGGAAAGCGAGGGACAGCGGGCCGGCACGGCGGCCCCGCAAAACGACCCGACGATTGTATTCGAAAAGGCGCGAGGGCATCGGACGCCGCCCCGGCCGCGCGGGCCACCTGTTGCCCGGCCTTCCTCGGTATACTCTGGGTCACCTCCAGCCACCGCACCTGCTTCGTGCCCCAGCCCGCCGACACGCCTTCCGGCAAGCCCGCCGCCGACTACGACTTCACCGAGCAGGTGGGCCACCTGCTGCGGCGCGCCTACCAGCGCCATGTGGCGATTTTCCAGCAGACCATCCCCGATTCGCAGCTGACCGCGGCGCAGTTCGTGGTGCTGTGCGCGGTGCGCGACCGCCAGCCGTGTTCGATGAACGAAGTGGTGCGCGCCACCGCGATCGACCAGGCCACGGTGCGCGGCATCATCGACCGGCTCAAGTCGCGCAAGCTGATCGCGGTCTCGCACGATCCCAACGACCGGCGCAAGGTGGTGGTGACCGTCACCCCGGCTGGGCTGGCCCTGATCGACGAGACCGTGCCGTTCGCGAAGGCGATCTCGGAGCAGACCTTCGGCAGCCTGAATCCGGCCGAGCGCGTGGCCGTGACTTACCTGCTGCGCAAGATGAGCGAGATCGACGAGGGGAATGGGGCGTAGCGTCCCGGATGTCGAGGGTTTTCTCCCCGCAAGCGGGAGAAGGCATCCACCATCAGCCTTTTTCTGACGCCATCGCCGCCAGCACCGTCTCGGGCACGAATGGCGGCCGGCGCAGGCGCACTCCCAGCGCATCGAACAGCGCATTGGCAATCGCCGGCGCGCCCGGCAGCGAGGCCGATTCGCCGGCGCCCAGCGGCGGCTCGGACTGGCGCGGCATCAGCACCACGTCGATCGGCGGGATCTCCGGGAAGGTCAGCAGCGGATAGCTGCCCCATTCGCGGCTGGCCACGCCGTCGGCATCGAAACGGACCTGTTCCTTCAGCACGCGGCTGAGGGCCTGCACCACATTGCCATGGACCTGGTGGCGCACGCCGTCGGGATTGACGACCATGCCGGTGTCCTGCCCCACCACCACCTTGTCGATGGTGATGCGGCCGGTGGCCGCGTCCACGGTCAGGTCTACCACCCACGCCGCCCACGCCGCGCCGAATCCGGGAAAACGGCTGTGGATATAGCGCGCGTAGGCCACGCCCCGGCCGCGCAACCGTCCGTCGGCATCCGGCACGCCGCGCGATCCGGCAGCGCCGCGCTGCCAGCCGGCCGCATCGGCGACGGCCCGCAGCAAATCCGCGGCGCGCTCGTCAGGCAGGTGCCGCAGGCGGAAATCGACAGGATCGGCGCCCGCCGCCAGCGCCAGTTCGTCGATCACGCACTCGTGCGCGAACGCATTGGGCAGCGCCGACACGCCGCGCAGCCATGACGCGCGCACGATCGCCGGCGTGTCGTCGCAGCCGATGCGGCGCGCGGCATAGGCATAGGGCGGCACGGCGGTGCGATCGCCCATTTCCAGCGTGCGCGGCGCGTTGGACACGGCACCGGTCAGCACCAGCGCCAGCGTGGGCGCGTCGTTGGACGGATAGCGGCTGGTGAAGTCGTAGCCGAGCAGCGCGCCGTCGGCACCGAGCGTGGCGCTGACGTCCATCAGCTGGGCCGCGCCCTTGGGCTCCCACAGGTGTTCCTGCTCGCGCGACAGCTGCACGCGCACCGGCCGCCCCACGGCACGCGACAGCAGCGCCGCGTCGGCGCACACGTCGTCGGCGCAATTGCGCCCGTAGCAGCCGGCGGCCTCCATGCGCACGATCTCGATGCGGTCTTCGCCCAGCCCGCACAGCCGTGACAGGTCGATGCGCAGCATGTGCGGGTTCTGCGTGCCGGACCACACCGTCAGGCCCTCTTCGTGCCAGTCGGCGACGGCGCAGGACGGGCCGATGGAGCCGTGCATCTGGTACGGCCAGACGTAGCGCCGCTGCAATACCGTGCCGGCGCCGGCGGCAGGCAGCTTGCCCTCGGTCAGCAGCTCGCGCCGCGTGGCCGGGTTGGCGCGCAGCGCCGGCTCCGGATCGTCCAGCGCGGGCAGCGGCGGCACAGGTTTCCAGCGCACGCGCAGCCGGCGCGCGGCCTGCACCGCATATTCCTCGCGCTCGGCCACCACGCCGACAAAGTCGCCCTGCACCACCACCTCGACCAGGCCGGGCACGTCGCGCACCGACTCGCGGTCGATGGACAGCAGGCTGGTGCCGACGCAGGCGCCGCTGTCGCGCCCCGCATACGGCGGGCGAACCACGCGGCCGTGCAGCATGCCGGGCACGCGCACGTCGTGGACAAAGGTCAGTGCGCCGCGCGCCTTGTCGGGAATATCGACGCGCGGCGCCGCGCGGCCGACGATGCGGTAGGACTCGACGGGCTTGGTCAGCACGTCGTCGGCGAGCGGCAGCTCCACGTGCTCGCCGGCCACCAGCGCCGCGTAACCGATGCTGGTCTGCGTGCCGCGCACGCGGAATTCGCCGTTCTCCGCTTCCAGCGCGGCGGCGTCGACGCCGAGCCGCAGCGCGGCCCGCGCTTGCAGCCACGCGCGCGCCTGCGCCGCGGCGCGGCGCAGCGGCAAGGCCGAAATCTGGATCGAGGCGCTGGCGATGGTCGGGCCCTGGTTGGGCGTGGCTTCGGTATGGCCCAGCACCATGCGCACTTGCCCGAGCGGCACATCGAGCTCCTCGGCGACGATCTGCGCCAGCGCCGTGCGGATGCCGGTGCCCAGGTCGACGTGCCCGTTGAAGGCCAGCACCTCGCCGCTGTCGCGCACGGCGA
This sequence comes from Cupriavidus taiwanensis LMG 19424, assembly GCF_000069785.1. NCBI lineage: Bacteria > Pseudomonadati > Pseudomonadota > Betaproteobacteria > Burkholderiales > Burkholderiaceae > Cupriavidus > Cupriavidus taiwanensis. Next base: position 903,590 of record NC_010528.1, on the reverse strand, counting down.
TGAACAGGTCCGGCAGCGCCGGCACATAGTCCGACGCCGCGCCGGGCTGGCCCGGCGCCGGACGCGCCGCCGCCTGCGGGGCGCGCGTCACCAGCAGCACGCCGGTGGCCTGCAGCAGCGCCAGGCGCAGCGCGCGCGGCGTGGCGGCGTCGGCCTGTGCCGGGGGTTGCAGCTGGGTTGCCGTCATCGTTCCATTCTCTCCGTCACCGGCGGCCGCGCGTTTTCATCGCGCATGTCACCGCGCATCTCACCGCGCAGGTCCCCGTTATACTGCGCCAAAAGCACACAGCAGAACCACCCACCATGACCACCAAGACTGCGGCCGCGCCCGCCACCCGTCGGGCGGCAGCCGGCACCCGGGCCCGGCAGGCGCAGGACAGCCGCGAGCGCATCCTGAAGGCGGCTATCAAGGTCTTCGCCCAGCGCGGCTACGACGGCGGCCGCATCGAACGCATCTCGTCGCTGGCCAAGACCTACGACCGGATGATCTACTACTACTTCGGCAGCAAGGAGAAGCTGTTCGTCGAAGTGCTGGAGACCATCTACCTGCAGCTCAACCAGGCCGAGCAGCAGCTCGAGCATGAGCTCGACGCCGCCGACCCGGTGCGCGCGCTGTCGCAGCTGATCGACTTCGTCTGGCAGTACTACCTGGACCATCCCGAGTTCGTCGCCATCCTGACCAGCGAGAACATGAGCCAGGGCAAGCACGCGAAGAAGTCGGTGCGGCTGCGCGAAATCTCCAGCTACGCGCTGTCGGTGCTCGACGGCATCCTCGCGCGCGGCAAGGCCGCCGGGCTGTTCCGCGCGGACGCCGGCGCGCGCGACGTGTATATGGTGATCGCTTCGCTCGGCTACTTCTATAACTCCAACCATCATACGCTCAGCGCCTTCCTGGGCGAGCCCATGATGAGCCCGCCGGCGCTGGCGCACTGGCGCGATGTGATCCAGCAGACCGTGCTGCGCGCGGTGGCCGTGCCCGGCGCCATGCCGGAGACGCAGGTGCCACCCGCCGCCACGCCGCGCAAGGCGGCACGCGGCAGGCGCGCGGCGGCGGGCTGAGGCCGGCACGGGCGCCATCGCCCAGGCTCAGGCGGCGGCGCGCACGCCCGCCACCTGCGCCAGCGCCTCATCCCGCGTCAGCACCGTGGCGTACTTCTGCGCCATGTCGAACAGGTTGGCGTCATGCGGCCCCAGCGCGCGGTCGCCCACGCAATCCGACACCACCAGCGGGCGGAAGCCCAGCGACATGGCATCGACCACGCTGGCGCGCACGCAGCCGCTGGTGACACAGCCCGCCACCAGCAGCGTCTGCACGCCGCGCTGCGTCAGCCATGCCGCCAGCGAGGTGCCGAAAAACGCCGACGGCACCGTCTTGCGCACCACCAGCTCGCCCGGCGCGGGCGCCAGCTCGGGCACGATCTGGCTGTTGTGGCCGTGTTCCTTCAGCGTCAGCATGCCGGGCACCTTCAGCGTGAAGATATTGTGGTCGCTGTCGTCGTCGGCGAACACGATGCGGCTGTGCGCCACCGGCCAGCCCTGCTCGCGCGCGGCGCGCAGCAGCGGCTGGGTGTTGCGGATGGCCTCGGGAATATTGCCGCCGCCGAACACTGCCGGATCGGCAAAGCCGTTGACGAAGTCGATGATCAGCAGGCCATACGGCGCCTTGAGTTCCATCGAAGCGCCGAAGCCCTGGCGCTGGTAGGTCTGCACTGCGTCATCCATGGCGCGAATCCTTGTAGAGCGATGCGGCGGGAGCCGGGTGCCCGTCCATCACCTTGCCGCGCACCACCACCGGCTCGCCGTCGAGGCTGACGGTGCAGTGGCGCACGGGAATATCGATATGGCAGGCGGTGGTGCGGCTGCCGCCGGCTTCGTTGTTGGGGCCGAACGAGCACAGGAAGTTGCCTTCATACGCGCGCGCGTCCATGCCGATGGTGGCTTCGCGGTCGTACATCGCCAGCGCCGACCAGCTCGCGCGCGGCTGCAGGCCCCAGCCGATATGCGACATCGCATACGCTTCCGGGTCGTTGAACGAGGCCATGTAGTCGGCCAGCAGCTCGGCATCGACGCCGCCTTCGATGCGGCGCACGTAGCCGGCCTCGACCGTGATGCGGATCGGTGCCTGCAGGTAGGACTTCATCGGCAGCAGGATGTCGCCGCGGTCCAGCACGATGGTGCCATCGGTGCCGCCCTCGTCGGGCCAGGTCAGCACGAAGCCGCTCGGCCAGTGGTCCCAGCGTCCGGGCTCGTCGACAAAGCCATACTCGCTGATCGCGGGGAACTCGCCCAGGCGGCAGCGCAGGTCCATGCCGGCGTCGGACACGATATGCATCTCGCGCGCCTTGCCCAGCCGCTGCGTGGCGGCCTTGACGCGGGCGCGGTCGGCCTCGGTCGGCACCAGCCGCGCCAGCACCTCGGGGGGCTCCACCGCCAGCAGGATCCTGGTGCCACCGGACAGGATCTCGTGCTGCTCGGGCGAGAACAGCAGCGTCATCAGGTCCAGCACCAGATCGCTCGCCTTCAACGCGGCAATTGCCGCGGGATTGCCGGTCAGCGGGGTGGTGCCCAGGTAGGCCAGCGCATCGCGGCTGAGCGCCTTCTCGCCGTTGACCGGCGGCAGGTCGAGCCGGTTGACGATGGCGCCCATCGACTGCGCCGCCACCATCGCCGTGCGCAATGTCTGCGGATGCGTGGCGGCGCCGGTCAGCACCGTGACGGTCTGTCCCGGCTGCAGCTTCGACAGCGTCAGCACTTGCTTCCACGCTGCCGTCAGGTCGTAATCGCTTACGGGCATGTTCGCTCCATATCCATCAATTCAGCGTTCAATTCAGCGGCGCGCCGAGGAAATCGCCGAAGGCGCGGTAGAAGCCGGCCTCGTCGTCCCACGGGATCATGTGGCCGGCACCGGCAACGTGCGCGACCAGCAATGACGGCAGCAGCGCGCGCATCTCCTGCACGTCTTCCGCGCGGATGACGTCGCCGCGGCCGGCGGTCATCAGCAGCGCCGGCACGGCCAGATGCGGCAGGTCGGCGTGGATATCGTCGTCATGGAAGCCGTTGAAGCTGGCCAGGACCGCGCGCTCGTCGCAGGTATGCAGCCATTGCGCGCGCAGGCGCAGCTGGTCTTCGGTCCAGGTCGGGCAGAAGCGGCGCATGCCTTCGGCGTCGATGCCCTGCTGCGCCAGCCGGATCGAATCGATGTACCACGGCAGTTGCGACGGATAAGCACGGCGCCCCGGGCCCGATACCGGCGGATCGACCAGCACCAGCCGCGTCAGGCCCGCGGGCTTGCCGCGGGCGGCGCGGATGCCGATGCGCGCGCCCATCGAATGGCCAACCACGGCATAGCGCTGCAGTCCAAGCGCCGCGGCAAAGGCGACCACGTCGGCGGCCTGCGCATCGAGGCCGTAGTCCAGCTCGGGGCCGGCCTGCGACAGGCCGCGGCCGCGCACGTCGAGCACATAGGTATCGAACTGCTGCCCGAAATGCTCGCCGACAAAGCCCCAGGTGACCGCCGGGCTGGTGATGCCCGGCACGATGATCACGGCATCGCGCTGCGCGCGCGCACCCGCCTGCCCGCCATAGCGCAGGTAGTGCTGGCGGATGCCGTTGGCGTGGACGTTGGCGCCGTAGAGAAAGGTGCTGTCTGCCATGGCCCGCTCCTTCAGTACGCGCCCGACAGCAGCGCGCCGGCGCCCGGCACCACCGGCTCCAGCCCCAGGCGCTTGAGCAGCGCATAGGTGGTGGCCACGGCGGCGGTGACGACCGGCTTGCCGGTCATGGCCTCGACCTTCGCTATCGCAGGCAGCGACGGCATCTGCACGCAGGCGGACAGCACGATCACGTCGGCATCGGCGGTGTTCATCTGCGCGACGATCTCCGGCAGCTTTGCGGGATCATGGCGGCCGACTTCCAGGTTGTCGGGGATCTCCAGCGCGCGGTAGTCCACGACTTCGTAGCCTTCGTTGCGGATGTAGTCGACCACCAGCTCGGTCAGCGGCTTCATGTACGGCGCCACCACGGCGATGCGCTTGGCGCCCATCACCTTGAGCGCATCGACCAGCGCGCCGGCGCTGGTGATCACCGGCGCGTCGCCGCCGTTCTCGGCGGTATGCGCCTGCAGGCGCTGCTCGGAGACGCGGTGGTAGCCGTGGCCCATCGCCATGATCGCCACCAGGCAGGCGTAGCCAAGCACGTCGACACGGGCGTCGCTCAGCTCCACCGCGCAGCGGTCGGATTCGGCGTCCATCGCGGCCAGCTCTTCCTTGACCACCTTTTTCATGCGCATCCGGCTCGAATGGAAGGTAAAGCGCTCCGGGCGCACCAGCTGGCGCGCGGCCAGCATCGCCGGGATCTCGGTTTCCATGGTGGTGTTGGAGCTCGGCACGATCTGGCCGATTCGGAAAACTTTCTGCACTGTCGACTCCGTCATCTGTTTGTCTGCCCTGGGTTGCGCTGTGGTCGCGCTGTCGGTTGGTCCGCCTGCATCGGCCCGGGGGCCGGCACGCTGCGATTGATTGTAGTGTACACACTTTATATAGGCAAACAGATTCTGCACCGGGCGCGATTCACTCGTTCAGTGCATACTGAATCAATGAATCCCCGTTTTTGCGCATTATTTCGCCATTTCAGCGCATCATTGCCAATTCATCACAACCAGATAAGGGTTTTCCATAGGATCCCGAGATTTCGCCTTTACCTTGATATTTTGAGTGTGTACACTCGTTTTCAACGGTCGGCCGCGTGGCCGCCCCAGCCCCCATCGACCTTGTGTCATTGCCAGGAGAAATAACGTGCAAGGCAAACCGCGAATCGCAGTTGTCGGCGCCGGACTCGGAGGGACGGCCGCGGCCGCCCTGCTGCAGCGAGCCGGATTCCAAGTCAGGCTGTATGAGCAGGCACCGGCGTTCTCGCGCCTGGGCGCGGGCATCCATGTCGGGCCCAACGTGATGAAGATCATGCGGCGCATCGGCATCGAGGACGCGCTCAATGACATGGGCTGCCACCCCGACTACTGGTACAGCCGCGACGGCCTCACCGGCGAAGTGATCGCGCAGATCCCGCTGGGCGACTATGCGGTGCGCCACTACGGCGCCAGCTACCTGACCGTGCACCGCGGCGACTTCCACAAGCTGCTGACCGACGCCGTCGCGCCCGGCACGCTGTTTTTCAACAAGAAGCTGGAAAGCGTCACCGACCAGGGCGATGTGGTGCAGTTGCGCTTCACCGACGGCACCGTCGAAGAGGCCGATATCGTGATCGGGGCCGACGGCGTCAACTCGCGCATCCGCGAGACCCTGCTGGGCGCCGAGCCGCCCAAGTACACCGGCTACGTCGCGCACCGCGCGGTGTTCCCGATCTCGCGCGTCAAGGGCTACACGCACGAGCGCTGCACCAAGTGGTGGACCGATGACCGCCACATGATGGTCTACTTCGACACCAGCAAGCTTGACGAGATCTACTACGTCACCGGCGTGCCCGAGCCCGAATGGGACATGAGCAAGAGCTGGGTGCCGAGCAGCATCGAAGAGATGCGCGCGGCCTTCGACGGCTGGCATGAAGGCGTGCAATCGCTGATCGAAGGCACGGTCGAAGTGACCAAGTGGCCGCTGCTGGAGCGCGACCCGCTGCCGCTGTGGAGCCGGGGCCGCCTGGTGCTCCTGGGCGACGCCTGCCACCCGATGAAGCCGCATATGGCGCAGGGCGCCGCGATGGCGATCGAGGATGCCGCCATGCTGACGCGCTGCTTCACCGAAGCCGGCACCGACGACTACGCCGCCGCCTTCGCGCTGTACGAGGCCAACCGCGCCGAGCGCGCCGGCAAGGTCCAGCTGGTTTCGCACAACAACACCTGGCTGCGCAGCAACGAGAACCCGGACTGGTGTTTCGGCTACGATGTGTTCAACGTGCCGCTGGTGTCGGCCGGGAGCAAGCCGCTGTCCGAAGCCGCCTGATCGCCTGACCGCCCTGCCCGCCGCCGCTCCTCGCCAAGGAAGGGGCGCGGCGCCGCGATGCGTGATGTTCAAACCGCCCCCAAGCCCCCGATGAACACGCCCCGCCCCCTGACCCTGCAGGTCAACCACGCCCAGCACACGCTGGACGTGGCGCCTGACACGCCGCTGCTCTACATCCTGCGCAACGACCTGTGCTGCAACGGGCCCAAGTACGGTTGCGGCCTGGGCCAGTGCGGCGCCTGCACGGTGCTGGTGGATGGCCTGCCGGCGCGTTCGTGCGTGCTGCCGGTGAAGGCCGCGGTGGGCCACGCGGTGACCACGCTCGAGGGCCTGGGCACGGCACAGCATCCCGACCCCGTGCAGCAGGCGTTTATCGAAGAACAGGCCGCGCAATGCGGCTACTGCCTGAACGGCATGATCCTGACCGCCAAGGCGCTGCTGGCACGCAATCCCGACCCCGACGAAGCCCAGATCCGCGAAGCCTTGCGCTTCAACCTGTGCCGTTGCGGCACGCATGTGGAAATCGTGCGGGCGGTCAGGCGCGCCGCGGTGCTGCAGCGGCAGGCCACGCAAGGGGCGGCGTCGTGAGCGCGGGCATCGTGCAAGCCGCCACGCAGGCGACGGCACTGGCCACCGCCCTGCCGCCGCACGCCGCCGATTGCCTGGTGGCCCATGTACTGACGCCGCCGGGCCTGCGCTGGGTGGGCGGCGAGCCGCTCGCGGCGCGCCTGCTGCACGCCGAGCGCGACGCCGCGCTGGCGCTGCCGGGCATCCGCGCGGTGGTGGTCCGCAACAACTTTGCCGGCGTGGCCGCGGTCTCGGCCGCCCAGGCCGCCGATGCGGCGCGGGCCTTGCGGGCGCGCTGGTCTGCTCCGCCGCGCGCCGACGCCACGCCCGCGGCGCGCCACACGCTGGCGCAGCGCGGCGATGCCGCCGATGCGCTCGAACACGCCCGCGCACGCCACACGCAGCACTACCAATGGCCGCTGGCAGGCACCCGCGACGATGCCTGCTGCACCGTTGTCGCCCACTGGCGCGACGGCACGCTGACCGTATGGCTGCCCGCCACGCGCCCCGGCGCTTTGCGCGCCGAGCTTGCTGCGCTGCTGGGCATTGCGCCAGCGCATGTGCAACTGGTCTGCTGGCAAGCGCCAGACGACCGCGCCGACCCCGCGCTGCTGGCGCCGCACGCTGCCGCCGACGCGGCGCTGCTGGCCCACGCCACCGGCCAGCCGGTGGTGCGCCGGCTGCGCGCCGCCGAGGTGGGCCTGGCCGATGCCGCGCTCGATATCCGCGTCGATAGCGCGCGCACCGGTGCCACCGTCGACGCCTATGCCGCCACGCTGGCGGGCGCCACGGCGCCGTCGTCACCGCTGGCGCTGTGGCTGACCCATACGCCGGCGCCGGTGGCGGACAGCATCGATGCGGGCCATGGCGGCGACGCTGCGCTACCGCCGTATGGCATCCCGCATGTCGAACTCGCCGTGTCCGGCGACCCGGCTGCATTTGCGGCCGCGCCGCTGACGGCAGCCCGCGCGCAGGTGTTCGCGCGCGAATCCCATCTCGACGAGCTTGCGGCTGCCAGCGACGCCGACCCGGTAGCGCTGCGCCTCGCGCACCTGGACGACCCGCGCGGCGCCGCGCTGGTGCGGCAGGTGGCCGAGCGCGCCGGCTGGCGCCCGGGCGCGCCGCACGCCAACCCCGCCGCGGGCAACGTGCGGCACGGCCGCGGCTTTGCCTACGCCCGCACCATCGATCACGACGCCGGCCAGAGCTGGTCGGCTTGGGTCGCGGAAGTGGAGGTCGACGGCAGCACCGGCGAGCTGGCGGTCACGCGCGTCACGGTCGGGCATGACAGCGAATCGCTGCCGCCACCGCAAGCCGCCGCGACGACGCGTTCGATCGAGCGGGACGTCGCCGCAACCGCGCTGCAGCTGACCGCCGCCACACCGGCGTTCGACACCTGGCCGGCCGACGCGCGTGTTGCTGGCGAAGCCTTGCCTGCCGTGCCGGCCCAGGCCCTGCCGGAAGTGCGGCTGGCCGGCACGCTGGCCACGCACGATGCATTGGCTGCCGGTCCCACGGACTCGATGCCGGCAGCCGCAGCCGTCGCCAATGCCATCTTCGACGCCACCGGCGTGCGCCTGCGCACGCCACCGTTCAGCGCCGAACGCATCCGCCTGGCACTGGCGGAGGCCAATTCCGGCAACAAGCGCAAGAAGCGCGGCTGGATCGCGGCAGCGGCCGCCGCCGCGGCCGGCGTGTGCGCCACGCTGTTGCCCTGGCGCGCACCGATCGCGCCGGTGGCGCCGCCCGAACCCGGCTTCTATTCCGCCGCCACGCTCGAACGCGGCCGCCTGGTGGCCGCCGCCGGCGACTGCGCGGTCTGCCATACCGCGCCGGGCGGCGTGAAGAACGCCGGCGGCCTGCCGCTGGAAACGCCCTTCGGCACGGTCTACAGCACCAACATCACGCCGGATGTGCAGACCGGCATCGGCAACTGGTCGTTCGCCGCCTTCGAGCGCGCCATGCGCGAAGGCATCCACCGCGACGGGCGGCGCCTGTATCCCGCGTTCCCGTACACCGCCTTCGCCAGGATCAGCGACGGCGACATGCAGGCCCTGTACGCGTACCTGATGTCGGCGGAGCCGGTCACATCCACCGTGCCGCCCACGCAGCTCGCGTTCCCGTTCAACGTTCGCCCGCTGCTGGCCGGCTGGAACCTGCTGTTCCATCGCAATGAACGCTTTACGCCGGACCCGACGCGCTCGGCGCAGTGGAATCGCGGCGCCTACCTGGCCGAAGGGCTGGGCCACTGCAGCGCCTGCCATTCGCCGCGCAATGCGCTGGGCGCGGAGCAAGGCGGCCGCCGCTACCTGACCGGCGGCAGCGCCGAAGGCTGGGAAGCGCCGGCGCTGACCGCGCTGTCGCAGGCGCCCGTGCCATGGACCGAGGCGGCGCTGTTCACCTACCTGCGCGGCGGCTATGCGCCGCACCATGGCGCCGCGGCGGGACCGATGGCGCCCGTGGTGGAAGAGCTCGCGCAGTTGCCCGAGGACGACGTGCGCGCGATCGCGCATTACGTGGCGTCGTTCGGCGCGCCCGCACCAGCGCCGTCGGTACTGGCGGCCCAGGCGGCGCAGGTCGAACAACGCAGCCAGCAGGCCGCGCGCACGCTGGGCGGTCCCGCCGAGCGCCTGTACCAGAGCGCCTGCGCGGTCTGCCACCAGTCAGACCAGGGCATTGCGCAGTTCGGCGTCAAGCCTTCGCTGGCGCTCAATACCAACCTGCACAGCAAGCTGCCGGACAACGTGATCCAGGTGCTGCTGCGCGGCATGCCGGCACCGCCCAACAGCGAACTGGGCGCGATGCCGGCCTATGCCGACACGCTCGACGACCAGCAGATCGCGCAACTGGCGCAGTACCTGCGCGCGCGCTTTGCGCCCGACAAACCCGCATGGCAGGACCTGGAGAACACCGTCGCGCGGCTGCGCGCGGCACCTGCCCACTGAACCACCGGAACACCGCGCGCGCCGCCGGCGGCGCCTTGCGCATCCGCGCCAGGCCCGTGGCATGGCCGTACCTGCCCGGCGCAGGACCCGCGCGGGAAAACCCCGAGGAGAGAAACCGCAATTCGGCCTTGCCCGCCAGTTTCATGTAGCTTACGCTGAACGATCATGTAGTGCGCACTACATGAGTGCCAGCGGGCACGCAGCGGTGCCTCCCCGCACAAGGATGGCGCGCCCCCAGCGGCGGACAAGAACACAAAACCATAAGACCGGCCCATTACATCACCGGACGCGCTGGCGCGGGGCTTGCATAGATCCGCCAGACCCACCGGGACACCGGGCCTGACCAAACCAAGGGTAGACAACCAGGAGTGACTATGTCGTATCAGACCCAGAAAGCTGTTGCAGGCGTGCTACCGGGTTAGTTCTAGCCTCGCCAGGTGGAAGCCATCGCCCCCGCCGCATCCCGCAGCAGCCGGCATCACGTGCCGGCCTGTTTCGATCTACGCGTGCTTCCGAGTTCCAGAACCAGCCTATAAAGACAGGTAGACCAACATGTCGTCATCCATTTCATCCATGGCCACCACGACCATCCCGGACGCAACGCTGGGCTCGGCGCCCCAGCCCAGCGCGCGCGCAGCGTCGTCGCCCCCCATCTCGATCGAGCAGGGCATCCGCGCGGCCGGCGTCGGCCGCTTCCAGTATCGGCTGTTCGTCATATTCGGCCTGGTCTGGCTTGCCGACGCGATGCAGGTGCTGTCGATCGGCTTCACCGCGCCGTCGATTGCGGCAACCTTCGGCATCCCGGTGCCGACGGCGCTGCAGACCGGCACCATGTTCTTCGTCGGCATGCTGATCGGCGCGTTCGTGTTCGGCCGGCTGGCCGACCGCATCGGCCGCCGCCCGGTGCTGATGATGGCGGTGATCATCGACGCCATCTGCGGCGTGGCGTCGGCCTTCGCGCCGGACTTCCAGTGGCTGCTGCTGCTGCGCTTCCTGACCGGCATCGGCGTCGGCGGCACCTTGCCGGTCGACTACACCATGATGGCCGAATTCCTGCCGTCGGACCGGCGCGGCCGCTGGCTGGTGTTGCTGGAGTCGTTCTGGGCGGTCGGCACCATCCTGCTGGCCATCCTGGCACTGATCGCGGTGTCGCGCGGCAATGACGCGTGGCGGCTGATCTTCCTGGTCACCGGCATCCCGGCGCTGGTCGGCGTGGTGTTCCGCTTCTTCGTGCCCGAGTCGCCGCTCTACCTGAACAAATCGGGACGCTCGGACGAGGCCCGGGCGGTGCTGCAGCGGGTGGCCGCGGCCAATCGCGTATCGGTGGAGATCGGCGCGCTGCAGCCGCAGAAGATGGAGCGCAAATCGGTGTTCGCGCTGTTCGCGGCCGGCTGCCGGCGCCGCACCATCTGCCTGCTTGCCGCCTGGATGCTGATCTCGATCGCCTACTACGGGGTCTTCGTCTATCTGCCGGTGAAGCTGGCGGGCCAGGGCTTCGGCTTCATGCGCGGCCAGGTATTCCTGATCGTGCTCGCGCTGGTGCAGCTGCCCGGCTTCGCGCTGGCCGCGCACGGCGTCGAGCGCTGGGGCCGCAAGCCGACCCTGATCGGCTTCCTGCTGCTGAGCGCGGCGGGCTGCATGCTGTACAGCCTGGGCCAGTCCGCGGCGCTGGTGATCGGCTCGACGCTGCTGATGAGCTTCTCGCTGCTCGGCACCTGGGGCGCGCTGTACGCCTTCACGCCAGAGGTGTATCCGACTGACCTGCGCGCCAGCGGCATGGGCACCGCGGGGGCGATGGCGCGTTTCGGCGGCCTGTTCGCGCCTTCGATCATCGCGCCGATCATGGCCAGCCAGTTCACGCTGGCGCTGGCGCTGCTGTCGACGTTCCTGGCCGTGGCGGCGCTGGCGATCTTCCTGGTCGATATCGAGTCGAAGGACCGCGCGCTCGACTAGCCGAAGGCGCCACGGGGCAAGCGCGGGGCAAACGCGGGGCCGCTGCCGGGCGCGGCGGCCCGCTTCCATTACAATCCGGCTGCAACGGCGCGGCGCGCGAGCCCCAACCGGCCTCGCGCGCGCGCTTCACTCGCCATCCCGCCGAGCCCTCGCCGCCAGCCATGAAACAAGACCCGCGCTTTCCCAACCTCTTCATCCTCGACCACCCGCTGATCCAGCACAAGCTCTCGCACATGCGCGACAAGGAAACGTCGACGCGCACGTTCCGCGAGCTGCTGCGCGAGATCACGCTGCTGATGGGCTACGAGATCACCCGCAACCTGCCGCTGACCACGCGCCGCATCGAAACCCCGCTGGTCGAGCTGGACGCGCCGGTGATCGCCGGCAAGAAGCTGACCATCGTGCCGGTGCTGCGCGCGGGGGTGGGCATGAGCGATGGGCTGGTCGAGCTGATCCCGTCGGCGCGCATCGGCCATATCGGCGTGTACCGCGACGAGCAGCATCGCCCGGTGGAATACCTGGTGCGCCTGCCGGCGCTGGAAGACCGCAGCTTCATCCTGTGCGATCCGATGGTCGCCACCGGCTATTCGGCCGCGCACGCGGTGGAAGTGCTCAAGCGCCGCGGCGTCAAGGACGAGGCCATTACCTTCGTCGCGCTGGTGGCCGCCCCCGAGGGCGTGGAAGTGTTCCAGAAGGCGCATCCGGGCGTGAAGCTGTTCGTCGCCTCGCTCGACAGCCACCTGGATGCCGATGCGTATATCGTGCCCGGCCTGGGCGATGCGGGCGACCGGCTGTTCGGCACCAAGAACTGACGGCACGAACGCGGGCTGGCCGGCGCTTGACCGGCCTCAATAGCCCGCCCGATGCGGCTCCCTAAACTGGCGGCAAGCCGGCGCGACCGCGCCGCCTGCCAGCGTCCACACATAAAGGGAGCCACACATGGAAGCCTTCAAGATCCTGTTCAGTACCAGCACCGGGCTGATGAGCCTGGGCGTGATCGTCTTCATCATCGGCATGGGCTGGTTCTTCGCCCGCCTGTTCGCGCGCAAGATGCGCGAGGATGCTGACGCAGCGAAAGCGCGCGACGCGGCGCAGCGGCGCTGAGCCCAGGCGGAACGCCCTTACTTCTTCTTCCCCAGCAAACTCCCCAGCACGCCGCGGATCAGCTCGCGCCCGACCTGCGAGCCGACCGTGCGCGCTGCCGACTTGGCCATCGATTCCAGGATCGAATCGCCGCGGCCGCTCTTGCCGGTGCCCTTGGTCAGCGTGCCGAAGATCTCGCCGGCAGTGCCGAGCCAGCCGCTGTCCTGCTCGCCCGCCGGCTGCCCGGCCTGCGCTCCGCCCGCGCCCTTGCCGCCATTCGCCACCGTCGGCACGCTGCCGCGCAGCTTTTCATAGGCGGATTCGCGGTCGACGGTCTTCTCATAGGTGCCCGCCACCAGCGAGTTCGCGATCAGCTGCTTGCGCTCGTCCTCGGTCGCGGGGCCGATGCGGCTGCCGGGCGCCACCACCCAGGCGCGCTCGGTGACGCACGGCGTGCCCTTGGCATCGAGGAACGACACCAGCGCTTCGCCCACGCCGAGTTCGCCGATGGCGGTTTCCAGGTCCAGCTTCGGGTTGGCGCGCATGGTGGTGGCCGCCACCTTGACCGCCTTCTGGTCGCGCGGGGTGAAGGCGCGCAGCGCGTGCTGCACACGGTTGCCGAGTTGCCCCAGCACCGTATCCGGGATATCGACCGGGTTCTGCGTGACGAAGTACACGCCGACGCCCTTGGAACGCACCAGGCGCACCACCTGCTCGATCTTGTCGAGCAGCGCCTTGGGCGCATCGTTGAACAGCAGGTGGGCCTCGTCGAAGAAGAACACCAGCTTGGGCTTGTCGAGGTCGCCGGCTTCGGGAAGCTTCTCGAACAGTTCGGACAGCATCCACAGCAGGAAGGTCGCGTACAGCCGCGACGAGTTCATCAGCTTGTCGGCGGCCAGGATATTGACCACGCCCTGGCCCTTGTCGGTCTGGATGAAGTCCTCCAGGTTCAGCATGGGCTCGCCGAAGAAGACATCCCCGCCCTGCGATTCCAGCGCGATCAGCCCGCGCTGGATCGCGCCGATCGAGGCCGCCGAGATATTGCCGTATTCGGTGGTGAACTGGCCGGCGTTGTCACCGACGTACTGCAGCATCGCGCGCAGGTCCTTGGCGTCGAGCAGCAGCAGGCCGTTGGCGTCGGCAATGCGGAACACCAGGTTCAGCACGCCCTGCTGGGTGTCGTTCAGCTCGAGCATGCGCGACAGCAGCAGCGGCCCCATGTGCGAAACCGTGGCGCGCACCGGGTGCCCTTTCTCGCCGAACACATCCCACAGCGTGGTGGGGCAGCCGCCCCAGACCGGCTCGGGCAGGTTCAGGTCGGCCAGCCGCTGCTTGAGCTTGTCCGACGGCTGCCCGGCTGCTTGTGATATGCCGGTCAGGTCACCTTTGACATCCGCCATGAACACCGGCACCCCCAGGCGGGAGAAGCCCTGCGCCAGCGTCTGCAGCGTGACCGTCTTGCCGGTGCCGGTGGCGCCGGTGATCAGCCCGTGCCGGTTGCCCATCTGCGGCAGCAGCACCAGTTCATGTTCGGCATTCTTGGCGATGAGGATGGGGTCGGCCATGATGTTCCTGGATTGCATGAGGGTCGGTTGGTGGCCGATCCGGGCGCCGATCGGAAGACGAGCGGGCGTCGGTCGGGTCCGGGCGGCGCAGGCAGGTCCGCGTGATAAAATCCTGGGCTGATTATAGCCAGCCGCCAGGCATATCCGTCACCTGGCGCGCGCTGCCCGCCCGCCTTGCGGATGCCGCCGCGGCGCCCTGGCTACCCCGCACAACATCACCGCAGATCACCGCATTCCGCTTCGGAGAGAATCATGGCCGGTCACTCGAAATGGGCCAATATCAAACACAAGAAAGCCGCCGCCGACGCCAAGCGCGGCAAGATCTGGACCCGCCTGATCAAGGAAATCACCGTGGCCGCCAAGCTCGGGGGCGGCGATCCCGACTCCAACCCGCGCCTGCGCCTGTCCATGGACAAGGCCATGGACGCCAACATGCCCAAGGACAACATCCAGCGCGCGATCCAGCGCGGCGTGGGTGGCCTGGAAGGCGTGAACTATGAAGAAATCCGCTACGAAGGCTACGGCCTGAGCGGCGCGGCGATCATCGTCGACTGCCTGACCGACAACCGCACCCGCACCGTGGCCGAAGTGCGCCACGCCTTCTCCAAGCACGGCGGCAACATGGGCACCGAGGGTTCGGTGGCATTCATGTTCACGCACTGCGGCCAGTTCCTGTTTGCCCCGGGCACGCCCGAAGACAAGCTGATGGACGCCGCGCTCGAAGCCGGCGCCGACGATGTGGTCACCAATGACGACGGCTCGATCGAAGTCACCTGCCCGCCCAACGATTTTTCGGCGGTCAAGGCGGCGCTGGAAGGCGCCGGCTTCAAGGCGGAAGTCGCCGACGTGGTGATGAAGCCGCAGAACGAAGTCAGCTTCAGCGGCGACGACGCGGCCAAGATGCAGAAACTGCTCGACGCCCTGGAAAACCTGGACGACGTGCAGGAAGTCTTCACCAACGCGGTCATCGAAGACTAAAACGGTATCAAGCTCCCCAACGGCGGCAGCCCGGCTCACAGGACCCAGCTGCCGCCTCTTTGCATGCGTTTCTTTTCTGGCAGTGGATCATGAAAGTATTGGTTGTCGGCTCGGGTGGACGTGAACACGCGCTGGCCTGGAAATTGGCCCAGTCGCCCAAGGTGCAGGTGGTGTACGTCGCGCCGGGCAACGGCGGAACCGCGCTCGACAAGCGCCTGCAGAATGTTCCGCTGACCGATCCCGAGGTCATCGCGGCGTTTGCCGAGCGCGAGGGCGTGGCCTTCACCGTGGTCGGCCCCGAGGCCCCGCTGGCCGCCGGCATCGTGGACATCTTCCGCGCCAAGGGGCTGCGCATCTTCGGCCCCACCCAGGCCGCCGCGCAGCTGGAGTCGTCCAAGGATTTCGCCAAGGCCTTCATGCAGCGCCACGGCATCCCCACCGCCGCCTACCAGACCTTTGCCGACGCCGCCCAGGCCCACGCCTATATCGACGCGCAGGGCGCGCCGATCGTGATCAAGGCCGACGGCCTGGCCGCAGGCAAGGGCGTGGTGGTGGCGATGACGCTGGAAGAAGCGCACCAGGCCGTCGACATGATGCTCGACGGCAACAAGCTGGGCGACGCCGGCGCGCGCGTGGTGATCGAAGAGTTCCTTGACGGCGAGGAAGCCAGCTTCATCGTGCTGGTCGACGGCAAGAACGTGCTGGCGCTGGCCACCAGCCAGGACCACAAGCGCCTGCTCGACGCCGACGCCGGCCCCAATACCGGCGGCATGGGCGCGTATTCGCCGGCGCCGGTGGTCACGCCCGCGCTGCACGCCCGCGCGCTGCGCGAGATCATCCTGCCGACGGTGCGCGGCATGGAAAAGGACGGCATCCCGTACACCGGCTTCCTGTACGCCGGCCTGATGATCGACAAGGACGGCAACCCGAAGACGCTGGAGTTCAATTGCCGCATGGGCGATCCGGAAACCCAGCCGATCCTGGCGCGCCTGAAGACCGACCTGGTCGACGTGATGGAAGCCGCCGTCTCCGGCAAGCTCGACAGCATCGAACTGGACTGGGACCGCCGCACCGCGCTGGGCGTGGTGATGGCCGCCCACGGCTACCCGGACGCCCCCCGCAAGGGCGATGCCATCACCGGCATCCCGGCCGAAACCGACGACAGCGTGACCTTCCACGCCGGCACCACGCTCAAGGACGGCACCCTGCTGACCTCGGGCGGGCGCGTGCTGTGCGTGGTCGGCCTGGCCGACACCGTCAAGGCCGCGCAGCGCGCCGCCTATGCCGCGGTCGAGCAGATTCGCTTCGACGGCATGCAGTACCGCACCGACATCGGCTACCGCGCCATCAAGCGCTGACAGGCCTGCGCCGGTGCCGGGCGACCGGTTCCGGCGACCGGTTCCGGCAACAAACAGGCCGCCCAGCCGGTACAATCGTGACAATGCTGTGACGCAAACGGCAGCCGACGGGCTGCCGGACTGCCATCCGGCCGGTCCATTCGTCGGTTTATCCGATTCAGCCCACCATGATCGATTCCCAGGCAGTCCGTGCCTATCTGCTCGGTCTGCAAGACCGCATCACCGATGCCATCGGTGCCATCGACGGCCAGCCGTTCCTGACCGACGCCTGGGAGAAGCCGCCCACCGAACGCCTGCGCGGCAGTGGCCGCACCCGCATCCTGGAAGGCGGCGCGGTGATGGAGCGCGCCGGCGTGGGCTTTTCGCACGTCAGCGGCGACACCCTGCCGCCATCGGCCACGGCCAACCGCCCGGAACTGGCGGGGCGCAGCTTCGAGGCCATGGGCGTGTCGCTGGTGTTCCATCCGCGCAACCCACATGTGCCCACCGTGCATATGAACGTGCGCTGCTTCCTGGCGCTCAAGCCCGGCACGGAACCGGTCTGGTGGTTCGGCGGCGGCATGGACCTGACGCCGTACTACGGCAACGCCGGTGACTGCACCCACTTCCACCGCACCTGCCGGCAGGCGCTGGCGCCCTATGGCGACGAACTCTATCCGCGCTTCAAGCAGTGGTGCGACGAGTATTTCTTCCTGAAGCACCGCAACGAGGCACGCGGCATCGGCGGGATCTTCTTCGACGACTTCTCGGCGCTCGGCTTCGAGCGCAGCTTCGCCATGATGCAGGCGGTCGGCGATGCCTTCCTGGACGCCTACCTGCCCATCCTGCAGGGCCGCAAGGACACGCCCTACGGCGAGCGCGAGCGCGAGTTCCAGGCCTACCGGCGCGGGCGCTACGTCGAATTCAACCTGGTGTTCGACCGCGGCACGCTGTTCGGCCTGCAATCGGGCGGGCGCACCGAATCCATCCTGATGTCGATGCCGCCGCTGGCGGCCTGGCGTTATGACTGGCAACCGGAGCCGGGCAGCCCCGAAGCGGCGCTGTACACCGATTTCCTGCCGGCGCGCGACTGGGCCTGACGGCTGATCCATGGCCCATCCCGAGCCCCCCCGCATGCCCGCCGACGCGGGCGCCCCGCCACAGGCCGGCGCCGCCCGCCCCTACCGCCTGGGTATCCTGGGCGGCACCTTCGATCCGCCCCACGTCGGCCACCTGGCGCTGGCGCGGCTGTGCATCGACCATCTGGGCCTGGACGAGCTGGTGTGGATTCCCACCGGCCAGTCCTGGCAGAAGGGCGACGACGTGACGCCGGCCGCCGACCGCCTGGCGATGACCGAACTGGCCGCGGCGGCGCTCGGCGACAGCGGCGCCCGGGTCCGTGTCAGCCGCATGGAAGTAGATCGCGCCGGGCCCAGCTACACCATCGACACGGTGCGCCAGCTGCGCGACGAATACGGACCCGAGGCCTCGCTGTGCTGGCTGATGGGCGCCGACCAGCTGCTGCGCCTGCACACCTGGCACGGCTGGCAGGAACTGTTCGCGCACGTGCACTTGTGCACCGCGACACGGCCGCGCTTTGCCCTGTCGGCGCTTGAGGGTCCGGTGCTGGCCGCGCTGGCCGAGCGCCAGGCCGACACGCACCTGATACAATGCACGCCCTCCGGCCGGATGTGGATCGACCAGACGCTCGCCGTCGACCTCTCTTCCACCCATCTGCGCCAGCGGCTGGCGGCCGGCCAGCCGGCAGATGACCAACTGCCGCCCGGCGTGGCACACTACATTGCCAGCCACGGGCTGTACCGCAACGCCCCGGCCCGGGCATGACCAGGGCCGCACCGTCCGCGGCGCCCACCCCCAAACCGATCTGAGCTGAACAAGAAGACACCCATGGATATTCGTAAACTGCAACGCGCCATCGTCGACGGCCTCGAGGATGTCAAAGCGCAGGACATCAAGGTGTACGACACCAGCCACCTGACGGAACTGTTCGACCGGGTGGTGATTGCCAGCGGGACATCCAACCGGCAGACCAAGGCGCTGGCAGCGTCGGTGCGGGATACGGTGAAGGAAGCGGGCGGCCATATCGTCGCGGTCGAGGGCCTGGAAACCGGCGAATGGGTGCTGGTGGACTGCGGCGATGCCGTGGTCCACATCCTGCAGCCGCAACTGCGCCTGTACTACAACCTGGAAGAGATCTGGGGCGACAAGCCGGTGCGCATGAAGCTGGCCACCGGCGCGCGCAGCCTGGCCAAGGCCAGCGAGCCCATCGACGAGGACGAGGACGAGGCCCCGGTGCGCACCGTGCGCCGTGCCAGCAACCTGCGCCCGGCGCTGGCGCGCCTGCCCGAAGGCATGAAGGAGCCGTCGCCGCCGATGGGCCACGAGGACACCGACGCGGACGCCATCGCCACCATGCGCAAGCCGGCCCGCAAGGCCGCCGCCAAGACCCCGGCCAGCAAGACCGCCGGCACCCGCGCCGCCGCGCCGCGCAAGACCGCTGCCGGCACCACCGCGCGCAAGACGGCGACCAAGACCGCCACCAAGACTGCCACCAAGACCGCGGCCAGGAAGGCGCCCGCCAAGACCGGCGCAGCCAGTCCGGCCGCGCGCAAGCGCGCCACCCGCTCGGCCTGAGCCCGTGCGCGGCCGTTCGGCGAGTCCGGGGGCTGCGCCGCATCACCACGACGTCTGACCCATGCAACTGGTGATCGTGGCCGTCGGCCACAAGATGCCCGGCTGGATCGAAACCGGCTTCAGCGAGTACGCCAAGCGCATGCCGCCCGAGCTGCGCATCGAGCTGCGCGAGGTCAAGCCCGAAACCCGCTCTTCGAGCAATAACGCCGCCACCGTGATGCAGCGCGAGGCCGCGCGCATCGAAGCGGTTCTGGGCAGCCTGTCGAAGCAGTGCCGCATCGTCGCGCTGGACGAGCGCGGGCGCGACTTCACCACGGTGCAACTGGCCGCGCAGCTGACCGACTGGCAGCGCGAGGGCGGCGACGTGGCCTTCCTGATCGGCGGCGCCGACGGGCTCGATCCCGCGCTCAAGGCCCGCGCCAGCACCCTGATCCGGCTCTCCAGCCTGACCCTGCCGCACGGCATGGTGCGCGTGCTGCTGGCCGAGCAGCTGTACCGCGCGTGGTCCGTCACGCAGAACCACCCCTACCATCGGGCCTGATTCCACTGATTTCCGGCCATCGCCGGAAGGCCCCCCGCCGCGATGCCCGACACCCTGCACGACTACCTCTACCTCGCCTCGCAGAGCCCGCGCCGCCGCGAGCTGCTGACCCAGCTCGGCGTGCGCTACGAACTGTTGCTGGCCGACGACGCCGAAGACGCCGAAGCGCTTGAAGCCGTGCTGCCCGGCGAGACCCCCGACGACTACGTCCAGCGCGTGTGCGCGCTCAAGGCCGAAGCCGCGCTGCGCCGCCGCGAACGCCGCGCGCTGCCGGATGCGCCGGTGCTGACTTCGGACACCACGGTCTGCCTCGGCGGCCGCATCCTCGGCAAACCCGCCGACGGCGCCGACGCCGCGGCCATGCTGGGCGCGCTGGCGGGCACTACCCACCGCGTGCTGACCGCGGTGACGGTGGTATCGACCACCGGCATGCGCCACGCGCTGTCGGTTTCCGAAGTCACCTTCCGCCCGCTGCAGCCCGCCGAGATCGAGCGCTACGTGGCCAGCGGCGAGCCGCTGGGCAAGGCCGGCGCCTACGGCATCCAGGGCCGCGCCGCCGAGTTCGTGGCGCGGATTGCAGGCAGCTATTCAGGTATCATGGGCTTGCCCTTGTTTGAGACGGCCGCGTTACTTCGCCAGGCCCGCTTGCGGTTCTGAGCGCCGCGGCCGGCCAACCGTATTCAGCCGCTTGCCGGGTCCGAGTATCTGGCCCGAGTATCTGGCCTAAGTATCCGGCGCGCTTATCCTGCCGATCACCCCGCCGGGGCCACCGGCGACGCGTTTCACCCGCTATGACTGAAGACATACTCGTCAACATCACGCCCCAAGAGACCCGCGTCGCCATCGTGCAGCAGGCCGCCGTCCAGGAACTGCATGTCGAACGCACGCTCACGCGCGGGCTGGTCGGCAACATCTACCTGGGCAAGGTGGTGCGCGTGCTGCCCGGCATGCAGTCGGCCTTTATCGACATCGGGCTGGAGCGCGCCGCCTTCCTGCACGTGGCCGACATCTGGCATCCGCGCGATCCGGACCGCAACAACGCCACGCCGCAGCTCGCCATCGAGAAGACCCTGTTCGAGGGCCAGGCGCTGATGGTGCAGGTGATCAAGGACCCGATCGGCACCAAGGGCGCACGGCTGTCGACCCAGGTCAGCATCGCCGGACGCACGCTGGTGTACCTGCCGCAGGATCCGCATATCGGCATCTCGCAGCGCATCGAAGGCGAGGTCGACCGCGAGGCGCTGCGCAGCCGGGTGCAGGGGCTGGTGCCAGCCGACGAGCGCGGCGGTTTTATCGTGCGCACCATCGCCGAGGAAGCGACCGACGAGGAACTCGGCAACGACATCGCCTACCTGCGCAAGATCTGGGGCGCGATCCGCCAGAACGCCACTACCCTGCCCGCGCCCAACCTGCTCTACCAGGACCTGAACCTGGCCCAGCGCGTGCTGCGCGACTTCATCAACGACGCCACCGGCGTGATCCAGATCGACTCGCGCGAGAACTACCAGATGCTGCTGGAGTTCGCCAAGGAGTACACGCCGGCGGTGCTGCCGCGGCTGTCGCACTACACCGGCGAGCGGCCGATCTTCGACCTGTTCAATATCGATGCCGAGATCGAGAAGGCGCTGTCGCGCCGGGTCGACCTGAAGTCCGGCGGCTACCTGATGATCGACCAGACCGAGGCGATGACGACCATCGACGTCAACACCGGCGGTTACGTGGGCGCGCGCAACTTCGACGACACCATCTTCAAGACCAACCTGGAGGCGGCCCACACCATCGCGCGCCAGCTGCGGCTGCGCAACCTCGGCGGCATCATCATCATCGACTTCATCGACATGGAGAATGCCGAGCACCGCGACGCGGTGCTGTCCGAGCTCAAGCGCGCGCTGTCGCGCGACCGCACCCGCATCACCGTCAACAGCTTCTCGCAGCTGGGCCTGGTCGAGATGACGCGCAAGCGCACGCGCGAGTCGCTGGCGCATGTGCTGTGCGAACAATGCCCGGTATGCCAGGGCAAGGGCCAGGTCAAGACCCCGCGCACGGTCTGCTACGACATCCTGCGCGAGATCATGCGCGAATCGCGCCAGTTCAATCCGCGCGAGTTCCGCATCCTGGCGTCGCAGGAAGTGATCGACCTGTTCCTGGAAGAGGAAAGCCAGCACCTGGCGATGCTGGGCGACTTCATCGGCAAGCCGATTTCGCTGCAGGTGGAATCGACCTTCCACCAGGAGCAGTACGACATCATCCTGATGTGACTCATCAGGAAATTTCACACCATCTCAATAAATTCCCGCCAGCCTAAGACAGGCAACGGTTTTTACCGTCATCCCGTCTCATGGCGTATCATCCGACGTAGCTGTAACGCACTGCAAATTGGTAGCTGGATTGGAAGCTACGCTTCGGAACATCGCGATGGCGAAACGGGAATCCAAGGTTCTGTCGGATGTTCAGTTGCGGCACTGGATCGCCGAGGGCTCACCCGTTGCCAAGAGCGATGGCGACGGACTGACCTTCACCCTGTCCGCTGCTGACGCGGCCTCCTGGGTGCTGCGCTTCAGCCACGGGGGACGGCGGCATGAGCTGACGCTGGGCAGCTATCCCGACCTGTCGCTCGGCGGCGCGCAAGCTGGCCGCCGCCCGGCGGGTCGAGGTCCAGCAAGGCATCAACCCGGCGACGGCGAAGCGCAACGAAAAATCGCGCAAGATCTGGTCGGTCCGCCAGCTCGCGAAGAACTATCGGGAGCTCACCCTGCCCGCTTTGGCCACCAGCACGCAACGCAGCTATGAGCGCGACCTGAAGCGGATCGAAGCCGCCATCGGGGCGGTGCCAGTCACCGAGGTCGACGCAGGCGATATCGTCGACGTGATCGAGCGGAACCATGCACTGGGATGGGTGGAAGCGCAAATGCTGCTCGTGACCCTGAAAGTGCTATTCAAGCACGCGGCGGGCCGCAAGCTGATCAAGGCCAACCCGTGCAGCGGCGTTCAGCTATCCGCGCTGCGTGGAGAGCGCACCGCGCCCAAGAAACGCCTGATGTTGTCGGGGGCGGAGATCCATGCCGTCATGACGGCCAAGATGAGCCGGGAAAATGCCTTGGCCCTGCGTGTGTTGCTGGCGACGGGCGTGCGGGTGTCAGAACTTTACACAGCGCAATGGCAGCACATCGACCTTGACGCCGGCAACTGGCACCTCCCCAGAGCAAGACCGGGCCCGAGATGGACATTCCTCTGGCGCCCACCGTCGTCGATGGTTACGGGAGCTACGGGTTCTGGCGGGTGGATCTCCGTTTGTGCTCCCCGGCAGACGAACGTCCAACGGCCACGGACATATCAGCAAGGACACGCTGGCAGCGGCAATCGCCTTCTGGATGACCGAGCACAAGCCGCCAGTACGCCGATTCACGCCGCATGACCTGCGCAGCACATTGCGCAGCTACATGAAGCCGATCGTCGTCGACCGGGATGTCGCCGAAATGTTGCGGAACCACAAGCTGCAGGGTGTCGAGGGTATATACGACCGGCATACCTACTACCAGGAACGGCGGGATGCGCCAGTGACACGCCTCTTCTTGGGCTAGAAACGAGTATCGGCGAACAGTTCTTCCGGTCCAGGTCTTGGACCATGTCGTAGTTCAGCCCTTGTCTTCGTACTGACCCTAACGCGCGCCACGCGTGGCGTGTCCCGGCTTGGCGAACATGGCGCGAGCCTGTTCCTCAGACTTGGCCTACAACCCCGGCGCCGTGCGGCGCAGATGGTGCAGGAACTCGTGGCCGATCACAAAGTGGAACGGCTTCGTGGAATTGGCGCTGAAGTAGATGGTCTTCGGATCGCTGCGCAGTGCGATGCCGTCGAAGTTCCGCCGGGGGGTCGATGCCCCCGTACCGACAAACGGCACTCGGATTCCAAAGAGTCGTGCCATTGCTGGACCCACTGCTCGTGCTCCTCCAGCAGGTGGTACGAAGGCCTGGGCTTGTTGCCGGGCAAAAGGAATGCCGGCACCCGCACGGTCGTTTTCGAGAGCATGACGCAGCGCATCGACGCTGACTGCCTCTTGGTCAGGATTCTCATCTTCAACCGCAATCCTTCGCCGGGCAGAGCCGGCTTCCTCGTGGAGCGTAGCACATCGACCCCCACCCTAGGTCGGCGGAGGCCATGCGGGCCTTGGGCTGGGCGCGGCCAACGAACGAATCCCACGCGCCCGCGTCGCGGATGGCGACCAGCGTCGACGGGCTCGGAAGTTTACCTCCCTCCTATGTCAATCAAGGGGCCAGCCAAGGCGCGGGCGATCCACAAGGTACAAAGCATGATGCCGATCCCGCCCCACTCGTCCCCAATCACGATGCGATACAACGCATAGAGGAATGCTGCCATGCCTATGATGAGGATCAGGATCAAACGGGCCAGCTTAATCATAATGGGATGCCTCCCAACACCTTCGCGTGGCCAGCAAATCATGTCCGGCCTAGTCGAGTCATGGACGAGAACCGATTGGAAACGGCCACTCCGCTGCCGGCGCATTCGTCGCCAATTTCTTGGAAGGTTTTTCAGTTTGTCTCGAGTAATCTCCGCTGAGATCGACACACTCTGTGGCTACCGCCTTACGGCGACCGGAGGCCTTTTTTTGTGCCGCTTGTACTTGCCTCTCATCTTCCTCAAGCATCGCGATTTTCTCTCTCAAACCTTTGAGAAGCAGCTTGTGAAGCATCAAGACGTCGGCTTCATCAATCGCGACATATAGGGCAGATTGCCTTTCGGCACTCTTGTCCTTTGCGATATTGATGCGAATTGTGGTGGTCCCTGTCCACGTCTCATCGCTCATTGAGAATTCGTACGTGCCGACCCCCTCATAAGAGGGATCTTCCAGGGATTTGCCTTCTGGCCCTCTAAAGAATCGCATTTGCGCCCCTCAAAATAGTGGCAGATATATTATTTTCCAACCCATTTCAATCTTTCCTTAAAGCGCTGGATTGATTTTCGCGCATCATTGATTCGTCGAATATCTTCCTTCGAATACTGTTTTCCATCTGCAATCTCAGTCCGTGCTCGTGCGTACAGAGATTCTGCTATTGCCAATACCTCGTCTGGCGGGGTACCGCGAAGACGGTCCTGAAACCTTTTGACGGCCTGCTTTTTCATTGCTTCCCCCTCAATCTACGCCCTCGCTCGGGACATAGACTTTGGACCTAAACGTATTGGTAACAGAATAGGTAGTAGTCGTCGTGTGAGCTATACACCAGATGGTTGAAGGCTAGGCGGGGACCAAAGGGCTTACATCGACTGCTGCATGCCATGCGATATTCGGGCTCTTTTGTGTGCTTTTCAGCACTGCAGTCTTTAATTTTGCTGTAAGTCAGCCACTTAGGTTACCGTGTGGGACCTAATAGCCGTAAGGCTGGCCTCGCAGCTACAACCCGCCCGCACCTGCGCCCGCGTACGCGTGGCGGCGTCATGCGCGACATGGGCAGGCTAGATGACGCCCGCCAGTTGGGCGAGCGGGGACACGCCTTTCAGCCGCGGGACTTCCGCCCATGCACGCTGCTTGGCGCCGTACATATGGAACTGGGTAACTTTGACGAGGGCCGGAATTGGTATGTTCAAGCTGAGGAGCGTGGCGCTAGCGCGCGAACCATTGACTCAGAACTGCGAGGCATCTTTATACGAGGTGACAAGATCAAGCGCGAGGCTATGAAGGCTTTCCTGCTGGCACAAGATCCGAACCGATATCGCTGGGTGCATGACAAGAGGTAGCTGACAAAGGGCCCCTGAACGACTTCCCCTCGGTGCCAGGCTTCCTTTCTTACAATCGCTCTTCGCGCGGCAAGCCACCAGCATTAACTGATGGCTAGTTGGCGCTTCGCGACCCGAAGCGGCCGCCCGCCGAAATCCATCACTTCGACCGTTTTCGGACCCGTTGCGGTCGTTCCCTCAGACAAGATCTTCTGCCCGAAATTGAGCGGTCGAATTTAGAGCCGCATCGCTAGAAGGCGAGAATGCCTTGAGTTATGCAAGCCCAAGAACGAACCATCAGGAAAGATACTGGCCGACTCCTGCTGTGCATCCACTTGCGACGGGAGATCAACGAGTAGGTCTGTGAGCGCCAGGCTGGGCGTTTCGATGGCCGTTGAGATCGCTTTCAGCACGGACAGGTCAACTCCCACAACTGGGAAGTCCCAGAGGAGATATCGACCCCCCCAAACGGATCGGTACTGACACCGAAACTTCGGCCCTCGTGTTCGAACACCAGAAACTCAGTTTCGACGGGTTGTGCTTCAAAGCCTTCTGCGACGGCGGCGCCCGGCAGGCGCATCAGACGCTCAGCGGCTTGGGGTAGACCCATCGCACGCAACCATGCGCCGTAGTTCTCGCGCATTACTTGTTCCCGGCTGAACGGCAAATCGGCAGTCTCACCGTCCTCGCCGTTGGGGTCAACGACAGACAGCGCGGAGGGAGCCCACGAGTTCTCGCGAAGGCAGGAATAGACTACATACCCGTTGCTAGGTGGTGGTTGCAGGTAGCCCATCCATGGATCAACTTGCTCCTTCAGCGCGCCTTTGAGAACGGATTTGATCGCAGTTGGGTCGTTCGCCTTCTGTGTGAAGCTCCCTTTCGATTCAATCAAAACCGTCTTGTTGTTGTCTGCAAATAGAAAGTCGGCCATGGCCTCGCCCTTGTGCATGACGCCAAGGCTTCCGGCTGGCAGCGACTCGACATGAGAACGTAAATGCGCAGTGAATTTCAAGCCCAGACGGTGCCCATACAAGATCGCCAGCCCTTGGGCAACTCGGCCCGAGAGGCTCGTCAAGGACACATCATTTAGCGCTTTCGATGCTCCGACCTTGAGTTCAATTGGCGGCTTGGAGAAGTCAATCAGATGGGAAAATTGAAGCAAGAAGCCGAGGCCGGGCATCGTCAAATTGCGCCGGTCGAGATAGTCAGCCCTGACAACTGCATGTGCCAAACTCCAGCCACTGAACGTCAAATTGGGTAGCTTTGTCGTTAGCTTGCAGAAGTCCGGTGAATTGGGTAGGCGTGCCTTCTTAACGCCTGACTCCTTCCACTCGTAAACCTCTATAGATGTATTACCTAGCGATGATCTGCAAAAATTCAGAATGTCTCCCATTAACATGGATTCCTCTCCAGACTGTTTTCGTAATACGTTATTATACGAGCCATCATCTCGACAATCCGCCCTGAAACCGCAGCTCGAATGGAGCGCCGAGCGAATCCACAGCGCTCGTAGACAGCGGCGGATTCGCATTGCACAGCGATTCGCACCGTAACGGCTTGGTAAATTCCTAAAAGGCGACCCTCTGATTGTCGATCCAGGATCACCGCGAAACATCCTGTACCTCGCAGCCGATTCAGGTCGCAAGCGCGAAGCTTGCTGCCGATCTCGCGCGATTGAACGATGCTATCTCGCGCACGTTCGAGGTCATCTGCAATCGAGAAGCTGCGCGCCTGACCGACGAAATGACCATGGACGGCACCCACGATTCCGAGGCCGTCGACGCTGGCGCGTGGGATTTGTTCGTCGGCGCAGGCCATGGCTCACGCCTCGCGGCGCCGCGCCGAGCGCCCGTGGTGATGTTCCGGTCAGGAACGGCGTCGGAAGATTCGGCGGATGCGGCTGTCGGTGGCGTCGACTTATCCCAGGGGGGATCAAGAACTCGTAGGGAGGAGTCAAGGTTTCGCCAGTCGGGCTTTCGGGGGACAAGCTGTCGCCATCACTGCCCGCGTCCTGCGCTCCTTCCCGGCACACCGTCGGGCCATGATTGAGCCGGTCGGCACGTTTGCGAAGCTTCCGCCGGAGGTACAGGCGCGATTTCAGCGCGAGCACGGCCAGGGCCGTACCGATGCAAAATCGGTTCATGGTGGTGATGTGATCAATCTGGTTGCTGCTAACCACGATGTAGATACCGAGGCCAACTGAAGTAGCACGCTGCACCTTCAGGCAGTTCCGTGCCGAGCTGGGATCGCGGTTACCGGCGCCCAAGAGATCGCCGAGGCGGCTTCGATCTCGTGGAATCGTTGATTTTCCGATTCGAGTCAACAATGTCGAAGTCCCGCTGACCGCATGTTTGCCAGCGCGTCGTGATCACTGATAGTTCACGAACGAACCGACCAACGACGAACCTACCGAAGGGACGAGACGAGGGACGGCCGCTGCATCACCATCCATTCGGAGTATGGGCGGTATGGGGCTCATCAAGTACGATACATCCACAAGGCGAAAGCCGGTGAAACGGGTCACATGAGTCCGCAGGTTGCAATATTTACGGGGAGGGGAAAATGAAAATGAAGACCACTATTATGCTTGGTGCGGTAGCCATTCTGACTGCCTGCGCAAGTCCTAAAAAACTAGTCGCCACAGGTGGCAGCAGGGCCGACGGGACGGTCAAAATGTCTTACGAATATGGCCTTTTTGAGACCCCCCAAGTGAATACGTTACAGGGTGCCGCGACAGCCAAACAACGATGCGCAGCTTGGGGCTATAAGGAAGCAGAGCCATTTGGCGGCGCAACGAAGAAGTGTATTAACTCCTCAAGCAGCGGTTGCAACCGTTGGATGGTTACAATCGAATACCAATGCACTGGCACCCCGATTGCGTCGAGGTAATACATACATTCTTCACAGGGGGTGATGATGTCTACGATTCCGACAGATATCCGAGATAGGATTCTTGCGAAGGCTAGGGTGGATTGGCCTGATGATTTTGAAATGCAGAAATACACTGTGGATAAGCAGATCGCTGCATATGCCGAGTTGCAGCAACTTCGCAATGAATTGGGTGAAAATGTCTTTGCCATTCCGATATTTCAAAGTTCGACTGCGGCTTGGCCCTATGATTTCGAAATGGAGCTTCACACAGTCAAAAATCAGTTAGACGCCGGCATCAGATTCTTCCAGTACGAATCTAATGAAATTCCTGCGGATATTTTGGAACAAATCAAGACAAGGTGTATGTCAGAATGGCCGGACGATCATGAAATGAAGCTGTATACTCTCGAAAAGCAGATCGAGGCTTGGAAGCAGCTTAATTCAATTTAAATCCGGGATTCAGCAACCACATCGGACCGACGCAAATTCAAAAGCGCTCGACAGCCCCCGCATCCGCCATTAAGTCAGCCATGCCGACCTCAAAGGGAATCCGCCAGCTTTTTCAATGTGAGGATGGCTGGCGCGTTGCCTCCTAGTTCCACTCTCCCGAGATAACTGGGACCGACCTCGGCTGTCACTCCCCCAGAGGTCGGGGACCCTGCCTCTGGCTGGTCCTGGACCGGCTTTTGAAAGCTATCAGGACGCCGCGCATCGTGCCAGCAACGTCGACGGTGAAGCACGGTTATGCCTGGCCACGGAACGTCCTAGCCTGCAACGCCGTCACTGCCCTTTGCGACCATTTGGCATTGAATCATCCGGCGCCAGCGACCGCTTGCACAGGAACGCCGGAACCTCATAACCATCGTCCAGACTGGACATTTCCAAGACGTGGCGACGTACGCGAAACCGCATGCCATTCTCGCCATAGACGCACATGGTGACGTAATCTGCGTCCTCCAGCCTGCGGGTTCTCGCTCGATCAAGATAAACGATTACCTTCCAGGCCACCCACACGCCGACCAGCACCAGCGTAATCGTGCCGACGACAATGATGACTGTACCGTGCATAGCCATGCTCCGTTCAGCGTAACGACCTTAAGCGACAAAGAGCGACGGCAAACCCCAAAGCATCCACGTGGGCAGACCTCCCTCGGTGCGAGCCAACCACGCCTAAGTGTATTCGAGAACTAGAGTCTCCCCGCGGTCGGTGGCACTCCCGGCTGTGCCCGTAGCGCCTCATACAATTGAGCCGGTCCGAGCAGAATATCCTTCAGTCCTTCGCGTACGCGCTCCGATCCCAGTGCCTGCGTACTCATGGCTGTGTGAGCTTCGAATGCATCAATGATGGCCTGCATCAGCGCGTCCTTCAGGTCGGGCGAATTGGCAAACTGCTCCTTGCTGTTGCTGGCCGCCTGCTGGACCAATGTCGGGTTTTCCAGCAGCTTGCCTTTGATCACGCCATTCACGTACGTCAACTGGTCATCGTCAGTCAGTTCGCCTTCGAAAAGGCCATTGACCTTATGGATAATTTCTTGCAACAACTCCTTCTGTTTTTCCTGCACGGCGCCACTTCCCACGCCATCCATTGGCGGCAGCTTCGGCGCTTCCCCTTGGCTCAGGGGTAGCGTCTGCTGGCCGGTATGGCGCAGCTTGTGGTGCGTCAGCACAACCTTAGACAGGTCCACGGTGTCGCGTTCGCGCCCAAAGTCGAGCAGCGGGATCAGGCGCTTGTAGAACAGGAAGCGCTTCTCAATGTCGGTGTTGCCGTAGTCGAAGATCTGCGACAGGAAGGCGTACAGGCGGCTGTAAGCGCCCATGTCGTTGCGAAACAGCACCAACGTTTCCATCGTCTCGCGGGCCGCCTCGGCCGCCTTGTCGTCGTGGCGGGACTGGGCGTCGATGCGGTCCTGCTGCGCCGTCTTGTAGCGCCTGAGCAGGCGGTCGGCCACGGGCGCGATAGCGGTGCTGAGTTGTGCCTGGGTGCCTTTCGGATCCATCTCGACCTTCACCACGCGCGCCACCTCAAAGTCGTCGTAGTGGCCTGCGGCATCCAGTTTGGCGCGCAGGTCGTAGACCAGATGCGGATCGGTGGTGGCCTCCAACTCGGCGGTCGCGTAGTAGGTCTTGAACGCCTTCAGGATCTCCTGCGCATCGTTGACGAAGTCGAGGATGTAGGTCGTATCCTTGCCGGGGTAGGCCCGGTTCAGGCGCGACAGGGTTTGCACCGCCTGGATGCCACCGAGCATCTTGTCGACGTACATGCCGCACAGCAGCGGCTGGTCAAATCCCGTCTGGAATTTGTTGGCGACCAGCAGCAGATGGTAGCCCGGATCGGCGAAGGCTTCGCGGATGTCCTTGCCCTTCAGACCGGGATTCAGGTCCTTGCTGTGCTCGCTGACCGGCTCAGCGAAACTCTCCGGGTCTTCCACCTCCCCGGAAAAGGCCACCAGCACGCCCAGCGGATAATTCATCCTCTCGATGTAGGCGCGGATGGCCTTCTGCCAGCGCACCGCCTCCTTGCGGCTGCCGACCACGACCATCGCCTTTGCCTTGCCGTCCAGCAGCGGCTGCACATTCTCGCGGTAGTGCTCCACCACTACCTGCACCTTCTGGGCGATGTTGTACGGATGTAGCCGCACCCATTGCATGATGCCCTTCATCGCGGTGCTACGCTCGACTTCCTTCTCGTCATATTCCTGGCCATCGTGGGCCAGCTTGAAAGCGAGCTTGTAGGTCGTGTAGTTCTTCAGCACGTCGAGGATAAAACCCTCCTCGATGGCCTGGCGCATCGAATAGCTGTGGAAGGGCTGCGGCAGCCCGTCCGGGCCGGGACGGCCGAAGAGTTCAAGCGTCTTCTGCTTGGGCGTGGCGGTGAAGGCTACGTAGGTCAGGCCGTTGCCGCCCTTGCCACCGCTGCGCGCCTCCATCTGCACGGCAAGCAGCCCCTCGGTGTCGATCTCGCCGCCATCCTGCAGCGCGACCCACTCCTCGGCCGACAGCAACTGCTTGAGCTTGGCCGCCGATTCGCCGGTCTGCGAGCTGTGCGCCTCATCGGCAATCACCGCAAAGCGCTTGCCCTCGGTGGCCGCCAGTTCCTGCACCGCCTGCAATGCAAAGGGAAAGGTCTGGATGGTGCAGACGATGATCTTCTTACCGTCCTTCAGCGCCTGCCCCAGTTGCGCGCTCTTGCTGCCGCTCTCGCTGGTGATGCTCTCTACCACGCCGGTGGTGCGCCCGAAGTCGAAGATGGCCTCCTGCAACTGGGCGTCGAGCACGGTGCGGTCCGACACGACCAGCACGCTGTCGAAGAGCTTCCGGTGGCTGGCATCGTGCAGATCGGCCAGGAAGTGGGCGGTCCAGGCGATGGAGTTAGTCTTGCCGGAGCCGGCGGAGTGCTGAATCAGGTAGCGCCCGCCAGGTCCCTGCGCCAGCACGTCGGCGACGATGCGGCGGGTGGCATCGAGCTGGTGGTAGCGCGGGAAGATGACCGACTTCGGCTGCTTCTGGTTGTCACGCTTGTTGATCAGGTAGCGATGCAGAATATCGAGCCAGCTGTCGCGCCGCCAGACTTCCTCCCACAGATAGGCGGTGGCAAACCCGTCCGGGTTCGGCGCATTGCCCTTGCCGCCCTGGTTGCCGCGGTTGAACGGCAGGAAATTCGTCCCAGCACCGGCCAGCCGCGTGGTCATCATCACCTCGGCCTGGCTTACCGCAAAATGCACCAGTGCGCCACCGGGAAAGGACAGCAGCGGCTCCGCCATGCCCCCCTTGGGCTGCGGGTGACGATCGAAGCGGTACTGATCGACGGCGTCCAGCACGCCCTGCGTGAAGTCGGACTTCAGTTCCGCCGTGGCCACGGCGATGCCGTTCAGAAAAAGCACCAGGTCCAGCGCGTCCTGCGGGTTGTTCGGCGAATGACGCACCTGCCGCACCACGCGCAACCGGTTGGCGGCGTAGTGCTGCTGGATGACCGGGTTGATCGCCAGCGCGGGCCGGAACTGCGCTACCGTCAGCGCCTCCTTCAGGCCCAGCATCTCGACCCCGCGCCGCAGCACGTCGAGGGTGCCGCGCTCGTTCAGGCTCTTGCGCACGCGCTCGGCCAGCCGCTCCTTCAGCGCCGGGCCATGAGTCTTGGATAGGCGCTGCCAGGCGTCAAGCTGGGTGGCTTCGATCCAGGCCAGCAGATCAGGCAGGTAGAGGGCGCTGGCGCGGTCGTAGTGGGCGGTGTCGCCTTCTGCATAGAGCCAGCCGTCGGCGGCCAGGTGCTGGCAGATTTCAGTCTCGAAATGGTGTTCCTGGTGTAGGGTGCTCATCGGAAGGCGAGGCGATTATTGTCGGCTGGGCGCGACGCGATTAGTTTTCGTTGTAGCTGCGCTCGATGAGTGGCTTGGCGCGTTCGAGGTCGGCGGGCGTACGCAGATACACCTCCAGATCGCCCGTACCCCAGTGGCCAACCTGGCTGACGTCCCGACTAAAGCCCTCTTCGAGGGCAACGGTGGCCGGATCCAGCTTGAGAGTGAGCACTAGCCGTTGCGGATAGACGAGCACGCAGGCGAAGTTCTTCAGGCGCTTGAAGGCAGTGTAGAGTTTCAGCTGTTTCTCTTGTACGTCATCGCCTAGCGAGGCCATATAACCCTTGGTCTCTGCGTAGAGGTCCCGAAGCTGCGGCGAAGCCAGTTCCAACTGCTCCATCAGCGATTTGTCCTTGCCGCCCGGTTTTACCGAAGCGGAATCGGCGGCCGACTCGGCAGTGGCGCCCCCAACAGTGTCGGCATTGCTCTTCGCCGTCGTAGCATCGGGCACGCTGTTGGCGTTCACCAGTTCCAGCAACAGAAGATCGTCACCAAACATTTTGTAGCGAAGCAGCTCGATATTGCGGGGAATCTGCTGCACTGCGTACTGGTCGTATCGCGTGAAATCCGCGGCAATGCAAAGCAGGCGCGTGCCGGCCCATTCGATTCGCTCGGCAACATCCTTGCCCAGCTTTTCCATCACCAGCCAGCGAAACTCGGCCTGGTGGTCGAGCAGCCAGTCCAGATAGAACAGCCCCTGGTTGATGACGTTCTCCTTGCTGTCCCGCTTGTACTCGATGATGACCGGGCAGTTGTTTTCATCGAGACCAAGGGAATCGATGCGGCCCTTATGGGTCTTGCCCGTGGCGTACTCGCTGGCAAGAAAGCGCACGCCAAGGAAAGTAGACATCTGCGACTCGATCAGCGTCTGCAGATGGCGCTCCAGGGCGGCTGCATGGCCGGGAAGTTCTAAGGCTGCGCCGTTGCTCAGGCGGAAGAGTTGGATGTCGCTCATGCGGCCAAAGTGTCGGGGACGGCGTTGCGGACGTCGATTTTGCCGGTGACAGCGGCAGTAATTAGCGCAGTGCGGCGCGCCTTAAGCAAATCAATGGATTTATTGGCAGCAAGCGACAGCCGTTCGAGTCTATCTAGTTCAGCATTCAAAAAATCCATGATCGCGGCTTGCTCTTCCGCAGGAGGAAGCGGGACAAGAAGGTCCATAATGACCGATTGCCCGATGTTCAGCATGGAACTGCTCGCGCCCGTTGCACCAAGCTCAATTTGGCCCCGAGCCTCACCCGTAGCAAGGTATGCTGCCAGAAACTCCGGCGTGCACTTAGCTTGGTCCAGCCGCAGCCGATAGAGCTTGTCACACAAAAGCAACCGGTGAAAATCCTTTGGTACAACGGCCGCACTGCCTACCAACTCACGGGTATTCGCCCTAGAGATGAGTAAATCACCTTTACGTAATGAATATTCCGGAAATGGCTCCAGTTCAGGAGGCAACTTCTTATTTTCTGCGGCATCGAACACGCCGCCGTTCACGCATCCCACCTTCAATACACCCCATTCGTTTTCCCCTTCGGCGGGGTAGTTTTCGCACTGGGGACTCCATCCTTGCTCAATCGAGCTTGTGAGCCATTTAACCCTTTTGGCCTGCCAATGGATTGGAATCTCACCAAGCCAGTCGGCGCCAACACTCTTGATTTGCACCTTCGGCTCAAGACCGCGCGTTACGATCCGAGAAATCGTCGCCTGCCGCTTCTCAGCCAGCAGAACAAGCAGCTTATCCTGCTCGGATATCAAGGTGTCGATCTTGCTGGTTTCGCTGTAGAGAAAGGTGACAATGGCGTTCTGCTCCGAGAGAGGGGGAAAAGCAATGGCAAAGTCGCGAGCAAAATCCTCGGGAACTCGCTTCTGACCACCGGCGCCGTACATGGCACCCTCCCCAAGTTTTCGGAAGGGAATAGAACAAAAGAGCCAGTGCAAGTACTCACTGCAGGTCACATCAGATCGCGGCCGCGCGACAATCAACTCCGTGGTCCCAAAACCAACTCCGCCGAGCAAGCCCCGCATGACCGCGCCTTTACCATTTTCAAAGCAAGGCGTGATTTTGGCAAAGGCGACGTCGCCCTCGTGGAAATAGGTATAGCCAGTCTCTACCTGTGAGACCTGGCGTACCTGCTCCAAAACGAGTGAGCCCTCTTCACCTATCGCATCCATCGGAAGGAAGGAAACAAGCGTGTCTCGATCGAGGTGACTAACTTCCGATTTTGATGGATTGAACTCCGCGGCAAATCGAAGGCGCCGGACCTGCCAATGTGCCGGCATATCGCCCAACCAGTCAATGCCGCTATCGCGGTAAGCCGCATATCGCTGGAGACTCATTCCGCCAACTCCTCCAGCATGCGCATGATATTTACCGACACTGCCTTCAATTCCTCATCGATGGTGTGCAGATCGCGCGGTGGTTCGAACACATAGAAATGACGGTTGAACGGAATCTCGTAGCCGACCTTGCTCTTGTCGTCGTCGACCCACGCATCGGGTGCATGGGGCAACACCTCGCGCACAAAGTAGGCGTCGATCTCCTCGTCAAGCGGCACGTTTTCCGTATCCCGTAGCGAGCTGTCCGCCTGCGGCTTGCCCTTCTGCTTGCCCTTCACGCCAAGCATCAATTGCCCGTTCTCGTCGCGCAGCGGCCGCTCCACCGTGATGGTCGTGTAGCCGAACTCCTCGTTGCGGAAGATTCGCGAAATCGGCGCGAGCTTGACCCGCCCGCCAACTGGCGCTTCCGGCGGCTGCGCGGTGGCCGCCACCACGTAGCGCCCAACCTCCTTGCCGTCCGCATCCAGCACCGTCGCCGTCTCGGCCTCGACGAAGTCGCCGAACAGCCGCGTCACCATCGCGATCTGCTCGTCGTTCATTTCCTTGCGCTTGCTGCCCAGGCTCTTGCGCATCTTCTGCCAAAAGCTGGAAGCGTCGATCAGCTGCACCCAGCCCTTGCGGTCCTCCGGCTTCTTGTTGGACAGGATCCAGACGTAGGTCGCGATGCCGGTGTTGTAGAACATGTCGGTGGGCAGGCCGACGATCGCTTCCACCAGGTCGTTCTCCAGCACGTAGCGGCGGATCTCGCTCTCGCCGCTGCCGGCGCCGCCGGTGAAGAGGGGCGAGCCGTTGAGCACGATGCCGAAGCGGCTGCCGCCGTCGGCGGCCGGGCGCATCTTGCTGAGCAGGTGCATCAGGAACAGCATCGAGCCGTCCGACACGCGCGGCAGCCCGGGGCCAAAGCGGCCGTCAAAGCCGCGCTGTTCGTGCTCCTGGCGCACGGCCTTCTCGACCTTCTTCCATTCCACGCCGAAGGGCGGATTGGACAGCATGTAGTCGAACTTGCGGGCGCCGTGGCCATCATCCGACAGCGTGTTGCCGGCGACGATGTTGCCCACGTCCTGGCCCTTGATCAGCATATCGGCCTTGCAGATGGCGTAGGACTCGTCGTTCAGCTCCTGGCCGTACATGGTCAGGCGCGCGGACGGATTGTGCTCACGCAGGAATTCGTCTGCCACCGACAGCATGCCGCCGGTGCCCGCGGTGGGATCGTAGATGGTGCGCACCACGGCGTTGCCGGCGGTGAGCACGTCGCTGTCCTCGATGAAGATCAGGTTCACCATCAACCGGATCACCTCGCGCGGGGTGAAGTGCTCACCGGCGGTCTCGTTGGAGATTTCGGCGAACTTGCGGATCAGTTCCTCGAACACGAGACCCATCTGGGCGTTGTCGACCGTGTCGGGGTGCAAATCGATGTTGGCGAACTTCTCAGTGACCAGATACAGCAAGTTGGCCTTGGCCAGCCGCTCGACCTGCATGTGGAAGTCGAAACGCTCGAAAATGTCGCGCGCCGACGCCGAGAAGCCCTGGAGGTAGCTGTACAGGTTCTGGCGGATGTGGTCTTGGTCGCCCAGCAGCTTGACCAGGTCCAGCGGCGAAACGTTGTAGAACGACTGCTTCGCCTTGCGCTGCAGGAACGGGTCGGGGTTTATGCCGGCCTGCGTCTTGGCCTCGAACTCCGCCAGCACGGCGGGCTTGGTGATTGCGAGCACGCAATCTAGGCGGCGCAGCACGGTGAACGGCAGGATCACGCGGCCGTATTCGGATTGCTTGTAATTGCCGCGCAACAGATCGGCGACGGACCAGATGAAGGACGACAGGGCTTGGTGGTTCATAAGGCGGAATCGGGGCGACCGTGACAAACGCCGATCGCAATGCAGCGAAATAGCGTGAATGTTATGTGTCCGACAGACGTTTGGGTAGCGAGCAGGCAACGTCCGGCGTAAATGGCAATAATCGTTCGCACTGTCGCGTGCGCGTAACACGGGTCCGGCCCATTTCAGGCAGGCACGCCACTTTCAGACCGAAAGGCTGTCCTGCATGTACCAGAAAATAGACAACTGCCCTAATATTACAGTTTGTCACAATTTCGGTAATTGTGAACAGCGAGGCATATATGGGTGCTCAGCGCCGTATGTTCCTCTGTGCGAGCTGGACGACAACGTAGAGAGTCACGGGGACGTATCACTCCGCCTCTCTAACTGGCCCCCAAGTCACTTTTTCATACGCCCATGACGACCGATTTTTTTGCCCTGCTTTCCGATGTGCTTCACTGGGGCATCGGCGGACTGCTGCTGCTGGCGCTTGCCGGCTTCGTCATGCAATTTCTCCGGCCAGCCTTGCGGACGCGCCGTGAATTGGGGCATGCCTTGGAGCGACTGGAGCAACTGAAGGCTCAGGGCCCGGTACTGGATCTGGATCGCGTGGCGAGCGACGCGATGCTGAGCCCCACCCTGCGCCACTGCTGGAACGAGTACCGCGACACCCTGCACGGGCAAAAGCAAGCCACGGCCACCGGCATGATGGAAGTGGCGCGTTGGCGCGCCACCGCGATGGCGAATGGCTTCTTCACGGAACAGGCGCTGGTCGAGTCGCCGCTGCGCTCGGAGTTCTACAAGCACCTTCCCGGTATCCTGACCGGCCTGGGCATCATCGGCACGTTCTCCGGGCTCATCCTTGGCCTGCAGAATTTCCATGTCTCGGACGATGCCGCCGCCGTGCGCGGCAGCCTGGAATCGCTGATCTACAGCGTCGGCGGCGCCTTTATGGTTTCCGGGGTCGCTATCTTTCTCGCCATGGCGGTCACGACCGTGGAGAAGATGATGCTGAACGGCCGCTACACGCAAGTCGAAGCGCTATGCGGCCTGATCGATAGCTTGTTCGACTCCGGCGCCGGAGAGGAATACCTGCAACGTCTGGTCGAGGCGTCCGAAACATCCGCCACGCAGGCGATGCAGATGAAGGAGTCGCTCGTCACGGACCTGAAGCAGGTGCTCAGCGAACTGACGCAGCAGCAGATTGCGACCATTACCTCGACCAGCGCCCAGCTGGGGCAATCGATTACGCACAGTCTGTCGGAGGGCCTTGCCGAGCCGCTGCAGCGCATCTCCCATGCGGTGGAATCGGTGGGCAACAGTCAGGGCGAAGGTGTCAGCAAGCTGCTGATGGACGTATTGGCAAATTTCACGGCGCAGATGGAGGGCATGTTCGGCACGCAGATGCGCGGCATGAATGACATGCTCGTGCAGACCGCCAACACCATCCAGACGGCCTCGCTGCGCTTCGAGCGCCTGGCCGAGCAGATCCAGGACGCCGGCACCGGCGCGGCCGACGCCATGGCCAAGCGCATGGACGAGGCGCTGCAGCAGATGCAGGCCCGGCAGGCCGAGGCCAACGACCAGATGCGGGCCTTCGTCGAAGAGCTCAGGCGAAACGTGGCCAACGGCCAAAGCGAGTCCGCCGAGCTCACGCGCAGCATGATGCGGGACCTCAGCGAAAGCACCGGCGCCCTCGTCAGGAGCTTGCAGGACCAAGCGCACGCGGCATATCAGGCGCACGCACAGCGTCAGGCCGACATGGAAGCGCAGAACGGCAGACTGGTCGCGCAACAGGCCGAGCAGCTTGCCGGCCTGACCACGGCGGTCAACGAGAGTAGCGAAGCGATGCGCCAGACCGTGGCGCGCCTCGAAGCGGCCACGAACGCGAACGTCGAG
Source organism: Cupriavidus taiwanensis LMG 19424 (assembly GCF_000069785.1). Taxonomy (NCBI): domain Bacteria; kingdom Pseudomonadati; phylum Pseudomonadota; class Betaproteobacteria; order Burkholderiales; family Burkholderiaceae; genus Cupriavidus; species Cupriavidus taiwanensis. The sequence goes on along the minus strand of NC_010528.1, from coordinate 865,017 downwards.
CGCATGGGTCTGGGCGCGGAGCGCCTGCAGCTGGCGGCGAATCGTCTCGGCGACAACCTCGACGCGATGCGCGCGGCCAGCGAAGGCATGGTCGGTGCCACCGGCAAGCTCGACCAGTCCGCGCGTACGCTCGATACCGCACTACTCGCCACCCAGCAGGCGCTGGGCGAGCAAAAGGCAGTGCGCGATGCCGTGACCGCCATGGTCAGCGCCTTGCGCGACACCGTCGAGAATGCGAAGCGGGAAGCCGGCCTGACCTCGGAACTGGTCGGCAAGCTGGAAGCCGCTTCCCGGCAACTTGCGCAAGCCCAGGATGATGCGGCCAACTACCTTGAGGAAGTCAACGATGTGCTGACGGGAGCACATGGTGCGTTCGCGCAGCAGGTCGAGGCAACGCTGCGCCATGGCAACAAGGTCTTCCACGAAGAACTGGCGCAGGCCACATCGCTGCTCAAGGGCGCGATTCAGGACCTCGCCGACGTGCTCGACACCGTTCCGACCCCGGCATGAGGGACGACTAAGACATGCTTGGCGTAAAAATGGCGCCCCGCCGGCGGGGGCGGGAGGAAGGCGAAAAGCCCTTCTGGATCTCGTTCTCCGACCTGATGACGGCCCTGATGGTACTCTTCCTCGTGGCGCTCAGCGTGGCGCTGCTCGCCGTGACCAAAAAGATCTCCGATGACGAACGCGAGGAGAAAGCACGCGCTGAGCAGATCAGCGGACTGATGACCGAGGTCAGGAAGGTGGCCGAGCAGTTCCCGGGCGTGCGGGTGATCGACCGCACCATCGACTTCGGCCCGCGGGGACGGTTCGAGCGCGAGGGACAGAACACACTCTCCGCGCAACAGCGGGCGCTGGTGCGCGACTTCACGCCCAGGCTGCTGGAGCAGTTGCGGACCACCGAGGCTGGCCGCCACTGGTTCAAGCGTGCCGTGGTCGAGGGCTATGCCAGCCAGACCGGCAAGTACCTGTTCAACCTGAACCTGAGCCTGGAGCGCAGCTCGCGCGTGATCTGCGAACTGCTGCGCGAGCCGCCCGCCGGCGACACGCGACTGTCCGATGCCGACCGCCAGCTGGTCGCCACGCGCTTCTTCGTGGGTGGCGCATCGTTCAATTCCCTGCGCGCGACCGCCGAGGACAGCCGCCGCATCGAGTTCAAGCTCGAGTTCAAGACCCGCCAGGAACGGCAGGAGGAACTTGCCCAGCCGGCGCCCGCCGCAGACACAGCCGCCCTGTTGCTGGCGCTCGACCCGAAAGAACGATGCCCTATCGCCGACCGATAGACGCGCTGCAGGCCCGCCTCGCAGAAGCCATGTCCGAGGCGCAAGTGTTTCGTGCGCTCGAATGGGGCCACCCGCGCGCCATGACGCAGGCGCTGCGTGAGCTCCGCCATGGCCTGGTCGACGTCGGCGAGGTCGCCCCGTCAAAGGATCAGGTCCAGGCATCGCTGCGGCGCTTCGGCGCGACTCAGCGCGTGGAGAACTTCACGGAACTGAAGTACGTGTGCCACGGCATCACGGTGCCCGTTGGCGACGAGCGCTGGCGAGTGATCGACAATGGGCCGCTCTTCAACCGGCTTCTCACCCTGGTGGACGAGCAGCAGGGGCGGCCGAAGCAATACCGGCGCTGCTATCAGGGCCTGTTGCATGGATTTTTCGGGTTTGACCGCCGCGCCAGTGCCGCCTCGCCAGCCCAGGTCAACTGGACCACGCTGCGCGGCTTTCTCGACAGCCGGCTGGACCGCCTGGTGCAGAGCGCGAACCGGCGCGGGCTCTGCCCCACCTGGCTGGGCGCCCTCGTCGACCATCGCAATCTGCTGACGGACAACCCGTGCCGCCGCTATGCCGACGCGCTGATACAGGGCAACACCGACGAACTGCGCAAGGTCTGCGCCGACCTTGGGATCGCCAATAGTTCCTGGGTGTGGGACGAAGCGCTCATGGCCTACGTGCGGACGGTCTGCGAGGCCGAGGACCGCGCGTTCCACGATCGCTTGTCGGGGGTGCTGCAACTGGTCAACGGCCGCTTGGATCTGAAACTCCCCGAGACGCTGGCGAAGCGGGCAACGGCAATGACCGTGGTGCGCTACGCGCGCTGTGGCGAGCGGCCCGAGCACCAATCCCTGCGCGATACCTGCCTTGCGCGGATCGGCAATCCCTGGATGCAGCGCGTAGCCTGGGATGCCGCCGTGGGCGACGAGCCTGCACGCAAGATGGTCGAAGGCTGGATCAAGCGCCGCCTGATCCGCGATTTCTTCGAACATCTGGCGGCCGATGGCACGGCCGATCGCCGACGCCTCGAATACTGGCTGAAGTGGGAGCCGCAGATCTCGCAGATGTGGTTCGTGCTCGGGCGGGATGCCTGGCGCGACCGCAGTGCCACGTTCCAGGCCCTGCGCAAGCGCATGGAAGGCCAGGCGCGGGAGTTGGTCGACAGTGACGACGGCAATAACGCCTTCATCATGCAAATCGGCGATCTGATTGCCATCGAGTTCGGCAAGACCAACAATGCATGCTTTGTCTACCATGCTGCCAATTTCAAGGCGGACCTCGACGCACCGCGCTTTGACACCAACCGGGACCTCAAGCAACGCCTGAATGGCGAGCGCCTGACTCACAACGGCGCCTGGGAATGGAAATTCGACGAGTCCCTGAAATCGATGCTGCGATCTACTCCATCTCCACAACGGCAGCAACCGGCCACCGACATCCGATCCGGCGCGTCCCCCTCCCTTAGCGCCGCCGACTTCCGCGAAATCGCCAAGCTGTGCGCGGACAACAGTGTCGGCTGGGAGGATAACCGGCGCCACGGCGGCGCCCTCTGGATTCTGCTCACCGAGCCCAAGCGGGTGCCTCGCCTTTCGGTCATGCTGCGCAGCCTCGGCTTTAACTACAAGGAAGGCAGGGGTTTCTGGATCAAGGGATAAAGCACACGGAACCCACCATGTTTGGCGCACTCTTTGGCAAGACCAGACCAACGCCGGCGCCGGCGACCCATCGCACCCCAGCTGTCAGCACGACTGCCGAGGGCCTGCGTTACCCGTCGCCCGTCGACTCGGCCGAAGCCTGGCTGGCAAACCCGTTCGCTGTAGCCGAGCACCAGGACCTTGGTGCTCGGCTGGCCCAGCTGCACCAGGAAGGGTTGGGCCGGTGCGAAGGGGCGGCGTTTCTGCTGCCCTGGCACGACGTCTATGCGCTGCTTCGCCACCCCGACCTGTCCAGTTACCGCAATCCGCTCGGGATTCCCGCGGACACGAACGCACGCCCGCGCCTGAGCAGTCGTGGCGCAATTGCGGACGCCGGCTTTTCGATCCTGCTGGACGAATGGGTGGACCCGCAGGGGCGGCCACTTCAGCCCTCGCCCAAGCTGATCGGGCGTAGCCTGCACGCCGGCGCGACCGTGTCGCTGCTGCCGCCGCCCGTAGCCGCCCTACTCGACCAGATCGAGGGCTTCCATGCCACGCCGGCGGCCGAGCGCACGCAGCCGTTCAAGGAGCGGGCATTCGGCAACGTGCGCCGGCTCGCCACGGCAATCGGCTGTCCCGTTTCCGACTACGTCGCGCGCACGGTCATCCTAACGCCCGAACGTCTGCAGCTCGCGCTCGCGCGACGCGGCGAGGGCGAGGCGAGCGTCACGGAAGTCGTCCCCGGCTTCGACGACGCGCCGCCCCAGTGGCTCGCCGCGTTCGACCGCCTGCCGCTGCAGGACAGCTACGACGTTCCCGACGGTCCCTCGCTGGTGCGCGTGGTGCTGACACCCGACGTGAAGGCCGTGCTCGCCGAGGTCAAGCGCATGCCCGGCCGTCGCGTCGCAGGCCGTCGCGCTGAGGCATTCGTGCGCAATCCGTTTGCCCTGCTCGGTGAACACTCCCACGCCGTACTCGATGCCGACCAGTTCGAGCAAAGCCTGAGCGCGGCGGGCATTCGCTTCAAGCGGTTCACGCCGCACGCCGTACGGGCGGAGTCGGGCCAGCTGACGGCGGTCATGCTGCTGATCGAGGAAATTGGCGAGGCGGCGTCGCCGGCCAGTGACGCGCTCACCCTGACGTTCGCCACGCCTGACGAACTGGCCCGCTTCACCGGCAAGCTGGGCCGCTGCCTCGACGATGGCTCGCAATGTGTGACTTGGGGGCCGCAAGAACTGGAGATCCTGGGCGACACCCCTGCCGACCTGGCCACGCTCGAGACCTGGCTACGCGAATGGCACCAGCCCGCGCTGTGGACGGCGGCGGAAGTGCTGGATCTGAGCCACTATTCGGAGCGCATCGAGGACATCGGCACGGAAAAGCCCGTGGTGGTTCCGGTCATTGCCAGGCAGGACGAAGACGGCGGCTGGTTCGAAGACAATGCCGCCGCGGGGCTTCGGATCGATACGGGGGAGGATCGCACGCCGACCTTCGTGCCGGTGGCGTTCAGCGAGATTCCGTCGCTGCAGGCGGCCGTCGAAGCCGCCGAGGCGGCGGGCGCGACCGACCTGCAACTGCCGGGCCTCGCCGACCCGGTCCCTGTCATCGAAGCCCGCCGCGCCGTCGACGCGCTGCTGGCCGCGCAGGCCGCGCTCAGGCGTGCCGAATTTGATCCGTCCGGCGGCGGCTCCGGCGGTAGCGCCAAGAAGCGCCTGCTAATCAAGCACAACTTCGAGGCACTCGACTACACCGAAGCGCGCGCCGACCGGCTGCAGATGCCCGACGGCCAGGCACCGGACCTGCCGCAATCGCTGAGGCCGGAGGTCGCGCTGAAGGCCCATCAGCACGTCGGCATCGCGTGGCTGCAGCATCTTTGGGATGCCTCGCCGCATCACTGCCGCGGTGCCGTGCTGGCGGACGACATGGGGCTCGGCAAGACGCTGCAACTGCTGACATTCATGGCCGCCTGCTTCGAACGCGACCCGTCGCTGCCACCCGCGCTGGTGGTGGCGCCGGTCGCCCTTCTGGAAAACTGGCGCAGCGAACTGAGCCGCTTCTTTGCGCCCGAGATTCCGGCGCTGACCCTGTACGGCGATGCGCTGCGCGCGCTGCGCGTGAGCCGGCACGAGCTGGACGAGGAACTGCAGGCGCAGGGCGTGACCCGGCTGCTCAAGCGCAACTGGATTGGTGACGCCCGGCTGGTCCTGACGACCTATGAGACGATGCGGGACCTCGAATTCGCCCTGGCGAGCCAGCAGTGGTCGATCATGGTCTGCGATGAGGCGCAGAAGATCAAGAATCCTGCCGCCCTGGTGACGCGCTCGGCCAAGAAGCAGAAGGTCCGCTTCCGGATCGCCTGCACCGGCACGCCCGTGGAGAACACGCTGGCGGACCTCTGGTGCCTGTTCGACTTTGTGCAACCGGGCATGCTCGGCGCATTGAGCCACTTTTCCCGCACCTATCGCCAGCCGATCGAAGCCAAGACCGACGCGCAGAAGGCCAAGGTGGAGGAACTGCGGGCGCTGATCCAGCCGCAGATCCTGCATCGCAAGAAGACCGACGTCGCCAAGGACCTGCCCGCCCCGGTGGAGCACACCCCGTGCAAGCAGCTGCCGATGTCCGGCTACCAGCACCGCCTTTACGAAGGCGCCCTGGCGACGCTGCGCGAGCAGCGCGACACCAACCCGTCGGCGCAGTTGCAAGCGCTGCACGCCATCCGGCAGATCTGCTCCGACCCGCACGGGTTTGCCGAAGCCGGCACGCGCGACCTGGCGATCGAGCGGCTGGTCAACGAATCGCCGAAGATGGGCTGGCTGATCGAGCGGCTGAAGGCGCTGGCGGCCGAACGCTCGGGCAACCACAAGGTCATCGTCTTCTGCGAGTTTCGGGAACTGCAACTGCTGCTGCAGCGCGTGATCGCGGCCTTCTTCGGCTTCGCGCCGGATATCGTCAATGGGGATACGTCGGCCGACCCGCGCGTGGCGCACAGTCGCCAGCGACTGATCGACCGCTTCCAGGACCAGCCCGGCTTCCACGCGATCATCCTGTCGCCGCTTGCGGTCGGCTTCGGCGTGAACATCCAGGCCGCTAACCACGTCGTCCATTTCACGCGCACTTGGAACCCGGCCAAGGAGGACCAGGCCACGGCGCGCGCCTATCGCATCGGCCAGACCCGCACGGTCACGGTGTACTACCCGGGCGTGATCAGTGCGCAGTTTCCGAGCTTCGATGTACGGCTGGATGCGCTGCTCGGGCGCAAACGGGAACTGGCAGCCGACATGCTCAACGGGTGCAGCGATCTGAAAGCGGCGGACTTCGCGGACTTCGGTTGAATGCAGGATTGGCACACGTTGTCGCACCGGCGCTCGCGACAGGCCCCACCACAAATGTCCGGCAAGATTCTCACCGAGCTAAGGAACAGCCAGTCGTCTGCTGCGCAGACCGCGTGCCATATCGTCCCGCGCTGATTGGTTCGGTGTTGCGCGCCCTTTGGCACACCACCAACGGGTGGAATCGCCCCGAACCTCACCGCTTAACTGGGGCAGCATCGAACCGGCGCATTGGGATGCGTTTGATAGGGATCGATAAGGGCCTGGACACGCTCCGCCGTCGACGGCCGAAATCGGCTGCGGGTCCAAACAGTCGTTGCAAACGGATTATGGAATCGCTAACCAGCAGCCGTGCACTCGGCTCGTGTTTAATAGCCCGGCGCACTGTGAGGCCCACCCTATATCTGGGCCGGTCACCATGGGTGGCCCTCTCAACCCGGCATGTCAAGTTCTTCTTACGAAGGGCGATGGTGCCCGCTTTCAGCATTCAGAATGATGACGTGTCCCCACAGATCGCTCACCGACTAGACCCAGGATATTGGAAAAGGATGAAGATATGAGCCTAGTAGTACTCGCAATTGGCGCTGCTCACGCTATTCCTCCCATTCTGGGTGCAGCCCTGGGCAAGTCTAGGACTGGCGTAATGATTGGAGCCGCTGTAGGCACTCTTATTGCGTTCGCCTCGGGAAATCCCGCTTTCGTTTTTGTGGACTTGCTTGGGCTCGGACTCGGGACAAAGTTAGGTCTATCTATCGTCAAAGGGGCAAAGGCCGACGCGCAATCTCACAGGGATCTCAGCCGGGCCACCGACGACCTCGCGGCACTTGCGATGGACGGGGCCAAGGTTGTGGTGGCCGGCGCCACGGTCGCCGGCCGTAAACTTGGGAGGGGCCTCGTAACGGTCGGCAAATGGGGCCTCTTCACTGTGATAGTGGTTCTGATGTTCGTCGAGCGCGGGGTCATTAAGGATGTGATGACACATCGCGACCCACCTCCTGCGGTGCGCCCAACGAGTTACAGCTCGCCAGCGCCAACGCCCGTTTCGCCAGATACAAGTGCCTCGATTGACTCCTACAATGCGGCGGTGTCACGGCTGGAGCGGCAATATCCGAAAATCGACCCAAATTCGCCTCTCTATCAAGCAACGGCCACCAAGCAAATCCGAGCCAGGAGAGACGAACTCATGGTGTTAGGCATGCCGAGAATCGTCGCACTAGAGCAAGCGGTTAAGGAAGCCTTTGGCGCACCCACTGTCAATAACGCACCGGCTACAGTCAGGCCCAGTGTAGTAAAAAAAGAAACCGCTGCCGATCGAGCTGAGCGGCAGCGAAAAATCTATGAGGCTGTGGACGGCCTTGGCACCTATCACGGCTACTGAAGGGGCTGAACCCGGCTGTCGAACAAGGCCCCCGGGCAATTGGCGATGAAGCAGCGATCGGATCCTGTTCGATGGCGGGCCCGGTGCTGAACACTAGTCCCAACGCTCGCATCATTGCGTCGATACATGACCCCGAATGCGCGCGGCGATATCGATAACATCCTCTCGGAACGAGAACTTTTCCCCGTTCTCAAGGCCCATTCCGCTCAAATGTGGATAAGCAAGAAACAACGTGCCGCCGAAAAAAACGTCTTGTAGAAAGACAGGTTGTCGTCGGTCCAGATTTAGCCCGTAGACGCTCTCGGCAAATCCGATAGCTGGGTTACCGTGAAATAAAATCGCTTTTGGTCGACAAAATTGGATGAGAAGCCGCAACGCATCATGATGACGAGTACGCTCTTCCATAGGAATCGCTTGGCGCCGCTTAGTCGGATACCAGCAGGCATTGGTGACCAGGCAGTCCTCTCTGCCGAGCAGATTGAGCAGGACCTTTAAGTTGACCGTGGTACCCTTCGACTTTGCCGGGCCGCGAGCTGACGTGTAAATTTTCTGGAATTTTTCCGTATCGCGAGTCAAGCAATCCCAGTAGCTATCGTAACTTTCGAATTGGTCTCGCAATGGCGTAGCTGGGTTGGTACCCACGATGAAAATTGTCGCGGCCTTCCAGTTCCTGTTGGGAGCGAAGGGGCGCAGATAGCCGCCCGTCTCCCTACGACAGTACTTCTTGAGTTGGGTCTCGAAGTCAGTCGATAGCGCTGCTAGCGCTGGAGAGTTTGAAGGGACTGTGGATGACTTCAATGTCTTGCTCTGTGGTTGAATTGCACTTGCGCATCATACAGAAGACAGGCGGTAGACCGGGCGACGCCAAGTAAGCCGTCGCCTGCCCGGATATTGCCGAATCGAACGTCCGCAACGTCGAACACACCGAAGCGAGACTCGGTAGATTGACTGACCGTTTGCGTGGCAGTCGACCCTAGTTGGAACTAGCCCGCATGAGACAGTAAGCCTGAAAGCGGTCATTCGATCGTTCCGGATGCATTTTTGCCTCAAGAACACAAGCCGCCGATTCACTTCTTCAGCGCGAGCTCCTTCGTCACGGGATTGCCGATATCAAATACGGTGTTGACGCCCGCTCTTTTCTGCTTGCGCAGCTCTTCCTTTCTGACGAACTCCCTTCGGTGCATCTCAAGATATTCAGCTTGAGCGGCGGTAGGCGTCACGCGCAAGCCACCGATGAATCCCAGCTTGTGTAGGTCTTCGGCGCTCAGCGACTCGGACACGAGGGCCGCCCCGGAGGGCGTGTATGAGATGAGATATCGGTCGTATAGCGCATCCAAGTTTGCTGACAGGAGCAGCCCATTGTTCTCATCAACGCGCTGCTCATCGGTTTCGCACCGGCCCCATGCGAGTGAATGTGAAGCTCGTAACGCCGCAGAAAGGCCCAGGCCGCTCACCGCGCACTGGCCCCCAAAGAGCCGCATCAAATCATCACGATAGCGCCCCTGCCCCCTTCTCGCCTTCGAGACCCTCTCGTACATCGCTGCGCCTAAGCTTGGCCGGCGCTTCTGCAGCTCAGCCCATACACGCTCCTCAAGGGCCTCTTCCGAGTCAACTTCGGGCGGCTGGTAGGATGAACACAGGGCAGCCGTAATGGCGCGCACCAATACCATCGCAGAGTGGTGCTCGCTCACTCGAAGATATTGCTCTTCAACCCCATCTTCTCGCTGCCCCTTAGGTTTCTCAGGAGTCAAATGAAGATGTGCGACAGGTAGGCCTGTGGCTTGGGCCAGCGCAGCAAGGTCAAACCCAATCGTCTTGCGATTGCGGGAGCCACCTTCCGACATCAGAAACGGGATTCCGAGGAGAAAGTCCATTCGCTGCATATCGTTGGGCTCGTACCCAACATAGTGGCACTTGCCTGGTCCTTCTTCCCATTCGACAACAATAGTCTTGCCGTTCTCTGAAAGGCCGCGGCCGCTCGACCGAATCTTGAAACCCTCGCGAGCGAGTGCGGCCAGTAATCGGCGAGTTCGTGAACAGGCGGCGAGCCGGTCTCCGTTGTACCCGCGAGACGTAAGGCGGGCGAGAAGAGCAAGACCTTCAGCTTCAAGGTCATCGTCTAAGTCTGAGTGTTCTAACATGGAGTGCGTGGGAACGGGAATATGTGAGCATATCGTGTTGCCAACACATTCGGTCGTGTGGCCGATGCTACTGTCCAACGCTCGAACCGTTGCAACTTCGCTAGGCAGCGCGCAAAGCACGGCCTAAATTGGGATACAGCCGCCTTGGTGCGACCGCTTCTATAAGGCCGGTATTAGTGTCGAGAATAAGCCATTTCGACAACAGCAATAGCCGTCAGGCGTATGTCCTCAGCCCGGACGCCGCCATGGGAAAATTCGGAGTCCTTCGGCGGCAACCGCAGATCAGTGCCTAGGGTCGAATCAAAATTCGCCACCCGACTTCAACGGATCGATTTGATCGGCGATGGCAAGGGCCCAAGCGGCCCATGCTTTGCGGTCGCCGTTGAACGCCCGGCCTGCCACGGCTGCCGGCGTGTCGTTGACCTGCTGGACGTAGTGTCGGATCTGGTCGGCTTGCTGATGCGCGCTGACCTGCGCGAGCAACCGTGCCACCCGATCGGCTTCCGCCTGCGCGAGGCGGTCGCGCTCGCGTTGCTCCGCCGCCTCGCGACGCTGGTGTTCCTGCTCGAGCGCTTGCTGGTAGCTCCGGCAATCCATTTCGTAAAAGAACTGGCGTCCTTTCCGAAGCTGCCGTTCGCCCGCCCAGACGATGGCGATCGCGATCTCGCGGAGCTGGCTTTCGAGCTTGCCCGTGGCGCCGTCGCACCAGAACAGGCGCTCTTCCGCTTCGCCGTGTTGCCATCGGGCTATCTCGATTTCCATCGCCATCGGTTCGCGATCCGGGTCTTTCGCCGCCGCGCGCCCACGGGGTCGCAGCTTGATGGCGGCATCCACCGACATCGCGATCGCGAATCACCTACGCGCACATGAGTCTCGCGTGCCTCCCGGCCACGGATCGTTGGTTGCACATCGAATTGAAACAGCACTGTCAACAGGTTACTGAGGAAACATAGGCGGCGCCGCTCGAAGCGACTGCAAAGCGTGGGCCATCCCAGGAAGAGCCGGATTTCGCTTGCTGCTTGCGGCGCGCCTCGTCTTCCAAGAGCAGGAGCGCAATCATTGGATGGGGGTGATCCAGCGTCGGGTCGAAACGAAACCGCTTCGGAAAGGCCGCGACAATTCGCGCTTTGACCTGATCCAAAGTCTCTTCGTAAACCGGCGGCGCAGGCGGGGTGGTGGCAACGGGCCTATTACCCGCGTCGGGGGGAGCGTGCCGAGATCCCGAACCGACTTTTATCAAGTCAGAGGCACCGGGTCCACGGGGTGGCAGGGGCGTGGGGCTCACGTGTTTCCCCGCGTTTCGTTTGGCCCAATAGCCGCGGGGCGGCAGCGGGACCCCGCCACGACGGCAGGCTTTCGCCAGACCCACGTCGGACACCTGCAAGGTTTTCGAGACCACCGTGATCGGCTCGGCCCAGATTCGCTCGTAGAGCTGCTGACGCGTGAAAAGATAAGCCATGGTTTACTCCGCCTTACCCGCGATCTCGCGGGGGATCGCGCCATCCCCCTACTTGATGGTCGTCCCCGGCGTTAGAGGCCGGGAGTCTGGATGTGGATTTCAACTGGATGCAGCTGCTGCATGATCCACTCCTTCAGGTATCCAGCATGTCCCACTCGTCTCCGAGAATCCAGCGGAGCGCCGACAGCTTGCCGTTGATCATTCCCCACTCGAAGTCGTCCCACGGACCGAGATTTTCGCTTCCGACCTCGTCTTCAGTCCTTTTCGCAGCCGCGAGGGCACCTCCCCAGACCGAGGCGAGTATCTGGTCGGACCGATACGGGTTGCGGCTGTAGCCCTCGTTGGGCACGACCTGGACCTCGCCGGTTTCGACTTGATGTCGAAGATTCCAGTGACGGTTGTACCAAACCTGCCGGAACAGGAGGTGCTCGGCCTCCAGTATCTCTTGCAGGCGTCGCGCCTCCTGGGAGTAGTTGAACTCGAAATCGTGGTCACCGAGCAGCTCAGCACTGTAATCCTTCAAGAACTCGACCATCGAGATCCAGTAGGCGGACTTTGGCGCTTCGAACAGGTGCACGAGGTCGACGTGCGGCTTGCGGAAGTCGCCCTCCGCGTCGCTGAAGTCCTTTGTGTTATGAGTGACGAAGGCGCACGACGTGTCGTCAGGCGCCGCCGACACGACGTCGGCGTACATCTCGACGAGGATGGCATCGCCCACGCTGTTCTTCGCGCGGTGATATGGGGCCCGCTTCGCCAGCGCACGCTCCGTGACGCGCTGCTTGACGGCGTCGCTGGCCACGAGCGCGGGAGCGCGGCGCAGAAGCCGGTCGATGCGTCCCATCAATTCGCCCACCGCGTCGCCATCGACGCCGATCCGGTGGTCAACCTCGTTCAGGCCAGCCAGCAGGCTGGGTTTGCGCTCGGCATCCCCGAACTGATTGACGGCCTGCCTGACCAGCCGGAAGTGCGACTGCAGACCGCGCCTGGCGTCCTCGATGACGCGAGCCTGGTTTCGCTCGAACTCGTCCAGCACCAGCTGGGGCACGACCAGTTCCACCTCGCCACGTCGGACCAGATCTTCGAGTACGCCGATGACTGGCTGCTCGCGAAAGTTCTTCGCAAGGTCCAACCAGACGCAGGTATCAACCAGAAGCCGGATTGCCATGCCGTTCCTCGTTCAGGGGAGAAAGCGGGGATTCTACGAGAGGCTGGGGGCCTGCCGCATCACCTCATGCCAGCGCGACCCAAATTGGTAGCCCCATCGGTAGCTGGAACCAATTTGCCTCGATCAATCCAGGCAGAAAGCCAAGCCTGGCAAGGGTTTCAAGGCATTCCCCGGAACAGTACGACATCATCCTGATGTGAAGCGGCCGGCGCGCTTTTCCGCCACCGCCATAGCGAAACAGCCCGCCAACTGGCGGGCTGTTTCGCTTTACGGCCGGATCACCACGTGCGGGCTGATCACCAGCGCTGGTTCGGGCTGGTAATACACCGGCGGAGGCGGCGGCGGCTGGTACACGACCGGGCGGTCCTTGCACTTGCGCTCTTCCTTGTATTCGCCATTGCCCTTCCACTTGCGCTTGATCTTGCAGTTGCCGACCCAGAATTCTTCCTTGTAGTCGTCGCCCTTGTAATAGCGGCCATGGTGCCGCCCATAGTACCGGTCGTCGTCGTCCCAGTCGTCGTCGGCATGGGCGGTGGCGCAGAAGGTGCCAAGGAGCACGGGCAAGACCACGAGGGATACCAGGAGGCGGGGTTTCATGTCGGAACGGGCAAGAACAGGTTGGGGCGAGGCTAGCACGCGGGTGCGCATCGCAGTGTTTCAAGCTGTTTAAGAACGTAACCGCAATGCATGGAGGCACCTGTCCGATGCTGCGGGCTCCGGCATTCTGGACTCGGGAATGGCCCTAACCCATTTCCGTTTGCCATCCGCTATAACTAAACGGAGGTAGTCAGCGGCCTCCGCGCGGAGGCCGCACCCGGCTGTGCGCAAGAGCGGTTCCGGTGCGGCACGGCCGGTCGGCAAGCAAGGAGTCCGGCATGAACGCCACGAACCATGGGGCCTGTGTGCTGGCCCTCCTGTTATCGGTGGCGTGCGCGCCATTGCCGATCGCCAGGCGCGCACCGGCGCCGCCGCCCCAAGCCAGGGTCGAAGTCCCCGAGGCGCCCAAGGAGCGCGCCACGCCGATCGCCCCCAAGGTCATCAACCTTGCCGCGGCGTGCAAGCGCACCGAGGAAGACGGCTTCCGCGAAGACGCGCTGATGGACGTCCAGGCCAACGAGGTGCGCGCGCTGAAATGGAAGCTGTGGGTATCGCGGCGCGGCAGCTGCGAATTCAACCTGGTGCAGTTCCGCCAGGTCCGCCAGACCCCGCACATCGAGCTGCAGGCGATCGACGGCAGCCAGTGCAAGCTGCTGGTCTGGCAGGATCCGCGCCGCGTCACGCTGGCGCATAACCGTTGCGAGAAGTACTGCACGCCCGGCATCTACGAGCAGGCGTGGCCGGTGCTGTTCGATCCCAAGAGCGGTGCCTGCGCCGAGGTGCGCTGAGCCCGGGCGCCGCGGCATCGCGGCGCCACGGCCGCTACTTCGCCTTCGGCACCCGCCCCATCAGGTAGAACTCGTCGTTCGGGCGCATGCCGATGGTATTGGCCATGCGGTTGGACAGGCCGAAGAACGCGGTGATCGCGGCGATATCCCAGGCATCCTCGTCGGAAAAGCCATGCGCGCGCAGCGCATCGAAATCGGCCTCCCCGACTTCATGCGACGCGGTGCAGACCTTCATCGCAAAGTCGAGCATGGCGCGCTGGCGCGGCGGGATGTCGGCCTTCAGGTAGTTCACCGCGACCTGGTCGGCGACCAGCGGCTTCTTCTCGTAGATGCGCAGGATCGCGCCATGCGCCACCACGCAATACAGGCACTGGTTGGCGGCGGACGTGGCCACCACGATCATCTCGCGCTCGCCCTTGGTCAGGCCGCCGTCCTTGAGCATCAGCGCATCGTGATAGGCGAAGAAGGCGCGGAACTCGTCGGGACGGTGCGCCAGCGCCAGGAACACGTTGGGAACGAAGCCGGCCTTTTCCTGGACCTCCAGGATGCGCGCGCGGATATCGTCGGGGAGGTCGGCCAGCGGCGGGATGGCGTAGCGGCTGATCGGGAATGCCGTGTCTGACATGGTGGTCTCCGGTTTGGGATTGGCGTCATCGTCGTGAGGCTTCTGCCACCAATACTAACGGATCGCGCGCAAGCCGGCGGACCGCATGTCGCCCATCCATCGCACGGACAGATGTCCGCCGGATCAGGCATACTACGCACCTTCCGAACCAGGCGGGCCCCAGACCGCGCTACTGTTCCCGATGAAACGTATTCTGATCGTCAAGCTGACCTCGCTCGGCGACATGGTGTTCACCCAGCCGCTGGTGGCTGACCTGCAGCGCGCCTTTCCCGGCGTCAAGATCGACTGGATCGCCGACTCCTACTGCGCTGACGTGCCGCGCTGGAACCCCAACATCGATCGCGTGATCGCCGCGCCGCTGCGCAGCTTCAAGAAGGCGCGCAGCTGGGCCGGCCTGCGCGAGATCTTCGCTGCCCTGCGCGCCTTGCGCCGCGAGAAGTACGATGCGGTGCTGGACGTCCACGGCGTCTACAAGAGCGCCATCGTCAGCTTCCTCGCCCGCACCCGCCATCGTTATGGCCTGCCGGTGCAGGAACTGGGCGAGAGCGGCGCGCGCTTCGCCTACAACCATGTGTTCCAGCCCTTCGTGGAAGAGGATTGCGCGCGCAACCGCATGCGCCGCGCGGTCAGCCGCGCGTTCGGCTACGAAATGACCCGGGAGATGGAGTACGGCCTGGAAATGCCGGCGGACACGCCCGCTGCCGCCGCCAAGGGCCCGTACGCGATGCTGTTTCACGCCACGTCCAGCGAGGAAAAGAAGTGGCCGGTTGCCGACTGGATCAGCGTCGGCAGCGCCATCTCGGCGCGCGGCCTGCGCGTGCTGGTGCCCTGGGGCAATGATGCGGAGCGCCTGGAAGCCGAGACCATCGCCGCCAGCGTGCCCGGCGCCGAGGTGATGCCGCGCATGAGCATCACCGGCGTCGCGCAGATGGTGGGCAAGGCGTCGCTGGTGGTCGGCATGGACACTGGCTTCGTGCATATTGCCGACGCGCTGCGCCGGCCGACGGTAATCCTGTTCACCAACACCTCGCGCCACCTGTACGGCGTCGATGCGCCGGGCCGCGCGGTGTCGCTGGGCGGCGGCGGCGTGGTGCCGCAACGGGCCGAGGTGCTGGCGGCCATCGACGAGGTGATGCCGCGGGTCACTTCGAACAACTGATCCCCCGGGCACGGGAATGAAAAAGGGCCGGCGCAAATGCGCCGGCCCTTTTGCTTGATGAGCGCCGCCCGCCTAGTGGCTGGCGAACTGGATCCGGTGCAGCCCGGCGTACAGGCCATTGGCCGCGAGCAGCTGCGCATGGGTGCCGGTCTCGGCCACGCGGCCATGGTCGAGCACGGCGATGCGGTCGGCATTCTCGATGGTCGACAGCCGGTGCGCGATCACCAGCGTGGTGCGGCCCTTCATCAGTTCCTCCAGCGCTGCCTGCACCTGCCGCTCCGATTCCGAGTCCAGCGCCGAGGTGGCCTCGTCCAGGATCAGGATCGGCGCATCCTTGTACAGCGCGCGCGCGATCGCCAGGCGCTGGCGCTGGCCGCCGGACAGCTTCATGCCGTTGTCGCCGATATTGGTCTGCACGCCCTCGGGCAGGCCCTTGACGGTTTCCGTCAGGTAGGCCGCCGCCAGCGCGCGCTCGACGCGGTCCATGTCGATCTCGCTGCCGGGCTGCGCGCCATAGGCCACATTGGCCGCGACCGTGTCGTTGAACAGCACCACGTCCTGGCTGACGAAAGCGATCTGGTTGCGCAGGTCCTTCAGCGCCAGCTCGGTCAGCGGCACGCCGTCGAGCAGGATGCGGCCGGAAGTCGGATCGAAGAAGCGCGGCACCAGGTTCACCAGCGTGGTCTTGCCGCTGCCCGACGGGCCCACCAGCGCCACCACTTCGCCGGGACTGACGCGCAGGTCGATGCCCTCCAGCGCGGCGCGCGGCGCCTCGCCATAGCGGAAGCCGACCTGCTCGAAGGCCAGTTCGCCGCGGGCGCGCGCGAGCGGCTTGCCGCCATCCTGCGGCTCGACCGGTTCGTCGATCAGCCGGAAGATCATCTCGGCGGCGGTGATGCCGCGCGTCAGCGGCTGGTTGATGTCGGTCAGGTGCTTGAGCGGCGAGATCAGCAGCAGCATCGCCATCACGAAGCCGGTAAAGCCGCCCACCGTGGTCTGGTTGGCCTGCGCCTGCACCATCGCGATGGTGATGATCACCGACAGCGCCAGCGCGGCCAGGAAGGCCGTGACCGGCTGGTTCAGCCCGCCCGCCACCGCCATGCGCATCGAGTAGTTCTTGAGCCGCTCGGCCACGGTGCGGAAGCGCTGCAATTCGTAGGACTCGCCGCCATGCAGCTTGACCACCTTGTAGCCGCCCACGGCCTCTTCGACGACATAGGCGGCATTGTTGGTATAGGTCTGGTGATCGCGGTTGAGCTTGCGCAGCCGGCGGTTGATCTTCGACATCAGGTAGCCGATCACCGGCAGGATCACCGCCACGATCAGCGTCAGGCGCCAGTTGGTGTAGAACAGGTAGATCAGCAACGCGACCACCGTCAGCGAATCCCGCACCAGGGTGATGAACACGCTGGTCAGGATCTGCAGCACCTGGTTGACCTCGAAGATCACCGCATTGATCAGCGACGCCGCGGTATTGCGGTGGTAGAACGATGCCGGCGCCTGCAGCAGGCGCTCGAACATCTGCAGCCGCATCTTCAGCAGCACGCGGTTCGAGATCAGGTTGAGCAGGTAGCCCGAGGCAAACTGCGCCACGCCCCGGATCAGCGCCACGCCGGTCAGGATCGCCGGCACATGCCACAGCGTGCCCGCATAGTCGCCGCCGAAACCCTTGTCGAGCAGGTCGTTGACGACCTTGGGGATCACCCCTTCGCTGGCGGCCACTACCGCCATGGCGAGGATGGCGCCGATAAAGATGCGCAACTCGGGGCGCAGGTAGGACCAGAGCCGGCTGGCCATGCTGGACGGCACGGCGGCACCTGGCGAAATGGGCGGTTTGGATGTGGTCACTGAGTTTTCTTCTGGGTGAAGGCGGCGTTGCTGCGGCAGGACACGGCGCTAGCCCGGCCGTTTCTGGCGCGCAACGCGCAAAAAGGGCCTGACGAAGACCTGGAACAGGAAACGCTGGTAGACATAGCGGCGCAGATAATAGCCGACGCTGCGGCGCGCCTTGTCGGTGGCGTCGAGGTCAGCGCGATGCGTTTCCAGCGACGAGGCCTCGGCCAGTTCGGTCAGGCCGATGCAATAGGGCACCACGGCGCGGACCGAGACCAGGCCGCGGCGCTCGAACGCGGACCAGTAGTCGGCGGCGCACCAGGTCGGCTGCAGCCCCGCGACCAGTCGCTCGGCCGCGGCACGGGTGACGACATAGCCATGCGCGCGCCACCATTCGCCATAGCGCCGCACCAGCTTGCGCTGGCCCAGCGGCTTGATGCCCCAGCGGGTGAATTTGTCGACATGCGACAGCAGCACCACGTCGGCACTGTCGGGATCCATCTTCGAGGCCAGGGCCTCCAGCACCGCCGGCACGTCGTCGCCCAGCAGCGCGTCGTCTTCCAGCACCAGGGCCAGGCTGGCGCCGTCTTCGAGCATCTTGCGGTAGACGCCCAGATGGCTCAGCGCGCAGCCGATCTCGCCGCGGCTCATCGGACGATAGCTGGCGCTGGCGGCCTGCGCGTCGTAGCGGCGCGCGACCTCGTCCTCTGCCAGGGCGCGCCCGTTCACGGCGGGGAACACCTGGAACGGCACCCCCAGGCGCGTCAGCTGGCCCGCGATGCGCTGGCGGCGCGCCTCGGCGGCTTCGAGGTTGATCACATAGGCGCCGATCATGCCGGCACCGCCCATGCGTCCTTGCCGCGCCGGCGCCAAAGGGAGATCGATGCGGCACACGCCACCAGGGATACAACGGTTTCCATCCCTGTGAATCGGGACCAATGTGCTCGTGTCATCAATTTGGCAACTGAGATTTCGCTTCGGCGGGCCCGGCGCACCCGGTGCGGACCGGCCAGGAAGCGCCAGGCGGCTGCTGGGCCACTGCGCCGGTGCGGTAGAATACGCGCTCTTCCATCAGCGCCCGGCTGGCGGCGACGCCGGCGGCCTGCCGGGCTGGCCCGGACGGGGCGCGCCCCTACGTTCCATGAAAGTCTCCGCCGTCATCATTACCAGGAATGAAGCTCACAATATCGGGCCATGCCTTGAAAGCGTGTCCTGGTGCGAAGAGGCGATTATAGTGGATTGGGCCAGCACGGACGACACGGTGGCGATCGCGCGTGCCGCGGGCGCCACCGTCATCCAGACCGAGGACTGGCCCGGCTTCGGCCCGCAGAAGAACCGCGCGGTCCAGGCTGCCAGCGGCGACTGGATCCTCAGCCTGGACGCCGACGAACGCGTCCCCCCCGCGCTGCGCGATGAAATCCTGAAGCACTTGCACCAAGCCGAGGCCCAGGCGCTGGCGCTGCCGCGCCTGTCCGCATTCTGCGGCACCTTCGTGCGCCATGCCGGCTGGTATCCCGACTACGTCACCCGGGTCTTCCGCAAGGGCCGCGGCCGCTTCACCGACGATCTCGTGCACGAACACCTGAAGGTCGACGACCCGGTCACGCGGCTGCGCGAGCCGCTGATCCACTACAGCTACCGTTCGCTGTCGGACGTATTGCGCAAGATCGACAGCTATTCCAGCGCGGGCGCGCAGCAGGCCTACGCCCGCGGCAAGCGCAGCTCGGTGGCGTCGGCGGCGGGCCACGGCCTGTGGGCGTTCGTGCGCACCTACCTGCTCAAGCGCGGCTTCCTCGACGGCAGCGCCGGCTTCGGCGTCGCGCTGATGAATGCGCAGGCCAGCTACTACAAGTACGCCAAGCTGGCGCAGTTGCACGCCGCCGCGGAAAACAAGGCCGCCGGCTGAAGCACGCAACCCGGCCGCGCCGCCCTACCCTCTACCTTCTCGATCAATGAAAGTTGGCATCTCCTGCAATCGCTTCGGCGCCGGCGGCGGCCTGGAGCGCTACGCGCTCGACATCAGCCGGGCCATGGCGAAGCGAGCCGATACCGAAGTCTCGGTCTACGCGCGCCGTTTCGACGCCGGCGTGGCGGCGTCGGCGGGTGTTGCCGCGCATCGGATCGTGGTGTCGTGGCTGCCCGGCAAGCTGCGCGACCGCTATTTCTCGTGGCGGCTGCAGGCGCACCGCGATGCCGGCGAAGTGCTGATCGGATGCAACCGCGTGCGCGGCTCCGATATCGCCATCTGCGGCGGCACGCATCGCGGCTACCTCGCCGCGCGCGGCACGCCGGCGCGGCGCTCGGACCAGTGGCAGATCGATCTCGAAAGCGCGCAGTATGCCGGCGCGCACCGCGTGGTGGCGCATTCCGCGCTGATGCGGCGCGAAGTGATCGAGCTGTACGGCATCGCGCCCGAGCGCGTCGAGCTGGTCTACCCGCCGGTCGACACGCAGCGCTTCACCCAGGTCGATGCCGCCGCGCGCGCGGCGCTGCGGCGCGAATTCGGCTTCGGCAACGACGAGATCGTGTTCCTGTTCCCGTCGTCGGGCCATGCGCGCAAGGGCTTCGACCTGCTGGCCGATTATTTCTCCCGCTCGGACCTGCCGATCACGCTCGCCGTGGCCGGCCGCCCGGTCGGGCGCACCATCCCGCGCGTGCGCGAACTGGGCTACAGCAGCCGCATCGACGCGCTCTACCGCGCCGCCGACTTCACCATCCTGGCGTCGGGCTATGAGCCGTTCGGGCTGGTTGGGGTGGAATCGGTGCTTTGCGGCACGCCGCTGGTCTTTGCCGACAATATCGCCTGCCTGGAAGTGATCCGGCCTCAAGCCGTGCACGCGTTCTCGCGCGAGCGCGGCGAGACCCTGGACCAGGCCATCCGCGCCGCGGTGGCGTCGGTGCGCGGCGGCCAGGCGCGGCTGTCGAACCCGCTGGCGCTGCTCGACTACGATCCGGATATCGAAGTCCACGTCGACACCCTGCTGCGGCTCGCTGCCGACGCGCGCGCCGCCCGGCACGCATGACGCAGCGCGCGACGGGAATGCAGGGGCCGCTTATTCGTAGACTGTGCTGACGGCATCCGCTGACAGCACCTGGCGCAGCGCGGTCAGCGCCTCGTCGGAAGGCACCACCTGCCACTCGGGGCCGAGCATGGCTTCGCAGCTGGCCGCCTTCGCCTCGTAGCGGATCCGCACCGGCAGCCCCTGCATGCCGCTGGCGCGCGCCAGGTGAGGCATCAGCAGCTCGCGCAGCATGCCGGTCGAGGAATTGCCGTTCATCGACAGCCGCACCGCGCTGGCAAAGCGCACCCGCGCGGCGACCAGGTCCATCACCGATTCGGCGGTAAAGCGAACCCCGCCCGTGAAGGTATCGTGGCGCGCATTGCCGGTGGCGATCAGCAGTTCGTCCTCGCGGAACATCTGCCGGTTGGCGTCGAAGACCTCGTTGAACACGGTCATCTCGACCAGGCCGGTGCCGTCGTCGAGCGTGACGATCAGCATCTTGCCGCGCTGGGTCATCTGCGTGCGCATGCCGCTGATCACGCCGGCAATGGTCTTGCCGCGCACGTCGCGGCCGAAGCCGCCGCCGTTGCCCTGCACTTCCTTTTCCAGCCCGGCCAGCGTGCCCTTGTTGAAGCGGCGCACCTCGTCGCGGTAGGCGTCGAACAGGTGGCCCGAGAAGTAGTAGCCGAGCGCCTGTTTTTCTTCCTGCAGCGTGCGCTTGGGGCTCCAGCGCGGCTCGTCGAGCAACTCAGGGCGATGCGCATCGCCGGCATCGCCCATCAGGTCGAACAGCGACACCTGGTTGGCCGACTCCGCCTTCTGCTCGGCGGCTTCCATCGCGATCGGCACCGACGCGAGCAGCTGCGCGCGGTTGTCGTTGAGGCTGTCGAAGGCGCCGGCGCGGATCAGCGCCTCGATGGTGCGGCGGTTGACCTGACGGCGGTCGACGCGCTCGCAGAAATCGAACAGGTCGGTGAACGGCCGCTCCTCGCGCGCGCGCAGGATGTCTTCGATCGCGCCCTGGCCGCTGCCCTTGATGCCGCCCAGGCCGTAGCGGATGGTCTTCGGGTCCGTCGGCGCGAAGCGGTACTCGCTGGCGTTGACGTCGGGCGGCAGCACCGCGATCTTGTTGAGCTTGCAGTCCTCGTAGAGGATCTTGACCTTGTCGGTGTCGTCCATGGCCAGCGACATGTTGGCTGCCATGAATTCGGCCGGATGGTGGGCCTTGAGCCAGGCGGTGTAGTACGCCAGCAGCGCATAAGCGGCCGCGTGCGACTTGTTGAAGCCGTAGCCCGCGAACTTTTCCATCAGGTCGAAGATGTCGTCGGCCTGCTGCGCGGACAGCCCGTTCTTGTCGGCGCCCTCGCGGAACATGACGCGGTGCTGCGCCATTTCCTCGGGCTTCTTCTTGCCCATCGCGCGGCGCAGCAGGTCGGCGCCGCCGAGCGAGTAGCCGCCGATGATCTGCGCCATCTGCATCACCTGCTCCTGGTAGACCATGATGCCGTAGGTCTCTTTCAGGACGGGTTCGACGCGCGGATCGGGATACTCCACCTTCTCGCGGCCGTGCTTGCGCGCGCAGAAGCTGGGGATCAGGTCCATCGGACCCGGGCGGTACAGCGCCACCAGCGCGATGATGTCCTCGAAGCGGTCAGGCTTGGCATCCTTCAGCATGCCCTGCATGCCGCGGCTTTCCAGCTGGAACACGGCGACCGTGTTGGCGGTCTTGAGGATGTCGAAGGCAGGGCCGTCGTCGAGCGGGATATGGCTGCAGTTCCAGTCGGCCTTGCTCGGGTCCAGGCGGCGGATATAGCGCTCGGCCCAGTCCAGGATGGTCAGCGTGGTCAGGCCCAGGAAGTCGAACTTGACCAGGCCGGCGGCCTCGACGTCGTCCTTGTCGTACTGGCTGACCACGCCGCTCATGCCGTCGTTCTGCCCGCCCTGCGTGTACAGCGGGCAGAAGTCGGTCAGCTTGCCGGGCGCGATCAGCACGCCGCCGGCATGCATGCCGACGTTACGCGTCATGCCCTCGACGCGCTGCGCCAGCTCCAGCAGCTGGCGCACTTCTTCCTCGTTGCGCTCGCGCTCGGTCAGCAGCGGCTCTTCTTTCTTCGCTTCCTCGATGGTGACCAGCTTGCCCGGCTTGAACGGGATCAGCTTGGCGATGCCGTCGACGAAGCCGTAGCCGAGGTCGAGCACGCGCCCCACGTCGCGCACCGCGGCCTTGGCGGCCATGGTGCCGAAGGTGGCGATCTGCGACACCGCATCCTTGCCGTACTTCTCCTTCACGTAGGTGATCACGCGATCGCGGCCGTGCTGGCAGAAGTCGATGTCGAAGTCGGGCATCGAGACCCGTTCCGGGTTCAGGAAACGCTCGAACAGCAGCGCGTACTTGAGCGGGTCGAGGTCGGTAATGCCCAGCGCATAGGCGACCAGCGAGCCCGCACCCGAGCCGCGCCCCGGGCCCACCGGCACGCCGTTGTTCTTGGCCCAGTTGATAAAGTCGGCCACGATCAGGAAGTAGCCGGGGAAGCCCATCTTGATGATGGTGCCGGTCTCGAACTCCAGCCGGGCGTAGTATTCGGGGCGCTTCGCTTCGCGCACCGCCTCGTCCGGGAACAGCACCGCGAGGCGCTTCTCCAGGCCTTCCTTGGCCATGAACACCAGGTAGTCGTCGAGCGACATGCCGTCCGGCGTCGGGAACAGGGGCAGGCGCGGCTTGCCCAGCTCCAGCGTCAGGTTGCAGCGGCGCGCGATCTCCACCGCGTTCTCGAGCGCCGAGGGGATGTCCGCGAACAGCGCGCACATCTCGTCCTGGGTCTTGAAGTACTGGTCGGTGGTGAAGCGCCGGGTGCGGCGCGGGTTGGCCAGCAGCTCGCCCTCGGCGATGCACACGCGGGCTTCATGCGCGGTGTAGTCGTCCGGCGTCATGAACTGCACCGGATGCGTCGCCACCACCGGCAACTGCAGCGACGCCGCCAGTTGCACCGCCTGCTGCACGTAGGCGTCGGTGCCGGCGTGGCCGGCACGCTGCAGCTCGATGTAGAAGCGCTGCGGAAACACCGCGGCCCAGTGCTGCGCGGCACGGCGCGCGCCGTCGGCATTGCCGTTGGCCAGCGCCATGCCGATGTCGCCGCCCATCGCGCCCGACAGCGCGATCAGGCCGGTGGCCAGCGGCAGGTCGTCCTCGCCCGGTTCCTGGAACCAGGCCGGGTCGATCTCGGCGCGGCCGCGATGCTGGTTGCCCAGCCACGCGCGCGACAGCAGCATGCACAGGTTCAGGTAGCCGCGCCGGTCCTGCACCAGCAGCAGCAGGCGCGCGGGCTTGTCGCGGTCCTCGGCGTTGGTCAGCCACACATCGGCGCCGACCACCGGCTTCACGCCCTTGCCGCGCGCTTCCTTGTAGTAGCGGATCAGGCCGAAGGCGTTGGCTAGGTCCGTCAGGGCGAGCGCGCCCATGCCATCGGCGGCGGCGGCCTTGACGGCATCATCGAGGCGGACAATGCCGTCCACGATGGAGTATTCGGAATGCAGGCGGAGGTGTACGAAGCGGGGTGCAGACATGGGCGACATTGTACCGGCTCGGCCCGCCCGCATGCCGCCAATGTTGCGTGCTACCGGAGCCGGCGCGCGGGGGCGCATAGCTGATTGGCGTGCTGGGGAATGGGCCACGCGCACGGTCCGCGCACGCTATAATTTCGCCTTTCCAATCAGGCAGTTATCGCAAGCTGTCGGCGCCCCTCGGGACGCCGCCGCGGCGGCGCAGTCTCCCATGCAGATCGTCAATATTTCCGCTTACAAGTTTGTCTCGCTGGACGACATCGAGACCCTGCGCCCGGCCATGCGCGAGCGCTGCGAGGCGGCGGGCCTGAAGGGCACGATCCTGCTCGCGCCGGAAGGCATCAACCTGTTCCTGGCCGGCCCGCGCGAAGCCATCGACGGCTTCATGGCGTGGCTGCATGCCGATGCGCGCTTTGCCGATATCGCCCCCAAGGAAAGCCTGTCGGAGAACCAGCCCTTCAAGCGCATGCTGGTGCGCGCCAAGAAGGAAATCATCACCATGAAGATGCCGCTGATCCGCCCGGAAGCGGGCCGCGCGCCGTCGGTGCGGCCGGCGGACCTGAAGCGCTGGCTGGACCAGGGGCACGACGACGAAGGCCGTCCGGTGGTGATGCTCGATACCCGCAATGATTTCGAAGTGGCGGTCGGCACGTTCGAGAACGCGGTCGAGTATGACATCGCCAAGTTCAGCGAATTTCCCGACGCTGTCGCCGCGCACAAGGCGGAACTGGACGGCAAGACCGTGGTGTCGTTCTGCACCGGCGGCATCCGCTGCGAAAAAGCCGCGATCCACATGCAGGAAGTCGGCATCGAGCGCGTCTACCAGCTCGAAGGCGGCATCCTGAAGTACTTCGAGGAAGTCGGCGGCAGCCACTATCGCGGCGACTGCTTCGTCTTCGACTACCGCACCGCGCTGAACCCCAGCCTCGAACCGGCCGGACCCAAGCAGTGCTTTGCCTGCCGCGCCGTGGTCACGCCCGAGCAGCAGCAAAGCCCGCACTATGTGGTCGGCAAGAGCTGTCCGCACTGCATTGGCGGCAAGGACCGGGCGGCGGCTTAAGCGGCAATGCAGCTCCGATAACGCATCACCTTCTACTGTCATTCCCGCGCAGGCGGGACAATGCGCGGATGCGCAGGTGGCGGCTCAGGCCGCCAGCAGGTGGTAGAGATTGCGCAGCATGCCGGCGGTCGCGCCCCAGATAAAGCGCTGGCCGCCGTTCTCGCGCGGATAGGGCATGGCGTAGAACATGCGTTCGCCGTCGACCCAGCGGAACAGGCGCCGCTCATGGTGCGACGGGTCCATCAGGAAGGCCAGCGGCACTTCGAACACATCGGCCACTTCCGAAGCATCGGGCCGCAGCGTGAAGCCATCGCGCACCAGGCCCACCACCGGGCTGACGTGGAAGCCGGTGCCGGTGATGTAATCCGGCAGCGCGCCCAGCACCTCGACATAGTCGCGGGCCAGCCCCACTTCTTCCTCTGTCTCGCGCAGCGCGGTGTCGATGCGGTTGACGTCCCACGACTCCTGCCGCCCGCCAGGAAAGCTGATCTGCCCGGCATGCGCGCTGAGGTTGGCGTTGCGCTGCGTCAGCAGCACCGTCAGGCCATCGCTGCGCTCGACCAGCGGCACCAGCACCGCGGCATCGCGCAGCCCGCGGCTGCGATCGTAGACCCGCGACTCGTCGGTCAGCTCGGGCGCCCATGCCGGCGGCGCCTGGAAGCGGTGCCGGATAAAGTCCACCTGCAGGCGCGGCGCGCTCAGCGCACCGTTGCGCAGGTCGGTATCGATGACGGGAAGGGATTCGGGATCGAAGGCGGGACGCATAACATCGCAAGTATGACAGAAGCGCGCCATCTGGCGCCGCAGCAAAGCGCGGCCGGTGGACCCGCGCGGCCATGCAAAAAGGGCACCCTGGGGTGCCCTTCCTGAGGAAACGCTGGCCGGGTCGCCCCGGCCGGCATGTCCGGCTTACTCCGCGGCCTTGGCAGCGGCGGCAGCCTTCGACACCAGCTTTTCCTTGATACGTGCGGACTTGCCCGAACGCTGGCGCAGATAGTACAGCTTGGCGCGACGCACGTCGCCGCGGCGCTTCACTTCGATGCCGGCGATCAGCGGCGAGTACAGCTGGAACGTACGCTCCACGCCTTCACCCGACGAGATCTTGCGCACGATGAAGGACGAGTTCAGGCCGCGGTTGCGCTTGGCAATCACGACGCCTTCGTAGGCCTGCACGCGCTTGCGGTTACCTTCCACCACGTTGACGCTGACGACGACGGTGTCGCCGGGCGCGAATGCGGGGATGGTCTTGTTCGCGGTCAGGCGCGCGATCTCTTCCTTCTCGATCTGTTCGATGAGGTTCATCGTTTTTTCTCCGTAACCATCATGCCGGCGTTGTATGCCCCAGGACTTCCCGGGCCCCGGCAGAGGATGGGGTTTTACCTGGCGGGAGTTTCCCCCCGCCCTGCCTTCGCCGCCCACTCCGACAGGAACTTCTCGTCGGCGCGGGTCAGCAAACCTTGTTCGCGGGCCGCCTCGATCAGGTCGGGACGCTTGCTCGCGGTATTGGCCAGCGCCTGCTGGCGCCGCCATTTTTCAATCTCGGCATGATGGCCACCGAGCAGGATGTCGGGGACCCGCACGCCTTCGTATTCTTCCGGCCGGGTGTAATGCGGGCAATCCAGCAGGCCATTGACGAAACTGTCCTGCACCGCCGACTGCGCGTCGCCCAGCACCCCGGGCAGGTGGCGCACCACCGCGTCGATCAGCGCCATCGCCGGCAGTTCGCCGCCCGACAGCACGAAATCGCCGAGGCTGATTTCCTCGTCCACGCGGCGGTCGATCAGCCGCTGGTCGATCGCCTCGTACCTGCCGCACAGCAACACCAGGCCTGGCCGCCGGGCCAGTTCCATGACCTTGGCATGCGTCAGCGTCTTGCCCTGCGGCGACATCAGCACCACATGCGGCTTCGCCACGCCGGCTTGCGCCTGCGCCGCCACCGCGGCATCGATGGCGTCGTCCAGCGGCTTGGCCAGCATCACCATGCCGGGACCGCCGCCGTAGGGCCGGTCATCGATGGTGCGGTAGTTGTCGACAGTGAAATCACGCGGATTCCAGCTGCGCAACGCATACCGCTGCTGCTTGGCCGCCCGGCTGGTAATGCCCCAGTCGGTCAGCGCACGAAACATTTCGGGAAACAGCGTGATCACATCGAACTGCATCCGCTCCCTCCCTTCCTTATCCCGCAGCTACGCAGGTACAGCTCAGTAATCGAGTCCCCAGTCCACCACGATGCGCTTGCCCGCGGTATCCACCTCGCGCAGGAACGCGTCGACAAATGGAATCAGCCGTTCACCGGCCTTGCCGTCGGGCTGCACGAAGGCAACCTGCAGGATCTGGTGGGCACCGTTGTCGATCAGCCCGGACACTTCGCCCAGCAACTCGCCTTGCTCATTGCTGACGTTGCAGCCGATCAGGTCGACCCAGTAGAACTCATCTTCGTCCGGCGCCGGAAAATCCGCGCGCCGGATCCACACGCGACGGCCACGCAGCGCTTCCGCCAGATTGCGGTCGGCCACGCCGGCAGCCTGCGCCACCACGGTGCCGCTGTGCTCGCGCGACTGCGCGATCTTCACGCAGACGGGCTGGGACCGCGCCGCGTCGGCCGCCACCAGCCCCGCCTGCGGCGGGCTCAGCAGCCACCAGCGGCGGGCATGCAGCAGCGCCGACGCGTCGTCGGCATGCGGCTGGACCTTGATCCAGCCACGAATGCCATAGGCAGCGCCGACATAGCCCACCTCCACCAGGTCTTCCGGCAGGGGTTCGGCATACAGCAGCGCCGCGGGCAGCCTGAGCGCCTTGGCGGGCTCGCCCTGCGGCCGGTTCATGGACCGGTTCAGCGGCGGCCGCGTCGGCCGCCCGGCGTCCTGCTTTCGCTCAGTCACGTGTGCGTATGTACCAATGCAAACGCGCCCCGCCGGTTATGGCAAGGCGCGTTGCAGGCGGCAATCAGGCAGCAGCCTTGGCGCCTTGCTTGACCAGGCGGGCAACGGTCGGCGACAGCTGGGCGCCAACGCCTTGCCAGTAGGCCAGGCGGTCTTGCGCCAGGCGCAGGCCTTCTTCACCTTCGGCTGCCAGCGGGTTGTAGAAACCAACGCGCTCAATGAAACGACCATCGCGACGGCTGCGCGAGTCGGTGGCGACGATGTTGAAGAACGGGCGCTTCTTGCTGCCGCCGCGAGCCAGACGGATAACGACCATGGAATGATTCCTCAGAAAACGGGGTGTTCAAGGGCGTTCGAACACGAAACACAAGAGTATAGCCCAATTCCCGAGGCCAAACAAACACTTAGGCGGTTGACGCGTGAACGCGGCGCAGGCATCGTGGCAAAAACCGCGACAGGAGGCCAGTCATGCGTCCCGCTCTGCACTTCATGCTTGGCATGGTACCCCGCACGCTGCGGCTCGCCATGGTCCTCGCAGCGAGCCAGCCCGCGCTGGCCGCCCTGCCGCTGGACCAGTTGCGCCTGCCGCCCGGCTTCCGCGTCGAAGTGCTGACCGACGACGTGCCAGGCGCGCGCGCCATGGCCATGTCCCCGTCCGGCACCCTCTTCGTGGGATCGCGCAGCGAAGGCAAAGTCTATGCGGTCAGCGATGCGCTGGGCGCGCGCCCGCGGGTGCGCACCGTGGCCACCGGGCTGCGCAATCCGCTCGGCGTCGCCTTCCATGACGGCAGCCTGTACGCGTCCTCGGTCTCGAAGATCGTGCGGCTGGACCAGATCGAGGCCCGCCTGGACCAGCCGCCCGCGCCGAGGGTGGTGAGCGACCGCTTCCCGTCGGACGGGCACCATGGCGGCAAATTCATCGGCTTCGGGCCTGACGGCTACCTGTACGTCGCCACCGGCGCCCCGTGCAACGTGTGCGAGCCTGATGAATCCCGCTATGCCAACATCGTCAGGATGAAGACCGACGGCAGCGGCCTGCAGGTGGTGGCCCGCGGGGTGCGCAACACCGTCGGCTTCGACTGGCACCCCGCCACGCGCGAACTGTGGTTCACCGACAACGGCCGCGACCGCATGGGCGACGACGTCCCCGACGACGAACTGAACCGTGTCACCGCGCCCGGCCAGCACTTCGGCTACCCCTACTGCCATGCCGGCAACGTCGCCGACCCGGAATATGGCGGCAAGCGTCCGTGCTCCGAATTCGTGCCGCCGGTGGCGCGCCTGGGCGCGCATGTCGCCGCGCTGGGCATGCGCTTCTACACCGGCACGCAATTCCCGCCGGACTACCGCAACAATGTCCTGATTGCCGAACATGGCAGCTGGGACCGCAGCGAGCCTTCGGGCTACCGCGTGGTGCGCGTGGTGCTGGACGGCACCGGCAAGGCGGTGCGCCAGGAAGTGTTCGCACAAGGCTGGCTGCGCGGCGGCAAGGCCTGGGGACGGCCGGCCGACGTGCTGGTCGCGCCGGACGGTTCGCTGCTGGTCAGCGACGACCATGCGGGGGCGATTTACCGCATCCGCTACCAGCCCTGAATCCGGCGGAAAGCCCCGCCTGGCGGGGCTCTGTGCGTGCGAAACAATCCGTTACACCGGTAACGGGATTGGCATAGGCGCCCCGATGCCCCATGCGTACCATGAACCCATCTTCCAACAGCAACACAGCGCGACAGGACCCTGGGAATCCGCATGCTCACCCGCTCTCTCCTGCGCGACCTGGTGGCTGGCATCCTGGTGGCCTCGGGCCTGGTCGGCGCGGTAGCCACCAGCCATGCCCAGGTCGCGTTCTGGCAACAAATCCGTTCCGACGGCCGGCCCGCCCGGGTCCAGGCTGGCGATGGCTGGCAAACGGCCAGCGTGCGCGCCGAAAGCCGTGAGCACGTGCAGGCGCAGATCGACCGGATGGAGGCGCGTGCCCGCGCCGACGACCGCCTCAGCGGCCGCCGCGCCGCGCTGGCCAATGCCCGCGACGACAATCGCGGCCGCGGTCAGGAGCGCAACCCGGCCACTGACGTCCGCAACGAGCCCCGACAAGGCCAGATCGGCCCCGGCTGGCAGGCGCGCGGTCGCGACAACGGCCGCTGATCGACGCTGACGCCGTCCCCTGCCCTGGCCCGCCGGTAGCCGGCTGAATGCCGCGCCGCGCTGCGCCGCGGAACTCCGCCCCCACCCGGCCTGTCTCTACTTAAGTGTGCACCCCGATTCCGGGCGCGCGCACAGGCTGCCGCCCGGCGCTGTCCGGGGCTCACAGCGTGCCGTCATGTGCGGACGGCAATCGAACTGACCTGCCTCTGCCCGACACCTCCTGCCGGACCCGACCAAGACGGCCCGGGCGCAGCCTCCAGAATGACAATAATTCTGTGAGGTTTGTCATGTCACCCCTGCTTAGCGACCTGGCCGAACATGCGGGCCAGCTATCGCTGTCTGTTCTGTTCATGGGCATCCTGACCCTGGTGCTGTACAGCGAAACTCATATCAGCGAGCACGCGTCCGCCTTCATCCGCGGCCTGCTTGCCAGCGGCTGGCATTAGTGCCGCTTGCCGCGCCTTTTGACGCACCCCCCTTCGTGTGACGGACTGCCGGCGTACAATGTGGGCCGGCCGGTACCCTTGTGCCGCCGCTGCTGCGCCGGCGCACCGCCGGCCCGCATGCCCAGGCTTGAAACCCTATTCCCGACCATGTCCGCAGCCACGCCAGCCCGTCACGCCTCCCCGCTCGCCGCGCCGTCCGCGCGCGGCAAATCGAAGCTGCTGACCGTGGCGCTGGCCTTCCTGTTCGGTAGCCTGGGCGCACACCGCTTTTACCTGGGCGGCCTGCGCGACGTCTATGGATGGGCGCACCTGCTGGCGCTGCTGGCCGGCGCCATCGGCGTGGCCTCCATGGCCACCGGCGCGGGCGCTCCGGCGTTGAACTGGACCTTTGCCGTGGCCGGCGGCATTTCTGTCATCAGCGCCTTCCTGGCGGCCATCGTCTACGGGCTGCGTCCCGACGACAAATGGGATGCCCGCTTCAACCCGCACGGCAAACCCACGCGTTCGGGCTGGCCGGTGGTGATCCTGGTGATCCTGTCGCTGCTGATCGGCACCGGCCTGCTGATGGCGGGGCTCGCCATCAGCTTCCAGACCTTCTTCGAATCGCAGGTCGAGGCCGCGCGCGAACTGTCGCAATAGGCGCTGCGCGCTGGCACCCCGTCTCGCGCATCGCTTGTGCGCGATCAAGGCGGCCGCAATCGCCGGTTTCTCTTTCCTCCAATTCGCCCATACTGGTAGAGCCGTCCGATCCTGGAGGCGTGACGCGCGGCGAGGCTATGCCCCGGCAGCGCAAAGGAGCAGGAATCGACATGCCAAGCTATGAGGAAGGACGCCTGGCGGCGATCGCCGTCAGGCTGGCGCTGTCCTCGGGACTGCCGCCATCGAGCGCGAAGGCCGCGCTGGAACTCGCCAGCAGCATGATCGGCGACCAGCAGGCCACTGCAGCCGCTCTGAAGGCTCAGAACAGCGAACCCTGCGGATCGTCCTTGCCGCGGGGGCCCGCCACCGGCGGGCGAAAACGCGAAGTATCCAGTTCAAACCGGTTGTAGCGGAAGCCGAGCCGTTCGGCGGCCTTGTAGAAGCGCTGGCGCAGCAAGTCCGCCCACACGCCGGTTCCGCGCATGCGCGTGGCAAAGCTGGCATCGTAGGCTTTGCCTTCGCGCATGTCGCGCACGCGGTTCATGACGCGTTCGGCGCGATCCGGGAAGTGCGCCTGCAGCCATTCCTCGAACAGCGGCCGCACTTCCCACGGCAGCCGCAGCACAATGTAGTTCGCATACACGGCGCCCGCCTCGCGCGCCGCTTCCAGCACGCGCTCCAGGTCAGGTTCGGTGATGAAGGGGATCACCGGCGCGATGCTGACCCCCACCGGGATGCCGGCATCGGTCAGCGTGCGGATGGTGCGCAGCCGCCGCGACGGCGTCGCCGCGCGCGGCTCGAGCGTGCGCGCAATGCCGGCGTCGAGCGTGGTGATGGTGAGCGCCGCCACCGCCAGCCGCTTGGCCGCCATCGGCGCGAGCAGGTCGATATCGCGCTCGATCAGTGAAGACTTGGTAATCAGCGCCACCGGGTGATCGCAGTCGTGCAGCACTTCCAGCAGGCGGCGCGTGATGCGCTGTTCACGCTCGATCGGCTGGTACGCATCCGTGTTGACGCCCAGCGCAATGGTCTCGCAGCGGTACGACGGCCGCGCCAGCGTCTCGCGCAGGCGCTCGGCGGCATTGGTCTTGGCATAGAGCTGGGTCTCGAAATCCAGCCCCGGCGACAAGTCCAGGTAGGCGTGCGTCGGCCGGGCGAAGCAATAGATGCAGCCATGCTCGCAGCCGCGGTAGGGATTGAGCGATACATCGAACGGCACATCCGGCGACGCATTGCGCGTCAGCACGGAACGGGCGCGCTCGACATGGACCTCGGTGCGCAGCGGCGGCAGCGGAGCGTCGTCCCCGGCCGGCGCGGCATCGGCTGCCCGGGCGATGTCTTCCGGGGCAGGGCCCCAGCCGTCGTCGAACGCTTCGCGCTGGTCGCGCTCGAAACGCCCCTGCAGGTTGCTGACGGCACCGCGGCCCTTGCGCGCCACGGGCGGGCGCGCGCCGGCCTGCGGCGCCTGGGCGTCGGGATCGGCCTCGCGCCGCGTCGCGCTGGCGGCGGGTCTGGCGGGGGATTTGGGTTTTGGCGGGGGGCGCTCCATGCTGGCCTTCGTTACGCGGCCTGGCTCTTCTCCTCGACCGAGATGGCCAGTGTCTCCTTGATCTCTTCCATCACCACATAGCTCTTCGACTGCGCCGCGCCCGGCAGCTGCAGCAGGATGTCGCCCAGCAGCCGGCGGTACTCGCCGATCTCGCGGATGCGCGCCTTGATCAGATAGTCGAAATCGCCCGACACCAAGTGGCATTCGAGCACTTCCGGAATGCGCAGCACCTCGCGGCGGAATTGCTCGAACATATTGCCCGACTTGTTTCCCAGCGAGATCTCGACGAACACCAGCAGCGCGCTGCCCAGCAGTGCCGGGTTCAGCCGTGCGTAGTAGCCCATGATGACACCATCGCGCTCCAGGCGCTTGACGCGCTCGATGCACGGCGTGATGGTCAGCCCGACCGCCTCGGCCAGGTCTTTCATCGACATCCTGCCGTCGCTCTGCAGCGCGGTCAGGATCTTGCGGTCGAGCCGGTCGAGCGTGCGCTGGGGCTGGCGACTCGTTCTCATGAGTTTTTCCTGTTTTCCTGAGAAATTCGGTAACTATGACTGGTATGCATTCAATAGTATAGAGACAAATCCTCTATACCGTAGTCATCGCAGTTGGAGCCCCCGAAATGCGCGTTCTCGTACTTGGCAGTGGCGTGATTGGCGTCACCAGTGCGTGGTACCTGGCCAAGGCCGGCCATGAAGTGACCGTGGTCGACCGCGAGGCCGGACCCGCGCTCGGCACCAGCTTTGCCAATGCGGGCCAGATCTCGCCCGGCTACGCGTCGCCGTGGGCCGCGCCCGGCGTGCCGCTCAAGGCGATCAAGTGGATGTTCCAGGAACACGCGCCGCTCAGCATCCGTCCGGACGGCACGCTGTTCCAGCTGCAATGGATGTGGCAGATGCTGCTGAACTGCAGCGCCGGGCGCTATGCCGTCAACAAGGAGCGCATGGTGCGGCTGGCCGAGTACAGCCGCGACTGCATCCGCGCGCTGCGCGCGGAAACAGGCATTGCCTATGAAGGCCGCCAGCAAGGCACGCTGCAGGTGTTCCGCACCGACGAGCAGCTGCACGGCGCGGCCAAGGACATCGCGGTGCTGGAACAGGCCGGGGTTCCCTACCAGTTGCTTTCGCGCGAAGAACTCGCCGCGAGCGAACCGGCGCTGGCCGCCGTCCGCCACAAGCTGGCCGGCGGCCTGCGCCTTCCCAATGACGAAACCGGCGACTGCGCGCTGTTCACGCAACGCCTGGCCAACATGGCCAGCACGCTTGGCGTCCGCTTCCTGTACAACCGCTCGATCGACGGCCTGATGAGCCAGGGCGATGCCGTCACCGGGGCCGTGGTCGATGGCGAGCCGATGTCGGCCGACCTGGTGGTGGTGGCGCTGGGCAGCTGGTCGACGCAGCTGGTCAAGCCGTTCCTGCGCGGCATGTCCAACCTGCCGGTCTATCCGCTCAAGGGCTTCTCGATCACGGTGCCGCTGACCGATGCCTCGCGCGGGCCGGTATCGACGGTGCTGGACGAAACCTACAAGGTAGCCCTGACACGTTTCGACGACCGCATCCGCGTCGGCGGCATGGCGCAGATCGTCGGCTATGACCGCAGCCTCGACCCGGCCAAGCGCCGCACGCTCGAGCATGTGGTGACCGACCTGTTCCCGGGCGCCGGCGATGTCAGCCAGGCCACCTTCTGGACCGGCCTGCGCCCCATGACGCCGGACGGCACGCCCATCGTCGGCCCGACCCAGGTGCGCGGCCTGTGGCTGAACACTGGCCACGGCACGCTCGGCTGGACCATGGCATGCGGCTCGGGCAAGCTGCTGTCGGACCTGGTGTCGGGCAAGTCCCCCGCGATCCGCGCCGACGACCTCTCGGTCAGCCGCTACCTGAAGCCAGCGCGCCATCACCTGGCGCCGCGCCCGGCGGCCGCCTGATACAAGCCGGACCCGCCAGCAAAAAGGGCGACCTTGCGGGTCGCCCTTTTTTCGATGCGCCTGCGCGCGTAACGCTCAGAACTGCTCGGCGCTCAACGCATTGACCGGCGCCCCGCCGCTGACCACGGCATCGCGCAGTCCCGATGCCTGCGACAGGATGTGCTCGGCAAAGAAATGCGCGGTCGCGATCTTGGCTTCGTGGAAGGCCGGATCGTCCGCCCGTTTCGCGTCAGCGGCCAGCATGGCGCGGCCGAACTGCCAGCCGGAGAACACGATGCCGCACAGCTTCAGGTAAGGCACGCTGCCGGCAAACACGGCATTCGGGTCCGACTTGGCATTGGCGACGACGAATTCCACCACGGCTTCCAGCGCGGCGCGGCCCCTGGCCAGTTGCGCCTGCACCGCGGTGAAGGCGGCGCCGCCGTGCCGGCCCAGCGCGGCCTCGGTCTCGGCGATCTGCGCGCAGATCGCGCGGGCGACGGCGCCGCCGTCGCGCACGGTCTTGCGGCCGACCAGGTCGTTGGCCTGGATCGCCGTGGTGCCCTCGTAGATCGGCAGGATGCGCGCGTCGCGGTAGTGCTGCGCCGCGCCGGTTTCCTCGATAAAGCCCATGCCGCCGTGCACCTGCACGCCGAGGCTGGTGACATCGATCGACAGCTCGGTGCTCCAGCCCTTCACCACCGGGACCATGAACTCGTAGAACGCCTGGCTCTGCCTGCGCACGGCTTCGTCGGGATGCTGGTGCGCCGCGTCGCTGGCGGCCGCGGCCACGTACGCCACCGCGCGCGCGCCTTCGGTCAGCGCGCGCATGGTCATCAGCATGCGCTTGACGTCGGGATGGTGGATGATCGTCACCGCCTCGCGCGCGGACCCGTCCACCGGGCGGCTCTGCACGCGCTCGCGCGCGTACGCTACTGCCTGCTGGTACGCACGCTCGGACACCGCGATGCCCTGCATGCCGACCGAGAAGCGCGCCGAGTTCATCATGATGAACATGTACTCGAGGCCACGGTTTTCCTCGCCCACCAGCGTGCCGATCGCACCGCCATGGTCGCCGAACTGCAGCACCGCCGTGGGGCTCGCCTTGATGCCCAGCTTGTGTTCGATCGAGACGCAATGCACGTCGTTGCGTGCACCGGTGCTGCCATCGTCATTGACCAGGAACTTGGGCACGATGAACAGCGAGATACCCTTGACGCCTTCGGGCGCGTCGGGCGTGCGGGCCAGCACGAGATGCACGATGTTCTGTGCCATGTCGTGCTCGCCGTAGGTGATGAAGATCTTGGTGCCGAACACCTTGTAGGTGCCGTCGCCCTGCGGCTCGGCGCGGGTGCGCACCGCGGCCAGGTCCGAGCCCGCCTGCGGCTCGGTCAGATTCATGGTGCCCGTCCACTCTCCCGAGATCAGCTTGGGCAGGAAGGTGGCCTTCTGGGCGTCGGAACCCGCCGTCAGCAGCGCCTCGATGGCGCCGTCGGTCAGCAGCGGGCACAGCGCGAACGACAGGTTCGCGGTGTTGAGCATCTCGTTGCACGCCGTGGCGATCAGCTTGGGCAGGCCCTGGCCGCCGAACTCCTGCGGATGCAGCACGCCCTGCCAGCCGCCCTCGCCGAACTGGCGGAAGGCCTCCTTGAAGCCGGGCGTGGTGGTGACCACGCCATCCTTCCAGCTGCTCGGGTCGAGGTCGCCGGCGCGGTTCAGCGGCGCGACCACCTGCTCGTTGAACTTGGCGGCCTCGTCGAGCACGGCCTCGGCCGTCTCGGGGGTGGCTTCCTCGAAGCCGGGCAGCTGGCTGACGGCCTCAAGGCCGGCCAGTTCGTTCATGACGAACAGCATGTCCTTGATCGGCGCACGGTAGGTCATCGATGTCTCCCAACATGTATGAAAAAGCCGTTCACGGGTTGCCCCCGGAACGGCTCGTAACTTGCTGCCTTCGGCGGTCCGTGCCGGCCGCGGCGCGGCCGGCGAAGCCTCAGCCCAGTGCTGCCACCAGCTCCGGCACCACCGTGTTCAGGTCGCCCACCAGGCCGTAGTCGGCCACGGAGAAGATCGGGGCCTCGGCATCCTTGTTGATCGCGACGATCACCTTGGAGTCCTTCATGCCGGCCAGGTGCTGGATCGCGCCCGAGATACCGACGGCGATATACAGCTGCGGCGCGACGATCTTGCCGGTCTGGCCGACCTGGTAGTCGTTCGGCACGAAGCCGGCGTCCACCGCGGCGCGCGAGGCGCCCAGCGCGGCGTTCAGCTTGTCGGCCAGCGGCGTCAGCACCTTGGTGTAGTTCTCGCCCGAGCCCACGCCACGGCCACCGGAGACGATGATCTTGGCGGCGGTCAGTTCCGGGCGGTCGCTCTTGGCCACTTCGCGCGAGACGAATTGCGAAACGCCAGCGTCGGCCACGGCCGGCAGGGTTTCGACGGCGGCCGAGCCGCCTTCGGCGGCGGCGGCATCAAACGCGGTGCCGCGCACGGTGATCACCTTGATCTTGTCTTCCGACTTGACCGTGGCGATGGCGTTGCCGGCGTAGATCGGGCGCTCGAAGGTGTCGGGGGCGTCGACCTTGGAGATTTCCGAGATCTGGGCCACGTCCAGCTTGGCGGCCACGCGCGGCAGGATGTTCTTGCCGTACGGGGTGGCCGGGGCCAGGATGTGCGAGTAGTCGTTGGCGATGGCCAGCGCCTGCTCGGCCACGTTCTCGGCCAGGCCGTCGCCGAAGTACGGGGCGTCGGCCAGCAGGACCTTGGTCACGCCGGCGATCTTGGCAGCGGCATCGGCGGCGGCCTTGGCGTTGGAACCGGCCACCAGCACGTGCACGTCGCCGCCGCATTGGGCTGCGGCGGTCACGGTGTTCAGCGTGGCGCCCTTGATCGATTGATTGTCGTGTTCAGCAATGACGAGTGCAGTCATGTTCTCTCTCTCCCCGCGCTCAGATAACCTTGGCTTCGTTCTTCAGCTTCTGCACCAGCGTCGCGACGTCCGGCACCATCACACCCGCGCTGCGCTTGGGCGGCTCGACCACTTTCAGGGTCGACAGGCGCGGCTTGACGTCGACGCCGAGGTCTTCCGGCTTGACGGTGTCGAGCGGCTTCTTCTTGGCCTTCATGATGTTCGGCAGCGTGACGTAGCGCGGCTCGTTCAGGCGCAGGTCGGTCGTCACCACGGCCGGCAGCTTCAGCGACAGCGTTTCCAGGCCGCCGTCGACCTCACGGGTCACCGAGGCCTTGCCGTCGGCCACCACCACCTTCGAGGCGAACGTGGCTTGCGGCAGGCCGGCCAGCGCGGCCACCATCTGGCCGGTCTGGTTGGAGTCGTCGTCGATGGCCTGCTTGCCCAGGATCACCAGTTGCGGCTGTTCCTTGTCGATCAGCGCCTTCAGCAGCTTGGCCACGGCCAGCGGTTGCAGGTCTTCGTTCGATTCCACCAGGATGCCGCGGTCGGCGCCGATGGCCATCGCGGTGCGCAGGGTTTCCTGGCACTGCGTGACACCGCACGACACGGCGACCACTTCGGTGACAACGCCGGCTTCCTTCAGGCGCACGGCCTCTTCCACGGCGATTTCGTCGAAGGGGTTCATGCTCATCTTCACGTTGGCCAGATCGACGCCCGAACCGTCCGCCTTGACGCGGACCTTGACGTTGTAATCCACCACCCGCTTGACTGCGACGAGTACTTTCATGCGCTCACTCCACTGATAGCTGATAGTCAGAAATTTTGTTCGCTCGTCATTATAACCACCGGGTCGGCGGCTCTCCTGTTTTTCGAACGATCGTACTATTTTATCGGCAAAATGATGCCGGGCATAGGCCCGGCACCCTTTTTACCGGTTGGACGATTGTGCCGCAAAGCCAGGCCTGCAGGCCTCGTCCGATTGGATGAAACCCTCGAGTGACGCCGGCTTACCAGGCGGTAATGACGGAGTCCTTGAAGGTCGATGTGACGTATTGCTTGATTTCCGGCGAGTGGTAGGCCTTCACCAGCTTGGCCACCCAGGGCTTGCCCTTGTCGGCCTCGCGGATCGCGATCAGGTTGGCGTACGGCCCCTTCGGGCCTTCCATGGCGATCGCGTCCTTGGTCGGCGACAGGCCGGCCGATTCCGCGTAGTTGCCATTGATCGCCGCGGCATCGAGGTCGTCCAGCGAACGCGGCAGCTGCGCGGCGTCGAGTTCGACGATGCGGATCTTCTTCGGGTTCTCGGCAATATCCAGCGGCGTCGCCTTCAGGCCGGCGTTCGGCTTGAGCTTGATCACGCCCTTGCTCTGCAGCAGCAACAGGCCGCGGCCACCGTTGGTGGGGTCGTTGGGCACGCCCACGCGCGCGCCCTGCTTGAGCTGGTCGAGCGACTTGATCTTCTTCGAGTACACGCCCATCGGGAAGGTCACCGTGTACGCGATGTGCGTGAACTTGTAGCCGCGGTCCTTGATCTGGGCTTCCAGGTAAGGCAGGTGCTGGTAGCTGTTGGCATCCAGGTCGCCGGCGGCCAGCGCGGCGTTGGGCTGGATGTAGTCGCTGAACTCGACCACCTGGATGTTCAGGCCGTCCCGGGCGGCGACCTTCTTCACCTGTTCCATGATCTGGGCGTGGGGGCCGCCGGTGACGCCGATCCTGATCGGCTTGTCCTGGGCGATCGCGCCGGTGGCCAGCGAGGCGCCGAGCGCGGCGCCGAGCATCCATTGCAGCAGGTTGCGACGTTGCATGATGTGCGTTCCTATCTCGAAAAAAATCTGGTTCAGCGGTGACTGATGCGGCGGACCAGCCAGTCGCCGAAGCTCTGCACCGCCTGCACGAACACGATGAGAATCACCACCACCGCGACCATCACCTCGGTAATGTAGCGCTGGTAGCCATAGCGGATGCCCAGGTCGCCCAGGCCGCCGCCGCCGATTGCCCCGGCCATGGCCGAGTAGCCGACCAGGCTGACGAAGGTGATGGTCAGGCCCGCGACGATGCCGGGCATGGCCTCGGGCAGCAGCACCTTCCATACGATCTGGCCAGTGGTGGCACCCATCGACTGGGCCGCCTCGACCAGGCCCTTGTCGACCTCGCGCAGTGCGCTTTCGACCAGGCGGGCAATGAACGGGATCGCCGCGATGGTCAGCGGCACGATCGCCGCGGTGGTGCCGATCGACGAGCCGACGATAAAGCGCGTGAACGGGATCACCACCACCAGCAGGATGATGAACGGGATTGAACGCACCGCGTTGACCACCACGCCGATGGCGCGGTTGAACAGCGGATGCGACAGCACGCCGCCGCGGTTGGTCAGGTGCAGCAGCACGCCCAGCGGCACGCCCAGCAGCGCGCCGACCACGCCCGAGATCGCCACCATCAGCAGGGTCTCGTTGAACGAGGTCAGGAACAGGTCAAACATTTCAGACCACATGCTCGAACTCCTCCACCACGACGCCTTGCGCCTGCAGGTATTCCATGGCTGCCTTCACGTCGGCCAGTTCGCCGGTAGCCATGATTGCCAGCGAGCCGAAGGCCTGGCCCTGGATCTCGTCGATGTGGCCGTGCAGGATATTGAAGTCCAGCCCGTAGCGGCGGATCGCCTGCGCCAGCACCGGCTGGTCGACGCCCTCGCCGGTGAAGGCCAGGCGATAGACGTGGTCGCGCCCGTTGCCGAGCCGGCTTTCGACGCGCTTGAGCACGCTCGCCGGCAGCTCCTGCGAAATGACATCGCCGATCATGGCGCGCGTGACGTCGTGCTGCGGACGCAGGAACACGTCGATCACGCGGCCGGTCTCCACCACCTGGCCGGCCTCGAGCACGGCCACGCGGTCGCAGACCTGCTTGATGACCTCCATCTGGTGCGTGATCATCACGATGGTCAGGCCCAGCTCGCGGTTGATCTGCTTGAGCAGGTCCAGGATGGAACGGGTGGTTTCCGGGTCCAGCGCGGAAGTCGCCTCGTCCGACAGCAGCACCTTGGGCTTGCTTGCCAGCGCGCGCGCAATGCCCACGCGCTGCTTCTGCCCGCCGCTGATCTGCGCCGGGTAACGGTCCTTCAGCGCCGACAGGCCGACCAGGTCCAGCAGCGGCAGCACGGTGGCGGCGATCTCCGCTTTGGGCTTGCCGGCCAGTTCCAGCGGCAGCGCCACGTTGTCATAGACGGTGCGCGACGACAGCAGGTTGAAGTGCTGGAAAATCATGCCGATCTCGCGGCGGGCCAGGCGCAGCGCGCCGTTGTCCAGCGCGGTCAGGTCCTGGCCGGCAACGACGACGCGGCCGCTGGTGGGCCGGTTCAGCAGGTTGATGGCGCGGACCAGCGTGCTCTTGCCCGCGCCGCTGCGCCCGATGATGCCGAAGACCTCGCCCGCCGCAATCGACAGGCTGACGTCCCGCAATGCATGCACGTCGCCAGACGCGCCCGGGAAGCGCTGCGACAGTCCTTGCAGTTCGATCATGGAAAGGTGACCAAAAGAAAACGGCAACAGGCGAGGGATCTCCAGCGCTGTTGCCGCTCGTTATTTTTCTGAAGCGCGTATTTTATGCGATTCGCTTCATACCTTAAACGACTTTTTGCCGATGTCTTTATGCGTTCCCGGCATATAAAGACCCGACAAGTCGATCAGGAATCACGCCAGGACGGCGACCGCTTGTCGATAAAGGCCTGTACGCCCTCCAGCGCGGCATCGTCCATCATGTTGCACGCCATGGTCTGCCCGGCCAGCTGGTAGGCCGCCTCGATGCCCATCTCGAGCTGGCGGTAGAACAGCCCCTTGCCGGCGGCGACCGCGGCGGCCGGCTTGGCACAGATGCTGGCGGCCAGCCGTGCCACCTCGTCGTCCAGGCCGTCGGCCGGCACCACCCGGTTGACCAGCCCGCGCTCGCGGGCGCTGGCGGCATCGATCATGTCGCCGGTCAGCAGCATCTCCATGGCCTGCTTGCGGTGCAGGTTGCGCGACAGCGCCACGCCCGGGGTCGAACAGAACAGCCCCAGGTTGACACCCGACACGGCAAAGCGCGCATCGTCCGCGGCCACCGCCAGGTCGCACATCGCCACCAGCTGGCAGCCCGCCGCGGTGGCGATGCCGTGGACCCGCGCGATCACAGGCTGCGGCATCTGCTGGATCGCCATCATCATGCGCGTGCAGCGGTCGAACAGGCGCCGGTAGTAATCGTGCGACGGCGCCGCGCGCATCTCGCGCAGGTCATGTCCGGCGCAGAAGGCCTTGCCCGCGCCCGCCAGCACCACCACGCGCACACTGTGGTCGGCGGCGAGCCGGCGCAGCGCATCGGTGAGCGCATCGAGCAGCCCTTCGGACAAGGCGTTGAACGCCTGCGGCCGGTTCATGGTCAGGCGCGCCACGCCGGCGGCGTCGCGCGATTCGGTCAGCAGCGGCGCGTCGACGCGCGCATCGTTCTCGGCCATGGCGGCGGTCTCCTAATGCTCCAGCAGCACCTTCAGGTGGGCCAGCACGCTGCGGCCCAGCGCGCTCAGGTTGTAGCCGCCCTCGA
Organism: Cupriavidus taiwanensis LMG 19424; assembly: GCF_000069785.1. Taxonomy (NCBI): domain Bacteria; kingdom Pseudomonadati; phylum Pseudomonadota; class Betaproteobacteria; order Burkholderiales; family Burkholderiaceae; genus Cupriavidus; species Cupriavidus taiwanensis. Next base: position 822,974 of record NC_010528.1, on the reverse strand, counting down.
GGCAGCTGACGATGCGGCCTTGTGCATGGACGCGCGCCACGTCGACCAACTGGCCCGTGATCCACGCGTAGTCCTGCTCCACCAGGCCCATCTGCCCCAGGTCGTCCTCGCGGTGCGCGTCGAAGCCGGCCGAAATGAACAGCATCTGCGGACGGAATTCATGCAGGCGCGGCAGCCAGATGGTCTCGACCACTTCACGCACCGCCATGCCGTTGCTGTAGGCCGGCAGCGGGATGTTGACCATGTTTGGCGCCAGGTGCTCGGTGCCGCTGTAGGGATAGAACGGGTGCTGGAAGATGCTGCACATCATCACGCGCTCGTCGCCGCGGAACGCCGCCTCGGTGCCGTTGCCGTGGTGCACGTCGAAGTCGATGATCGCCACGCGCTCCAGCCCGTGTGCCTGCAGCGCATGGCGCGCGGCGATGGCCACGTTGTTGTAGAAGCAGAAGCCCATGGCGCGGCCCGGTTCGGCGTGGTGGCCGGGAGGTCGCACGCAGCAGAACGCGTTCTCGAACTCGCCGGCGATCACCGCATCGGTGGCCGCCACCGCCGCGCCCGCGGCCAACGTGGCGGCGGCAAGCGTGTGCGCGTTCATCGAGGTGTCCGGGTCGATCGCGTGGTAGCCGCTCGCCGGGCTGGCGCTTTCGAGCGCGTCGACGTGCTCTGGCCGGTGCACGCGCTCGAGCTGCTCGCGCGTGGCGGGCGGCGCCTCGCGGCGCTCCAGCAGGCCGTCCAGGCCATGCGAAATCAGGTGATCCTCGATCGCCTGCAGGCGCTCCGGGCATTCTGGATGGAAGTGCCCCATTTCGTGCCGCTGGAACTCGGGGTGCGTGTAATAGCCTGTCGGCATCTCTTATCGTCGCAGTGGGTCGCAATGCGCCGCCATGTTGTCTCCAAACGTTACGTTAGCACAGGGCAGGCCTGGCCACCCAGCCGCGCCGACGCGCCATGCCGGGCCTGCCGCGAGCACGGATGGCGCAGTGGCATCCGCTATACTCGGTGCGACTTGCAAAGGACACCATGACCGACACCCAGCGCTCACTGCGACGCCCCCTGCTGGGCGCCGCGCTTTCCGCTGCCGCACTCGGACTCTGCGGCCTCTCCCCCAGCCTGCTCGCCGCCGGCAAACGCCGCGTCAGCCTCCGCGAGGAAGAGATCGAACCCGGCCGCTACCGCGACAACCCGCAGGCACGCGCCTTTATCGACGAAATGGTGGCGCGCCACGGCTTCGACCGCGGCATGCTGCAGGACTGGTTCGGACAAGCAGTCTACTCGGCCACCGTGGTCCGGCTCATCATGCCGCCCGCCACCACGGGCCGCAAAAGCTGGCGCACGTACCGCTCGCGCTTTATCGAGCCGATCCGCATCAATGCGGGCGTGCGCTTCTGGCAGGACAACCGCGACACGCTGCGCCGGGCCGAGGCCGAGTTCGGCGTGCCGGCCTCGGTCATCGTCGGCATCATCGGCGTCGAGACCATCTACGGCCGCGACATGGGCTCGTTCCGCGTGCTCGATTCGCTGTCGACGCTGGCGTTCGACTACCCCGCCACGCCCAACCGCGAAGCCCGCAGCACCCTGTTCCGCAACCAGCTGGCCGATTACCTGCTGTGGTGCCGCGACACCCGCACCGACGTCTACTCGGTGCTGGGCTCGTATGCCGGCGCCATCGGCATTCCGCAGTTCATGCCGACCAGCCTGCGCGAATACGCCCTCGACTACGACAACAACGGCCATATCGACCTGCGCAACAGCCCCACCGATGCCATCGGCAGCGTGGCGCGCTTCCTGCAGCTGCATGGCTGGGAGCCGGGCCGCCCGGTGGTGTGGCGCATCGCCCCCGACGACGGCAGCCTGGGCGTGGCCACCGCGGCAGCCGATGGCGAGCCGTGGCCGACGCGCACCCTGAACCAGCTGACCCGCGCCGGGCTGCGCGTGGACGAGCCCATCAACCTGGCGCGCGAAGGCGAAACCGGCGTGCTGGTGGTGGACCTGCCCACACCCGACCAGCCCACCGAGTACCTGCTGGGCCTGCGCAACTTCTACGTACTGACGCGGTACAACCGCAGCTTCTTCTATGCGCTGGCGGTGTACCAGCTGGGCGAGGCGGTCAAGGCAGCCATGGGCTGACGCGGCACACGTCAAGGCACAAGGCACAAAGCACAAAGGCCTCGCATCCGCGAGGCCTTTTTCTTTTCTTGCTGCGCCGGTCTCAGGCCGGGAACACGCCGGTCGACAGGTAGCGGTCGCCGCGGTCGCACACCACGAAGACGATGGTGGCGTTTTCGACTTCCTCGGCAACGCGCAATGCCACGCACAGCGCACCGGCGGCGGAAATGCCGCAGAAGATGCCCTCTTCGGACGCCATGCGGCGCGCCATGTGCTCGGCATCGCCCTGGCTCACCGGCTCGGTGCGGTCGATGAAGCTGGGGTCGTAGATCTTGGGCAGATAGGCTTCGGGCCACTTGCGGATGCCCGGAATGCGCGAGCCTTCGGCCGGCTGCGCGCCAACGATCTGGATCTCGGGGTTCCGCTCCTTGAGGTAGCGCGACACGCCGGTGATGGTGCCGGTGGTGCCCATCGCCGAAACGAAATGGGTGATGCGGCCGTCGGTATCGCGCCAGATTTCGGGGCCGGTGCCCTCGTAATGCGCCTGCGGGTTGTCCGGGTTGGCGAACTGGTCGAGGATCACGCCCTTGCCGTCGCGCTCCATCGAGTCCGCCAGGTCGCGCGCATACTCCATGCCGCCCTTGACCGGCGTCAGGATGATCTCGGCGCCGTAGGCCGCCATGCTTTGGCGGCGCTCGAGGCTGAGGTCCTCGGGCATGATCAGCACCATCTTGTAGCCGCGGATGGCGGCCGCCATGGCCAGCGCGATGCCGGTATTGCCCGAGGTCGCCTCGATCAGCGTATCGCCCGGCTTGATGCGCCCGCGCGCTTCGGCCCGGGCGATCATCGACACCGCGGGGCGGTCCTTGACGGAACCGGCCGGGTTGTTGCCTTCGAGCTTGCCGAGGATCACATTGCCGCGCGCGTCGTTGGCAGCGCCGGGGATGCGCTGCAGTCTGACCAGCGGCGTATTGCCGATGGTGTCTTCAATTGTCTTGTAGGCCATGGGGCGAAGGAAGGTCAAAACGGGGGATGCCGGGGGATTCCAGTGCGCCGGCCATTGTAATCCAGACCCCTATCCCACGCCGGCGGGCGGGACTTGCGCGCACCGCCCGCTGCCGCGTGCCTTTGCCCGCCCGGCTCAGTCTTCCTCGCGCTTGCCTTCTCCCAGCAGGTGGTACAGCAGGATGCAGCCGAAGGTCGCGGTGCCGATGCCGCCCAGCGTCATGCCGCCCAGCTTCAGCGTCAGGTCGCCGGCCGCCACCGTCAGCGTGGCGCCCACCGTGATCAGGTTGCGCGAGCTGGAGAAATCCACGTGGTTCTGCACCCAGATGCGGCCCGCGGTGGCGGCGATCAGGCCAAACACGACGATGGTCAGGCCACCGATCACCGGCCCCGGGATCGTCAGGATCAGCGCGCCGAACTTGGGCGAGAAGCCCAGCAGGATGGCCACCGCGGCCGCCACCACGAAGATCAGCGTCGAATAGATCTTGGTGACCGCCATCACCCCCATGTTTTCGGCATAGGTGGTCACGCCGGTGCCGCCGCCGCTGGCCGACAGCATGGTGGCGATACCGTCGCCGATAAAGGCGCGGCCGATGTACGGATCCAGGTTGCGGCCGGTCATCACGCCGATGGCCTTGATATGGCCAAGGTTCTCGGCCACCAGCACGATCGCCACCGGCGCGATCAGCAGCATGGCGTTGAGTTCGAAGGTCGGCGCGGTGAACGCCGGCATGCCGAACCAGCTGGCGGCGGCCACGCCGGAAAAATCGATCGGCTTGCCCAGGCCCATCACATTGGTGCCCAGGTAGTAGGCAAGATAACCGGCCAGGCCGCCGATGAGCACCGGCAGGCGTCCGATCATGCCGGGCGCGCGTACCGCGACCAGCCCCACCGCGACCACGGTCAGCAGCCCCACCCAGGTATCGAGCGCCGCACCGCTGACCGCCTTGACCGCCACCGGGGCCAGGTTCAGCCCGATCGCCGCGACGATGGCGCCGGTCACCACCGGCGGCATCAGCTTTTCCACCCAGGCGTAGCCCGCCGCCTGCACGACCAGCCCGATCAGCGTGTACAGCGCGCCCGCGGCGATGATGCCGCCCAGCGCCACCGGGATATTGAGGTTGGGGCCGCTGCCGGCATAGCCGGTGGCGGCGATCACCACCGCAATGAAGGCGAAGCTGGAGCCCAGGTAGCTCGGTACCCGGCCGCGCACGCACAGGAAGAAGATCAGCGTGCCGATGCCGGAAAACAGGATGGCGATATTCGGGTTGAAGCCCATCAGGATCGGCGCGATGGCGGTCGAGCCGAACATCGCCACCACGTGCTGGATCCCGGCCAGCAGCGTCTGCCCCGCGGGCAGGCGCTCATCGGGCCCGATCACACCTTCGGTCTTGAGCCGCCATTGCGGCAGGAATCCCGCGTCCTCGCCATTCGCCATATCGTCTTGCTCCCTGTGGTCCGGGCTGGCCACCGGATCGGCGGCCGCCGCGCTTGTGCCTGGTTGTTTGGTTGTGCCGGTCGGCAGCCGCGCGGCAGGACCTGCCTGCGCGGCGTCCGCATGATACTCCGCCGCCACGGGGCCTGCGAAGCCGGTGACCTGTAGCACAACGCATACCAGCAACAATGCACCCGGCCGAGGCACGACCGGGCGCAGGGCAGCAATGCTAGGCTAGCGGGCCGGCTTGGCCGGCGCGGGCGCTGCCTTTGCCCCTTTAGCCAGCGCCGGCGTGGCAGCGGGCGTAGCAGGTGGCGCAGCGGATGGCGCGGCGGTGGCCGCCCCCTTGCCGGCGATGGTCAGGCCGGCGTCCTGCAGCTTGGTCACGGACTTCGGACCGATGCCGCTGACGCGCTCGGCCAGGTCGGCGGCGTCCTTGAACGGCCCGCGTTTGTTGCGCTCCTCGACGATGTGGCGGGCCGTGGCCGCCCCCACACCCTTGATCGAGGTCAGCGCCGCCTCGTCCGCGGTGTTGACGTCGACGGCGGCGCGCGCGGTGCCGCCGGCAAGCAGGCAGAAGGTTGCCGCGAGGGAGATCAGGGAATAACGCCGGGCAAGTTGCCGGATCCAGTGCATGGCCATGAAGGCTCTCCTTTCCTGTGGATGGTCTGAGGTACCACCCCCGCCGGGGCGGCGAGGTCAGGTCAGGATAGGGGCGCGCCGCGCGGGCGGCGCATGCGGCAACAAAAGTTGACAGCGGCCGCACGAAAGCGTGTCGGGCGCCGTGAGGCAGGGACGACGCGGGGTTCAGCCGTTGCGCTCGAGCAGCCAGCGGCAGTAGCGCGCCACGCCTTCTTCAACGCTCAGGAAGCGCTCGCTGTAGCCGGCGCCGCGCAGCTTGGACACGTCCGATTGCGTGAAGCACTGGTACTTGCCGCGCAGGGCGTCGGGAAACTTGACGTACTCGACCAGTCCTTCCTGGACCAGGTCGTCCAGCGACAGGGGCGGCTTGCCTTCGGCTTCGCGCAGCGTGTTGACCACGGTGGCGGCGATATCGTTGAACGGCTGGGCGCGGCCAGTGCCCAGGTTGAAAATGCCGGACTTCTCGGGGTGGTCGAAGAAGAACAGGTTGACCTTGACCACGTCCTCCACCGAAATGAAATCGCGGCTCTGCATGCCGGGACCGTAGCCGCCGTATTCGCCGAACAGCTTCACCGTGCCGTCGGCGCGGAACTGGTTAAAGTTGTGGAACGCCACCGACGCCATGCGGCCCTTGTGCGTTTCGCGCGGCCCGTACACGTTGAAGTAGCGGAAGCCGACGATCTGCGACAGCGCCGACGGCAGCCGGCGGCGCACGATCTGGTCGAACAGGAACTTGGAATAGCCGTACACGTTCAGCGGACGCTCGAACTCGCGGTCTTCGCGGAACACCTGCGAGGCGCCGTAAGTGGCCGCCGACGATGCATAGAGAAACTGCGTGCCCTGCTCCAGGCAGCTTTCCATCAGCGACAGCGTGTAGCGGTAGTTGTTCTCCATCATGTAGCGGCCATCGGTCTCCATGGTGTCGGAGCACGCGCCTTCATGGAACACCGCGCGGACCTTGCCGAACTCGCCTCGGGCAAAGCGCGCGAGGAAGTCCTGCTTGTCCAGGTAATCGGAGATCTCGCAATCGACCAGGTTGTGGAACTTGTCGGCACGGGTCAGGTTGTCGACGGCGATGACGTTGGTCTCGCCGCGTTCGTTCAGGCCCTTGACGAGATTGCTGCCGATAAAACCCGCGGCACCGGTGACGATGATGGTCATGGTCGGATCAAAAGAGGACGCCGCGCCTCAGGCGGCGGCGCCGAACAATTCGGGATAAGTGACGACGGCGGTGCCCAGCTTGCCGACCACGATGCCGCCGGCGCGATTGGCATGCTGCACGGCTTCCTTGAGCGGCACGCCGGCACCCATCATGGTGGCGAGCGTGGCGATCACGGTGTCGCCGGCACCGGATACATCATAGACCTCGCGAGCCTGGGCGGACACGTGCAGCACTTCGGCTTCGGTATAGAGCGTCATGCCCTCTTCCGAGCGCGTCAGCAGCAGCGCTTCGAGTTGCAGCGCGCGGCGCAAGTTCTGCGCGCGGATGGTCAGGTCGGCCTCGGTCTTCCAGGCCCCGACCACGGCGCGCATTTCGGCACGGTTGGGCGTGATCAGCGTGGCGCCGCGGTAGCGCGAGTAGTCGTCGCCCTTGGGGTCGACCAGCACCTTGCGGCCGGCCGCGCGGCCGGCATCGATCATGCGCGTGACATGGGTGAGCCCGCCCTTGCCGTAGTCGGACAGCACCAGCACCTGGTAATCGTTGATCAGGCCCTGGAACCGGTCCTGTACCGCGAGCAGCACTTCGTGCGCCGGCGTGTTCTCGAAATCCACGCGCAGCAGCTGCTGCTGGTGCGCCACCACGCGCAGCTTGATGGTGGTGTTGATCTTGGCATCGCGGTGCAGGTAGGGCTGCACGTGGCTCTCGGCCAGCAGTGCCTCGAGCGTGCGCGCCGGCTCGTCGTCGCCGACCACGCCCAGCATGCCGACGCGCGCACCAAGCGCCGCGGCGTTGCGGGCCACGTTGGCGGCGCCGCCGAGGCGCTCGTCGCTGCGCTTGACCTGCACCACCGGCACCGGCGCTTCGGGCGAAATGCGCTCGACGTCGCCGAACCAATAGCGGTCCAGCATCATGTCGCCGACCACCAGGATATGGGACTGCCGGATCTGCTCCTGCGGAATGACGGTCTTGTTCATGAAGATCCTTGGCAATATCGCGGCGGCAGCGGCCACCGCGTTAGCTTATCGGTTGATGAGTCCGTTGACCGGACCGCGCCTCATTGGTTCGGTGCCGCCGCGGCCTTGCGTGTCGGGCGGCCGATGGCGTGGTATTCCACGCCGTTCTCGCGCATCGCCTCGGGCTCATACAAATTGCGTCCATCGAAGATCACCGGCGACTTCAGCCGCCGCTTGATCTGGCCAAAGTCGGGGCTGCGGAACACCTTCCATTCGGTCACGATCGCCAGCGCATCGGCGCCATCCAGCGCATCCATCTGGTGCTGGTGGAAGCTCACGCGCGCGGCACCGCCCGGCACGTCGGCCAGGTCTGCCTCGAGCACCCGGCGGGCCTCTGCCATCGAGACCGGGTCATGCACGCGCAGCGACGCGCCGCGCGAGACCAGCTGGCGTGCCAGCACGCGCGACGGCGCCTCGCGCATGTCATCGGTATTGGGCTTGAACGCCAGGCCCCACACCGCAAAGACGCGGCCGGTCAGGTCATCGCCGAAGCGATGCAGGATCTTTTCGCCGAGCACGCGCTTCTGCGCGCCGTTGACCGCCTCGACCGCCTCCAGCACGCGCATCGGCTTGCCATGGTCCGCGGCGGTGCGCATCAGTGCCTGCACGTCCTTGGGGAAGCACGATCCGCCATAGCCCGCGCCGGCATAGAGGAAGCTGTAGCCGATGCGCGGGTCCGAGCCGATGCCCATGCGCACCAGTTCGATATCGGCGCCGACTTCGTCCGCCAGGTTGGCCAGCTCGTTCATGAACGAGATGCGCGTGGCCAGCATCGAATTGGCCGCGTACTTGGTGAACTCGGCCGAGCGCACATCCATGTAGAAGGTGCGCTCATGGTGGCGGTTGAACGGCGCATACAGCTGCCGCATGGTGGCCTGCGCGTGGCGGCCGGCGGCGTCGGCATTGCAGCCCAGCACGATGCGGTCGGGGCGCATGAAGTCCTCGACCGCGGCGCCCTCTTTCAGGAATTCGGGATTCGACACCACCGAGAACTGCAGGTCTTCCAGGCCGCGCGCGGCCAGTTCCTCGCGGATCGCGGCGGTAACGCGGTCGCCGGTGCCGACCGGCACGGTCGACTTGTCGACCACCACCTTGAACCCGGTCATGTGGCGGCCGATATTGCGGGCCGCCGCCAGCACGTATTTGAGGTCCGCCGAGCCATCCTCGTCCGGCGGCGTGCCCACGGCGATGAACTGCACGTCGGCATGCTCGACGCTGGCCGCCACGTCCGTGGAAAAGGTCAGGCGGCCGGCTTCGCGGTTGCGCTGGATCAGTTCCTGCAGGCCGGGCTCGTAGATCGGCACGCCGCCCGCGTTGAGCAGCGCGATCTTCTGCTCGTCCAGGTCCAGGCAGAACACGTCGTTGCCCTGCTCCGCCAGGCAGGCGCCGGTGACCAGGCCCACGTAGCCGCTGCCGATAATGGTGACTTTCATAGCTTCAATTCACAACCGTTGCACGGCTACCGGAGTCAGCCGAGCGTTTCGGAACGCCGCGGGGCATAGGTTTCCCAGCGGTTGCAACCCGGGCACTGCCAATAGAAGAGCCGGGCACGGAAGCCGCATTCGCGGCAGGTATAGCGCGCCAGGTTGCGGGTGCGCAGTTGCAGCAGGTCGCGGATGGCGGTGGTTTCCTTCGCCTCGTCGCCCGCTTGCGCGCCTTCGGCCTGGCCGGCCTCGCCCTCGACCACCGCTGCGTGCGCGGCGGGCGCGGTGGCGGCCACTGCCGCCTGCGCTTCGAAGTACTTGGTCAGCGCGAGCAGCGTGGGCTGGCGGCGCAGCTGTTCGCGCATCAGGCGTGCCGCGGCCTCGGGGCCATTCACTTCGAGTTCGGCCTTGTACGCGGTGTCGAGCACCTCGGGCGCGAGCTTGCCCTTGAGCAGGCCGCGCAGCCATTCCAGCGCGGCGCCTTGCTCGTCCAGGGCGGCGTAGGCCTTGACCACGCGCTCGGCCACCAGCGGCAGGAAGGCAGCGTCCTGCCGCTCGATGCCGAGCCAGTGGCCCAGCGCCGCGCGCGCATCGCCCGCCGCCGCGGCCACATCGCCCAGCAGGATCGGCGCGCGCACATTGGCGGGATTCTCGGCCACGGCCTGGTTCAGCCACTTCACCGCGTCCTCCGGGCGCTTGCGCTGCAGCGCGTCCTGCGCCAGCTCGCAGCAGAACTGCGCGATCTGCAGGCTGTAGCTCTTCTGCTCCAGCGTCTGCAGCTCGCGCGCGGCATCGATCGCCTTCTGCCATTCCTTTTCGACCTCATAGAGCTCGAGCAGCACGCGCTTGGCCGATGCCGCGTAGGGCCCCGACATCAGCCGGCGCAGCGATTCCTCGGCACGGTCCAGCAGGCCCGCGCGCAGATAGTCCTGGCCCAGTTCGAACAGCGCATGCTCGCGCTCGGGCTCGGGCAAGTCGGGACGCGTGGCCAGGTTCTGGTGCACGCGGATGGCGCGCTCGGTTTCGCCGCGGCGCCGGAACAGCGCGCCCAGGGCAAAGTGCAGTTCGGTGGTTTCCGGGTCCAGCCGGGCAACTTCGACAAAGGCGTCGATGGCCTGGTCGGGCTGCTCGTTGAGCAGGAAGTTGAGCCCCTTGAAGTAGGAGCGCGGCAAGGCGCCCTGCTCGCTGATCAACTGGCGCACGTCGAAGCGTGCCGCCATCCAGCCAAGGCCAAAGACAAGTGGCAGCACCAACAGCCACCAGGTTTCGAACATCATGGATCAGACTTTCGGGCCGACTACGTTATAGGGAGACTTGGCATCGCGCGGCACCGGGGTGGCGCCTGGCTGTGCCGTCGCTGGCGCCGCCGTGGATGGCCGTGCGTCCGCGGCCGCCCGGCGCAGCCTGGCCAGTTCCATGCGCTGGCGCATCAGTCCCGGCGCCACCGATGCCAGCGCGGCGACCGCACCCAGCGCAAACGCGGCAAACAGGATCAGGATCAGCGGCGCGTGCCACACGGCATTGAAGAACAGCTGCAGCGAGGCTTCTGCGGTATTGCGCAGTGCCAGCACGAACAGCAGCACGAATACGACGATGCGGACGATCCAGGCAAACAGTTTCATGCGGGTAAGCGGCGAGGCAGCGTGGCGTTGTGGCAGGCAAACAGCGAGGCAGCGGCTGACATGGCACCCCGTGCAAGGCCCGGCAAAGACCCCGGCATTGTAACGGAATCACTTCACGGATTCGGTAACGTGGCGGTAACGGCGTCCTGGCTCCCGCTTCGCGGGCGCCGATGGTCGGCCCTGGCAACGCCGCGGCACGCCGCCCCGGCTCGCATCGGCACAAAAAAAGCGCCCCACGGGGCGCTTTCTTGACAATACAGCAGCAGGCAGTGCCTGGCGAGGTCAGGAACGAATGAAATCCAGTCCGCTCTCGTGCAACCCCGTCGGCGCGGCGGATGCCGCGCCCTGGCCTGCCTTGCCCGGCAGGGCTTGCGCCGTGCCGCCGGAATGACCGTTGCCATGGGTGCCCGACGACACCGGCTGGCTGCGGTCAACCCGTTCGCGCAATTCCTTGCCCGCCTTGAAGTGCGGCACCCGTTTTTCGGGTACCAGCACCCGCTCGCCGGACTTCGGATTGCGCCCCACGCGAGGCGGACGCCGGTTCAGACCAAAACTGCCGAATCCGCGGATCTCGATGCGGTGGCCATCGGCCAACGCCTCGGACATCGCGTCGAGTATCGTTTTCACCGAGATGTCCGCATCCCGCAGCAGCAGCTGGGGGAAGCGGGCAGCCAGTTTTTCGACAAGCTCCGACTTGGTCATGGGCATACGCGCAAGCGCGAGGGCCTGCGATTACTGGTTGTCCTGGCCGAGCTTGGCCTTCAGCAGGGCGCCGAGGTTGGTCGTGCCAGCCGTGCCGGTGTCGGCCTGGAACTTCTGCATCGCTTCCTGCTGCTCTGCGCTGTCCTTGGCCTTGATCGACAGGTTGATGTTGCGCGACTTGCGGTCGACGTTCACCACCAGGGCGGTGATCTGCTCGCCTTCCTTCAGCACGTTGCGGGCATCTTCCACGCGGTCGGCGGAGATTTCCGATGCGCGCAGGTAGCCTTCGACGTCGTCGGCCAGCTGGACCACGGCACCCTTGGCGTCAACGGCCTTGATCGTGCCCTGAACCAGCGAACCCTTGTCGTTGGCCGAGATGAAGTTGTTGAACGGATCGCCCGACAGCTGCTTGATACCCAGCGAGATGCGTTCCTTGTCGACGTCGATGCCCAGGACCACGGCTTCGACTTCGTCGCCCTTCTTGTACTTGCGCACGGCCTCTTCGCCGGACTCTTGCCAGGACAGGTCGGACAGGTGCACCAGGCCGTCGATGCCGCCCGGCAGGCCGATGAACACGCCGAAGTCGGTGATCGACTTGATCTGGCCGCTCAGCTTGTCGCCCTTCTTGTGGTTGCGCGAGAAATCGTCCCACGGATTGGCCTTGCACTGCTTCATGCCCAGGCTGATACGACGCTTGTCTTCGTCGATATCCAGCACCATGACTTCCACTTCGTCGCCCAGCTGGACAACCTTGGACGGGGCCACGTTCTTGTTGGTCCAGTCCATTTCCGACACGTGCACCAGGCCTTCGATGCCGGCTTCGATCTCGACGAACGCGCCGTAGTCGGTCAGGTTGGTGACCTTGCCGAACAGGCGGGTGCCTTGCGGGTAGCGGCGCGAGATGCCGACCCACGGATCTTCGCCCAGCTGCTTCACGCCCAGCGAGACGCGGTTCTTTTCCTGGTCGAACTTGAGGATCTTGGCGGTGATTTCCTGGCCAACCGACAGCACTTCGCTCGGGTGGCGGACACGGCGCCAGGCCAGGTCGGTGATGTGCAGCAGGCCGTCGATGCCGCCCAGGTCAACGAACGCACCGTAGTCGGTGATGTTCTTGACGATACCGTTGACGATGGCGCCTTCCTTCAGGGTTTCCATCAGCTTCTGGCGCTCTTCGCCCAGCGTGGCCTCGACCACGGCGCGGCGCGACAGCACAACGTTGTTGCGCTTGCGGTCCAGCTTGATGACCTTGAATTCCAGGGTCTTGCCTTCGTACGGGGTGGTGTCCTTGATCGGACGCACGTCAACCAGCGAGCCCGGCAGGAACGCGCGGATGCCGTTGACCATCACCGTCAGGCCGCCCTTGACCTTGCCGGTCACGGTACCCGAGATGATTTCGCCGTCTTCCAGTGCCTTCTCGAGGTTCAGCCACGAGGCCAGGCGCTTGGCCTTGTCGCGCGAGAGGATGGTGTCGCCATAGCCGTTCTCGAGTGCGTCGATGGCCACGGAGACGTAGTCGCCGGCCTGCACTTCGAGTTCGCCCTGGTCGTTCAGGAACTCCTCCACCGGCACAAATGCCTCGGACTTGAGGCCGGCATTGACGACCACGAAGTTGTGGTCGATGCGCACGACTTCAGCGGAGATCACTTCGCCAGCTTTCATATTGGAGCGGGCGATCGATTCCTCGAACAGTGCGGCAAAGGATTCGTTAGTTTGCAGGTCGGACATAAACGTAAGGTGAAATCCGCGGTACGCTGGCCGGCGCGACGATCGCGCTCAGTCTGCCAGTGCAGCGGGGTCAGGTTTGACAAAAGCCAGCCGGGGCAAAGCCCGGACCGGCGCCATCGGGTACGGAAGGGGCGCGCCGCTTTGACGGATGCGCCCGGTGCATGTCATGCATCGGGCCGCACAGCGGCAAACCACTCCAGCACCTGCGCCACTGCCTGATCCACCGTCATGTCGGAGGTATCGAGCAGCTTTGCATCCTCGGCGGGACGCAGCGGCGCGGCGGCACGGGTGCGATCCCGCGCATCGCGCGCCTCGAGGTCACGCAAAAGGTCTTCGATATTAGCAGAAATTCCCTTATCAATCAATTGTTTATAGCGCCTGCGCGCACGCGCCTCGACACTGGCCGTCAGGAACACCTTGAGCTGGGCGTCCGGGAAGATCACGGTGCCCATGTCGCGGCCGTCCGCCACCAGCCCTGGCAGCTTGCGAAAGCTGCGCTGCAGCTGGGTCAGCGCGTCGCGCACCGGCTGGTGCACGGCGATGGCCGAGGCGCGGTTGCCGATCGCCTCGGCGCGGATGGCGAGGCTCACTTCCTCGCCTTGCAGCCAGACGCGGTCAGGACCGAACTTCACATCCAGGCGCGAAGCGATCCTCGTCAGGCTGTCGATGTCGGCCAGGTCAACACCCGCGCGGTCGCTGGCCAGCGCTACCAGCCGGTACAGCGCGCCGCTGTCGAGCAGGTGGAAGCCCACCGCGTCGGCAACCTTGTGCGCCACCGTGCCCTTGCCGGAGGCGGTCGGCCCGTCAATGGTGATGACGTTGACGATAGTCATTGCTTATGGCACCCAGTGAAACGATTGATTGTTAATTCTATTGAGAATCATTATCATTTGATCCATGGCATCCCACTGCAAGAAGCAGTGCATCCCTCAGTATTGGTCGCGAGGCAATCTACCATGGCAAAAACCCTGACGTTCGGCATCATGCACCTCGGCATCGCGTTCAGCGTGACCTATGCGCTGACCGGCAGCCTCGCCGTGAGCGGTGCGGTCACCTTTATCGAACCCGCCATCAATACCGTGGCCCACTACTTCTTCGACCGATACTGGGACAAGCGCGAACGCCGCCAGGTGTCGTCGGCCACGCCCGCCAATGCCGCGGCGCCCGGCAACGGGGGCGCCGGCGCCGGCCTGGTCAGCGCGTAACGCCGGCAAATACGCTGAAATAGTCCGGGAACGTCTTCGCCACGCAGCCCGGATCGTTGATCCGCACCGGCAGCGGCCCGAACGCGGCCAGCGAGAAACACATCGCCATGCGATGGTCATCATAGGTGCCAATGCCGTCGGCCGGCGTCTGCCAGGGCTGTGGCGGCGTCACCCGCAGGTAGTCGGCGCCCTCCTCCACGACCGCACCCAGCTTGCGCAGTTCCGTTGCCATCGCCGCGATGCGGTCGGTTTCCTTGACGCGCCAGCTGGCAATGTTGGTCAGTGTGGTGGTGCCTTCGGCAAACAGCGCCGCCACCGCCAGCGTCATGGCCGCATCGGGAATATGGTTGCAGTCCAGCTCGATGCCATGCAGGCGCCCGTCGTCGCGCTCCGTGCCGCGCACTTCGATCCAGTTGTCGCCCGCCATCACATTGGCGCCCATGCGGTTGAGCGCATCGGCAAAGCGCACATCGCCCTGGATGCTGGCCATGCCGACGCCTTCGACCCGCACCGGACCGCCGCCGATGGCCCCGGCGGCGAGGAAATACGACGCCGACGACGCGTCGCCCTCGACAAAGATCTCGCCCGGCGAGCGGTAAGCCGTCCCGGCCGGCAGGATGAAGCGCTCCCAGCCCTGCCGCTCCACCTCGATGCCGAAACGCGCAAGCAGGTTCAGCGTGATCTCGATATACGGCTTGGAGATCAGCTCGCCCACCACTTCGATCTCGATGCGGCCGCTGGCGGACTGCGCCAGCGGCAGGCTCATCAGCAGTGCGGTCAGGAACTGGCTCGAGACGTCGCCGCGCACGCGGATCGGCGCGTCGATGCGCAGGCTGGCCGGCTGGATATGCAGCGGCGGGAAGCCTTCGTTGCCAAGGTAGTCGATCACCGCGCCGACCTGGCGCAGGCCATCGACGAGGTCGCCGATCGGCCGCTCGTGCATGCGCGGCACTCCGGACAGCTTGTAGCTGCCGCCCTGCAGCGCCAGCGCGGCGGTCAGCGGACGGATCGCGGTGCCGGCGTTGCCCATGAACAGCTCGGCCGACTTGACCGGAAAGTTGCCGCCGGCGCCGGTGACGATGTAGTCGGGCCCGTCCTGGCGCCATGCCACGCCCAGCGTACGCAGCGCCTGCAGCATTACGCGGGTGTCGTCGGAATCGAGCAGGTCGCGCACGCGGGTCTCGCCGTTGGCCAGCGCGGCCAGCAGCAGTACGCGGTTGGAGATGCTCTTCGAGCCCGGCAGCCGGACGGTGCCGGTGGCGCGGGTCAGGGGGCCTAGCGTCAGGTGTTCCATGGATGTCGTGGGCGCCGGGGCGCCGCGGTCGGGCGAGTGGCCAAGGCCATCAGGGTTCGATATGGTTGCCCGCGGCACGCTCGGTGCCCCAGGCCAGGCGGGTCTTGCTGGCGCGCGTGAAGATGCGCTCGAGCGCATCGCCGTCGCCCTTCTCGATCAGCGTCTTCAGGTGCGCCAGCACGGATTGGTAGGTCTGCAGCTCGCGCAGCAGCGCCTCGCGATTGGCCACGCAGATGTCGCGCCACATCTCCGGGGACGAGGCCGCGATACGCGTAAAGTCGCGGAAACCGCCGCCGGCGAAATCCAGCTTCAGCGCCGCGTCTTCCGCATTGGCCACCTGGGCTACCAGCGCGTACGACAGCACATGCGGCAGGTGGCTGACAGCGGCAAACACGGCGTCGTGCTGCACCGCCGACATCACGTGGCAATCCGCGCCAGCGCTTTCCCACATGGCGCGCACGGCGGCGACGTCGGCGCGCGCGTTTTCCTGCAGCGGGCACAGCACCGTCTTCTTGCCCACATACAGGTCCGGCAGCGCGGCCTCGACGCCGTTGAGCTCGCGCCCGGCGATCGGGTGCGCGGGGACGAACTGCGCGGCCTTGTCGCCCAGCGCGGTCTTGGCCGCGACGATCACGTCGGACTTGGTGCTGCCGGCATCGGTGACGATGGTGCCCGGCTGCAGGTGCGGCTCTAGCGCGTGCAGCAAGGCAAAGTTCTGCGCCACCGGCGCGCACAGCACGATCACGCTGGCACCGCGCGCGGCATCGGCCAGCGTCGCGGCCTCGTCGATCACACCGAGGTCCAGCGCCTTCTGCAGCGAAGCGGCCGAGCGCCCCACCCCGACCACCGTGCCCACCACGCCGGCGCGCTTGAGCGCCAGCGCGAGCGAGCCGCCGATCAGGCCGACGCCGACAATGACAACACGGGAAAAATGCAATGCACTCACAATCACAGGCCGCAAGCGGCGGTAGTTCGGTTCAGACCGAGGTCAATCATCGGGTGGCAAGGCCACCGGCGTTGGCAGCGGCCGGGCTCAGGCCAGCGCCCGCTCCAGCGCCGCGATAAACGCCGCGTTTTCTTCCGGCAAGCCGATGGTCACGCGCAGCCAGCGCGGCAGGTTGTAGTTGCCCACCGGGCGCACGATCACGCCCTGCCTGAGCAACGCCAGGTTCACGTGCGCGCCGGCGCCATCATCGTCGCCCACCCGCACCAGCACGAAATTCCCGGACGACGGCACGTATTCCAGGCCGAGCCGGTCGAACGCCTCGGTCAGCTGCCGCTTGCCGTCACGGTTCAGTTCCGCGCTGCGGCGCAGGAAACCGGTATCGGCCAGCGCAGCCATGGCGGCTGCCTGCGCCACGCTGTTGACGTTGAACGGCTGGCGGATGCGGTTCAGCAGGTCGGTCAGTTCCGGCTGCGCCACCGCATAGCCGATGCGCAGCCCCGCCAGGCCATAGGCCTTGGAGAACGTGCGCGACACCAGCAGGTTGGGATAGCGGCGCACCCAGGCAATCGCATCGTATTGCTGGTCGGCATCGAGGTACTCGTTGTAGGCCTCGTCCAGCACCACCACGACATGGCGCGGCACCCGCTGCAGGAAGGCTTCGAGCTGCGCAGCCGGCAGGAAGGTGCCGGTCGGGTTGTTGGGGTTGGCGATAAAGACCAGGCGCGTATCCGGTGCAATCGCCGCGGCCATCGCGTCCAGGTCATGGCCGTAGTCGCGCGCGGGCACTTCGATGGCGCGGGCGCCGATCTCCTGCGTGGCCAGCGCGTACACCGCGAACGAGTACTCGGCATAGACGATCGACTGGCCCGGCTCCACCAGCGCATGCGCGGCCAGCTCAAGGATGTCGTTGCTGCCGTTGCCCAGCGTCAGCCACTCGGCCGGCACGCCGAAGCGCGCCGACAGCGCACCCTTCAACGCAAAGCCGTTCGCGTCGGGATAGCGGCCCAGTTCAGCGACGGCCGCGGCCACCGCAGCGCGGGCCGAATCCGGCATGCCCAGCGGGTTTTCGTTGGAGGCGAGCTTGACGATGCCGGCCTCGTCCAGGCCGAACTCGCGCGCGACTTCGGAAATCGGCTTGCCAGCCACGTATGGCGAAATCGCCCGCACATAGTCCGGCCCGAATACCGTGGTCGCGCCGCCCTGCTTGCCCTGCTCTGCCATCTCGTCTCCTTGTTCTTTCCGGCTGCCTTACTTGCTCGACGGATACGAGCCCAGCACCTTCAGGTAGGCAGCATTGCGGCGCAGCTCTTCGATTGCGCGCGCCACCGCCGGCTCATGCTGGTGCCCTTCCACGTCGACGTAGAAGTAGTACTCCCACGCGCCGCTGCGCGCCGGACGCGACTCGAAGCGGCACATCGACACGCCGTTCGCGGCCAGCGGCGCCAGCAACTGGTACACCGCGCCGGCCTTGTTGGGCACCGACAGGATCAGCGAGGTCTGGTCGCTGCCCGAGGGCTCGGTCTCATAGCGGCCGATCACGGCAAAGCGCGTGCGGTTGTGCGGATCGTCCTGGATATGCGTGCGCACCAGGTGCAGGTGGTAGCGGTTGGCGGCGGACTCGCCGGCAATCGCGGCCACGGTGGGGTCTTCGCTTGCCATGCGCGCCGCTTCGGCGTTGCTCGACACGGCCTGGCGCTCGAGGTGCGGGTAGTTGGCGGTCAGCCAGTGCTGGCACTGCGCCAGCGCCTGCGCATGCGCGCGCACCACCGTGACGCCTTTCATGTCTGGCGTCGACGCCATCAGGTTGTGGTGCACCTTGAGCGCGATCTCGCCGCTGATCTTCAGCGAAGTCTGCAGGAACAGGTCCAGCGTGCGCGACACCGCGCCCTCGGTCGAATTTTCGACCGGCACCACGCCGTACTCGACCGTGCCCGCCTCGACCGCGCGGAACACCTCGTCGATGCTCGGACAAGGCACGCCCGACACCTCGTGGCCGAAATGCGCGTACAGCGCCTGCTCCGAGAAGGTGCCGGCCGGGCCCAGGAACGCCACTTCCAGCGGCTTCTCCAGCCCGCGGCAGGCCGACATCACCTCACGCCAGATGGCCGCCACGCTTTCCCCCAGCAACGGGCCCGGGTTGGCGCCCTGTACCTTGCGGATGACCTGCAGCTCGCGCTCCGGACGGAACACCGGTGCCCCGTACTTCTTCTTGACCTCGCCCACTTCGAGCGCCAGCTTCGCACGGCGATTCAGCATCGCCAGCAGCTCGCGGTCCACCGTATCGATCTGCTCGCGCAGCGGGCCCAGTTCGACCGACAGCTTGCGCTCGGCATCACTCAGGTGGCTGTCGCCGTTGTGCGGCGCATTGGGCGGCGTCTCCTCGCGCGCGGGGGTGCGGTCTTGGCTTGTCATGTTGTATCAATCCGGTAGGCCGCCAGGCGTGGCGGCCAGGAAAACGTCCCGCGCCGGCCGGCACGCCGCGAATGGCATGCGCGGGCCCGCCAGCGGGAATGCGCGTCAGGCGGAGGTCCGCTCGAATTCGCGCATGAAGTCGATCAGCGCCATCACGCCTTCGAGCGGCATGGCGTTATAGATGCTGGCGCGCATGCCGCCCACGGTCTTGTGCCCCTTCAACTGCACCAGGCCATTGGCCCGCGCCTGCTGCAGGAACGCCTCGTTGCGCGATTCGTCGCCCAGGAAGAACGGTACGTTCATGCGCGAGCGGCAGCTGGGATGGATCTCGTTGCGATAGAAATCGCTCTGGTCGAGGTAGTCGTACAGCGCCGACGCCTTGGCGATATTGCGCTGTTCGATCGCGGGCACGCCACCCTGGCGCTTGAGCCACTGGAACACCAGGCCAGCGATATAGATCGCATAGGTCGGCGGCGTGTTGTACATCGAGTTGTGCTCGGCCACCAGGCGCCAGTTGAATGCCGACGGGCACAGCGGATGGGCGTGGCCGATCAGGTCCTCGCGCACGATCACGATGGTGACGCCTGCCGGGCCGATGTTCTTCTGCGCGCCGCCGTAGACCACCTGCACCCGCGACCAGTCGATGGGCCGCGACAGGATATGGCTGGACGCGTCCGCCACCACGACGCGGTTGCCCTTGACTTGGCCGATGTCCGGAATGTCCTGGAACTCCACGCCGACGATGGTCTCGTTGGTGCACAGGTGCACGTAACCGGCGTCGTCAGACAGCTTCCAGTCGGCCACGTCCGGAATGCGGTGGTATTTCTGGGCCTCGCTGCTGGCGGCGATATTGACCGCGCCGTAGCGGCGTGCTTCCTGCTCGGTCTTGACCGACCAGGTGCCGGTGACGACGAAGTCGGCCTTGGGCGCGTCGGCATGGCGCAGGCGCATCAGGTTCAGCGGCACGATGCCGTTTTCGCCGATGGCACCGCCCTGCAGGAACAGCACGCGGTAGTTGGCGGGAATATGCAGCAGTTCGCGCAGGTCGGCGATGGCCTGGTTGTGGATGCTTTCGAACTCGCGGCTGCGGTGGCTCATCTCCATCACCGACACCCCGGTCCCGCGCCAGGACAGCATCTCCTCGGCAGCCTGTTGCAGCACTTCGGCAGGCAGCGCTGCCGGGCCGGGCGAGAAGTTGTAGACGCGTTCGGCCAATGCACGCTGCATCATGCCGGCGAGAGCGGGATTCTGGGGATCGTTCATGAGACGGGGGATGGAAAAATGGCTGCCGGTGTTACCCAAGCAGCCATTATCCCTCAAACCCGCGCCCCGTTGGGCGCCCGGGGGTCAGCCCCCCGGTTTGCAGCGCCCGCCCGAACGCGGTCGGGCGGGGGCCGGCCGATCCGTTGCGGATCACACCGGCATCACTTCGAGGCGGCGGTGATTTCCTTCTCGGCGGCGTCACGCATCGACTTGCCGACCTGCGGGCCGTACTTCTGCATCATCGAGCCCCAGATTTCCTGCGTTGCCTTGCCCTGGTTGGCCATGAACTTCTGGCCGGTCGGCGACTTCAGGAAGGTGGTCAGGTCCTTCAGTTCCTGCGTGGTGTAGTACTTGCCGAAGGCATCGTAGTGCGCCTGGATGGCGTCCTTGCGGAAACCGTCCGTGGTGAACGCCGTGCCGGCGCCATCGACGATGCGCTGGACCGCGCCGTTCTTCTTCAGCTTTTCAACGGCGGCCTGCTTCTGCTTGTCGCTCAGGGTCTTGTTTTCGACCAGCACCTGCTCGAGGACCAGCGGCGCTTCCTGCTTCGCGCCCTGCTGCCAGTTCTCTGCCTGGCCCTTCACAGCCTGGTCTGCCTGCATGACGGAAAGCAGTTCCTTGATGGCCGCTGTCTTTTCCGCGTCCTGTGCGTGGGCATGCTGCGCCACCATGAAGGTCGGGACAAAAGCAGCCAGAACAGCGATACGTCGATAGGTTTTGAGCATTGTGACTCCCTGGTAAATACGTCCGTTTTAGTCCGGACAGCCGCGAGGCGAGTTCCGGCTGGCGTCCTATTGTTGCAACAATTTACGTTTTGCCTTAGGGCTTCGCGTCGGCATCCGCACCGGCGGCACCCTCGGCGCCTTCCGTACCGTCGGCTTCCTCCGGCTCCTCGCCATTGCCGCCGTTGTCGGCATCGCTTTCGACGATGCGCTGCAGCCCGGACAGCTTGGTGCCTTCGTCCACGTTAATCAGCGTGACACCCTGGGTGGCGCGGCCCATCTCGCGGATTTCTGCCACGCGCGTACGGATCAGCACGCCGCCGGTGGTGATCAGCATGATTTCGTCTTCGGGCGACACCAGTGCAGCAGCCACCACACGGCCGTTGCGCTCGCTCGTCTGGATCGCAATCATGCCCTTGGTGCCGCGGCCATGTCGAGTGTACTCGGCGATGGGCGTGCGCTTGCCGTAGCCGTTCTCGGTCGCGGTCAGCACGCTGCCGCGCACGCCTGCATCCGCCGCCTCTTCAGCGGTCTCGGCCGGCGCCACCAGCATGGCGATCACCGCCTGGCCCTCTTCCAGGTTCATGCCGCGCACGCCGCGCGCCTGGCGGCCCATCGGGCGCACATCGTTCTCGTCGAAGCGAACCGCCTTGCCGGCGTCCGAGAACAGCATCACGTCGTGCTGGCCGTCGGTCACGGCCGCACCGATCAGGTAGTCGCCTTCGTCGAGATCGACCGCGATGATGCCGGCCTTGCGCGGGTTCGAGAATTCGGTCAGCGCCGTCTTCTTGACCGTACCGCGCGCGGTCGCCATGAAGATGAAATGCTCGGCGTCAAACTGCCGCACCGGCAGGATGACGTTGATCTTCTCGCCTTCCGAGAGTGGGAACATGTTGACGATCGGCCGCCCGCGCGAGTTGCGCGAGCCCTGCGGTACCTCATAGACCTTCAGCCAGTACAGCCGGCCACGGTTGGAGAAGCACAGGATGTAGTCGTGGGTGTTGGCCACGAACAGCGTGTCGATCCAGTCGTCTTCCTTGGTCGCCGCCGCCTGCTTGCCCCGGCCGCCACGCTTTTGCGCGCGGTATTCGGAGATCGGCTGGCTCTTCATATAGCCGCTGTGCGACAGCGTCACCACCATGTCCTGCGGAGTGATGAGGTCCTCGGTATCCAGCTCGGTCGCGTTCAGCTCGATCTGCGAGCGCCGCTCATCGCCGAATTCGGCGCGAATCGCCGTCAGCTCGTCGATGATGATGGTAGTAATGCGTTCGGGACGCGCCAGGATGTCGAGCAAGTCGGCGATTTCCGCCATGATGTCGCGATATTCCTGGACGATCTTGTCTTGTTCGAGGCCAGTGAGGCGTTGCAGGCGCATTTGCAGGATTTCCTGCGCCTGGCCATCGGACAGCCGGTACAGGCCGTCCGGCTGCATGCCAAATACCGCCGGCAGCCCGTCCGGCCGGTACGACGCGCGCCCACCGGGGGTTTCGCCTTCCGCCCGGGCCAGCATTTCGCGGACCAGCGCGGAATCCCACGCCTTGCTCATCAGCTCCTGCTTGGCAATCGGCGGTGTCGGCGCCGCCTTGATGATGGCGATGAACTCGTCAATGTTGGCCAGCGCCACCGCCAGCCCTTCCAGCACGTGGCCCCGCTCGCGCGCCTTGCGCAGTTCGAACACCGTGCGGCGGGTCACGACCTCGCGGCGGTGCGCCAGGAAGTACTCCAGCATCTGGCGCAGGTTCAGCAAGCGCGGCTGGCGGTCGACCAGCGCCACCATGTTCATGCCGAAGGTGTCCTGCAGCTGGGTGTTCTTATATAGGTTGTTGAGGACGACCTCGGGCACCTCGTTGCGCTTGAGCTCGATCACCACCCGCATGCCGGACTTGTCCGACTCGTCGCGGATATCCGAGATGCCTTCGATCTTCTTTTCCGTGACCAGCTCGGCAATGCGCTCCAGCAGCGTGCGCTTGTTGACCTGGTACGGCAGCTCGTCAACGATGATGGCCTGGCGCTGGCCGCGGTCGATATCCTCGAAGTGCGTCTTGGCGCGCATCACTACGCGGCCGCGGCCGGTGCGGTAGCCTTCGCGAACGCCCTGAATGCCATAGATAATGCCGGCGGTGGGAAAATCCGGCGCCGGAATCAATTCAATCAGCTCGTCCACCGTCGCCTGCGGGTTACGCAGCAGATGCAGACAGCCGTCGACGATTTCATTCAGGTTATGCGGCGGGATATTGGTGGCCATGCCGACGGCAATACCCGACGAACCATTGATTAGCAGATTGGGAATTCGCGCCGGGAGAATCGAAGGCTCTTTTTCAGAGCCGTCATAGTTGCTGTCGAAATCGACGGTTTCCTTGTCGATGTCATGCAGCATCTCGTGCGCGATTTTCGACAGGCGGATTTCGGTATAACGCATGGCCGCGGCGTTATCACCGTCCACGGAACCGAAATTCCCCTGGCCGTCGACCAGCATGTAGCGCAGCGAGAAGTCCTGCGCCATGCGCACGATGGTGTCGTAGACAGCGGTATCGCCGTGCGGATGGTACTTACCGATCACATCCCCAACGATACGGGCCGACTTCTTGTAGGCGCGGTTCCAGTCGTTGTTGAGTTCGTGCATCGCATACAGCACGCGCCGGTGCACCGGTTTCAAGCCATCCCGGACATCGGGAAGCGCGCGCCCGACGATCACGCTCATGGCGTAATCCAGGTAGGAGCGGCGCATTTCCTCTTCTAGGGAGACCGGAAGGGTTTCTTTTGCGAATGGATCCATTGCGGCGTGGTTTATGCGGCAGGTTTAAGCAAATGGCAGGGCCTTTGGCACGCGGCGCCGAGGGGCGCCTGACGGCTGGCCAACGTGCCATTCTAACATGCCGGCAACCCCTGCCCGCCGCTCCCCGGACAGGCCCCGCAGCGCCCCTCCGAGGGCAGCACTGAAACCCGGAATCCCTGATGCCACAAGGCTTTGCGGGCGACACAAGACCCATGTTGCACAAACACCACAGGCCCAAAACCCGTGCGGCGAATCGAATATATTTACTTCTTAGGAAACGACCCTTGTGGCACAATTCCCCAGCGAAGAGCCAGACATTGTTCGAAGTGGAGCATCCACCACATCGAGAATGTTATACTCCGAAGAATGTATGACTTGTTTTCGTCCATTTGCTCGCAGTAACCCTGCGGTGATCTCATCCTGAGAGGAGAAATATGAAAAAATTTGCCAAGCTCGCGCTCGTTGCAGCTACCGCAGTAATGGCTGCATCCGCTCAAGCTCAGTCCGTCCCTTATGAAAAGAAGGCAGTGAACGACAACTGGGGCAACGGTACGAGCGAGTACGTGTGGAAGAATGGCACGAACGAGCTCTGCTGGCGCGACAGCTCCTGGACCCCGGCCACGGCCAACGCGCTGTGCGACGGCGCCCTGGCTCCGGCTGTGGCCGCTCCGGCTCCGGCTCCGGTGGCTCCTCCGGTGGTTTCGAGCGAGAAGGTCACTTTCGCTGCTGACACCCTGTTCGACTTCGACAAGGCTGTGCTGAAGCCCGAAGGCAAGGCCAAGCTGGACGACCTGGTGTCGAAGCTGCAAGGCATCACCCTGGAAGTCATCATCGCCGTTGGCCACACCGACTCGTTCGGCTCGGACAAGTACAACGATCGCCTGTCGATCCGCCGCGCTGAATCGGTCAAGGCTTACCTGGTGAGCAAGGGCGTTGAAGCCAACCGCGTCTACACCGAAGGCAAGGGCAAGCGCCAGCTGAAGGTCGACCCGAAGTCGTGCAAGGGCAACCGCAAGTCGCAGATCGCCTGCCAGCAGCCGAACCGCCGCGTGGAAGTCGAAGTGGTCGGCACCCGCAGCGCACGTTAATCGGAGCTCTTCCGATCCAAGAAGCCCAGCGCAAGCTGGGCTTTTTTTTTGGTACAGTTGCCCGGACTGTCTCCTTCCATCACCCGCCGCGGCCAGCGCCGCCGGACCCGCATACGATGACGTTGCAATCGCACACCCTCCACGCAGCCGACGCCGCCAGCCAGCAACCGCCGCGCCGGAATGCCGACCCCAAGGAAATCGACAAGTTCAGCGAACTGGCCCACCGCTGGTGGGATCCGCAGAGCGAGTTCAAGCCGCTGCATGAACTGAACCCGCTGCGCCTGGGCTGGATCGATGGCATCGCCGCACTGGCGGGCAAGCGGGTGGTCGACGTGGGCTGCGGCGGCGGCATCCTGTCCGAGAGCATGGCGCGCCTCGGCGCCACCGTGCGCGGCATCGATCTCTCCAGCAAGGCGCTGAAGGTGGCCGACCTGCACAGCCTCGAGTCCGGCGTTGCCGTGACCTACGAGGAGATCGCCGCCGAAGCGCTGGCCGCGCGCGAGCCGGCCAGCGTGGATGTGGTCACTTGCATGGAGATGCTGGAACACGTGCCGGACCCGGCTTCGATCGTGCACGCGTGCGCGACGCTGGTCCGTCCGGGCGGCCATGTGTTCTTCTCGACCATCAACCGCAACCTGAAGGCCTACCTGCTCGCCATCGTCGGCGCCGAATACGTGCTCAACATGCTGCCGCGCGGCACCCACGACTACGAGAAATTCATCACGCCCGCCGAACTGGCCCGCTTCGCGCGCCAGGCCGGACTCGACCTGATCGAGATGCGGGGCATGACCTACAACCCGCTGTCGCAGGTCTATACGCTGGGCCGCGACACCGATGTGAATTACCTGATGGCGTTCCGCCGGGTGGCGGCATGAGCGCGGGGTTCGCATCCGCAGGGTTCGCAGGCGTCTTCTTCGACCTCGACGGCACCCTTGCCGACACCGCGCCGGACCTGGCCGCGGCGGCGAACCGGCTGGTCATCGAACGCGGCCGCCCGCCGGTGGCTTACGACAAGCTGCGTCCGGTGGCATCACACGGCGCGCGCGGATTGCTGGGCGCCGCCTTCGGCCTGCGGCCGGAAGATGCGGAGTTTCCTGCGCTGCGCGATACCTTCCTGGATTACTACGAGGCCGACATCGCGGTTCACACCCGCCTGTTCGACGGCATGCCGCAGGTACTGGCCGCGCTCGAGGCCGCAGGCATCCCGTGGGGGATCGTGACCAACAAGATCGCGCGCTTCACGGTGCCGCTGGTCGCCGCGATCGGGCTGGCGCCCCGCGCCAGTGCCGTGGTCAGCGGCGACACCACGCCGCACGCCAAGCCGCACCCCGCCCCGCTGCTGCATGCCGCCGCGAGTGCCGGCGTCGACCCG
Organism: Cupriavidus taiwanensis LMG 19424; assembly: GCF_000069785.1. Lineage (NCBI taxonomy): Bacteria > Pseudomonadati > Pseudomonadota > Betaproteobacteria > Burkholderiales > Burkholderiaceae > Cupriavidus > Cupriavidus taiwanensis. The sequence goes on along the minus strand of NC_010528.1, from coordinate 797,060 downwards.
CGCCGCTGCGTCTATGTCGGCGACGACCTGCGCGACATCCAGGCCGGCAAGGCCGCCGGCATGGTCACCGTGACCGCCGCCTATGGCTACTGCGGCGAAGGGGAGCCGCCCGAGGCCTGGGGCGCGGACCACCTGATCCGCCACCCGTCAGAGCTGATCCCGCTGCTGGTGCCCGCCGCGGTCGCCTGAAAGTGCGCTGGCAGTATCCGGGGGCACGCCCTGGAACTCCCCAAGACAGCTTGCGTCCAACCGGGTACAATCCAGCTTCCTCACTGGGGCCGACCTGGTTTCGACGTGGGTTACAAAGCAGTGGAGGGCATACCGAGGACCCGTCACCTCGTTAATCAATGGGAATGCAATAACTGCTAACGACGAACGTTACGCACTGGCAGCCTAAGGGCCGCCGTCCTCGCACTGGCTCGCTGACGGGCTAGGGTCGCAAGACCACGCGAGGTCATTTACGTCAGATAAGCTCCGGAAGGGTCACGAAGCCGGGGACGAAAACCTAGTGACTCGCCGTCGTAGAGCGTGTTCGTCCGCGATGCGCCGGTTAAATCAAATGACAGAACTAAGTATGTAGAACTCTCTGTGGAGGGCTTGCGGACGCGGGTTCGATTCCCGCCGGCTCCACCAGTATTCAGTCCGATGCAGCACCAGCAGGACCAGAAACCCGCGACAGCTCAGGCTGCGCGGGTTTTTCTTTGCCCGGCGGCAGAGGCACAGCCGCGGAAAAAACAACATCCCCAGATTTGGGGATGCCGGACCTGCCACACAGGCCCAAGATGCAATGCGGGCGATCCGCGACTCGCCCGCTGCCACTTCAAGCCCTCGCCCACCCGGCCGAGGGCTTTTTCTTTGGTGCGCCGGTCAGCGAACGGGAAAATTTCCCAACCCAAAATAGGCCAAGCCTTATCGATTCACGAGCGTGCGGGTCCTATCGTAGCAAGGAATCTTGACTGGCATGCCGCTGGTTGTCATTGGCTGGCTCCAGCGCGCCGCGGCGTTGCGCGAGGCAGCCACATCCTTGACCCCTGTTATGAACAGAACACAATTCTTCCATCTCGTGCGTCGCTGGCTGGTCGTGATAGCGTGCCTGGCAGCACCGCACCTCGCCCATGCAAATTGCACTGCCACGCCGGCGATGCCCATTCTGCAGACTCTCGACAGCATGGCGGTAGCGGTGAACCTTACCGTCGGCAGCACGATTCCCGGCACGGTGCGCAGCTACCAGTTCAGCGGCAGCTGCGCCAACGTGGCGCCCTGGGTGGTGCCTGGCGCGCCCATCATCTCGTGCTACTACGGCTCAGGCACCGAAGTGATGCCAGGCGTTTACTCCACCGGTGTCGCGGGCGTCGGGATTCGCCTGCGCAATGCGGCCGGCCAGCCGGTCACCAATGCTTCGACCATCTGGTGCGACACCCGCTCGGCCAACCTGGGCTACCTCAACGCCGACATGACCTATTCGGTTTCCGTCACCATCGAATTCGTCAAAACCGGCCCGATTGCGTCTGGCAGCCTCGACCCCTCCCAGACCATCTTTGGCTTCGGGGTGTATAACGGCTCTCGGGACGGTGCGCTGGGTGGCGCAGGCAATAACTACATCGGCATTTCCGGCACGATCGCAACACGCGAAATTTCCTGCCATGTCCTCTCTCCCACCACAGTCAGCCTGCCGGCGATCAGCGCCAGGACGCTCGCCACGCAAGGCTCCGGCGGCAACACGCCGTTCGCCATCCAGCTGAATTGCAACAGCGCAGCCATCGTCGGCATCACGCTGGACGGTGCCGCCGGCACGCCAGTGATGTCGGCCCCGGCCGGCATCCTGGGCCTGAGCAATGCCGGGACTGCCGGCGCGGCGAGCGGCGCGGGCGTGCAGATCATGAATGCCAGCGGCACCGCGCCGGTACCGCTGCAGGTGCGCAATGCCATGGGCAGCATCCAGGCCAACGTACCCGCCACCTATCGTTTCGGCGCCCGCTATGCCAGCCTCGGCGGCACCCCGTCGCCGGGTACCGTCACCAGTTCGATGGTATTTACGCTGGACTACCAGTAACCGCGAGCGCGGCCGGGATGTGACGCAGGCATGGTTCATCGCTACATCCGGGAACCGAAGGACTACAATAGCCCGCTGCAGTCCTTCAAGGCTTTCGCGATGTCCGACCATCCCCGCTTCACCATCAACCGCTCCATGATCGCCCTGGTCCCGGAACAACCGTTCCTGGAGTGGATCCAGGCAGTCGATCCCCAGCCCGTGGCCGGCCTCACGCTGGAGCAGGTGCGCGAAGACCAGAGCGTATTCCTGCTGCCCGAGGAACTGGCTGACACGCACGAGAACGCCGTGCGCTGGGTCGAGAAGCGCTGGCAGGAATTCTTCGAATTCATGCTCGGCGAATGGTTCGACGACTCGTCATGGCCCGAGGAACTATCGCTGAAGATGTTCCGCGAGTGGTTCAGCGTGCGCTATCACTCGATGGTATTCGACATGGCGCCCGATGTGCCGGTGATGCACGACGACTGGGACGACGAGGACGATTCGTCCGAGTTGCTGCACTGACCTCCCGGCGGCGCCTGGCGAGCGCGGTGGCCAGGCTGCCGCGCCCTGCCTCTCATAGGAAGCGGTCGAGTATCTTGCGGCTGTGCTTGTCCAGCGCCATCAGGTCGCGGATCAGGTAGTGGATGCCGTGCGTGTCCGAGATCAGCAGCGTACTGCCGGCCAGGCGCCGGATCGCCTCTTCGCCGCGCAGCACCAGGTCGGTCTGGCCGCGGTCGGTCTTCACCGTCCACACGCTGGGCGTGGCGTAGGTCGACACACTGACGATACGCTCGATTTCCGGCATGAACTCGCGCGAGGCCAGCTCCGCCTCGATCATGTCGCGCTCGGCGACCGGCAGATCTTCCAACCGCGGAATCCATACCACCTCATGCCCGTCGGCACTCATCATGCCGATGCCGCCCTGCGGCGCCGAGATCGGGAAAGCGCGCACCGGCACCACGCCTTCATGGACGGTGCCATCCTCGGCGATCAGCACCAGGCGGCCGAACGGATTGCGGTCCAGCGTGAATACAGGGGCCCGCGCGGCGGCGGCGATGTCATTGGGCATGGGCGGTTTCGGGAATCTGGATGGGCGCTTCGGCATCGTCGTCTTCGGTGTCGACATTGCGCGCCTGCGCCTGGTAAAGCTTGTAGTACGCGCCTTCGCGCAGCAGCAGCTCGTCGTGGCTGCCCACTTCGACGATCTGGCCGCGGTCCATCACCACCAGCCGGTCGGCCTTGCGCAGCGTCGACAGGCGGTGCGCGATGGCAATGGTGGTACGGCCTTGCACCAGGTTGTCGAGCGCCTTCTGGATTTCCTTCTCGGTGGCGGTGTCGACCGACGAGGTGGCCTCGTCCATGATCAGGATGCGGGGGTTGATCAGCAGCGCGCGCGCAATCGAGATGCGCTGGCGCTCGCCACCCGACAGCGCCTGGCCGCGCTCGCCGACCAGCGAGTCATAGCCGTGCGGCAGCCGCAGGATGAACTCGTGCGCATGGGCGGCACGCGCCGCGGCGATGATCTCTTCGCGCGTGGCATCAGGCTTGCCATAGGCGATGTTGTCGGCAATCGTGCCGAAGAACAGGAACGGCTCCTGCAGCACCAGGCCGATATGGCGGCGGTACTCCGATACCGGCAGCGAGCGGATATCGACCCCGTCGACCCGGATCGCACCCTCCGAGACATCGTAGAAGCGGCAGATCAGGTTGACCAGCGTGCTCTTGCCCGAGCCGCTGTGGCCGACCAGGCCGATCATCTCGCCCGGTGCGATCGACAGGTTCAGCCCGCGGATCACCGCGCGGTTGCCGTAGCGGAAGCCCAGGTCGCTCATGTCGATCGCGCCCTCGACCCGGTCCAGCCGCGCCGGCCGCGCCGGCTCGGGCACGCTCGACACATGGTCGAGGATGTCGAAGATGCGCTTGGCTCCGGCGGCGGCCTTCTGCGTCACCGAGACGATGCGGCTCATCGAATCCAGCCGCGTATAGAAGCGGCTGATATAGGTCAGGAACGCCACCAGCACGCCCACCGTGATGGCACTGTGCGACACCTGCCAGATGCCGAACACCCACACGATCAGCAGCCCGATCTCGGTCAGCAGCGTCACCGTCGGCGTGAACAGCGACCACACCGCGTTGACGCGGTCGTTGATCGCCAGGTTGTGCTTGTTGGCTTCGCGGAAGCGCGTGACTTCGCGCTTTTCCTGGGCGAACGCCTTGACCACGCGGATGCCGGGGATGGTGTCGGCCAGCACGTTGGTGATTTCCGACCAGATCCGGTCGATCTTCTCGAAGCCATGACGCAGGCGGTCGCGCACCAGGTGGATCATCCACGCGATAAACGGCAACGGCACCAGCGTCACCAGCGCGAGCCACGGGTTGATCGAGACCAGGATCACCGCCGTCATCAGGATCATCAGCACGTCGGTCGCGAAGTCCAGCAGGTGCAGCGACAGGAACACGCAGATGCGGTCGCTTTCCGAGCCGATGCGCGCCATCAGGTCGCCGGTGCGCTTGCCGCCGAAATACTCCAGCGACAGCTTCAGCAAGTGTTCATACGTGGTCGTGCGCAGGTCGGCGCCGATGCGCTCGGATACCCGCGCCAGCAAATACGTACGCGCCCAGCCCAGCGACCACGCCACCAGCGCCGCCCCGAGCAGCCCGGCCAGGTACAGGCGCACCAGGCCATAGTCGATCGGCACGCCGTTCTGGAACGGGATCAGTACCTTGTCCATCAGCGGCATGGTCAGGTACGGCGGCACCAGCGTGGCGGCGGTCGACAACAGGGTCAGGAGGAAGCCGCCGAGCAGTTGCCAGCGGTATGGCCGGGCGAAGCGCCACAGGCGCAGCAGCGCCCAGGTTGAAGGCGGCGTCTCCAGTTCGCGGCTGCATTGGGGACACTGTTCCTCGTCCGGCGGCAGCGGCGCCTTGCACGTCGGGCACAACACCTCGCCCCCACCGGACGCCGGGCGCGAGGCGGCGGCGTCGCGCTGGGCCTCGAACTGGTCCGCCAGCCGCAAGGCCGCCGGATTGTAACCAAGCGTATATCGCCAGGTGGCGAGCCGGCCCGCCGGTCCGCTCAGTTCCAGCGTCCCCACCCCGGCGTGGTCGGTATGCGACAGGCGCAGCGCCGGGGCGATGTTCCATTCCCGCACAATTTTTTCGCCGGGGGCGTGGGCAACGATGCGCTGGTCCGTCACAACCAGCCACCCTTGGGTAAAATGCAGCCTCGCATCGAGGTCCAGCGCCAGTCCGGCCAGGACAGTCTCGCCGGGTCGGAGCCACGATCCGGCTTCAGCCTGCCAGGGTTCATCGGCGGCGGTAGCGGTAGGGACAGGCAAGGAGGACTGGGTCATGGATGGCGCGGCGTGCGTCCAGGGATTGCGGACATAACTTGAAACAATTTAGGCCGGGCACGCGCTGGCGGCCCGCGAATTCGCCCGCAGTATACATAACGACGAACGCGCGGGTAGCCCTGATGCATTGCACAATCACTTTTACACCAAGAAAGTCAACCCGCTCTGTGCTGTAACGTTACTGAAAGGTTAGGCTTCCATTTCTCGGGCGTTCCGCCCACTGCCTCAAGCTAATTCAATGAAAAAGAAGGACATTGAGATTGTCGATGTCATGTCGCTGCGCGGCCCGAATATGTGGACATATCGGCCCGTCCTGGAGGCATGGGTCGATATCGGGGAACTGGAGGACTTTCCCTCCAACACGATTCCGGGGTTCTACGAGCGCCTGTCGGCGTGGCTGCCATCGCTGATCGAGCACCGCTGCAGCATCGGCGAGCGCGGCGGCTTCCTGCAGCGGCTGAAGGAAGGCACCTGGCCGGGCCATATCCTGGAGCACGTGACGCTTGAGCTGCAAAATCTGGCCGGGATGCCGGGCGGCTTCGGCAAGGCTCGCGAAACCCCGGTGCGCGGTGTCTACAAGGTGATCGTGCGCGCCTGGCACGAGGAAGTCACCCGCGCCGCCCTGTTCGGCGCGCGCGACCTGGTCATGGCCGCGATCGAGGACCGCCCCTACGACGTCGCGGCCACGGTGGAACACCTGCGCCGCCTGGTCGACAAGCATTGCCTGGGCCCCAGCACCGCCTGCATCGTCGATGCCGCGGACGACCGCGACATCCCCGCCATCCGCCTGTCCGACGGCAACCTGGTGCAGCTTGGCTACGGCGCGCGCCAGCGCCGCATCTGGACCGCCGAGACCGACCGCACCAGCGCCATCGCCGAAAGCATCTCGCGCGACAAGGACCTGACCAAGAGCCTGCTCGAATCCTGCGGCGTGCCGGTGCCGGAAGGCCGCCTGGTCGAATCGCCGGAAGACGCCTGGGATGCCGCCGAGGACATCGGCGTGCCGGTGGTGGTGAAGCCCTATGACGGCAACCATGGCCGTGGCGTGTTCACCAACCTGATGACCCGCGAGGAAGTGGAAACCGCCTACGGCGTGGCCATCGACGAAGGCAGCGGCGTTATCGTCGAGCGCTTCATCCCCGGCAACGAGCACCGCCTGCTGGTGGTGGGGGGACGCCTGGTGGCCGCCGCCATGGGCGAGACCGCCAGCGTGGTCGGCGACGGCAAGTCGACCATCGACGAACTGATCGAACTGCAGATCAATTCCGATCCGCGCCGCGGCAACACCGAGGATCACCCGCTGAACCGCGTGCGGCTGGACTCCGCCGCGCGGCTGGAACTGAAGCGCCAGGGCATGGACGGCAGTTCGGTGCCGCCGCAAGGCCGCACCGTGCTGATCCAGCGCAACGGCAACGTCGCCTTCGACGTCACCGACCGCGTGCACCCGAGCGTCGCCGCGCATGCCGCGCTGGCCGCGCGCGTGGTGGGGCTGGATATTGCCGGCGTGGACCTGGTGGCCGAGGACATCTCGCGCCCGCTGCACGAACAGCGCGGCGCCATCGTCGAAGTCAACGCCGGCCCCGGGCTGCTGATGCATATCAAGCCCGCCGAGGGCACGCCGCGCCCGGTGGGCCGCGCCATCGTCAACCACCTCTTCCCCGAGTCGGACGACGACCAGGGCCGCATCCCGGTGGTGGGCGTGACCGGCACTAACGGCAAGACCGTGGTGGCGCGCCTGGTGGCGCGCCTGCTGCAGCTGTCGGGCAAGCATACCGGCCTGGCCTGCAGCGACGGCCTGTTCCTCGACCGCCGCCAGGTCGAAAGCGGCGACCGCGCCAACTGGGAAGCCGGCCACCGCATCCTGATGAACCGCGCGGTCGAGGCCGCCGTGTTCGAGAACGACAGCGGCAGCATCCTGTCCGAGGGCCTGGCCTATGACCGCTGCCAGGTGGGCGTGGTCACCAACTTCGACCAGCCCGACCATCTCGGCGACTATTACGTCGAAGACGAAGACCGCATGTACAACGTGCTGCGCACGCAGGTCGACGTGGTGCTGCAGGACGGCGCCGCCGTGCTCAACGCGCGCGACGAGCGCCTGGTCGAGATGGCCGGACTGTGCGACGGCGACGTGATCTTCTTCGGCCTGACCCCGGAGCTGCCGGCGATCGTCTCGCACCGCGCCGCGGGCAAGCGCGCGGTGTACGTGCGCGAAGGCAAGATCGTGCTGGCCACCGGCACCAGCGAGACCGCGCTGGTGGACGTGGCCGCGGTGCCGCTGACCTATGCCGGCCGCGTCGCGTTCCAGATCGAGAACGTGCTGGCGGCGGTGGCCGCCGGCTGGGCGCTGGGCATCTCCAATGACCTGATCCGCGCCGGCGTGGTGACCTTCGATGTGGGCCAGGTCGACGTGCCGGGCCGCTTTACGCTGTTCGAGCGCAACGGCGCCACGGTGGTGGTCGACGACGCCCACAATGCCCCCGCGCTGGAAGCGCTGGCGACCGCGCTGGAGCGCTTCCCGGCCGAGCGCCGCATGGTGGTCTACGGCGCCGGCGTGCAGCGGCGCGACCAGGACCTGGTGCGCCAGGGCAAGGTCCTGGGCCAGCATTTCGATCGCGTGTTCCTGTGCGAAGACCGCAGCGTCAAGCGCGCCCTGCCCGACGCCGAGGCGCGCGCGCTGCTCAAGCAGGGCCTGTACGAAGGCCGGCGCGTAACCAAGATCATCGACGAAGGCACGCGCGCCAGCGCCATCGAGGCCGCCCTGAGCCAGCTGGTGCCGGGCGACCTGCTGGTGCTGCAGTGCGACGAGGCCGCCACCGGCGCCACCGTCGACCTGGTGCATCACTGGATGGGCCAGCCTGCCCGCCGCGCCTGACGCCCCCCAGCCCAACCGCGCATAGAAGACACGGAAACCGTTCTATGGAAGTCTCCCGTATCCGGGCCCTGCGGGGCCCGAACCTGTGGTGCCGCCACACCGCCATCGAGGCGATCGTGGCCTGCCAGGACACCGCCAACATGCTGTCGGCCCTGCCCGGCTTTGAAGACCGGCTGCGCGCCCGCTTCCCCGAGATCGGGCCGCTGCGCCCCGACGAGGAATCGGTCGAACTGTCGCTGGCCCACGTGCTGGAAGTGACCGCCCTGCGCCTGCAGGCTGCCGCCGGCTGCCCGGTGACGTTCAGCCGCACCGCGCAGACGGTCGAGCCCGGCATCTACCAGGTGATCGTGCAATACAGCGAAGAGGAAGTCGGCCGGCTCGCCTTCGAACTGGCCGAGGCGCTGTGCCATGCCGCCCGCCACGACACTCCGTTCGACCTGGCCGACGCGCTGCACCGCCTGCGCGAGCTGGACGAGGACGTGCGCCTCGGGCCTAGCACCGGCTCGATCGTCTACGCCGCGGTCGCGCGCGGCATCCCGTACCGGCGCCTGACGCAGGGCTCGATGGTGCAGTTCGGCTGGGGCAGCAAGCAGCGCCGCATCCAGGCGGCCGAGACCGACCGCACCAGCGCCGTGGCCGAATCGATCGCGCAGGACAAGGAACTGACCAAGTCCCTGCTGCACGCCGCCGGCGTGCCGGTGCCGCTGGGCCGCTCGGTGCGCAGCGCCGAGGAAGCCTGGGCCGCGGCACAGGAAATCGACGCGCCGGTGGTGGTCAAGCCGCGCGACGGCAACCAGGGCAAAGGCGTGGCGGTGCGCATCCGCACCCGCGAGGAAGTGATGACGGCCTACGAGGTCGCCTCGGACATCAGCTCCGACGTGATCGTCGAGCGCTATATCCCCGGCCACGATTTCCGCCTGCTGGTGGTCGGCAAGCAGTTGGTGGCGGCGGCGCGCCGCGATCCGCCGCAAGTGATCGGCGATGGCGTGCATACGGTGCGCCAGCTGGTCGACGAAGTGAACCGCGACCCGCGCCGCGGCGAAGGCCATGCCACCTCGCTGACCAAGATCCGCTTCGACGATATCGCGCTGGCCACGCTGGCCAAGCAGAACCTGACCGCCGACTCCGTGCCGGCCGCCGGCACCCGCGTGGTGCTGCGCAACAACGCCAACCTGTCCACCGGCGGCAGCGCCACCGACGTGACCGACGACGTCCACCCGGACATCGCCGCGCGCGCGGTGGCCGCGGCGCAGATGGTGGGCCTGGACATCGCCGGCGTCGATGCGGTCTGCGAGACCATGCTCAAGCCGTTCGAGGAACAGGCCGGCGGCATCGTCGAGGTCAACGCCGCGCCGGGCCTGCGCATGCACCTGCAGCCGTCCTACGGCAAGGGCCGCGCGGTCGGCGAAGCCATCGTCTCGACCATGTTTGCCGACGGCGACGACGGCCGCATCCCGGTGGTGGCGGTCTCCGGCACCAATGGCAAGACCACCACGGTCCGCCTGATCACCCACATCATGGCCACCAGCGGACTGCGCATGGGCATGACCGGCACCGATGGCGTCTATATCCAGGGCGAGCGCATCGACACCGGCGACTGCAGCGGCCCGCGCAGCGCGCGCAACGTGCTGCTGCACCCCGACGTGGACGCCGCCGTGTTCGAGACCGCGCGCGGCGGCCTGCTGCGCGAAGGCCTGGCCTTCGACCGCTGCGACGTGGCGGTGGTCACCAACGTCGGCGAAGGCGATCACCTGGGCCTGTCCTACATCAACTCGGTGGAAGACCTGGCGGTGCTCAAGAGCGTGATCGTGCAGAACGTCGCGCCGCACGGCATGGCCGTGCTCAACGCCGCCGACCCGATGGTGGTGCGCATGGCCGACGCCTGCCCCGGCAGCGTCACCTTCTTCGCGCACGACCCCGACCAGCCCGCCATGGCCACGCACCGCGCGCAGGGCAAGCGCGTGGTGTTCGTCGATGGCGCCGAGATCGTCGCCGGGGAAGGCGATGCCGAAGTGCGCATCGCACTGGCCGAGATCCCGCTGACGCGCAACGGCACCATCGGCTTCCAGGTCGAGAACGCGATGTCGTCGATCGCCGCCGCGTGGGCCCTGGGCATCGACTGGTCGGTGATCCGCCGCGGGCTCGCCACCTTTGTCAACGACGCGCAGACCGCGCCCGGACGCTTCAATGTGTTCGATTACCGCGGCGCCACGCTGATCGCCGACTACGGCCACAACCCGGATGCGATCCTGGCGCTGTGCAACGCGATCGAATCCATCCCCGCCAAGCGGCGGGTGGTAGTGATCAGCGGCGCGGGCGACCGCCGCGACGACGACATCCGCCGCCAGACCCAGATCCTGGGCGGCGTGTTCGATGAGGTCGTGCTGTACCAGGACCAGTGCCAGCGCGGCCGCGCCGACGGCGAAGTGCTGGCGCTGCTGCGCGAAGGCCTGCAGGGTGCGCAACGCGCCAGCCAGGTCGAGGAGATCCGCGGCGAGTTCCTGGCCATCGATACCGCGCTGTCGCACTTGCAGCCGGGCGACCTGTGCCTGATCCTGGTGGACCAGGTGGAAGAGGCGCTGGGGCATATCGCCGGCCGTATCGCGCAGGGCTAACGGTGCGTTGATGCAAAAAAGGCCAGCTCCGTGGAGCTGGCCTTTTGCCTTGGCGCGTTCTCAATGCCTGCCCGGCAGCGACAACCTCCGTTCCAGCTTGTGCTGCAGCCCGGACAAGGCCGTGCTCAGCACCCAGTAGATCGCCGCGACTGCCAGGTAGAGCGGCAATGGCTGGTAGGTGGCGGCAATCACCTCCTGCGCGGTGCGCAGCAGCTCGGTCACGGTGATGACCGAAACCAGCGACGTATCCTTGATCAGGCTGATCAGGCTGTTCGACAGGCTCGGCACCGCCAGGCGCAGCGCCTGCGGGCCGATCACGTAGCGCAGCGCCTGCGCCGGCGTCAGGCCCAGGCTGTAGGCGGCCAGCCACTGCCCACGCGCCACGCCGAGGATGGCGCCGCGCATGCTCTCCGACAGATAGGCGCCGACGTTCAGGCTCAGCGTCAGCACGCCCGCCGGCGTCGGCTCCAGTGCGATGCCGATCCCGGGCAGCCCGTAATAGACCACGAAGATCTGCACCAGCAGCGGCGTGCCGCGCATGATGCTGACATAGCCGCGCGCCACCGCCTTGAGCACCCGGCTATGGCTGATGCCCATCAGCGCCACCACTGTGCCCAGCATCAGCCCGAACACCATCGACCACAGTGCGAACTTGATGGTCAGCAGCGTGCCCTGCAGCAGCACGGGCAGGGAGTCGATGACGAGCTGGAGAGCGGACATGGCGTGGCGGCGCGAAAAGGATCAGCAATAAAGGCACAAAGCAAAGCGGCGCGGCAGCCATGCAGGCCGCCGCGCCGCGACATGATACCGCCCTGATTACTTGACCGGCTTGCCGGCGGGCTTGGTCACGTCGGTGCCGAACCACTTCACCGACAGCTTGCCGAGCGTGCCGTCCTTGGCCAGCTCATCCAGTGCGTGGTTGATCGCCTGCGCGAACTTGGGGTTGTCCTTGCGGAACGGGATGGCCACCTGCGTGGTGGCACCCGCCACGATCGCGCCCGGCCGCAGCGGCAGGTTGGTGGTCTTGACCAGGTACGCGACCATCAGCCGGTCATTCAGCGCGGCGTCGACGCGCTGTGCCGCCAGGTCGCGCAGGTACTCCGGCGCGCCGGGATAGGTCTTGACGTCGATGCCGGCCACGGACTTGGCCAGGTCGTTATAGTTGCTGCCCAGGCTGACGCCCAGCTTGTGGCCCTTCAGGTCTTCCAGCGACTTGAACTGGCGCTTGTCATCCTTGCGCTGGATCAGCTGCGCATCCGAGTAGACGTAGGGCGTGGAGAAATCCAGCACCTGCTGGCGCTGCGGCGTGACGTTGACCTGGTTGACGATCACGTCGAATTTGCCCGCCTGCAGGCCGGCGATGATGCCGCTCCATTCAGTGGTGACGAACTCCGGCTTGACGCCGAGCTTGCCGGCCACCGCCCGCGCCACGTCGACGTCGAAGCCTTCCAGCTCGTTCTTTGCGCCACGGAAGCCGAACGGGGGATAGGTGCCCTCCAGCCCGATCTTCAGCACGCCGGCCTGCTTGACGGTGTCGAGCAGGTCGGCGGCATGGGCCGCGGTGGCAGCCAGTCCGGCGCCGGCCACCAGGGAAGCGGCCAGCAGGGATTTGAACCAGCCAGTACGAAGCGATCGCATATGTTCTCCAGTCGATGCGGATAAGCAGTGTGGGGCAGCGCCGGCCGGCCTCTTTTGGAGCGCCGCCGGCTGTTGTGCTGCTATGAGCCTATATCGGGCTCAACACTACCGCAAACACTATCGAATGCTAAATATCGATTCATCATGGCTAAATAACCGCGAGGCCCGGTTCCCCTCCCGCGGTCCGCCCCGCCCTACTCGGCCTACTGGTAAGCCTTGTCGTTGGGCGCCGCAAACAGCGCCTTCATGTCGGCCGACAGCGGATAATTCATGTTGATGCCGCGCGGCGGGATCGGTGCCATGAACCACTTGTTGTACAGCTTCTCGGCGCGGCCGCTGGTCTGCAGGTCGGCGATCACGCCGTCGGCCAGCTTCTTGAACGAGGGATCGTCCTTGCGGAACATGCAGGCGTAGTTCTCGGTCTGCAGCGGCGCGCCCACCACCACCCAGTCGGCCGCGTTCTTGGCCTTGGTGCGCTCCCCATACAGCAGCGGCTCGTCCATCACGAACGCGGCGGCACGGCCGGTTTCCAGGATCAGGAAGGACTGGCCGTGGTCCTTGGTGCTGATCAGGTTCATGTTCATGGCCTTCTCGCCGTTCATCTTGACCAGCAGGCGCTCGCCGGTGGTGCCGGCGGTGGTGACCACGTTGCGGTCCTTCAGGTCGGCAAACTCCTTCACGCCCGAATCCTTCTTGGTCAGCATCTTGATGCCGTAGACGAACAGGCTGTTGGAGAACGCCACCTGCTTCTGCCGCTCAAGGTTGTTGGTGGTGCTGCCGCATTCGATGTCGATGGTGCCGTTCTGCACCAGCGGGATCCGGTTCTGCGAGGTGATCGGGGTCAGGCGCACCTGCAGGTTGGGCATCTTCAGCTCGCTCTTCACCTTGTCGACGATCTGCAGCAGGATCTCGTGCGAGTAGCCCATGACCTCCTTGCCGTCGGTGTACGAGAACGGGATCGACGATTCGCGGTAGCCGAGCGAGATCACGCCGCTGTCCTTGATCTTCTTCAGCGTGTCGCCGTCGGCGGCATGGACGGCGCCGGCGGCCAGCAGCAGCGTGGCGGCCGCAAGCGCGCGGCGGGTGGCGGATCGGTGGGGGTGCAGCGTTTGCATGTGGCGCTCCTTGTAGTGGGGCTTGGTCATTGAGGCATGTTTCATGGACAGCTTCAGGTACTGCGGACTTACCGGTACGGCAATAACCCATGCTCGGCCGCGGCGCTAGGCGCGCGCCGCGTCGAAATCTTCTGCGTCGATGGCGGGGCGGCGCCCCGCCAGGCGGTCGGCCAGCAGGCCGGCACTGCCCATCGCCAGCGTAAACCCCAGCGCGCCGTGGCCCAGGTTGAGCCAGAGCCCCGACACCCGCGACGGTCCCACCAGCGGCAGGCCGTCCGGCGTGGCCGGGCGCAGCCCGGCCCACGGCTGCAGCTGCGCCAGCGGCTCGTCCGGCACGATGCCGGGAAACAGCGCGCGGGTCTGCGCCACCAGCGTCCCGACCCGCTCCGGATCGATGCGGGTGCCGCCGCGCACCAGGTCGGCCATGCCCGCCACCCGCAGTGTATTGCCGATCCGGGCATAAACGATCTTGTTGGCGAAATCCGTCACGCTGATATGCGGCGCCCGCGCGCCGCCGGCCAGCGGCACCGTGATGCTGTAGCCCTTGAGCGGCCACAGCAGCGGGCGTACGCCCAGCGGACGCAGCAGCGGCACGCTGCCAATGCCGCCCGACATGATCACCACGTCGGCGGGCACCACGCCGGCCGGCGTACGCACCCCGGTGACGCGCCCACCCTGCTGCACCAGCCCTTGCACGACGGTGCCAAAGCGCAACGACACGCCGGCGTAGGACCCGTCTTGCAGCAACCGTGCCAGCGACAGGCAGAAGCGATGGCAGTCTCCCACCTCTTCGCTCGGGGTATGGATGGCGCCGGCGATCTGGTCGCGGATACCCGCCAGCGCGGGCTCCAGCGCCACGCAGGCGTCGCGGTCCAGCGCCTGTTGTTCGCAACCCAGGCTGGCCTGGTAGTCCAGCAGCCGGCAGGCCGACTCAAACGCCGCCGCGTCGCGGTGCACCACCAACTTGCCGCGCCGCGCAAAACTGAAGCCGGCGCCGCCGTCGTCATGCTGGTGCCGGGCCACGAAGGCCTGCATCAGGTCGCGCGAATAAAAGCCCAGCCGCAGCAGCTTGCGCGTGGTCGCCTCGCTGGTGGCAGCGTTGCAGGCCGACATGAAGGCGGCCAGCCAGCGCCATTGCGCCGGGTCCGCCGCCGGGCGAAAGCGCATCGGCGAATCGCGCCGCAGCAGCCAGCCGGGCACCTTGGCCATCACGCCCGGTCCCGCCAGCGGCGCCACGTAGCTGTAGCTCAGTTGCCCGCCGTTGGCAAAGCTGGTCTCCTCGCCGGGCCCGTCGTGGCGCTCCAGCACCGTCACCTGGTGGCCATCCTCGGCCAGGCGCCATGCCGTCGTCATGCCCACCACGCCCGCGCCCACGATCACCACCCGCATTGCCTTTCCTTTGCTTGCGTTCATCAGGCAGAGCGTAGTGCAAGCGCGCCGGCTTGCCCAATGCGAATACGTGCCAGAATATGTCTTCAGGCTATGGCCGTGACCGCCGCCTTGCCCCGCCCTTTCCACCACACCCCAGATGCCATGCGCCTGCGCCAGATCGAAGTGTTCCGCGCCGTGATGCTGACCGGCACCGTCAGCGAGGCCGCGCGCCTGCTGCACGTGTCGCAGCCGGTGGTCACACGCGTGCTGCAGCATGCCGAGGCCTCGCTAGGCTTCCGGCTGTTCGAGCGCGTGCGCGGGCGGCTGCAGGCCACGCCCGAAGCCAACGCGCTGTATGGGGATGTCGAAAGGCTATACGGCGAGATCGAACGTGTGCGCCGGGTCTCGGAAAGCCTGCGCCACAAGGGCGCCGGCCGGCTGCGCGTGGCCGCGACGCCGAGCCTGGCCAACCCGCTGCTGGTGCCGGCGGTACGCAGCTTCTGCGCTCGCCACCCCGACACGCAGGTGCAGGTGCTGACGCACCATACCGACGAGATCGTCGGCGCGCTGCTGGCCAACCAGATCGACCTGGGCTTCGCTTTCGCCCCGCCCCGCCACGAGGCCATCTCGAGCGAGCCGGTGGCCAGCGGCCGCATGCTGCTGGCGGTGCCGCGCGCGCAGCCGCTGCCCGCCGGCGGGCGCCGCCGCGTGGTGCCGATGCAGCGGCTGATGGAGCGGGCCTTCATCGGCTATGACGACAACAGCTCGCTGGGCCTGCTGGTGCGCCAGACCCTGGCCCGGCACGCGCTGGAACCGCGCTCGACGCTGGAGGTGCAGACCTACTCGCTGGCGCTGGCGCTGGTCGACGCGGGCCTGGGCATGACGCTGCTGGACCAGTACACCGCGCTCAGCGCCAGCGCGGAGCGCGTGGCGCTGCACGACGTGGCGCCGGTGCTGCCGTTCGAGATCCAGATGCTGCGCGCCAGCCACCGCGCCGGCTCCAGCCTGGCCGACGACCTGCGCGACCAGTTCGCGCTGGCCGCCGCGACGCTGGCCGCAACGCTGCCGCTGCGGCTGGAAGCGCCGACCGCAAGCTTCGACGCCGCCCCCGCCAGGCGCCGCGACTGACGGGAGCACAGATTGACAGCCGCGCGCGCCGTGCACCATCATCAAGCCGCCTGCAGGCACAACCTGCCAGCGCAATCCTGCCTATGTTCGTCCTGACCCTGATCCTGCTCGTCCTTGTCAGCGCCTTTTTCTCGATCTCCGAGATCGCGCTGACCGCTGCCCGCCGCACCAAGCTGCAAGTGCTGTCCGAGCGCGGCGACGGCCGCGCCACGCGCGTGCTGCTGCTCAAGGAAGAGCCCGGGAATTTCTTCACCATCGTGCAGATCGGGGTCAACAGCGTCGCCATCCTGGCCGGTATCCTGGGCGAGAAGCATGTGTCCGACCTGCTGCTCGAAGCGCTGTCGCCCTATATGCAGGTGGTGCACGCGCAGCGCGCCGCCAACATCGGCTCGTTCCTGATCGTGACGCTGCTGTTCATCCAGTTCGCCGACCTGATCCCCAAGCGCATCGCCATGACCTTTCCCGAGGCCTGCGCGCTGGCGGTGATCGACCCCATGCTGACGCTGCTGCGCGTGCTCAGGCCGCTGGTCTGGGTCTTCAACGCCGCCGCCGACGCCATGCTGCGGCTGCTGCGGCTGCCGACCAAGCCGGTCGACCAGATCACCACCGAGGACATCGCCGCGATGGTCGATGCCGGCGCAGAGGCCGGCGTGCTGCACAAGCATGAGCTGCACCTGATCGAGAACGTGTTCGAACTCGACTTCAAGGGCATCACCGCGATCATGACGCCGCGCGACGAGGTGGTCTACCTGAGCCTGGACGAGCCCGCCGACAGCGTGCGCCGCAAGCTGGTCAACCAGCCGCATGCGCAATACCCGGTGTGCGGGCACGACCTCGACGACGTGCAGGGCTATATCGACTCCAAGGACATCCTGCAACTGCTGCTGGCCGATGAAAGCGCCTCGGTGATGGGCAATATCGGCCGCCACCACGACAAGAACGTGCTGGTGATCCCCGACACGCTGACCCTGTCCGAGTCGCTGACGCGCTTCCGCGAGATGCACCAGAGCTTCGCCGTGGTCATGAACGAATACGGGCTGGTGGTGGGCATTGTTACGCTCGACGACATCGTCGGCGCGCTGATGGGGGACATCCTCTATTCGAGCGAAGACGAGCAGATCGTGCGGCGCGACGACAGCTCATGGCTGGTCGATGGCCTGACGCCGCTGGTCGACCTGAAGAAGGCGCTGGAGCTCGATACGCTGCCCGGCGAGGACTACGTCGATACCGCGGCCGGGCTGGTGATCTATGCGCTCAAGCGCATCCCGAAAAAGTCCGAGTCGATCACCGTGGCGGGCTATCGCTTCGAAGTGCTGGACATCGACCATCACAAGATCGACCAGTTGCTGGTGTCGCGCCTGCCGCAATCAACGGAGCCGGACGCAGCGGCAACGCCTGCGTAGCAGCGTCGGCCTGGCGATAGCGCTGGAGCGTATCCGGCAGCCGGGACCACGCCACGTAGCCGAACGCCGCCACCACCGCGACCGCCGCCACCACGCCAAGGCGCGACGGCGCCACCGAGCCATGCGGCGCCGGCCCGTGCAGCGTGCGGTAGGCCGTGCCAAGCAGCGCGATCCACGCCAGGCCGAGCGCATAGCCCGCGGCCACATCGGACAGCCAGTGCATACCCAGGTACAGCCGCGACACGCCGATCGCCGCCACCGCCACCACGGTCAACGCCAGCACCGGAATGCGCACGCGCCACGGCTGGCGCAGGCACATCAGGAAGGCCAGGAAGCCGTACGTCACCATGCTGCTGGTGGCGTGACCGCTGGGGAACGAGTACGACTCGAGGCCGCTGTAGATGCTGGCCGGTCGCACGCGCGCCATGCCGAGCTTGAGCGCCATCACGCAGGCGCGCGCGCCGAGCAGCGCGGCGGCCCAGTACAGCGCCACGGTCCAGGCCCGGCGCCAGCACAGCCACGCAAACACCGCCACGCCCACCGCCACGGAAATGCGCGCGCCGCCCAGCTCGGTCACGGCCACCATCGCCAGGTCTAGCCAGTCGGTGCGCAAGGCCCGCAGCCACGCGAACACCTGATGATCGATGCGCACCACCTCGGCGTTTTCCGCGACCTCGCCAGCGAGCCAGACCAGCACGCCGCCGCAGGCCAGCAGCACGGCACCGGCCAGCAGCACCAGCAGCAGCTCGGCCATGTCGCGCTCGAGCACGCGCAGCGTCATCGCGCCCATCCGCCGCGGTCGCGCGCCGACCCGCGACGACAGCGCGCCCGCGCCCCACGCGCGCCAGCGGTCCAGCCAGCGCACCACGGGCCGCAACAGGGCGACCAGCAGCGGCACCAGGCTGAGCAGCAGCAGCGTTACCAGCGCAAACAGCGCCAGCAACCCCAGCGCCGTGCCGGGTGTGAGCCAGCCGTGGATCAGGCCGCTTGCATGCGCTGCCGCGTCAGTCACCAGCCGCCTCCGCCGCGGCCACGCTGCGGGCGATATTGGCCCGGGCCGGGGCCTCGCAGTCCGCGAAGGCCGCGGTCAGGAACAGTTGCGGGCGCTGCGCCAGGTGGCCCAGGAATGCCGCGCGCCGGCGCATGAATTCTGCAAGCAGCGCATCGCCCTGCTTGCCGGTGCGCGCGGCCAGCAGCGCGTGGTTCTCGGCAAAGACGTCCTGGCTGTGGCGGTCGAACACGTCGGGCGGCGCGGCCAGCCTGAACAGGTCGAGATCGAGCACGATTGCCGCATCCGCGCTGCTCGGGCGATGCTCGCGCGTATCGAGCACGATCTGCGCGGCGCGCTCCCGCACCCCGCGCGCCTCGCCGGGCGCGATCGTATCGATCATGGCGGCCGAGGCGGCTTCGTTGTGCTCGCAGCCGGCCACATAGACCGCGTCGTGGCACAGCACCGCCAGCGCCTGCGCGCGGTCCAGCGCCACGCCGCGCGCGTGGGCGGCCTCGAACATCTCCAGGATATGGCGGCGGTCATGGTAGCGGCGGTACGGCGTGTCGTGCAGCGCCAGCACGTCGAGCACCGCCTGGCGCGGCAGGAAGTCCAGGCAGGCCAGTGCCGCCGGCCAGTCGGGCGCGAAGCGCGGCACCTTGCCGTGCGGCGTCGCCACCGGTTCGCTGAACACATCGGCGCGGCGCACCCACAGCAAGGACGGATCGCGCATGGCGCGGTAGACCACCACCGGCGCCAGGTCGGCCTCGAAGCGGCCGATGCCTACGGCGGTGTAGGCACCGCCCTTGTAATGCCGGTAGGGCATGCCGTAGACGAGGTCGGGATCGGCCGGCAGTTCGGCCGGATCGCCATGAAAGGCCGGTGCGGTCACCGGGCGGTCGGAGGGCTGGGTCATGATGCGGATCCTGCGTTGCGGATCGCCATGATAGTGCACCGGCCGCCGCGCCCGGGGGGACCGCCGGTAACGACGGTGCGCCGCCGCGGCACAAGCCCGGCCGCGGAAAAAACAAAACCGACGCGCACTTTCGTGGGCGTCGGCCTGAGTTTTACTACGCTGTTGTTGCCTGCCGGTGGTCGATGCCGACAGCTTCTTGTTTTGGCGGAGAGGGTGGGATTCGAACCCACGGTACCGTCGCCGGTACGCCTGATTTCGAGTCAGGTACATTCGACCACTCTGCCACCTCTCCGGTAACTTGTTGCCGTGTGGCGAAACCGAAATTATAGCCATGCTCTGCCAGCCGATGCAAGAGGCTGGCGGCAGTTTTTTTCGGCGCCTTACAGTTCCGGCTCCAGGCGGGTGGTGCCGCCCATGTACGGCTGCAGCGCGGCCGGCACCGTGACCGAGCCGTCGGCGTTCTGGTAGTTCTCCAGGATCGCCACCAGCGTGCGGCCGACCGCCAGGCCCGAGCCGTTCAGCGTGTGCACCAGTTCCGGCTTGCCCTGCCCCGTGCGCATGCGGGCCTGCATGCGGCGCGCCTGGAAATCGCCCATGTTGGAGCACGAGCTGATCTCGCGGTAGGTGTTCTGCGCGGGAATCCAGACCTCCAGGTCGTAGGTCTTGGTGCTGCCGAAGCCCATGTCGCCGGTGCACAGCACGATGGTGCGGAACGGCAGCTCCAGCTTCTTCAGGATCGCCTCGGCATGGCCGGTCAGCTGCTCGAGTGCGTCGAAGGACTGGTCGGCGGGCACCACCTGGACCAGCTCGACCTTGTCGAACTGGTGCTGGCGGATCATGCCGCGGGTGTCCTTGCCGTACGAACCGGCTTCGGAGCGGAAGCACGGCGTATGCGCGACGAAGCGCAGCGGCAGCTTATCGCCGGCGACGATGGCATCGCGCACGATGTTGGTCAGCGGCACCTCGGCGGTTGGGATCAGGTAGAAGTTCTCGATGCGCTCCCCTTCCTCGCTACCCACCTTGCGCGGCACCTTGAACAGGTCTTCCTCGAACTTGGGCAGCTGGCCGGTGCCGCGCATCGACGCGGCGTTGACGATGTACGGCACGTACATCTCGGTGTAGCCATGCTCCTGCGTGTGGGTATCGAGCATCAGCTGCACCAGCGCGCGGTGCAGGCGCGCCATGCCGCCGCGCAGCATCGAGAAGCGCGATCCGGTGACCTTGACCGCGGTGTCGAAATCCAGCCCCAGCTTCTCGCCCACGTCGACGTGGTCGCGCACGGCAAAGTCGAACTGGCGCGGCTCGCCCACGCGGCGCACCTCGACGTTCTGGGTTTCGTCGTTCCCCACCGGCACGCTCTCGTGCGGCAGGTTGGGAATCGACAGCATCAGCTCGCCCAGGTGCGCCTGGATCTCGTCCAGCCGCGCGGCCGAGGCCTTGAGCGTGTCGCCGATGCCGCCCACTTCCGCCATCACGGCCGAGGCATCCTCGCCCTTGCCCTTCAGCATGCCGATCTGCTTGGACAGGCTGTTGCGGCGCGCCTGCAGTTCCTCGGTCTGGGTCTGCAGTTGCTTGCGTTCGGCCTCGAGTGCCTGGAACGCCGCCACGTCGAGTTGGAAGCCGCGCGTGGCAAGGCGTTGCGCCACGGCGTCGATGTCTTTGCGGAACAGCTGGATGTCGAGCATGTTGCTAAGGTGGAGTGCAGGGCCAGCGACATGCCGGCGGACCCGCCATTTTACTGCACACCCGTTAGCAGGCCGTCAAACCTGTTCGCCGGACTTGCCGCCCTTGCCGTCGCCCCTCGCGCCGTCCTTCCCGCCGTCCTTCGCCCTGGCGGCGCGCTGTTCGCGATGCCAGGCCTCGTCCAGTTCGCGCAGGTGGCGCAGCTTCTCGGCGATCTTGCCTTCGAGCCCGCGCGGCACCGGCTGGTACCAGCCCTGCGCCTTGAGGTCGTCCGGAAAGTAATGCTCGCCGGCGGCATAGGCCTCCGGTTCATCGTGCGCGTAGCGGTAGGCGTGGCCGTAGCCCAGCTCCTTCATCAGCCGGGTCGGCGCGTTGCGCAGGTGCACCGGCACCGCGCGCGACTTGTCCTTGGCGACGAAGGCGCGCGCGGCGTTGTAGGCGTTGTAGCCGGCGTTGGACTTGGGCGCGACGGCCAGGTAGATCAGGGCCTGGCCCAGCGCCAGCTCACCCTCCGGCGAGCCCAGCCGCTCGTAGGTCTCGGCCGCGTCCAGCGTGATGCGCGCGGCGCGCGGATCGGCCAGGCCGATATCCTCCCACGCCATGCGCACGATGCGGCGCGCCAGGTAGCGCGGGTCGGCGCCGCCGTCGATCATGCGGCAGAACCAGTACAGCGCGGCGTCCGGGTCCGAGCCGCGCACCGACTTGTGCAGCGCGCTGATCTGGTCGTAGAAGGCATCGCCGCCCTTGTCGAAGCGGCGCAGGTTCTCCGACAGCGCACTGCCCAGCAGCGCGGTATCGATCTGCGCGGCACCGGCATTGCGCGCGGCGCGCGCGACGATCTCGATGTTGTTCAGCAGCTTGCGCCCGTCGCCGTCGGCCGAGGCCACGATCAGCTGCAGCGCTTCGTCCTGCCAGCCGACGCCGCCCAGTTCCTCCGAGGCCCGCAGTGCCAGCTGGGTCAGCTCGGCATCGTCCAGGCTCTTGAGCACATAGACCGCCGCGCGCGACAGCAAGGCGCCATTGACCTCGAACGACGGATTCTCGGTGGTGGCGCCGATAAACGTGAACAGGCCGCTTTCCACATGCGGCAGGAATGCATCCTGCTGGCTCTTGTTGAAGCGGTGCACCTCGTCGACGAACACCAGCGTGCGCCGTCCATGGGCGCGGAACTGCTCGGCCCGTTCGACCGCCTCGCGGATGTCCTTGACCCCCGACAGCACCGCCGACAGCGCGATGAATTCGGCGTCGAACGCATCCGCCATCAGCCGTGCCAGCGTGGTTTTGCCCACGCCGGGCGGCCCCCACAGGATCATCGAATGCGGCTCGCCGGACTCAAACGCCACGCGCAGCGGCTTGCCCGGGCCCAGCAGGTGCTGCTGCCCGATGACCTCGTCGATGGTGCGCGGGCGCAGGCGCTCGGCCAGCGGTTGCCGGGAACGGTCGGGAGATTCGGAAAACAGCGTGTCCGCCACGGTAGTCAGGCCCTGTCAGTGCGCAAGATGCAGAACGCCACAGTGTAGACCATCGGCAGCGGCCGCCGGCGCGCGCGCTCAGGCGGCAAACGCCACCACGTCCTCGATCTCGACGCGGATGCCGATGCGCTCGCCCACGGCATGGTTGTGGTGCGAGGGCACCAGCGCCAGCACACGGCCGCCGCTGGCCAGGCGCAGCGTGTACAGGATCTCCGCGCCACGGAAGGCCTTGTGCACCACCTCGGCACGCATCGGGCTGGCGTCGTCGTGGATGATGTCGTCGGGACGCACCAGTACGTCGACCGCCGCGCCGGCAGGCAGGTCCAGCGGCACCGCCGGGCGCAGCAGCCCCAGTTCCAGCTCGATCTGCGCGCTGTCGCGCACGCGCCCCGCCATCAGCACGCCCTGGCCGATAAAGCCGGCGACAAAGCGCGATGCCGGGCGGTGGTACAGGTCATGCGCACTGCCCCATTGCTCGATGACGCCGTCGTGCATCACGCCGATCTCGTCGGCCATGGCAAAGGCTTCATGCTGGTCGTGCGTGACCAGGATGGCGGTAGTGCCCTGCGCCTTCAGGATCGCGCGCACCTCCAGGCTCAGCCGTTCGCGCAGGTCCACGTCAAGGTTGGAGAACGGCTCGTCGAGCAGCAGCAGTTCCGGGCGCGGCGCCAGCGCGCGTGCCAGCGCGACGCGCTGCTGCTGGCCGCCGGACAGTTCGTGTGGATACTGGCGGCCGGCACCGGCCAGGCCCACCAGCTGCAATACCTCTTCCACCCGCGCCGCGCGCTCGGCCCGGCTGGCGCGGGTCAGGCCGAAGCCGACGTTGGCCGCCACGTCCAGGTGCGGAAACAGCGCGTAGTCCTGGAACACCATGCCGATTCGGCGCTGCTCGGGCGCCACCAGCGTGCCTGACGATGACACGGTCTGGCCGTCCAGCACGATGCGCCCATCCTGCAGCGGCTCGAAGCCCGCAATCGCCCGCAGCACCGTGGTCTTGCCACAGCCGCTGGGGCCTAGCAGGCAGGCGACATGGCCGCGCGCCACCGAGAACGACAGGCCCTTGACCACGGCGTGGCGGCCGAAGGCGTGGCGGATACGATCCACCTCGATGACGGCCGGGGCGGGGACAGCGGCACCCGGGGCATCGGCACGGGAGGCCGGACGGCTGCGGGCCTGGGCGCCGGGCAGTCGTGAATAGGAATCGGTTCGCATGTGCGCATTATAGGGACGTGCGGAGTCCCTGCGGCCCGCGTACGCCCTCCCCGTGGCGCGCCGACGGTGCCGGCATTGCTAGAATGCGTCAGCCCGCACACCGCGCCACCAGGCTCGGGTTCGGCGGGCGGCACTTTGCTCACTGTTCCCGCATGCTTCTGTCCAGCCGCCGCCATTTCCACCCCCTGACCCTGGCCACCGTGGCGATGGCGCTGCTGATCGCGGTGCCGGTGCTCGTGATTGCGTCCGCCGTGCTGCTGCCCGCCGGCGATACCTGGCGCCACCTGATCGACACGGTGCTGGCCGAGTACGTGCTCAATACCCTGTGGCTGCTGGGCGGCGTTGCTGCCGGCGTGCTGCTGCTGGGCGTGACCAGCGCCTGGCTGGTATCGACCTACCGCTTCCCGGGCCATGCCGTGATGGAATGGGCGCTGGTGCTGCCGATGGCGATGCCGGCCTATGTGATTGCCTACGCCTACACCGACGCGCTGCAGTTCGCCGGCCCGGTGCAGGGCTGGCTGCGCGAGCTGACCGGCTGGCGCGCGCGCGACTACTGGTTTCCGGAGATCCGCTCGCTGGGCGGCGCCATCGCGCTGTTCTCGCTGGTGCTTTACCCGTACGTCTACCTGACCGCGCGCGCCGCCTTCCTGCAGCAAACCCAGAATACGCTGGAGGCCGCGCGCCTGCTCGGCCACGGCACCTGGAGCCGGCTCTGGCGCGTGGTACTGCCGCTGGCGCGCCCGGGCATCGTCGCCGGCACCGCGCTGGCGATGATGGAAACGCTGGCTGATTTCGGCACGGTGGCCTATTTCGCCATCCCGACCTTCTCCACCGGCATCTACCGCGCCTGGTTCTCGCTGGGCGACAAGAACGCCGCGGCGCAGCTGTCGGCCTGCATGCTGCTGTTCGTCGCCGCGATCCTGCTGATGGAGCGCGCCAGCCGCGGCCGCGCGCAGGTGTTCGGCAACCAGCGCCGCGCCGCGGCCTGGACCCTCGACGGCCCCCGCGGCTGGCTGGCGCTGGCGGCGTGCCTGGTGCCGGTGCTGCTGGGGTTCCTGGTCCCCGCGCTGATGCTGTGTCGCATGGCCCTTACCGATGGCGACGCGCAGTTCGGCCCGCGCTTCGTCGGCCTGGTGCGCAACAGCTTCCTGCTGGCCAGCGTCACCGCGCTCGCCGCGGTGGCGGTTGCGCTGGCGGTGGGCTACGCCGCGCGCGCGGTCAACGGCAAGCGCAGCTGGCTGATGCGCGGCCTGACCCGGGTGTGCGGCATGGGCTATGCGCTGCCGGGCTCGGTCATCGCGGTGGGCGTGCTGGTGCCCGTGGCGCGGCTGGACAATGCGCTGTCGGCCTGGCTGCAGCAGCAGTTCGGGGTGTCAGCGGGACTGCTGCTGACCGGCGGCATCGCCGCGCTGGTCTATGCGCTGCTGGTGCGCTTCCTGGGGGTGGCGCTGCAGACCGTCAATGCCGGACTGGGCAAGATCACGCCCAGCATGGACGCCGCCGCGCGCAGCCTGGGCCACGGCCCTGGCGCCACGCTGCGGCGCGTGCATTTGCCGATGCTGCGCGGCAGCCTGCTGACCGCCGCGCTGATCGTCTTCGTCGACGTGATGAAGGAATTGCCGGCCACCTTCGTGATGCGGCCGTTCAATTTCGACACCCTGGCGGTGCAGGCCTACAACCTCGCCGCCGACGAGCGGCTGACCGAGGCCGCTACCGCCTCGCTGGTGATCGTGGCGGTCGGCCTGCTGCCGGTGATCGTGCTGTCGCGCACGATCCGCCGCCAGGCGCAGCGCTGAGCCGCGACGGTCGCGCTAAAGTCGCGCCGTTTCCGCGCCGATAGCCTCTTATGGCCCGGCAACCGCCCGGGCGGACCCGCGGCGTGCCCGCCGCGCAAGAGCCTATGCTGCGATATCACATCCTGCTGTTCAAGTTGAACCGGCTCAGCCGCAACAAGCTGAGCGGCGTGGAAGAAGTCTCGCTGGCCGGACAGCTGGCCGAGATGATCGGCGCGGCCGACACCGCCGCGCGCGTGATCGACGACCTGTTCGATCATGACAACCCGCAGGTACGCCGCATCGCCCTCAATGCGATCCGCCGCGCGCGGCAATTCTCGGCGCCCGCGCTGCAGCCGGCGCTGGTGCGCCGCATGGCCGATGCCGAGGCGGCGGTGCGCCACGATGCCGTGTGGATCGTGCAGGAAACCCGCATGGACGGCGCCGAGCTGCGCGCCGCGCTGCGCCGCCTGGCCGGCAAGGTGCAACTGCCGTGGGACGCCGAACGTGCCCGCGCCAATCCCGGCGACACCGCGCTGGCCGCGCAGGTGCGCGCCCGCATGGCGCTGGACAAGCTGCTGGAGAAGAGCGCCGCGGAGCGCAACCAGGCACTGGCGGCGATGGCGCTTGGATCGACCTCGGACCAGCCCTATGCCGAAGGCACGGTTGGCCATAAAGGGCTGCTGCATCGGGCGCTGGTGCGCCGGCAGGCGGGGCGGCGGCTCAACAGCAGCGTCAGGCTGACGTTCCGCAAGGTCGAACCGACGCAGGTGACGGGAAACAAGCGGTTTTTGCTGTGACAGCAAGGTCTGGCTGCTGACGACTTGGCAACCGCATGTTTGCAACCACTCCCGCGCGCGGGAGTGGGAGCAAACCAAGGCAAGCAATCCTTCGGCTTTACTTGAACCCAGCCCGATCCACCAGCTTCTGCGCCTGCGGCTGGTACTTGCCCAGCTCGGCCACGTTGATGGCATCGGACTTGAACTCGCCCAGCGCTTCGAGCACGGGGTTGTTGACCTTCACGCCCTTCACCACCGGCCATTCGTTGTTGCCGTCGGCGAAGTAGCGCTGCGCCTCATCGCTGGCCAGGTACTCCAGGAACTTGACCGCCGCTTCCTTGTTGGGCGCGTGCTTGAGCATGCCGCCGCCGGAGACGTTCATGTGCACGCCCTGGCTAGACTGGTTGGGCCACACCACGCCCAGCTTTTCGGCCACGGCCTTGTCTTCGGGCTTGGTCGACTTCAGCAGGCGCGCGATGTAGTAGGTGTTGGCGATGGCCACGTCGCACTCGCCGGCGGCAACCGCCTTGAGCTGGTCGGTGTCGCCGCCCTTGGGCACGCGCGCCAGGTTGGCGGCCACGCCGCGCGCCCATTGCTCGGTGCGGGCCTCGCCGTCGTGGGCGATCAGGCTGGAAACCAGCGACAGGTTGTAGACATGGCCGCTGGAACGCGTGCAGACCTTGCCCTTCCACTTGGGATCGGCCAGGTCTTCATAGTTGGCGACGTCGCCGGCCTTGACCGCGGCCTTGTTGTAGGCGATCACGCGGCCGCGGGCCGAGAAGCCGAACCACTCGCCGTTGGGATCGCGGTAGTTGGCCGGAATGCGCGACTCCAGCACCTTCGACTTCACCGGCGCGAACACCCCGGCCTGCTGGGCGCGCCACAGGCGCCCGATATCGACCGTGATGAACACGTCCGCCGGGCTGTTGGCGCCTTCATTGCGGATGCGTTCCAGCAGCGGATCTTCCTGGCCTTCGATGCGGTTGATCTTGATGCCGGTCTGCTTGGTGAAGTTGGCGTACAGCGCCTCGTCGGTCTGGTAGTGCCGCGCGGTGTAGAGGTTGAGCACCTTTTCCTGGGCCGCCGCGGCAAGCGGCAGCGTCAGCAGGGCCAGTGCCGCGGCACGCGGCAACAAGGTTCGGATGGTGGTTTTCACGCGGTTGGCTCCCCAGCATGGTTTTGGGCAGCCGCCGGGCACTCCCAAGGCCGCCCGGTGTTTGGATTCCGGTCAGCGGAAAACAATATTGATTCTTGTTCAGGCGGTCAAATTACATTTCTGTCATGTTGGCCGGCGCTTGCGCCGGCTCAAGATGACTCGTCAACAACGGCACGCAGGCGGCCTCAGCCGCGCCGCACCCAAACCACCTTGCCGGCCTTGATGCCAAGCGTGCGCCGCTGCGGGTTGTAGTCCATGGTGCCCGGGAATTGCTGGCCGTCGCGTTCGCCCAGGCGCCATGCGCAGCCCTGCAGCAGGCCGATGACCTCGGCCTCGGGCCTGCTGACCAGCGCCTCGTCAGCCAGCTTGTCCGCGGCACAGCCGGCCGGCGTGCCGAGCGAACCTTGCGGGCCGGGCGCCGGTGCCGGCGCTGCCGGCTCCGTCGGCGCGGCCGCGCAGCCTGCCAGCAACGCGCCGCCCGCGGCCAGCCACAGCAGTTGATGGGTCCGGCTGCGCATCATGGCAAGCATCGTAATCATTGGGGGGTTCCTGTCAGGGTTGGCGAGTCAGAGGATTCTGGAGGATATCGTCGCGGCGTATGACCGGTTCGCCAACCAGCGCGATGGCGAGCTGAAGATCGCCATCAAGCCGCACTGAGCGAAGCCGCACTGAGCGGGCGAGGTGCTAGCCCCTGGCGCGGTCGGCCAGGGTTTTCATCGCATCGGCCGGCAGCGGGCCGTGGCAGGTACGCTCGCCGCCGGCTTCGCTGACCACCAGCCACACCTGTCCGGGCTTGTCTGTCGGGTGCAGCAGCCAGGACGCGCCGCGCGCGTTGCTGCTCGGCGGCAGGTCTTCCAGCACGCCGGTGCTGGCTGATTGCAGCATCACCGCGCATTCGTTGGCCGGCACGCGCGTGGCCGAGAGGAAGGCCGGATTGCCGACCACCTCTTGCAACGCCGAATCCGGCGCGCGCAGGAAGGCATCGACATCGAACTTGCTGGCGCCACCGCCGCTGCTGGCGCATGCCGCCAGCGCCAGCACCCCGGCACAGGCCAGCAACACCTTGCCAGCATGGCGATACGTTGCGCCAGCGCTTGCCGACCCTTCGTGCGCATCCATCATGGCGGCCCTCATTGCTTCATCACGTCGGCGCCCTTGGGCACCGTGAACCGGAACGCATCGGCCGCCAGCGGCGGGTTCTTCTGCATGCCGGTGAAGGTCAGCAGCGTAGTGTTGCCGAACGCATCGCGCAGCTCCATCGCCTCGAGATTGCCGGCCTTGAAACCGATGCCGATGCGCTCGAACTGCGTGTCCTTGGCCTTGGGCGTCAGCTCCAGCCATTCCACGCCATCGCGCGTCGGCCCGTTCCTGACCACGAAGTTCTTGTCGAGGTCGTTGCTGCCGAACAGGATCGCCGCCGGGCTGGAACCCAGCGCGCCGTCGAGCTTGCGCTCGGTGACCTGGTTCAGGTCCTTGTCATAGATGTACAGGGTCTGGCCGTCGGCCTGCAGCAGCTGCTCGTACGGCTTGGTATAGCGCCAGGTGAACTTGCCCGGGCGCGAGAACACGAAGGTGCCGCTGGACGTGCCGGTCACCTTGACATTGGCGCCCTGCCCCTTGACCTGGCGCTGCGTGAATTCGCCGCGCGCGCTCTTCACGCCGGTCACAAAGCTCTGCAGCTGGTCGGTGGCGGCGGCATGGGCCGGCGCCTGCATGGCGAACATCGCCAGCGCGGCGCAGGCCGACACGAGGATGCGGTTGCGCATGATCTGGATCCTGGTTGTTATCGAATGCGTTGCCACGGTGCGGCGCCTGCTCAGGCAGCCCGCTGTATGGTCAACGTCTGGTTAGAGCAGGCAACTGGTGCGGGATTCCGCGCCGCGGGTAACCGGATATTACGGCAGATGGTGCGCGAACTGCGCCGGTTCGGGCACGAAAACTCTCAATTTGCGGTAAAGGGGCGAGTCAGGCGAAATTCGTATCGAGACGAAACACATCCTTACCTGCCTTGGAAGACAATGCCAAGCATGCACGTAGAGCACTCGCCACGCTGCCTCTTGCCTGTTGCTTCGCCGGGAGGCGGCCAGACACACTGGGCCGGCAATATGACCACAAGCAAACCTACGGCCGGGCGTCAGCCATTCCGGCACGACGCCCGGCGCCTTGACCGCGACGAGATGAAGAGGATCGCGACGCGCCAGGTCAGGATCGAACTCGAAGCCCGGCAGGAAAAGAACGCTGCCAAGCCTGTAAATCCTGCCATGGTAGTCACGGGCATTCTGGCCGGTATAGCGTTCGTCTTTTCCGTGATGTCGTGGCTGAATGAGAGCACCCAGGACAAGATCGACAAGGCCACTGGGCCGCTCGCCTCCGGGATAACGGAGATGGATCGCCGCCTCACGGGTCGCCTCGATGCTGTCGATGCACGCATCGACCGCCTGGAGGTGCGGGTCGAAAAGGAGTTTGAAAACGTCAACGCCAAATTAGAGAGCGTCAATGCGAAGGTCGACAACGTCAACACGAAGGTCGAGAACCTCAACGCGAAGGTCGAGAACATCAACGCGAAGCTCGATTTGGTGCTCAAGCGCCGCTAGCACACAGGATGGGCAATCTACGGCTAGCCGGGATGCCCGCCTCTGCTAGTCACTCATCATCCCGCGCGGCAGCACCGCCCTGTACCAGGATGTCGCGGTTGCCGTTGCCCGACATGGCCGAGACCAGCCCGGCCTTCTCCATGTCCTCGAGCAGCCGCGCCGCGCGGTTGTAGCCGATGCGCAGGTGGCGCTGCACCAGCGAAATCGACGCGCGCCGGTTCTTCAGCACCACCTCGACCGCCTGGTCGTACAGCGGATCGGCTTCGCCGCCGCCTCCGCCGATGCCGGCGCCGCCGCCAAAGCCGTCGCCACCGCCGCCGTCATCGGTCAGGCCGCCTTCCAGGATGCCCTCGATGTAGTTGGCCTCGCCGGATTCCTTGAGCTTCTCCACCACCCGGTGGACTTCGTCGTCCGAGACAAAGGCGCCGTGCACGCGCACCGGCAGGCCGGTGCCTGGCGCCAGGTAAAGCATGTCGCCCATGCCCAGCAGGGTTTCGGCGCCTTGCTGGTCGAGGATGGTGCGCGAATCGATCTTGCTGCTGACCTGGAACGCGATCCGGGTCGGCACATTGGCCTTGATCAGGCCGGTGATCACGTCCACCGACGGGCGCTGCGTGGCCAGCACCAGGTGCAGGCCGGCGGCGCGCGCCTTCTGCGCGATGCGGGCGATCAGCTCTTCCACCTTCTTGCCGACCACCATCATCAGGTCGGCCAACTCGTCGATGACAATGACGATGGTGGGCAGCTTTTCCAGCGGCTCGGGCGCGTCCGGGGTCAGGCTGAACGGATTCGGGATCTTCTCTTCCTTTGCCGCGGCCTCGTCGATCTTCTTGTTGTAGCCGGCCAGGTTGCGCACGCCCAGCTTGCTCATCAGCTTGTAGCGGCGCTCCATCTCGCCGACGGCCCAGTTCAGCGCGTTGCCGGCCTGGCGCATGTCGGTCACCACCGGGCACAGCAGGTGCGGGATGCCCTCGTAGACGCTCATTTCCAGCATCTTCGGGTCGATCAGGATCAGGCGCACGCTTTCGGGCTTGGCCTTGTACAGCAGCGACAGGATCATCGCATTGATGCCCACCGACTTGCCCGAGCCGGTGGTGCCGGCCACCATGCAGTGCGGCATGCGCGCCAGGTCCGCCACCATCGGCTTGCCGGCAATGTCCTTGCCCAGCGCCATGGTCAGGCTGGACGCGCTCTCGTTGTAGACCTGCGAGCCCAGGATTTCCGACAGGCGCACGGTCTGGCGCTTCGGGTTGGGCAGCTCCAGCCCCATGTAGTTCTTGCCGGGGATGGTCTCGACCACGCGGATCGACACCAGCGACAGCGAACGGGCCAGGTCGCGCGCCAGGTTCACCACCTGGCTGCCCTTGACCCCGGTGGCGGGTTCGATCTCGTACCGGGTGATGACCGGGCCCGGGTAGGCCGCCACCACCTTGACCTCGACGCCGAAGTCCTTGAGCTTTTTCTCGATCAGGCGCGAGGTGAATTCCAGCGTCTCGGCGCTGACGGTCTCCTGGTGCGGCGGGATCGGGTCCAGCAGCGACAGCGGCGGCAGGTCCGAGTCCTGGATGTCGGCGAACAGCGGCTGCTGCTTCTCGCGCTCGACGCGCTCGTGCTTGGGCACCGCCTGAGGGCGCACGATCTGCACCGGCGCCGCCTCTTCGATGCGCACGCGCTGCACCTCGACGGTTTCCTTGCGCTCGGTCTTGGCGGCCTCGCCGATGATGCGGTCCTGCTTGCTCTCGCGGCGGGCCTTGAAGCCCAGGAACAGGGTTTCGACAAAGCCGCCGATCTGCTCGGCCACGGTCAGCCACGAGAAATGGAAGAACAGCGACAGCCCGATCGCCAGCAGCAGCAACAGCAGCAGGGTTGCGCCGGTAAAGCCCAGCGCCACCTGCAGCCAGCCGCCGAGCAGGTCGCCCAGCACGCCGCCGGGGGCGCGCGGCAGCGCGGCGCGCAGCGGATACATGCGGATCGCCTCCAGGCCCATGCTGGAGAACAGGGTCAGCACAAAGCCGATCCAGCTGACGGTAACGCCCTGGCGGTGCAGGCTGTGGTCGGTGCGTTCCGGCAGCTCGGCGGTCAGCGTGCGCCAGCCGCGCCAGCAGCGGCGCACCAGCAGCACCGCCAGCCAGTAGGCGGAAAAACCGAAGATGAAGAACAGCACATCCGCCACCCAGGCGCCGACGCGGCCGCCCAGGTTATGGATATCGGCCACCTGGTTGGCATGGGACCAGCCCGGGTCGGTCTTGCTGTAGCTGGCCAGCACGCACAGGAAACCGAGCGTGACAGCCAGCAGCAGGAACCAGCGGACTTCGCCCAGCAGTTTGCCGATGCGGGATGGCAAGGCTGAGGGATCGGTGCGGGTGGTCGTGGTAGCTCGGGCCATGCCTGGTTGAAACTCGCGTGTTAGGGGATTCCGGAGGGTTTCGGACCGATGCCGCCAGCGCCCGGCGGTCACTCGGCAGGTGACTGGCAGGCATCGTGGCGGCCATTTTAACGTGGCCCGACACTATCGCACCCATTGGAATTTGCAACAGTGAGCAAATGCGGCTCCTCTTATAATGTCGCTTTCGAGCAATGCCGGTGGGCACCATGCCGCACCGGCCACAGGAACGCATCATGGCAAAACACGCAAAAGTGCTGATTCTCGGTTCCGGTCCCGCCGGCTACACCGCCGCGGTCTACGCGGCCCGCGCCAACCTGGAACCGGTGCTGATCACCGGCCTGGCCCAGGGCGGCCAGCTGATGACCACCACCGACGTCGAGAACTGGCCGGGCGATGCCAAGGGTGTCCAGGGCCCCGAGCTGATGCAGCGCCTGCTGGCGCACGCCGAGGAATTCAAGACCGAAATCATCTTCGATCACATCCATACCGCGAAGCTGGTGGACGAGCACGGCAAGCCGGCCCGCCCCTTCACGCTGATCGGCGACGCCGGCGAGTACACCTGCGACGCGCTGATCATCGCCACCGGCGCCTCGGCCCAGTACCTGGGCCTGCCGTCCGAGGAATCCTTCATGGGCCGCGGCGTGTCCGCCTGCGCCACCTGCGACGGCTTCTTCTACAAGAACCAGGAAGTGGCCGTGGTCGGCGGCGGCAATACCGCCGTGGAAGAAGCGCTGTACCTGTCGCATATCGCCAGCAAGGTCACCGTGATCCACCGCCGCGACAGCTTCCGCGCCGAACCGATCCTGGTCGACCGCCTGCTGCAGCGTGAAAAGGAAGGCCGCGTGGTGATCCGCTACGACAGCGTGCTGGACGAAGTGCTGGGCGACGAGTCCGGCGTTACCGGCATCCGCGTGCGCGGCACCAAGACCGGTCAGACCGAAGAGCTGAAGCTGGCCGGCGTCTTCATCGCCATCGGCCACAAGCCCAACACCGACCTGTTCACCGGCCAGCTGGCCATGGAGAACGGCTACCTGGTGACCAAGTCGGGCCTGCAGGGCGACGCCACGGCCACCAGCGTGCCGGGCGTGTTCGCCGCCGGCGACGTGCAGGACCACGTCTACCGCCAGGCCATCACCAGCGCCGGCACCGGCTGCATGGCCGCGCTGGACGCGCAGCGCTTCGTCGAAGCCCTGAAGTAAGCCCCCCGCCGGCGGCCATTGCCGCCGCCGGCGCGTCACCCGGGCACGGGCCCGCCCGCGGCCCCGCCAGTCGATATAATCGGCGCCGAGCCTCCGGAGATTTTTTCAATGACGCACGGCGCCCGCAAACCCGACCGACCGCCCCAACGCCTCGGCCTGAACGACCTTGCCAGGCTGCGCGACACCCTCAAGGCCGAGACCGAGCGCCGCGAGGCCGAGCGCCTCGCCGCCGAGCAGGCGGCCGCGCGCGCCCGCGCCGAGGCCGACGTCTTTCGCACCAGCGTGGGCCAGGTCAGCCAGCTGCGCGACCGCAACCGCGCCCACCATCCCCCCAGCAAGCCCGCCCCCGTGCCGGTGCAATCCCAGCGCAACGACCAGGCGGTGCTGCAGGCGTCCCTCTCCGACGAATTCGATGTGGAAAGCCTGCTCGAAACCGACGAGACGCTGTCATTCCGCCGGCCTGGCATCGGCATGGACGTGGTGCGCAAGCTGCGCCGCGGCGAATGGGTGCCGCAGGACAAGGTCGACCTGCACGGCCTGCGCAGCGACGAGGCGCGCGAGGCGCTGGCCGAGTTCCTGCGCCGCTCGGTGCGCAACGGCGTGCGCTGCGTGCGCGTGATCCACGGCAAGGGCCTGGGTTCGCCCGACAAGCTGCCGGTGCTCAAGGGCAAGGTGCGCAGCTGGCTGGTGCAGAAGGAGGAAGTGCTGGCCTTCGTGCAGGCGCGCGAAGCCGAAGGCGGCGCCGGCGCGCTGATGGTGCTGCTGCGCCAGCCGCGCGCCTGACGACACGCCCGGATGCACGTTCCGCTCGCGTTGCTGATGGGGCCGCTGCCCCTGATCCTCCACATCATGGAGGTGATCGGCGTGCTCGCCTTCGCGGTCTCGGGGGTAGTCGATGCGCGCAAGCAGCGCCTGGACGTGGTCGGCACCTTCGTGGTGGCCTTTGCCACCGCCTTCGGCGGCGGCACCGTGCGCGACGTGCTGCTCGACCGGCGCCCGTTCTACTGGGTCGACCATGAAGGCTATGTGCTGCTGATCTTCGTGATGTCGTTCGGCGCGTCGTTCGTGCTGCGCGTGGTCAGCCGCGTGGCTTCGGACCGGGCCATGATCGTGGCCGACGCCATCGGGCTGGGCCTGTTCTCGGTGACCGGCGCCTCGCTGGCGCTGGTGGCGCAGATGACTCCCACCGTGGCGGTCATGATGGGCATCATCTCCGCCGTGTTCGGCGGCGTGGTGCGCGACGTGCTGTGCAATGAAGTGCCGATGATCCTGCGTGACCGCTCGCCCTATGCCACCTGCTCGTTCATCGGCTGCTGGATCTATATCGGACTGACCTGGGTCGAGGTACAGCAGGAGGCGGCGCTGCTGACCGGCGCGC
This sequence comes from Cupriavidus taiwanensis LMG 19424, assembly GCF_000069785.1. NCBI lineage: Bacteria > Pseudomonadati > Pseudomonadota > Betaproteobacteria > Burkholderiales > Burkholderiaceae > Cupriavidus > Cupriavidus taiwanensis. The sequence goes on along the minus strand of NC_010528.1, from coordinate 761,998 downwards.
TGGCGATCATCGCCATGCGCCTGGTCTCGGTGCGCTATGGCTGGAAGCTGCCGAGCTGAGCTGGCGGCCGGCGCGCACGCACCAATGAAAACGCCGCCCTGCAAGGCGGCGTCTCGCTGAGCTGGCCGATGGCTCAGACGGCGGCTTCGTCCTGCTCGCCAGTGCGGATGCGGATCACGCGCTCGATCTCGGTGACGAAGATCTTGCCGTCGCCGATCTTGCCGGTGTGGGCGGCCTTGACGATGGCGTCCAGCACGGTGTCGAGCTGGTTCTCGGCCACCACCACTTCGATCTTGATCTTGGGCAGGAAGTCGACCACGTACTCGGCGCCGCGGTACAGCTCGGTATGCCCTTTCTGGCGGCCAAATCCCTTTACTTCGGTCACCGTCAGCCCGGTCACGCCGACATCAGCCAGGGCTTCACGCACCTCGTCGAGCTTGAACGGTTTGATGATGGCGGTAATCTGCTTCATGACTGGCCCCTGTTTATCGTTTGTTCACGCGCCTGGCGGCGCATCGCCGCGGACGCGGCGCTCTCCGGAGGGCATTTTAACAGCCCTTGGGCGCTTGCATTTTTGCCTGCGGCACATGCGGCGCGGCGGTTGCGTGGCCAAGCGTGCATCCGGAGCCGTCCGCGCCTGTGGATAACCCTGGGGACAGGCACTGGAGAACCTGTGCACAACGCCGCACTCCAGCACCATGTCCGCCGACCGCGGCGCTCAATCCGGCACCTTCTCCAGGTCCGCGAGCCACACCACCGACTCCGAGTCGCTGGGCGCACGCCAGTCGCCGCGTGGCGACAACGAGCCGCCCGACCCCACCTTGGGCGCATTCGGCACGCACGAGCGCTTGAACTGGCTGGTGCGGAAGAAGCGGTCCAGGAAGATCGCCAGGTTGCGCTTGATGTCGGGCAGGCCGTACTGGTTGCGCGCCACGTGCGGGCCGTTGGGCCAGATGCCGCGCTCGCGGTCGCCCCAGGCATGCAGTGCCAGGAAGGCGATCTTGGACGGGGTAAAGCCAAAGCGCAGCGTGTAGTAGAGGTTGAAGTCCTGCAGCTCGTACGGGCCGATGGTGCTTTCGGTCTTCTGCTCGGGGCCGTGGTTGCTGTCGCCGGGGACCAGCTCGGGGCTGATGTCGGTGTCGAGCACCGCCAGCAGCACGTCCGAGCCGCCCGCGCCGACCTGCCCGGTCTCGGCGACCCAGCGCACCAGGTGCGAGATCAGCGTCTTCGGCACGCTCGCGTTGACGTTGTAGTGCGACATGTGGTCGCCCACGCCATAGGTGCACCAGCCCAGCGCCAGCTCGCTCAGGTCGCCGGTGCCGATCACGATGGCATGGTTGTAGTTGGCCAGCCGGAACAGGTGGTTGGTGCGCTCGCCCGCCTGCACATTCTCGAAGGTCACGTCGTAGACCTTTTCGCCGGCGGCATAGGGGTGGCCCAGGTCCTTCAGCATCGCCAGGCACGATGGCCGGATATCGATCTCGGTGGCGGTGCAGCCGACCACCTGCATCAGCTGGCGCGCCTGCTGCAGCGTGCGGCCGCTGGTGGCAAAGCCGGGCATGGTGTACGCGAGGATATTGGCGCGCGGCAGGCCCAGCCGGTCCATCGCCTTGGCGCAGACCAGCAGCGCGTGGGTGGAATCGAGCCCGCCCGAGACGCCGATCACCACCTTGCTGATCTTGCTTGCGGACAGCCGCTGCACCAGCGCCTGCACCTGGATGTTGTAGACCTCCATGCAGCGTTCGTCGCGCTGGCGCGGATCCGCCGGCACGTACGGGAAGCGCGCCACGTTGCGCTCCAGCGGCAGCGACTTTTCCAGCGTCAGGTCGAGCGGGAAGCGCACGACGCGGAACTGGTCCACCTCGGCCTTGTGCCGCCGCACCGAGTGGCCGAAGGTCACCTGGTGCATGCGCTCGCGCGAGAGCCGCTCGACGTCGATATCGGCGAACAGCAGGTGCGAGGTGTCGGCAAAGCGCTCGGACTCGGCCAGCAGCTCGCCGTTCTCGCAGATCAGCGCCTGGCCGTCCCAGGCCAGGTCGGTGGACGACTCGCCCTTGCCGGCCGAGGTGTACAGGTAGGCCGCCAGGCAGCGCGCCGACTGCTGCGACACCAGCTGGTGCCGGTAGCCCGACTTGCCGACCACGATATTCGATGCCGACAGGTTGACCAGCACCGTAGCCCCGGCCAGCGCCGCGAACGACGACGGCGGGATCGGCACCCATACGTCCTCGCAGATTTCGGCGTGGAAGCGGAAGTCGGGGATGTCCTCGATGTCGAACAGCAGGCCGGCGCCGAACGGCACCTGTTGGCCCAGCAGCTCGATCGAATCGACCGCGGCGTTGTCGGCGGCGCTGAACTGGCGCGCCTCGTAGAACTCCCAGTAGTTGGGCAGGTAGGTCTTGGGCACCACGCCCTGGATGCGCCCGCGCGCCACCACCACGGCGCAGTTGAACAGCTGGTGCTCGACCCGCAGCGGCATGCCCACCACCAGCGCCACCGGCAGCTTGCGCGAGGCTTCGACGATGGTCGCCAGCGCCGCCTGGCAGGCATCCAGCAGCGCGCGCTGGTGGAACAGGTCGTCGCAGGTATAGGCCGACAGCCCCAGTTCCGGGAACGCGACCAGCACGGCGCCGCGCTGCGCCGCCTGCGTCGCCAGGGCAATGGTCTCGTTGGCGTTGAAGGCCGGGTCGGCGACGCGGCAGACCGGCACGCCCACCGCGACGCGCGCAAAGCCGTGCGAATACAGGTTGAAAAACAGGTTTTTCATATCGGGCCTTGGTATTGGGGAGTCGTGCGGCGGCCCGTGGGACCAGCCGCAAGCGTGCGGATCGCCCGGTGCATCCATGGATGCCTGGGAAAGCACTATTGACCAGGACGCTCCATTTTACGACGCCGGCCCCCCGCCTGCCGCGTGCCACCCCGGCGCGGGGTTTCCGGTAGACTCGACCGGTCCACAAAGGGAACTGGTGCAATGCAGTCTGAATCATGCGTGCCCGGGCAAGGCCAGCCGGCACGGCAAACGCGCAGCGAAGCGGGCGATGCCGCCCCGGAGTACCGTACCGAGATCGTCTCCGACCTGGGCCAGGTCGATGCCGCGGCCTGGGACGCCCTGGTGGGCCGCCACGCCGACGCCACGCCCTTCCTCAGGCACGCCTTCCTGCACGCGCTGCACGTCAGCGGCAGCGCCTGCGCCGAGACCGGATGGCATCCGCGCTACCTGACGTTATGGGCGCCGTCGGCGGCGGGCCGCCCGGAGCGGCTGGCCGCCGCCATGCCGCTCTATGCCAAGGCGCATTCCTATGGCGAGTATGTCTTCGACTGGGCCTGGGCCGACGCCTATGCGCGCAACGGCATCGAGTACTACCCCAAGTGGCTGGCGGCGATCCCGTTCACCCCGGTACGCGGCGCGCGGCTGCTGGCCGAAGACGCCCATGCGCGCCGGCTGCTGCTGCAGGTGGCGCTGGCGCTGGCCGCCGAGAGCCAGATGTCGTCGCTGCACATCCTGTTTCCGGACGAGGCCGAGGCCGCGCTGATGGAGCAGGCCGGCATGCTGATGCGGCACGGCGTGCAGTTCCACTGGACCAACGACGGCTACGGCAGCTTCGACGACTTTCTCGCCACGCTGTCGCAGAAGAAGCGCAAGAACATCCGCGCCGAGCGCCGCCAGGTGGCGCAGGCCGGCATCACCTTCCGCCGCCTGCGCGGCGCCGAGATCGACGACGCGGCGTGGAAGTTCTTCAACCGCTGCTATCGCCAGACCTACCGCGAGCACCATTCCACGCCCTACCTGAACCTGGACTTCTTCCGCCGCATCGGCGCCGCCATGCCGCAGCACCTGCTGCTGGTGATCGCCGAGCGCGCCGGCCAGCCCATCGCCAGTTCGCTGGTGGTCTACGACGCGGCGCCCGAGGTCAGCACGCTTTACGGGCGCTACTGGGGCGCGCTGGAATACCACCCGTGCCTGCATTTCGAGACCGCGTATTACCAGCCGCTCGAGTTCTGCATCGAGCACGGCATCGGCACCTTCGAGGGCGGCGCACAGGGCGAGCACAAGATGGCGCGCGGCTTCCTGCCGGTGCCCACGCGCTCGGCCCACTGGCTGGCGCACCCGGCATTCGCCGATGCCGTCGAGCGCTTCCTGGCGCGCGAGCGCCAGGGCATCGACGCCTACCTGGACGAGCTGGGCGAACGCAACCCGTTCGCGCGTGCCTGACGCCTGCGTCGCTCAGCGCCACATGCGCCGCAGCGTGCCGTCGCCCAGCATGTAGTGGTGGAACAGCGCCGCCATCGCGTGCAGGCCAATGACCAGGTAGAACGCGGTGCCCAGGGTTTCGTGGATTTCCTTCACGCTGTCCTTCAGCGCCGGGTCGGGCGCGACCAGCGCGGGCACTTCGATCCCCAGTGCAGGCAACGCCAGCAGATGGCCGCCGGCATTCATCGCCAGCAGGCCCAGCAGCGGCTGCGCCAGGATAAACAGGTACAGCACCCAGTGCATGGCTGCGCCGGCGCGTTGCATCCAGCGTGCGCCCGGCTCCGGCGCGGGCGCGCCGCGCAGCAGGCGCCACAGCAGGCGCGGCACGGCCAGCACCAGCACCAGCGCGCCGGCCCATTCATGCACCGCCATGGCGAGCGCGCGTGGCGGCGTGCCTTTGGCGAAGCTGCCCTTCAGTTCGATCGCGGCATAGGCCAGCGCCACCAGCACGAACACCGCCCAATGGAACGACACCGCCAGCCTGTCATAGCGGCGCAACGACGGCAGCGTCTGCGGCGAAGCCTGGATTTCGGTGACGGGATGCATAAGGACTCCTGTTGTCATTACCCGCACAGCGTAGCGCACGCCGCCTGGCCGGGTCCTAACGTGTATCAAGCGCGCGGCAATAAAAAACCCCGCCTAAGCGGGGCTGCTGCAGATCGGTTCAGCGACGGTTCAGCTTACTTCTTGTAGTTGGCGACGCCGTCGGTGATTTCCTTGTGGGCTTCCTCGATGCCGGCCCAGCCTTCCACCTTGACCCACTTGCCGGCCTCCAGTGCCTTGTAGTGCTCAAAGAAGTGCTTGATCTGGTCGAGCAGGTTTTGCGGCACGTCGGAAAGGCCCTTCATGTAGGCGGTGGCCGGCGACAGCTTGTCGACCGGAACGGCGACCAGCTTGGCGTCCACGCCGGACTCGTCGGTCATCTTCAGCATGCCGAGTGCACGGCACCGCACCACGGCGCCGGCCAGGATCGGGAACGGCGACAGCACCAGCACGTCCACCGGGTCGCCGTCGCCCGACAGCGTCTGCGGGATGTAGCCGTAGTTGGCCGGGTAGCGCATGCCGGTACCGATGAAGCGGTCGACGAACAGCAGGCCGGTTTCCTTGTCGGCCTCGTACTTCACCGGATCGCTCTGGGCCGAGATCTCGATGATGACGTTGAAATCGTTGGGGATGTCCTTGCCCGGGGATACGAGATTGAAGCTCATGCGGTTCTCCAGATGCGTGCGGTGTGTGTTGGATGGCGGGCATTATAGCGGCTCATGCCTGACCGGTTGCTGACAAGCCGCCGCCCGTTCTGACTTCGCAGGCCCGCTGCAACGCGTTGCAGCGACGCCGGCGTCGGCGATAATGGCGCATTCTTCAGCCGTCGCTGAATAGCGCAGCGCCCCCGCTGCCCAGCCTTCTCTTGTTGCACCCTGTTGCCCCGGAGCCACCCATGCACGCCCAGCACTTCGTCGCCAACCGCCTGATCGCGCCCGACAACGGCCTGCGCATCAAGGTGTTCGATCCGTCCAACGGCGAGCCGTTCGCCGAGATCGCGCGCGGCAACGCCACCGATATCAACGTCGCCGTCCATGCGGCGCGCCAGGCCGCCGACGGTGCCTGGGGCCAGATGGCCCCGGCCGAGCGGGTGCGCCTGCTCAACCGCGTCGCCGTGGCGCTGATCGCCCACGAAGAGGAACTGGCCGCGCTCGAGGCGCGCGACACCGGCAAGCCGCTGCGCCAGGCGCGTGCCGATGCCCGCGCGGTCGCGCGCTACTTCGAGTTCTACGCCGGTGCGGTCGACAAGCTGCACGGACAGACCATCCCCTACAACCCGGGCTACACCGTGCTGACGGTGCGGGAGCCGCACGGCGTGACCGGCCACATCATCCCGTGGAACTACCCGCTGCAGATCTTCGGGCGCAGCGTCGGCGCGGCGCTGGCCGCCGGCAACGCGTGCGTGGTCAAGCCGGCCGAGGATGCCTGCCTGTCGCTACTGCGCGTGGCGGAGATCGCCGCCGAGGCCGGCCTGCCCGAAGGCGCGCTCAACATCATCACCGGCTACGGCCACGAGGCCGGCGCAGCGCTGGCGCGCCACCCCGGCATTCAACACATCTCGTTCACCGGCTCGCCCCAGACCGGCAAGCTGGTATCGCAACTGGCCGCCGAGAACCACGTGCCGGTCACGCTCGAGCTGGGCGGCAAGTCGCCGCAGATCGTATTCGCCGATGCCGACCTGGACGCGCTGGTACCCGTGGTGGTCAACGGCATCGTGCAGAACGCCGGCCAGACCTGCTCGGCCGGCAGCCGCCTGCTGGTGGAGCGCCCGGTCTACGACCTGCTGCTCGACCGGCTGGCTTCGGTGTTCGAATCGCTGCGCGTGGGCCCGTCGGAACTGGACCTCGAATGCGGGCCGCTGATCAGCCGCAAGCAGCAGCAGCGCGTGTGGGACTTCGTCTCGGATGCGCAGCACGCCGGCGTGGCGGTGATGGCGCAGGGCCAGATCGTGGGCGAGGCGCCCGAGGCCGGCTACTACCAGGTGCCGATGCTGTTCCGCGACGTGCCGCCCGCGCACCGGCTGGCGCAGGAAGAAGTGTTCGGCCCGCTGCTGGCGGCCATGCCCTTCGACACCGAGGCCGAAGCCATCGCGCTGGCCAACGGCACGCCCTACGGGCTGGTCGCCGGGGTCTGGACCCGCGACGGCGGGCGCCAGCTGCGCCTGGCGCACAAGCTGCGCGCGGGCCAGGTCTTTATCAACAACTACGGCGCCGGCGGCGGCGTGGAGCTGCCCTTCGGCGGCAGCGGCCAGTCCGGCTACGGCCGCGAAAAGGGCTTCGAGGCCCTGTACGGATTCACCACCCTGAAAACCATCGCCATTCAACATGGGTAACATTAATTTCCTGTCGGTCGCCTTTGCCATCTTCTTTTTCTGGATGGCCTGGCATGTGCGGAACAAGCGCGCCACCAATCCTTCCGGCATGCCGCGGCTGCAGGTGTTCAAGCGCAAGTGGGGCGACGTGGTCGGCGACCGCGTGCACTGGTGCCTGTATGTCGCGCTGCCGTTCCTGCTGGCGCTGATGATGGTGGCGAATGCCCTGAGGGGGCGCGGGCCGTTTTCGCACTAGCCCCGCCTTGCACCGAACATCACCAAGATACTGAGGAGACAAGCCATGAGACTGGCCAACAAGGTAGCGATCGTCACCGGCGGCGGTTCCGGCTTCGGCGAAGGCATTGCCCACACCTTCGCCCGCGAAGGCGCCAACGTGGTGGTGGCCGACCTGCGCGAGGATGCCGCCGAGCGTGTCGCCGCGGCGATCCGCGACGCCGGCGGCCGCGCCCGCGCGGTGCGCGCCGATGTCTCGCGCGAAGCCGACACCGAGGCCATGCGCGACGCCGCCCTTTCCGTCTTCGGCGACGTGAACATCGTCGTCAACAACGCCGGCACCACCCATCGCAACAAGCCCATCCTGGAAATCACCGAAGACGAGTTCGACCGCGTCTATGCCGTCAATGTGAAGAGCATCTACTGGTCGGCGCGCGCGTTTATCCCGCATTTCCGCCAGCGCGGCGGCGGCGTGTTCGTCAATATCGCTTCTACCGCCGGCATCCGGCCGCGGCCGGGGCTGGTCTGGTACAACGGCAGCAAGGGCGCGGTGATCACGGCGAGCAAGGCCATGGCCGCGGAGCTCGGCCCGGACAATATCCGCGTCAACTGCGTCAACCCGGTGATCGGCGCCACCGCGCTGCTCGAGGAATTCATGGGCATGCCCGACACGCCCGAAAACCGCGCCAGGTTCCTCGCCACCATCCCGATGGGACGCATGTCGACGCCGCAGGACGTGGCCAACGCCTGCCTGTACCTGGCCTCGGACGAAGCCGCCTTCATCACCGGCACCTGCATCGAAGTGGACGGCGGCCGCTGCGTCTGAACCCGCGCCAGCTTTCCCGCTTGCCCAGTCGTACGGTAGCTGCAAGAACGCGTCATACAGAAACGCCATTTCCTCAGGAGACAGCATGACAACGACCGCAGTGAACCCCGGCGTCAGCGACGCCGCCTTTGAAGACGCCACCTACCGCAAGGTGAGCTGGCGCCTGGTGCCCTTCCTGTTGCTGTGCTACGTGGTGGCTTACCTGGACCGCGTCAACGTGGGCTTCGCCAAGCTGCAGATGCTGAACGACCTGAAGTTCAGCGAGACCGTCTACGGCCTCGGCGCGGGCATCTTCTTCATCGGCTACTTCCTGTTCGAAGTGCCGAGCAATGTGATCCTGCACAAGGTGGGCGCGCGCATCTGGATCGCGCGCATCATGATCACCTGGGGCGCGATCTCGGCGGCGATGATGTTCGTCACCACGCCGACCATGTTCTATGTGCTGCGCTTCCTGCTGGGCATTGCCGAGGCCGGCTTCTTCCCCGGCATCATCCTGTACCTGACCTACTGGTACCCGGCCAACCGGCGCGGGCGCACCACCACCTTCTTCATGACCGCGATCGCGCTGTCGGGCGTGATCGGCGGGCCGCTGTCGGGCTGGATCATGCAGTCGTTCGACGGCCACAACGGCTGGTCGGGCTGGCAGTGGATGTTCCTGCTGGAAGGCATTCCGTCGATCCTGGTGGGGCTGTGGGTGCTGGCCTACCTGGATGACCGCATCGCCCACGCCAAGTGGCTGACGACCGAGGAAAAGGCGCTGCTGGAGCGCAATATCGCCAGCGACAACGCGCACAAGGAGGACGCGCCGATCCGCACCGTGCTGGCCAGCCCGCGCGTGTGGCTGATGAGCGCGATCTACTTCTGCTTCGTGATGGGCCTGTACGGCGTCAGCTTCTGGCTGCCCACCATCATCAAGCAGACCGGAGTCAAGGGCGCGCTCGACATCGGGCTGCTGACCGCCATCCCCTATGGCTGCGCGGTGGTCGGCATGGTGCTGATGGCCTACAGTGCCGACCGCAGCGGCGAGCGCCGCTGGCATATCGCGCTGCCGGCGCTCGCTGGCGCGCTGGGACTGGTGCTGTCGGTGCAATGGCACGGCGACACCACGCTGGCGATGGTGGCGCTGACGCTGGCGACGATCGGCATCCTGACCACGCTGCCGCTGTTCTGGAGCCTGCCCACGGCGTTCCTGGCGGGCACCGGCGCGGCCGCCGGCATTGCGCTGATCAACTCGCTCGGCAACCTCGCCGGCTTTCTCAGCCCGTATGCGGTGGGCTGGCTCAAGGACCTGACCCATAGCACGGATTCCGGCATGTACCTGCTGGCCGTGTGCCTGGTCGTGGGCGCCGCGCTGACCCTGTCGGTGCCGAAGCGCCTGGTGAGCCAGCCATGAAGTCGCGCGCGCGTCGCTTACCGGCCGAATGCGCCGTCGGCTGACGCGGATGTAGGACCACGCCCGGCAGTGTCGCCTGTTCCTGGGCCCTAGCATGGAAAAGAGACACCCGGAGTGATCCCGACGGGGTCCTCCGGGGTATCTGATTCCCAAGCTTGCCCAGGAGGCCACGATGCCGCAACTGCCCCCGTTTGCCCCTACCCGTTCACTACAGGTTGTCGAAGCGCGCCTGGCACGCCGCACGCGCGTGAAACGCCTGGTGCTCGCGCTCGGCGCCGGCGCGGTCGCCCTGCTGGCCCTGGTGCCCGCCGCCAGCCATGCGCAGGCACCCGTGGTCGATGCCAACCCCGCGCCGGCAACCCCGGCCGCGCCAGCGACTGCTGCACCGGCCCCTGCGCCAGGCGCCATGGCACCGACGCCAGGCGTCACCACGCCGCCCGCCACGAGTGTGCCGCCAGCCGCCACCGTACCGCCTGCCACCACCGTGCCGCCAGCGGCCACCATGCCGCCTGCTGCCGAGCCCGCACCGGGCATAGCGGCGCCGGCCACGGCTGCCCCGCCGCCGACCGCCTCACCGATGCCCGCGCCCACCGGCACGCCGCCGGCGGTGCCCGCGCCACCGCCCGTGGCAGCGCCGGCACAGCCGCGCCCGCCCCTGACCGTGCCGCCTGCGCCGCCGGCGCGTGACGCGATGGTGCAGCGTCAGGCCGGCCAGGTGGCCTATATCTGCGGCGGCGTGGCCGAAGACGAGCAGGTCGCGCTGCAGTCGCAGGCGCGCAAATACAACATGAGCCTGCTGTTCACGCAGGGCGCGCGCGGCGAGTACCTGTCGGATGTCGACGTCAAGCTGATGCGCGGCGGCCGCGAAGTCGCCAGCTTTGTCGCGGACGGACCGCGTTGCCTGTTGAAGGCGCCCTCGGGCACCTACAACGTGCGCGCGACCTACCAGGGCCGGACCAAGACCATGACGGTCAGCACCAATAGCAAGAATGCGCAGATGCGGTGGTAGTGGGGCTGAAGCACTGATGCGCTTTGCATGACCGCTTGGGTACTCCCTCTCCCGCTTGCGGGAGAGGGGAGCAAACCCTAGCCTGGTGCCCCATCCCCCAGCATCTGCGCCACCGACCCCGCCGTCCCCGCCGCCCGCTCGCCCAGCAGCCGGTGCAGCGTGCCCAGCAGTTCATCCTCGTTATACGGCTTGCCCAGGTACACGTTGACGCCGATTTCCTCGGCGTAGCGCCGGTGCTTGTCGGCCGTGCGCGAGGTGATCATCACCAGCGGCAGATGCGCGGTGCGCGCGTCGGAGCGCACGTTGCGGGTCAGGTCGAAGCCGTCCATGTGCGGCATCTCGATATCGACCAGCATCGCATCCGGCATCACGTCCTGCAGTTGCTTGAGCGCGTCGACGCCGTCGCGCGCCAGCACGACGTGGTAGCCGGCGCGGCCCAGCAGGCGCTGGGTGGCCTTGCGCACGGTCAGCGAATCATCCACGACCATCACCGTGGCCTGCACCGCGAGGCCGGGCACGGGCTCGGCGGTGCCGTCGTTCGCCAGTTCCGCGACCGCGCCCATTCTCGGCGGCACGGGTGGCGGCGTCACGGCAGGCGCCTGTGGCGCTTGCTGCAGCGCCGGCGGATCCAGCGGCAGGGTCCGGCCGCGCTCGCGCACAAAGCGCTGCGCCAGCACCACCGGGTTGTAGATCAGCACGATCTCGCCATCGCCAAGCGTGGTGGCACCGGCGATGCCCTCCAGCCGTGCCAGGTGCGGGCCGATGTGCTTGACCACCACTTCGCGGTTGCCGACCACATCGTCCACATGTACGGCGACCCGCTCGGCGCCACTGCGCACCACCACCACCGGCGAGTACTTGCGCCCGCCGCTCACGGCCTGGCCTTGTTCCAGCAGGGCGCCGAAGTAAAAGAACGGCACCTCGGCGCCCGCTACGTTCAGGTTGCCGTGGTTGTATGCGTCCAGCAGCGACGGCGCCCGCAGTTGCTGCACCTGGTCGATCATGCCGCTGGGCACCGCATAGCGGCGCCCGCCCAGCGCGATCACCAGCACCTGCGTGATGGCCGTGGTCAGCGGCAGGTGCACGGTAAAGGTGGTGCCCTGCCCCGGCTGCGACGCCAGCGTAATGCGCCCGCCGAGCGCGACGGTCTCGGCGCGCACCACGTCCATGCCCACGCCGCGGCCGGCCAGCTCGGACACCGCCTGCGCGGTGGAAAAGCCGGGGGTGAAGATCATCTCGGTCAGGCGCGCCTCGCTGGCGTCGTCGTCCGGCGCCAGCAGCCGGCGCTCGACCGCGCGGGCGCGGATGCGCGCCAGGTCCAGCCCGCCGCCGTCGTCGATGAAATGCAGCACCACCTCGTTGCCTTCCTGCTGCACCTCCAGCGTGAGCGCGCCGGTGGCGGGCTTGCCCGCGGCGCGGCGCTGCGCGGCGGGCTCGATGCCGTGCGCCACCGCGTTGCGGATCAGGTGCTCGATCGGGCCGGCCATGCGGTCCAGCACCGAGCGGTCGATCTCCACCGTGCCGCCCTTGATCAGCAGCCGCACTTCCTTGCCGGTCTCGGCCGCGGCCTGCCGCGCCACGCGATAGAGCCGCTCGGCCAGCGCGTCGAACTGCACCATGCGCGCCTGCATCAGTCCGCGCTGCAGCCCGCGCGTGAGCCGTGCCTGCGCGGCCAGGTCGCCGGCCGCGCGGTCGAAGCCGCGCTGCAGGTTCTGCTCGACGGTGGCCACGTCGTTGACCGACTCGGCCATCATCCGCGTCAGTTCCTGGAAGCGCGTAAAGCGGTCGAACTCGAGCGGATCGAATTCCTGCTTGTGCTGCGCATCGGCAATGCGCGAGGCCATCTGCGATTCGGCCTGGATCTCGATCTCGCGCAACTGGCCGCGCAAGCGCGCGACGTTGTCGTTCAGTTCGCCCAGGTAGGCGCGCATCGCCTCGAGCTCGCTGTCCAGGCGCGCGCGCGTGGCGCCGACCTCGCCGGCCTCGTTGATCAGCGTGTCGAGCGCGCGCGCCTGCACGCGCACCAGCGCGCGCTGCGGCTCGGCCGCCGCCAGCGGTGCGAGCGGAGCCAGCGCAGCTGCCGGCGGCATCGGCACCATCACGTCGGATGGGCCGGGCACCACGGGCAGTGCGGGCGCAGGCGCCTCTGCGGACGAATCGCCAGCCCCGTCGGCGGCTTGAGGCTGTGCCATGGCGGCGTCGGCCGCTGGCGAGGGCTCGGCCAGCCCGTTGACCACATCGGGATCGTCCGCCGGCAGCAAGCGGCCGGCCTGCAAGGCTTCGGCATGTGCGAGGATGCGGTCGTACCAGGCGTAGAGCCGCTCGAACACCTTCGCCGCGACCGGCTGCTGCGCCTGCCCGCGCAGCGTGCTGTCGAGCAGCGTCTCCATCTCGTGCGCGGCCTGCCCCAGCGCCATCGCGCCGGCCATGCGGGCGCTGCCCTTGAGCGTATGCAGCGCGCGCAGCACCAGGCCTCCATGGCGCGCGTCGTCGGGCGCGGCTTCCCAGCCGCGCAACAGCTTGCCCAGTTCGGGCAGCGAGCCCTGCGCCTCTTCCAGGAAAATCTGCACCAGGGCCGGATCCGGTGCGGCGCCGGCGTCGGCGGCCGGCGCCTCGGGCGCGCGCTGCAGCGTTGGCGCGGTCGGCAGCGCGATCACCACCGCATCGTGCGCGGTGACAGGCGGCGCTGCCGGGGCTTCATCAGCTGCCTCGGCTTCGGCAGCCGGCGGCAGGCGGCCAAACACTTGCGCCATGGCGTCATCGGCCTCGGTCGGCGGCGGCGCGGGCAGCGCCACGCGCGGGCGCAGCAGCGCGCGCTCGCCGAACTCCACCAGGCTGCGGCGCAAGGCGGCATCGGCCTGCGGCCAGATGCCGGCGGCAAACTGGTGCAGCATGCCGCGCATGCGCTCGGCGGCCTGCTCCAGCAGGCGGAAATCGCCCGCATGCATCGCCACCGGATGCGAGCCCAGCTGCAGCAGCAACGCTTCCAGCGCCTCGGCGATCTCACGCACCGGCTCCAGGCCCACGGTCGATGCGCTGCCCTGCAGCGTGTGCGCGACGCGCAGCGCCAGCTCGCTCGGGCACGGGTGGGCTTCATGCCGCCATTCGGAGATGTCGGTGGCAAACTGGCGCAGCAGGTCATCGGCCTCCTGCAGATAGACGTTGTACAGCGCCAGGCCGATGCGCACCGGGCCGATGACCTTGTAGTGATCGTCCTCGTCCGACAGGCCGCCGGCCAGGCGGAACGGGATCACGTTGTCGTCGGACGTGCCGGTGTCGGCAGAGGCGCCGGTCCCGGTGTCCGCGCTTGCGGCCGCCTCCGCATGTTCGTCCGGCGCGTCGTCGCCGGCCACTTCAGGCGCGGCCGGCGGCATCTCCGTGGCGGTACCGGCATCGCGCACCGCTTCGGCGGCCGCGACCAGCGGCGCGATGTCGTGCCACGCCGCGGCATCGCCGTGCAGCCGCGCCACCCACGCCGACAGCTCGGCGTGGGCGCGACGCAGCAGCGCCAGCAGCGCCGGAGCGGGCTCGCGCGCTTCGGCCAGCCACAGGTTCATCACCTGCTCCACCGCCCACGCCGCTTCGCCGTAGCGATGCAGGCCGACCATGCGGCTGGAGCCCTTCAGCGTATGGAACGCGCGCCGCAGCCGGCTGAGCATGTCGGCATCGCGCAGCGCCTCGACGCCGGTGCCAAGGTCGCCGGCGATGCCGGCCAGCACCTCGTCGGCCTCGTTCAGGAAGATGTCGAGCAGTTCGGCATCGAGGGCGGCATGGTCGCCGGCCGCGGGCACGGCCGGCGTGGTGGCGCTGGCCGGCACCGGCGCGGGCTCCGCCGGGATGGCGGCAAGCGCCATCACCATGCGCGCCCCGGCATCGTCGCTGCCGGCTAGCCAGGCGTTGCATTGCGTGATGGCGTCGGCGGCCTGGCGGCGCAACGCGGCATCGTCATCGATGGCGGCCTGGTCAGCCAGCGCCTGCAGCGCGGCGCGCAGCCGCTGCACCGCCGGTGCATCGGGCACGGCACCGGCGCGCAAAGCTTCGTCGGCGGCAGTGCGCGCCGCTTCCAGCGGATCCTGCGGCGCCTGTGCGTCGCCGCCGGGCGCGGCCTCCGGCAATGCGTCGGCGCGGCGCGCGCGGCCGAATTCCAGGGCATCGGCGAACGCATGGACCACGCCCAGTTCCGCCGCCACCGTGCGCAGCAGCGCCGAGCGCGCGCTGGCGTCGGCAAGCTCGCCGCCATCGGCAAGCCGCGTCCTGACGGCGTCCACCGCGGCGCTGGCGTGCGCGGCCTCGCCAGCCAGCGCGGTGGGCAGCGCCGGCGACGCCTGCAGCTGCGCCAGCGTTTGCGCCAGCGCGGCGAAGGCCTGTTGCGCGTCGCGCAGGTGCGCGGCGCCGTCGGCCCGCGCCGCATTGCGGTCATAGCTGTCGAGCCAGGACTCGCCGCTGTCCAGTTGGGCGCGCAGTTGCGCCACGGCTTCGCTGCGCAGCGCCTGCGCGCGCGCCTCGTCGACCATGCGCGCCAGCCAGGCCGGCGCGGCGGCGGCAGGGTCTGCCAGGCAGGCGGCCAGCGCTTCGCACTGTGCGGCGAAGCGCGCCGCGGCCGGATGGGCGGACTGTCCGTGCACGCGCCACGGCAGCGCCAGCGCGCGCGACAGGAACAACGCGATGCCGGCGGGGCCCAGCGCATCGCCGGCGCCGCGCTCGCGTCCCGGCATGGCGGCCTGCGCCAGGCAACGCTGCAGCGCCGGCTGCGCCAGCGGCTGCGCGGCCTCGGCCAGCGCCGCCAGCGCGATCTCCCACGCGGCCTGGTCCGCGGCGGCGGCGCGTTCCAGCCCGGCCGCGGCCTGCTGCAGGTTGCGCGTGTCGATCGGGTCGAGCCAGCCGTAGTAGCGCAGCCGGAAATCGGCATGGGCCTGCGCGTGGGCGGCATCGAGGCGGAACGCCGCCAGGGTGCGCGCGATATCGGCGCGCAGCGCCGCCGCGTCGCCATCGCCTCCTTCAGCCAGCCCGCTGCAGACCAGCAGGAACACCGCGTCGTTCAGCAGCGCCTGCGGCACGCGCACATGGCCCTGCTGGTACTGGCGCAGCAGCAGGTTGGCGCGGCCGGCAAAGCGCTTGGCCAGCAGGTCCGAAGGCAGCAGGCCCAGCGCCAGCGCGCGGCACACCAGCCCCAGCACATGCCAGACGCCGCGGTCGGGATGGTCGGCGGCGCGGCGCGCTTCCTGCTCGTTGGCGCGCAACGCATCCAGCGCCGCGTGCAGCGGCAGCCAGGCTTCGCGCAGCAGCGCCGCGTCGGCGCACGGCGTGGGCAGGCGCAGCGCCTTGAGCAGGGCCGACTCGAACTGCTGGCGCGCGCGCGTGACCGCGGCCGGCCCCTTCGCCGGCAGCAGCATGCCGGGCAGCATCTGCAGTTCGTCGAGCCACAGGTCGGCGGGGTGCACGCGTTCCTCGCCCAGCGTGGCAAGCACGGCGGCATAGGGCTGGAACAGGCGCAGCGGGGCCTCGTCGTCGCCGGCCATCAGGTCATCGACATACTCGGCCAGCGCCTGCACGCCGGCGCGGAATACCGCCAGCGCCTCGGGGCCGGCGGCAACGGTGCCGGCGTCGATGGCATCGAGCAGGCGGCGCAGCGCCTGGCAATACGGATCGGTCCCGCGCAGCCCGACGATATGCACGGCACCGGCCGCCTGGTGCAGATGCTGGCCGGCCAGCCGCAGCGAGGTGGTATCGCGCGCGCCCAGCGCCTCGGGCGCCTGGCACACTTCATCGACATAGTGGCCCAGCTCCGCGGCGGCGTCTTCGAGCGCGCTGCGCAGGCTGGGTGCCAGCCACGCCAGGCCGGACAGGTCGCGCGCGGCGCCGCCGTCGGGCACCGGCTGCGCGCTCGCCGGCAACGGTGCGGGTTCGGGTTCAGGCAGGGCGTCGGCGGCGGCAACGTCGCGCGGGACGGGAACATTCAGGGACATGACGGCTTCCAGTGCGGCGCCGGCACGGCAGCCGCAGGCCGCCCGCCGCAACGGGCGGCGGACGCGGAGTTGGCATAAGGCGCGGGGCCGCGGTGCGCGGAAGCGGTCGCAGGCGTCATCCGGCCACTCAGGCGATCTTGAAGCGCGACACCGAGTTGCGCAGCTCCTCGCTCAGCAGCGTCAGCTGGCGCACCGATTGCGCGGTCTGGCGCGTGCCGGTGGTGGTCTGCTCGGTGACCTGCAGAATGCGTTCGATATGGCGCGCCACGGTGGTGGCCAGGTCGGCCTCGTGCGAGGTGGACTGCGAGATCTGCTCGATCAGCTCGGCCAGCTGGCGCGACACGCGCCCGATCTCGACCAGCGCGGCACCGGCGTGGTCCGACAGCCGCGCGCCTTCGACCACGCCCTGGGTGCTTCGCTCCATGGCGTGCACCGCGTCCTGGGTATCGGTCTGGATGGTGCGGATCAGCGCACCGATCTGCTTGGTAGCCTCGCCGGAGCGTTCGGCCAGCCGCTGCACTTCTTCGGCCACCACGGAGAAGCCGCGCCCGGCCTCGCCCGCCGACGCCGCCTGGATGGCGGCGTTCAGCGCCAGCACGTTGGTCTGCTCGGTAATGTCCGAGATCAGCTCGACGATTTCACCGATCTCCTGCGACGACTCGCCCAGCCGCTTGATCCGCTTGGAGGTTTCCTGGATCTGCTCGCGGATGTCGTTCATGCCGGCAATGGCGTTCTGCACCGCCTGCTGGCCCTGTTCCGCGGCGGACAGCGAGGCGCGCGCGACGTTGGCGGATTCGGCCGCGCCACGCGATACCTGCGTGATGCGGTCGGCCATCTCCACCACCGACTCGCCGGTCTGGCGGATCTGGCGCGACTGCTCTTCGGTGGTCGACACCAGCTGGGTCGAGGTGGCCTGCACCTGCCCCGAGGCCTGCGTCACCTCGCCCGCGGTCTGCTGCACCCGGCCGACCAGCTCGCGCAGTTCTTCCACGGTGTAGTTGACCGAGTCGGCGATCGCGCCGGTGATGTCCTCGGTCACGGTGGCCTGGCGCGTCAGGTCGCCGTCGGCGATGTCCTGCAGCTCGTTCATCAGCTGCAGAATGGCCTTCTGGGTGTTGTCGTTGTTGCGCTTTTCGTCGAGCCGGCGGGCCTCGGCCTCGCGCTCGCGCGCTTCGGCTTCCAGTGCGCGCATGCGCGAATCGCGCAGGTACAGCGCGGCCAGCCCGACCAGGCACAGCAACGTCAGCGCCGCCGACACCACGGTCGCGCCCAGCGTCAACGGGCGGCTCCGCGCCGACTCCGCATACGCGCGCTGAAGCGCCGACAGTTCGGCGCGCAGCGCCTCGTTGTCGTTGAAGATCTGCTGCTGGGCGCGCTTGGCGGCGATCAGGCCGGGCAGGTTCTGCAGGATGGTCTGGGTGGTCTTCTGCACGGCCTCGAAGTGCTGCGACAGCTGCTGCAGGTAGCCGCGCGTCTCCTCGTCGGTGGCGGCGGACAGCCGCAGCGCCTCGCTGCCGTTGAGCAGGCCGTCCAGGGTCTCGCGGAAGGTGTTGGTGTCCTTGCCCAGCAGGAATGCGGTCTCGGGGTTGACGCCTTCGCCGGCCAGGAACTCGTTCAGGTTCTTGCCCAGGCGCTGGGTCAGCATCACCAGCTGCGCCGAGGCCGCCACCTCGCGCGCGTTGGCGCCGGACTGCAGCTTGATCGCGGCCACCTGTTCGGCCGCTTCGAGCAGCTCGGGGTTGGAGGCGTTGAAGATCTGCAGGGTCTGGCCGATGGTGGTCAGCACCGGCTGCTGCGCCAGCACGTCGGCGGCGCTTTTCTCGGAACGCTGCCAGGACTGCATGGCAGCCTGCAGCAGCGGCTCGGCCGCGCCGGTGGTGGCGCGCACGCGCTTTTCGTCGCTGCCTTCCTGCAGCGCCTTCAGGTCGCCAGACAGCGCGTCCCGGGACTGGCGCAGCTGCGTGAAGGCCTGCGCATTGCCCAGCAGCGCGACCGGCACCGCCTTGCCCAGGCGCTGCGAGTGCATCAGCATGTCGCCGGCCACCTCGATCTGCGCGGCGGCGTTGTTGGCGATGCGGTTATCCAGGTACACCGAGCCCAGCAGCGCCACCAGCGACACCACCACGCCCACGGTCAGCAGCCGCTGCTGCGAGGCGAACGGCATGCGGCCGAGCCAGCGGCCGAGGTGCTCCAGCGGCGTCGCACCCAGTCCCGCCGCGGCGGGCGGCACGGGCGCGGGCTCGGGACCCGCTGCATAGGCGATGTCCGGCCCACCCGCGAGGCTGGTGGCAGCGTCGGCTGCCGGCGTGCGCCGGCCCAGCCTGAATGTCTTGAAACCCATGGCACCCTCTTCCGTTTTATCGTTGTCATCCCCGGCGGCTCGTGCCGGGTGCGGCAGGCGCTGGCCTGCGCGCCGTCATTGTCCGTGCCTGGCGTGACCGGCGCCTCAGGCGGCCGCGCGGCCTGCTTGCAGGAAGGCCGGCGCGTCCAGCAGCGCGCGCACGTCCAGCACCTGCCAGTCGCGGCCCTCGCGGTCGGCATAGCGCGGCCCTTCCCATGGCGACGCCGCATCGGGTCCGGCGGCGGCAGCGTCGCCGTGCGGCAGGCCCAGGTCCGCCGCATGGCGCAGCCCGGCCACGCGCGTGGCCAGGATCGCGCAGGCGCGTTCCGCGTCGCGCGACAGCACCACGATCTTGCTGCCTGGCTGCACGGGCGTGGGCGCGCCGCCGCAGAACAGGCTGAAATCGATCACCCCCAGCAGGCTGCCGCGCGCGTTGACCAGGCCGCTGTACCACGGCTGGGTCAGCGGCACCGGGCTGGGCTGGCGCATGTCCAGCACCTCGCCGGCATCGGCCAGCGGCACCAGCCAGTGGCGCGCGCCCACCTGCAGCGCCAGGTAGCTGTCGGCGGCCGGCAGGCTGCGCGCCTCGCGCAGGCGCCGGGCCAGCATGGCCTGGTAGTCCTGCAGGCGCGTGTGGCGGGCGCGGAGGTCTTGGCGTGGCGCGTTCATGGCGGTCCCCGGAACAAGTGGCAGTGCTTGCCGTGCGGCCGGCGCTGGCGGCTCAGTGCGCCAGCGCGGCGATCTTGCCCAGCAGCTCTTCGCCGTCGACGGGCTTGACGATGTAGTCAGACGCGCCCTGGCGCATGCCCCAGATGCGGTCGGTGTCCAGGCCCTTGCTGGTGCACATGATCACGGGGATGTCCTTGAAGCGGTCGTCGCGCTTGATCGCGCGGGTGGCCTGGTAGCCGTTCTGGCCCGGCATCACCACGTCCATCAGGATCAGGTCGAAGGCTTCGGCCTGCAGGCGGGCGAAGGCCTGCTCGCTGTTGCTGGCGACCGCAACCTTGAAGCCGCGCTTGCCGAGCAGGTCGGACATGAACAGGGCTTCGGTCGGGGAGTCGTCGACGATCAGGATCTTGTGAATGGCGGTCATGAGGTTTTCCTTCGATTCGTACATGGCGTGGCTGCCGTTCAGGCGGGCAACGCCTCGCCCGCGGGCCGGCATGGCAGGCAGGCCTGCACGGCCTGCAGCAGCGCGTCGCGGGTAAATGGCTTGGCCAGGTGGTCATGCGCGCCGACCAGGCGGCCGCGCGAGCGGTCGAACACGCCGTCGCGCGACGACAGCATGATCACGGGGATGGCATGGAAACGCGGGCTCTTCTTGATCAGCGAACAGGTCTGGTAACCGTCGAGCCGGGGCATCAGGATGTCGCAGAAGACCAGGTCGGGGTGCAGCTCGCCCACCTTGGCCAGCGCCTCGAAGCCGTCCTCGGCCAGCATCACCTGGTACCCGGCCTGCATCAGGAAGATCTCCGCAGTACGGCGGATGGTGCTGGAATCGTCGATGACCAGCACCTTGCGGCGCGGCGGCGAAGCGGTCTCTGGCGTGAGATCCGGCGCGGTATCCGGAACAGGAACGCCAGGCGCCACACCCTGTGCGCCGGCGGTATTGACCCGCTGGTTTTCTTCTATATGAGCGACCCGCATGTTGTTCCCGCGACCAGCGGCTCCTGGCGGAGCGCCGGCAAGCACCAGAGAACACCCGTGCGGAGCAACGCGACCCATGCGCGCCCCCCACGGACCCCCAAATTCTTTTTATTTCCCTTCCAAGGCCGGACCGAGCCCGGCAGCGGCGATGCGTGATCCCCGCATCTGCCCGCCGTCCTCCCCACCGCGGGCGGAGGGACGGCCAGTCACTTTTGCAACAGAGTGTGACAAGACGCCGGGGGGCCGTCAATCCGGTGCGGCCAGCCCCCGGCGGCGTTCTGTCGCATCGGCGCGACGGGCGCGCCGGCCGTGTCGTTGTTCTTCTGGATAGAGGCCGCTCAGATCGCGACCATCTCGAAATCTTCCTTGCGCGCGCCGCATTCCGGGCAGGTCCAGTTGATCGGCACGTCTTCCCAGCGGGTGCCGGGGGCGATGCCGTCTTCCGGCGCGCCTGCGGCTTCGTCGTAGATCCAGCCGCAGATCAGGCACATCCAAGTCTTGTATTCCATAACAGGCTCTGGCCACTCTCCATTAAAATCCAGCGCAGATGGTACCGAAACCGTGCCGCCGGCGCCAGCCGCGCGAGGGCCGGAATCGGGCCAGATCCGCCGTGTTCGCACCCGTTAGCGCCTTGTTAGCGCACGATTGGCAGGCAATTGCAGCGAACTTCCGCTGTTTTTGCCGCATGTCAACGTCCGGGCCCAGGCCCGCCGAGCACGATCCCTGCAGTCCAGTCCTCACCTCAACGCCATGTCCCGTAATCAGCAGCTTTTCGACCGCGCCCAGCAGACTATCCCCGGGGGCGTCAATTCGCCCGTGCGCGCCTTCCGTTCGGTAGGTGGCACGCCGCGCTTCATCACGCGCGCCGAGGGGCCGTACATGTGGGACGCGGACGGCCAGCGCTATATCGACTACATCGGCTCGTGGGGTCCGATGATCGTCGGCCATGCCCATCCGGAGGTGGTGCGCGCGGTCCAGGAAACCGCCGCGCACAGCTTCTCGTTCGGTGCCCCGACCGAGGCCGAGATCACCATGGCCGAGGAAATCTGCAAGCTGGTGCCGTCGATCGAGCAGGTGCGCCTGGTCTCCTCCGGCACCGAAGCCACCATGAGCGCGCTGCGCCTGGCCCGTGGCTTTACCGGCCGCGACCTGATCATCAAGTTCGAAGGCTGCTACCACGGCCACGCCGACAGCCTGCTGGTCAAGGCCGGTTCCGGCCTGCTGACCTTTGCCGACACCACCCGCAACGCCCCGTCGTCGGCCGGCGTGCCGGCCGACGTGACGCGCCACACCATGGTGCTGGAGTACAACAACGTCGAGCAGCTGGAACAGGCCTTCGCCAAACATGCCGGCGAGATCGCCGCGGTGATCGTCGAGCCGGTGGCCGGCAACATGAACCTGGTGCGCGCCAGCGATGCCTTCCTGCAGGCCATGCGCGAACTGTGCACGCGCGACGGCGCGGTGCTGATCTTCGACGAAGTCATGACCGGCTTCCGCGTGGCGCTGGGCGGCGCGCAGGCGCACTACGGCATCCGCCCCGACATGACCTGCCTGGGCAAGGTCATCGGCGGCGGCATGCCGGCGGCGGCCTTCGGCGGACGGCGCGACATCATGGCCAGCCTGGCGCCGCTGGGCGGCGTGTACCAGGCCGGCACGCTGTCGGGCAACCCCCTGGCGGTGGCGGCAGGCCTGACCACGCTCAAGCTGATCCAGGCGCCCGGCTTCTATGACCGCCTGGCCGCGCAGACGCGCAAGCTGGCCGACGGCCTGGCCGAAGCCGCCCGGGCGGCGGGCGTGCCGTTCTCCGCGGATGCCGTCGGCGGCATGTTCGGGCTCTATTTCCGCGACGGCGTGCCCGCCAGCTTCGCCGAAGTCACCCAGAGCGACACTTCCCGCTTCAACCGCTTCTTCCACGCCATGCTTGACCACGGCGTCTACCTGGCGCCGTCGGCGTTCGAAGCCGGCTTTGTCTCCGCGCAGCACGACGACGCCATCCTGGACGCCACCTTCGACGCCGCGCGCAAGGCCTTCGCGGCGGCCTGACGCCATGCGGCCCGCCCGGCGCCAGGTTGCGCCGGCGGCCCACGCGTGACGGCAAGGGCGGTGCGCTACACTTGGAGTTCGTCCAATCGCCGGAGCCTCCGATGCGCGCATCCTCGTCCCCTTCGCTGTCCACCCGCTCGCCGCTGTCCGTGTTGCGCTGGCTGGTGCTGGCGGTCCTGGCCAGCCTGCTGTCGGCGTGCGGCTACAACGACTTCCAGGCCAAGGACGAGGCGGTCAAGGCGGCCTGGGGCGAAGTCATCAACCAGTACCAGCGCCGCGCCGACCTGATCCCCAACCTGGTCAACACCGTCAAGGGTTACGCCTCGCACGAGCGCGAAACGCTGGAAGCCGTGACCAAGGCGCGCGCCGCCGCCACCAGCATCCAGGTCTCGCCCGAAACCCTGAACGACCCCGAAGCCTTCAAGCGCTTCCAGCAGGCGCAGGGCGAACTGTCCGGCGCGCTGTCGCGCCTGCTGGCGGTGTCCGAGAACTACCCCCAGCTCAAGGCGGATGCCTCGTTCCGCGACCTGCAATCGCAGCTCGAGGGCACCGAGAACCGCATCACCGTGGCACGCCAGCGCTATATCGCCGCCGTGCAGCAGTACAACGTGCTGGCGCGCAGCTTCCCGACCAACCTGACGGCGATGATCTTCAAGTACCCGGTCAAGCCTTCGTTCACGGTGGAAAACGAGAAGGCCATCTCCACCCCGCCGGCGGTCAAGTTCTGACGGCATGGCAGCCATGCGCCATCTCCGGCGTTGGTGCGCCCGGCACGGCTGGCTGGCCGCCGCCCTGCTGTGGCTGGCGTCCCTGCTGGCCGTTCCGGCGCTGGCGGCCGACGGCTTCGTCGCGGTGCCGCCGCTGACCCAGCGCGTCACCGACCTGACCAACACGCTGACGCCGCAGCAGCGCGGCGCGCTGGAAAACGTCCTGGCCGAATACGAGCAGCAGCGCGGCAGCCAGATCTTCGTGCTGATGGTGCCCACCACCGATCCGGAGCCGATCGATGCGTACAGCATCCGCGTGGCCGACGCCTGGCGCGCCGGGCGCCAGGGCATCGACGACGGCGTGATCGTGCTGATCGCCAAGGACAACCCGCCCGGCCTGCGCAAGATGCGGCTGGAGGTGGGCCGCGGCGTGCAGGGCTCGCTGACCGACGCCATGTCCAAGCGCATCCTGCAGGACGTGATGGCGCCCCACTTCCGCCAGAACGATTTCTACGGCGGCCTGGCGGCGGGCATCTCGGCGATCCAGGCCACCATCGACAAGGAAGGCCTGGCCGCGCCGCAGCGCAAGGCACAGCAAGCCTCGGCGCTGGACGAATGGCTGCCGGCGCTGCTGCCGCTGGCGATCATCGTGTTCTTCTTCCTGAGCGCCATCCTGCGCCGGCGCGGGCCGCAGATCGTCACCACCCGGCGCGGTCGCGACGTGATCGCCGGCGGCCTCGGCGGACTGGGCGGCTACACCATGGGGCAAGACTGGGGCCGGCGCAGCGGCGGCTGGGGCGGCGGCGGCTTCGGCGGCGGCGGTGACAGCGGCGGAGGCTTCGGTGGCGGGGGCGGAGGCGGCTTCGACGGCGGCGGCGCGTCCGGCAACTGGTGACAGCACGAGGAACGACGACCATGCCGCATCTCAAACGCGCCCTGCACCATATCGCCACCACGGCCGGCACCACCCGCAAGTATTTTCCGCCGGAAGCGCAGCAGCAACTGCACCACGCCGTGCATGCCGGCGAATCCAGCCACCGCGGCGAGATCCGCGTGGTGATCGAGGCCAGCCTGCCGGTCGGCCACGCCTGGGCAGGGGTCACGCCGCGCGAGCGCGCGCGCTTCCTGTTCGGCGCGCTCGAAGTCTGGAACACCGCGGACAAGACCGGCGTGCTGCTCTACATCAACCTGGCCGACCACGCCGTCGAACTGCTGGCCGACCGCGGCATCGATGCCAGCGTGGGGCCCGCCACCTGGCGCGAGCTGTGCGATGAACTGGCGCAGGGGCTCCGGCAGGACCTGTCGGTGCGGCCGGTGCTGGCCACGGTGGCGCGCATCCATGGCTTGCTGGCCACGCACTTCCCGTCGGACGGCGGGCCTAACCCGAACGAGCTGGACGACCGGCCGGTGTTTCTCTAGGGTAGCGCCGCTGCCCATCTATTCGCAACGGCGGTCGCTGTGGCATCCGGACATTGGTCGGCATGCCTAAGGTGCCCGCGCGTTCCATTGGAGAAACATACTTCTACCCGATATGGCGCCTGTCGCGCGCGGGCTACCCTTGGTGGACAGCTGCACTAAAGCCAGCGAAGCGGAGCGCCAAGCTTCCGCGTACAAGGGGAAGCCATGCAGGAATACCAGGCATACAAGGATCAGTGCGGCCCTGGCCTCGCGACCAAAATAAATCTTCGGGAATTCCTGATCGAGGCCGGTCTCAGAAGCACCACCGCCATACTGCTTGCTGGGTTCGCATACGTGGCGGTCCAGCAATGGCTCGCTGACCCGACGCGAATCACGCTGCTGCTGCTGGTGTTCGCAAATTGCCTGACCCTCGGGCTATCCCTGTTTGTCAGGGTTCCCAAAAAACGAGACTGGCATCCGGTCACCGTCCTCTGCTCGCTAGGCGCTTCCTACTATTTCCTTGCCATTCAGCTGGCGCCGGGGGATCGCCTGGTACCGGAAATATTTGGCGCTGGCCTTCAAGCCGCAGGGCTCGCCTGGCAAATCTATGCAAAGTTCACGCTTCGGTTTTCGTTCGGGATACTGCCTGCCAATCGCGGCATCGTATCGCACGGGGCTTACCGAATCGTGCGGCATCCGATCTACCTGGGATACGCCATTGCTGACATCGGCTTCCTGCTTACGAATTTCGGCGTGCAAAACTTGCTGGTCTATGCCGGACTATACGCCTTGCAGTATGTCCGGATCACTCGGGAGGAAGCGCTGCTCTCTAACGATTCCGAATACCTTCGCTATCGCGAAAAAGTGCGGTACCGCGTATTGCCGGGCATTTACTGAGGATTCGCCCGGCGACTGGAGCGCGATTCCGGCTCGTCTGCGATAGCCCGAGGGGATCGCGCCAGTCGGCATCAACGAGGTTGGCGCGCCCCCATCAGGTACCACACGGCCGCCAGCATCTGAAGTACCACTAGTCCGCCCCACGCCGTCAGGTGCGCGGCCTTCGGGTAATGTCCGGCGGTCGCGGCCCAAAAATCCAGCACGTGGCCCACGCCCACCTGGCAGGCAAAGGTCGACAGGAACACGGTCAGCGTCAAGGCAGTCGTTGCCCGACCGATCAGTGCATCCGGGAAGCTGCGCGCCAGCACTGCGTAGGTCAAGATGCCACTGGAACCGAACACGCCGTAGGCCGCCCACATCAGAACCGGCGGCAGCGGCACCTCAGCCATCAGCAGCAGCTGGACCACGATAAAGCCAGTCATGCCGGCGCCGGCAAAGGCATAGAGGCTCACGCCCAGACGCTCCAGGTGGCGCGCGGCCCAGCCCGAGCCGACGCAGCCTGCCATCATGGCAAAGCCGATCACCGACACCAGCCGCGCGCTGGTGCCTGCGTCGTAGCCCGGCACATCGCGCAGGAAGGCGCCCACCCACAGCGTCTGCACCGCCAGGAATACGCCCTGGTTGAGCAGCGTCAGCGGCACCACGCGCCAGAAGCGCTCGCTGCCCAGGATCTGGCGCGTGCCGCGCAGCTGCTCGCGCAGGCTTTCCTTGCCGACCCGGGGCTTGTCCGGCGCGCTGACCCACAGCAGCGCCGCCATCGCCAGCGACACGCAGGCGAGGCCGATGCTGACCGTGCGCCAGTCGGTATACGACAGCAGCCAGGTCAGTGGCGTGCCGACGAGCACCGCACCAAGGCCGCCGATGGCCATCACCACGCCGTTGAGCAAGGGCATGCGCGACAGCGGGAACCACATTGACAACGCCTGGATCGCGGCACCCAGGCACACCGACACGCCCACGCCGATCAGCAGCCGGCCTGCGGCCAGTCCTGCCATGCCGGGCGCGAGCGCGAACACCAGCGAGCCGGCCACCGCCACCAGCAGCATCGCCGCCTCGGTGCGGCGCGGGCCGTAGCGGTCCAGCAGGATGCCCGCCGGCAGCTGGGCGCAGGCGAAGCCAAGGAAATAGAAGCTGGTGAGCAAACCCAGGTCACCGGCATTGAGGCCGAGTTCACGCGTCAGATGGGGGGCAAAGCCCAGGTTGACGCCGCGGAACAGATAGGAAATCAGAAAGCCCAGCGAAAACACGGCCAGCACGCGCCAGCGGGCGTGCGCACCGGCTTCGGGCCGCACCTGCGGGGATGTGGAAGACAAGGTGGAAGTCGTAGTCATATGGCCTGCATTGTCTTCCCTCTGACATGGCAAAGCCAACGAAAGATACCCACCGCAATTGTGAATAGAATTTGACGTCCATGGCGAAGCGATTTTCCGCCGATGGCGAGCGCACCCTCCGTAAATGAACTGGATGCTCAGCCGATTGCGCTGGAGAGCAGCAAGAACGACGTTCAGTCAAGCCGGAGCGGCTGACGCCATTCGGTGCCCATATTGTCATCAGTGATTGGCGTCAGCCCGGCCGTCCTGGCCAGGATGCGCGGGCAAGCCTCCATGGCATCGACGCTTCCCGATCCGCCGCCCTGCTCAATGGATCGCCACACGGCATTCAAGGTATCGGTCAGCACGCGGCCCTGCTGGCGACTCGGATCCAGGATAGGGCGGCCGTCGATGCGATAGGCTTCCAGCGTGCGTCGCCAGTGCTCGAAATCCCACGCCAGCGGCGCGCGCGACACCACCATATGGTTGCTGAAGCGCGCTCCATAGGGAAACGCCAGGCATGCAGTTCGTTGGGCCCGTTCCGAGTCAGTGGTGTTGTAGTACAGAATGCCGCTTCGCTTCAGATGGTGATCGGCCAGGCGCAGAAACTCCACTGACAGCAGATTGGTGGCATTGGCCCGAAAATGCCAGGTGGTATTCGAAACGATGGCGTCGAAGCGACGCTCCGGATGCAGGCGAAGCCAGCGGCGGCCGTCGTCGACGACGATGGTCACCTTGGGATTGCGGAGAACCGAGGCCACCTCCGGATTGCGGGCAAGCAGTTCCACATAGCCCGGATTGATCTCGACAATGGTCAGCGAGCGGACTTCCGGGTTGTTGGCGATCACCTGCGCCCACGATCCCGAGGAAAGGCCGATCATCAGCACGTCGCGTGGGTGAGGATGGAACAGGTTCAGCGCGTAGGGCCGCAGGATTCCGTTGGTGTCATGCACCAGGTCCACGTTGAAGCGGCCGTCGTACATGCCGCCACCGTACACAGTGCCTTCCTGGTCCACTGTGATGATGCCGCTGCGATTCTCGATCACTTGCACAAAGGGTCCCCTGGCTTCGGGCGCGCCTTTCCACAACAGTGTTTCCAGCACTGTCCCGCTAAGCGGGGGCAGTGCCACCATGGCCAGCACGCCCGTTGCGCAGGCGGCTCCACCGTGCCAACGCTTCAGGCGCGATGGCAAGGGCAAGCAAGCATCCAGCAACAGCGAACACGCCACCCCGGCGCCGACCAGCACCACGGCAATGCTGACCAGGCCCATATGCTCCATCAGCACGAAGCCGGTGACGACGCTGCCCGCGGCGGACCCGACGATATTGGCAAGATAGAGCAGCGCGGTACGCATGCCGGCGTGACCGTCGGCCGCGACACCCCAATGGGCCAGGCACGGAAGCAGCGAGCCCCAACTGCGTGCCACCAGGTACACCATCAGGAGCAAGGCACCGAGCAGCACACCATTAGGGAGTTGCAAATGTGCCAGCACGGGCAAGAACAGCAGGCCCGCCAGGTTGGCTTTGAGCAGCGCGCCCGCCAGGCGCCGCATGCCGTGCTCGATCGCGCCGTCACACCATTCGCCCGCCTGGCGCGACCCTGAAGCAATGCCTACCAGGAACGCGCCCAGGATGGCGCAGAAGGCGAAGGCGCTGCCGCCCGACGCATAGGAGACCGTACGGAAGAAGAAGATCTCATACGACAGCGAAATGGCTCCGCCGATACAGGCCAGCATCAAGACGACAGGGAATTTCAACGCAGGCGCGGTCGTTGGTGTATTCACGGCCCGCTTCCGGCTGACGTGCAGGCCCTTGCCTTCGCGCCAGTACGTGAACAGTGCTCCGAAAGCGACCGCAATATTCAATCCGACCGCCACATATACCGCGCCTTGCATGCCCAGGAAGGGAAACAGCACTACCGCGCAGGCAAGGCAGGCGGCCCCCGCGCCCAAGGTGTTGACGTAGTAAAGCAGCCCCACCGAATTGCCAACATTGCCGGAACGCGGCGCCAGGTGGCCGACAAGCACCGGCAGGGTGGCGCCCATCAGCAGCGTCGGCACCAGCACCAGCGCCAGCGTCATGGCCGCTGTCACAGCCAAGGGCAAGCCAAGCACCAGCGTACCGACCCGATCGAAAATGTCGAGTGACACCAGACCAAAAACGCCGGTAAGGAGTTCGATGGCAGCGAGCAGCGGAAGCAGTGCCAGGCCGCGCCGCCTCGATAGCAGTCCACCCGCAAGGCTGCCCAGACCGAGCCCGAGCATGAAAGCGGTAACGACTATCGTCACCGACTCGATATTCACGCCGAGAATGCGGAACAGCGCGCGCTGCCAGACCAACTGGTAGATTAACGCGGGGAAGCCAGAGAAAAAGAAGAGCACGCAAAGGATTCGCCGCCAGCGCACTTCCTGGCCTGGCGTTGCCGCACGGGGCCGGCCCAATGCTTCCCGGGTTCCCGCCGGGACGGCGGCATCGATGGGATTGCCTGGTTCCATGACCCTTCCCCGAAGGTTATTGTTATCGTTGCCCGCTGGCCGACGCTCTCCCGCGCCCGCCTTCCCCTCAAGCCAGCTGTGCCGGCGCCGCTTGACCGAGCCTCGCCGGCGTGCGCCGCCCGGCGAATGCATGCAGCATGCCTGCGGTCAACGCCCATAGCCCGACACCTGCGACCACATCCACAAGGTAGTGCCCTCCCTCCGTGGGCGTGGAAAGAATCATCAGGCCGTTCAATACGCAAGCCAGGACGAAACCGATCTTCGACCAGCGCATCGCCTGGATAAAGATCAGGGCCAGCGCGGTGTGATAGGACGGCAGCGAAACCAGGCCCTGCATTTGACCCAAATCGAACACCTGCAGGGTGCCGTCGCGCAATTGGGCGAAGTGCGCGACCGTGGCAAGCTCGTCTGCACTGGCCATGCCGTAGCTGACATAGGCGCCGGCCGCGGGCCAAGGCGCGGCGATCAGCAACAGCAGCACGCAAGACAACATCAAATTCGCAAGGAACTCGCGCAGATAGCTGGCCTGCCCGAGCAGACCGGTCAGGATGGGAATGAGTACCAGCTGGGCGAGTCCGCTGATGTAGGCAAGCTTCAGAACGTAATCAATACCCGGATGGGCACGCACCCAGGCGTATGTCCGCGGCCAGTCAAAGCCGAGCACCTGATCGAGCGCCGCCAGCCGGCCATCCACCAGCGGGGGCGCCAGTGTCACCAGCAGATATGACATGACACCCATGACGTTGGTGAAAGCGATCAGCAGCGCGCCGCTGTGCGCCACCAGCGCCAGACGCCGATAGTGCAATCCGCGCAACGTAGCGTCGATACGGGGATGGGAGGCGATCAGGCCCAGCGTCATGGCAATCGCAGCCAGCACAGCCACGCCAAGGCAACTACCGCTCAGGCTGGCGCTGGTCACGGAACGCCCGCTCGCGGCGAGCCAGGCTCCGTCGAGTGCCAGCACAAGCAAGACCACTCCCCATCTCAGCGCATCCCCACGGGTAAAGACCCGAGTCCCCGTTGTCATTCTTGTCGCCCCCCGGCATGACCTGACGGCAATTCGCGATGCGTCGTCGCCAGGCAAAGCTGATAGGGGCAAGATACTGTGCGGCGTGCAGGACAGGCATCGTCCTTTAGGCGAATCAACCTTAAGAGCTAGGAGACCACGCGCCGCCTCCATCGCCGGCAGTCAATTCGCTGTCGTCCAATGTCCCGCAGGTCCTTGCCGTGATTCCCTTCGGGGGCAACCGGAAATTCCGCGGCAATTGTGAGTAGAATTTGACCACCATGGCCAAGGCCCCAGCCAGAGCTTCCACACGCCCCGTCCACCTGCCGCCGCTGCAAGCGCTGCGTGCACTGGAGGCCGCCGCGCGCCA